>CAWDMF010000068.1:0-24210 GCA_963803185.1 uncultured Gammaproteobacteria bacterium | reverse complement strand
AGTGCCATTCCCTTGAGTAAGTCCAATTATGACAGCACATCCTTTATTCTGTCTGCCACCCGAAAAGCATTGGCGTATATCGTCCAGGTATAGGGCACGCTACCGCCGGTTGGCATAAAGCTGCCGTCGGTGACATAAAGATTTTCAACATCGTGTGCCCGGCAGTCCGCATTGAGCACGGAGGTTTTTGGATCATGACCGAAACGGCATCCGCCGGCTACCAGGTTTTGCGGTGGTGCGCCGCTGATATTTGAACGGATATTTGTTGCCCCCATTTCTTTCAGTACCTTGCTGGAATGTTCATTGATATAGTGACCGACTTTAAGATCATGCTCATGGTAACCAATGCGTACTTTTGCCACCGGGGAATTCCATTTGTCTTTCACCGAGCGGTCGAGACTGACAAAACAGTTATCAGTGGGTAACCAGTCGCAAAAAATCTCATAACGTAATGTCTGGCTATCGGTGAAAATTGATTTCAGATTTTTTTGCAAATCCCGGCCCCAGACCAGATCATCACCATCCCACTTGGCGCCCATTGCCTTACTCATGGCATTCGGATGACGTAGTAGAAAATCCACAGTGCCGCCTTTTATCCGGCCACCCATGGTTTTATCGTTTATAAAATACCAGTCCTGCAAACCACGGTTAACAAATGGCCCTCTTGTTTTCATCGCATCGGCTGCCTGCCTGTCCATGTCTGCATATTCAAAATCACCATTACCTGAACCACCCGCTGAGAACAATAAGTTTTTGCCGACCTGTCCACTGTTATTGGCCAGTCCCTGCGGATGTTTTGCTCCGGTTGAAGACAATAACAGACGACTGGTTTCTATCGCCTGACAGGCAACTACAAACAATTTTGCCTTAATACTCTGGCTGTCGCCATTGACATCATAGTAGTCAGCTGAAACCACTTTACCTTTACTATCACTGCTTAATTTATAAACCTTGCACAGCGGTTTAATCTCGCAGTATTCTGTCGCCACTGCCTGATCCAGCAAAGCGGCTCTTGAACTGCCCTTGGCACCTGACGAACAACCATAACTACCGCAAAAACCGGAGTATTCACAACTTCTTCGCTTGCCTTTATCCCGTGACAATATCGCCCTGGGCGTAGGCAGTGAATGCAAACCCATATTGCGACAGGCTTCATCAATCCGTCCCGATACCGGGTGCTCCGCTGTTGGCGGATAAGGAAAATCTTTGCTGGAACGGGGCTCTGCAAATGGATGCTCGGTAACAGAACCGGAAATGCCGACTTCTTTTTCTACCAGGGTGTAATACGGCTCCAGATCATCATAACTGATCGGCCAGTCGACAACATTGGCACCTTCAATTGCACCAAACTCGGAACGCAGACGAAAATCTTCCGGTTTAAGCCGGTAGAAAAAACCACTCATCAAATTTGATGATCCACCAACACAGTTACCGTTCCAGAAATCCCAGCCGGAATCGGAAGTGGCTTCGCCCACCCAGTTACCGTCATTATCCGTGTCCTCAATAACATGCTGCTCTTCAGAAAGTTTTGGTGTATAAACACTGTGTCGGCAACAGGCAAGTTCGTCTTTATAAAAATCGTTTTCAGTAAACCAGGGACCTTTCTCCAGCACCACAACCGAGTAACCCGCCTTTGCCAGTGTCAGTGCCACCGGCCCGCCACCCGCGCCGCTGCCGATAATACAGACGTCGTAAGACTTACTCATGACTGGTAGCGCCTTTGTAATAGTATCTCCCAGGTTTTATCCGCCGCTGGTGCCGGGTACCCGGGTTGATGCTGCAACCATTTCCAGCCGGCCTGGTTTTTATTACCACCATAAACCGGATCGCTCAGTAAAGCTTCAAGGGTGTAAGAAAGCAGCATTGAAACCCAGTTACGCCCTGCCCGGCTTTTCACAATCCGCTGAATAATTTTCTCCTGCTGCTCTACTGATAATTGCACAAAGTTTTTTTTATGGTGCTCCTGTGTCAGCGCATCCAGCCAGCCAATGCCTTTAAAGATGAAGTCCCTGTCTTCACCGTCGGCATTCGGATTTTCAATAGTTTTATGCAGATAAACGGTGGCAGCAATATCACTTGCACCGGGGATATCCTCAGCTGCCGGAAACAGTACTTCCTGCACCGCAGCGAGGGTTTGCCAGTCTGGATTATTCAACCAGTCTGCGGTGACCGGTTTATCTTTTGCTAAACGCAACTCTGCCAGAGCAGTGGCGGGATAGCTTAAAGCCAGAGAGCCCAGCAAGGCTGTCCGCCTCATAAACTCGCGGCGACTGATGCCTGTTTTTTTAAATCCGTCTGCTTAGTCATTCTGTTTCACTGCTGTCCCGTTAACTTGTTGTGTCATCTCGACCAGAGGGAGAGATCTTGTGTACCGGTGTTAAAGATCTCTCCCTCTGGTCGAGATGACAAAAATCGACTTTGTTGACTTGCATGTCGTATAAAGAAATAAGCTCATATTCCCATATGTACAGACTTTTGGGTAGATTATAAAATAGTTAACGGGACAGTAATGATTCTTTTTATTTACTTTAGTTTTTCCAGCGATCAAAAAATTCCATAAAACGGGCTTCGGAATATTTTTTATTTTCTCTAAAATCAGCCGTGTCCTGTGAGCTTAGAATGTTACCATCACTATCGCTAACATACATATGCGGATAACCCTGGGCTGGCGGGAAAGCAGCCATAAAATCAACATTATCATTTTCATCGCTGATATTCACCTTAAGCACAACAAAGGTCTGGTGAAGACGCGATTCTACTTTCGGGTGCTCCTTGATAAAACGATCCAGAACAAAACACCAGCTACACCAGTCACCACCAACTTCAATCAACACCTTTCTATTTGTTTGTTTTGCCAGTTTTAAAGCGTGTCTGCCATCAGCATTCGGATTACGGCTGGCGTCATAGTTCCAGCTATATACGGGGAGGTATCCGGATAGCTGATATGCCTGAGCATTAAATGTAGCAGGCAGCAACAAAAGACAAAACACAAAAAATCGTGACATAAAAAACTTCATGACTATTTGAACTAGAAACGGCATAAACATTGTGTTTTATAGCATTAGCGAACTTTTTAATCATTGATTCAGATTAAGCTAACCGCGATAAGTTCAAGATGAATCTGGTTTTACCGTCTCAGTACCGAATGGCACTAAGTTAAGAGTGCTTAGCATGACCTTTCAACAACTTGGCGACATACAACTGCTGTCACGTTAACTGCAAGGGAGGTGAATCGGGCACAGTTGGCAACGACCATCACCCGCATTCGACCAACACGGACGATGGAAGTGCAGGTTTTGCATCGTTACATGGCAAGGATTGTTCCTACAATCCTATTGCATTTCCTCCATCCATGGAGGTCAGATGTAACTTATTAGGGCAATGCATATGTACAGGACGTACGGTAGTAGGGTAACGCAGGAGCAGTTACCGAGGAGCAAAAAACCTGCCCTGCGGGATACGGTCTTTGGCGGTGACACACAACCCATGCCTTTCATGTTTGCGGAACAGCAGTGACTTTAAGTGCAATATTTTGTCTCGTGAGATTACTGTCACCCTGAAAGATAGTGATCCTTGCCATGCAGGGATCCACTCCACTGCGTTCCGGTCAGGATGACAAGAATAAAAACAGTGTCAGGCATCCGATAATTCATTCCAGTAGGTTTTTAATCGCTTTTCAGATACAGGAAACTTTGTTTTCAGTTCCTGGGCAAACAAGGAAACACGGTATTCTTCCAGCATCCAGCGATAGTGATTAAGTTGCTGCGAATCAATATGCTGTTTTTCCAGTGCGGCCTGTCGCTTGATGTAGGCCTGCCACAAGCTGGAAAATTCCAGCCTGAGTTGCCGGTCTCGTGTGGCGTTGGTTTTTGCTTTATCAAAACGTTTTTTTATCGCCATTAAATACCGGGGGTATTGCTGCAACCATTGCTGCTCAATTCGGGTGATAAAATTTGGCGGGAACAAAAAATCCAGCTGCAGCTGTATATCCGTTACCGTATCCAGCTGAGATAAAGACGGGTTTTTCATACTCTTTTTTATGCTACGATATTCATCGAGAATATTGGTTAGTAAGCGGCTCCAGTATTTTGCTTTTTCGTGCAGCTCACTTTTGCCTTTTTCCAGTCTTAGATTAAATTCATTTTCTGTCTGAATGCTGTCATATAAAAAAACATCGTCGATTACTTTATTAATAATATCGAGTTTAAGCTCATCACAGGAAGCAAAATCTCTGTACTTTAAACACAGGTTCTGAATATCTGGAATCGATTTTTTTAAATGTTTTACCTGTTCAGGCATGGCTTTAATAAAAAGCTGCCGCAATGCTTTATGGGTTTCTGCCTGTGCGGATTTGTTATTCTCCAGCGCCCTGAGATTAACCTGCCCGCCCTCTTTAACTAATGCCGGGTAGAGCTTGATGGAAACACCATGCATATCAAGCTCGACTGAAGTTTCCATGTTATCCAGAATATCAGCGCCAACGTTATCCTGATGATATGACGTGTCGACCTGCGTTGATTCAATTTCAGGCATCCGGGCAACATAACCGGATAATCTATCCTTGATTAACTGCAGCTCACGACCTTCTTCAAGCACGTCACCTTCATCGTCGATGACTCTAAAATTCATTAACAGGTGCCGGCTTATGGCTGCAGTGCTCCAGGCATCATAAGGAATTTGCACACCTGTCATTTTTTTAAGCTGGCCGGCAATCGCTGTGCATAAAGCAGTATCTGAAACTTCTAATGCCTCAACACAGGCAGTGGCGAAATCCGGTGCGGGTACAAAGTTTTTTCTTAATTGCTTTGGCAGCGACTTAATCAAGGCGACAACCTTCTCATGCAATAAACCAGGAATCAGCCATTCACATCGTTGCGGATTTATTATCTTTAGCCCGGCTGCTGGCGTAATCAGTGTAATTCCATCACAGTGATTGCGCGGATCAAAATGATATTCAATGGGAAACGTAGAACCATTCATTTCAAGAAAATCAGGGAACAAATCGTCAGATACCAGTGTGGCATCATCAGCTATTAAATCTTGCCTTGTTAAAAACAATTCCTTTGCTTCATCAGTATGAGCACGCAACCATTTATCCAGTGCCGCACCGCTGACTATATTGTCTGGCAGATGCCGGGAATAGAAATCATATAAAACATTTTCATCAACGATAATGTCACGTCGCCGTGATTTTGCTTCCAGGGTTTCAAGCTCTTCAACTAATTTTCGATTGTGCAGATAAAAATCGGCTTTGCATTCAAAGTCACCTTCTATTAGCGCAGAACGAATGAATATTTCCCTGGCTTCAACAGGATTAATTCTGCCATAACTAACTTTTTTATCTGCATTAATAATTAACCCGTACAGCGTTGATTGTTCATGCGCAACAACCTGCGAACGTTTTTTCTCCCAATGTGGATTACTGTAAAAATACTTAAGTAAATGTTTTGCTTTTTCTTCTACCCAGGTGACATCGATCTTTGCATTAGTGCGCGCATAGACCCGCGATGTTTCTACTATCTCGGCTGCCATAATCCATTTAGGCGGGGACTTAAATAGTGCTGAGCCTGGAAAGACATTAAACTTTTTATTCCTGGCGCCTAAAAATTCCTTGCCTTCATTTTTAACACCAATGTTCGCCAGAAACCCTGTCAGTAATGAGCGATGAATCTGCTCATACGATGCAGTTGTTGTATTCAGGCCAAGTTTTAAATTCGACAACATGCGTTTGATTTGATTATAGGTATCAATCCATTCACGCATTCGCATCCAGGATATAAAATTATTCTTGCACCACTTGCGCAGTTGATTACCTGATAATATTTTCTTTTCTGAATGATAGGCATGCCATAGATTGATATAAAAAATAAAATCGGAAAGCTTGTCGCTGAAGACAGCTTGTTTTTCATCAGCAGCCTGTTGTTTATCCAGTGGCCGTTCACGTGGGTCCTGTGTCGCCAGTGCTGAGATAATTATTAAAACTTCAGTTAAAGCATTCTCATTTTTAGCCTGCAGCAGAACGCGGGCAAGTTTAGGGTCAATCGGGAAGTGAGCAAGATGTTTGCCTATCTTTGTTAGCCTGTTCGCACTATCAATAGCGCCCAGCTCAAACAATAACTTATAACCGTCATTAATCAGCCTGTCTGTGGGCGGCTCAACAAAAGGAAAGTCATTTATGTGACCAAGCCTCAGGTTTTCCATCTGTAAAATAACAGCCGCAAGGTTGGTGCGTTGAATTTCAGGTTCGGTGAATTCGGGGCGCTGATTAAAATCCTCTTCATCGTATAAACGAATACAGATACCTGCTGAGACACGACCACAACGCCCTTTTCGTTGATTGGCTGAAGCCTGTGAAATTTTCTCGACCGGTAAACGCTGGATTTTACTGCGCCACGAGTAACGCGATATTCGAGCAACACCCGAATCAATAACGTATTTAATACCCGGCACAGTTAATGAGGTTTCTGCTACATTGGTAGCAAGAATAATGCGTCGTTTGTTTGATGGCTGAAAAATACGATTCTGCTCAGCGTTTGATAAACGCGCCAGCAAGGGTAACACCTCGGTGTTATCTAAAACCCTGCTGCCCTTTTCTTTAGAAAAAGCATCAGTCGTTTCGCGTATGTCTCTTTCGCCACTTAAAAAGACAAGTATGTCTCCACGATCGATTTTTGACAGTTCATTAACCGCATCGATAATGCCCTGCTGCAAATCTTTTTTGGGCAATTCTTTTTTGGGCTGGCCATCCTTGTCTTCATTTTCAACATTTTGATAGGGACGGTATCTCACTTCGACAGGATAGGTACGGCCTGAAACATTAATCACCGGTGCATTATTAAAATGTCTTGAAAACCGGTCAGGATCAATCGTCGCGGAGGTGATAATTATTTTCAGGTCTTTACGCTTTTCTATCAGCCGTTTTAGATAACCAAGCAAAAAATCGATATTCAGGCTGCGCTCATGCGCCTCATCGATAATAATAGTGTCGTATTGATTAAGGAAAGGGTCGTGGTTACATTCCGCCAGCAAAATACCATCGGTCATCAGCTTGATGTAACTTTTGTCATTTGTTTTATCCGAAAACCGGACTTTATAACCCACTTCATTACCCGGTTCAGTGTTCAGTTCTTCAGCGATACGCAACGAGACTGAACGCGCAGCCAGGCGTCGTGGCTGCGTATGCCCTATTTTTCCGCGAACACCTAAACCAATATCCAGGCAGATTTTAGGCAATTGCGTGGTTTTACCCGAGCCGGTTTCACCACATAAAATCGTCACCTGATTCTGCAGGATGGTTTTTTTAATCAGTTTACTTTTTTGCGCAATCGGTAATATATCGGGATAGCTGATTACAGGCAGGTTTTGTTTACGTGCTAACGCAGTAGCCATAGAAGACTCAATCTCTGCGTTCAACTGGGTCATTTTTTGTGTTTGGGCCTGCTTATCACTTTGTTTAGCAAGCTGCTTAATTTTTTGCAGGCGACGACGAAAACGAAACACATCACTTAACATGCATTGTTTCAGTCGATTATTGAACGATTGTGTATTCAAACGAAGTATCATCAAGATAAAAAGCCAGGGAATCTCTGATTATATCAGCCCTTTTAAAATATCGGTGGCATGTCGGAAGTGAATACCCCCTGCAGTAAGCTGACGGGAGAGCATTAAAACTAAAGCTTAGTTCGCAAAAGACGCAAAAAAACTCAGTGGCTATAGACTTTCAAGTGATATTGCCATCATAGATTAAAAACCCCGAAAATTATCGTTTAGTCACGAAATAGAAAACAATGTCTATACTTATGTGACGTAATAAAATTCTAATAATAAATTAGTTCAGGAAAAAATATGGCTAAAATTCTTGTTGTCGATGACTCACCGACGATGTTAAGCGGAACAACTAAAATATTAGCATCGGCAGGTCATGATGTTGTTCAGGCAGTGAACGGTATTGAAGGCATAGAAAAAGCAGGCAGCACTAATCCTGATGTTATTATTATGGATGTAGTCATGCCTGATATAAATGGCTTTCAGGCAACCCGAAAAATCACTACAACCCCGGAAACTCAGCATATACCGGTCATCATGCTAACCACTAAGGACCAGGAAACCGATAAGGTCTGGGCAAAACGTCAGGGCGCAAGCGACTATATCGTTAAACCACCTGATTCGAATGAATTACTGGCTAAAATAGATAATCTTCTTAAAGCTTAAGAAACTCAAGCACAGGCTTTTATTTTTCCGGTGGGTATTCTGCATACACCGGCAGTGCATCTTCACAGGACCACTCTTCGCGTGAGTCCCAGAAAATACGCCCCTGCGGGAAAACCGGTGGCGGTGTATCCAGCGAACCGGCAGGGATCAATACAGCATCCAGCTCGGGTACCACTCGCGGCATCGGCCCACCACAGGTTTGACAAAAGCAGTTATAAAACCTTTCTGCTTCTGGCACTTTATATCGCGCCAACAGTTCTTCACCCTGAAGCCAGGTAATACTGGTCTCGTGGTGTCATTAACAAATTACTTGCATGACCCGTGCCTGTCGCCTTACGACAACGTTTGCAATGACAGTGATAAAAACGTTTGCTTTCACCCGTTACCTGGTATTTCACCGAGCCGCACAAACAACTGCCTTTAACTGTTTTTGATGTCATCAGATTTCCTTTGTTTTTTGAGAATAAACTATCCCGCAGCAAGCTTAAATCCTGAGCAATTTAATACTAAGGCCAGATACCTCTTAACAGGGTGGCATTGGCCACTCTTTCTATAGCCGTAACTAAAGCCACCGTGCGAAAATCAGGACATTCCAGTTGTTCTCCTGATTCTTTATCCATTACTTTTTCTTCACCCACGACAAATGCCTGCCAGCGTTTAAAAACAGTATCAAAACAGTGATGCATCTTTCTTCTGAGTTTTTCATTAACGGCGTCAAGGTCCCATTGCTCGTTAGCCTGGTTTTGCACCCATTCGTAATAGCTTACGGTTACACCACCCGCATTCGCCATAATGTCAGGCATAACGTAAATACCCTTTTTCTGCAGGATACTATCTGCTGCAGGTGTGGTTGGATTGTTGGCCGCTTCAACAATAAGCCTGGCTTTGACATTACTGGCGTTACCAGCATGAATCTGGTTACTGATGGCAGCAGGAATAAGGATATCGCAGTCTAGCTCAATGAGTTCTTCGTTAGTCAGGGTAAGGGTTCCCGGCATGCCGACCAGACAACCGTGTTCCTGTTTAAATGCAACAGCCGCATCAAGATTGAGACCGTCTTCTGAGTAGACACAGCCACTGCTGTCACTTAAAGCGATAATTTTTGCGCCCTGCCTGCTGAAGACGTCTGCAGCCACGCTGCCCACATTGCCAAAACCCTGTATAGCAACACGAGCACCGGCAACTTCACTTATCTCGGGTATCAGCCCTGTTGAAAAAAAACGTTCAGTTAAATACAAACAGCCTTGTCCAGTGGCTTCAATTCGGCCATAACAGCCACCCAGCTCAATAGGTTTGCCAGTAACCACAGGTCGATTATTTTTACCGGGATTCAGCACATTATAGGTATCATATATCCAGGCCATGGTTTGTTCATTGGTATACATATCAGGCGCCAGAATATCGGTGTGCGGTCCAATCAGATTAAAAAAATCAGAGGTAAAGCGGCGGGTTATGCGCCTTAGCTCATTAGTGCTAAGCTCTTTTGGATTGCAGATGATTGCACCTTTGGCACCACCAAAAGGTATATTAACCAGGGCACATTTCCATGTCATGAGTTTGGCCAGTGAAATAACTTCTTCTTCGGTTACATCTGGGTGATAGCGTACACCGCCTTTTCCTGGCCCAAACACGCGATTATGAACAACGCGGTAACAACGAAAGGTTTTTACCGTACCGTCATCAAGTTCGACAGGAAAATTAACAACATTAATATGTCTTGGCTGTTTGAGAGAATCAACAAGGCCTCTTTTCAGGTGGTGCATATATAAATTAGCTTTATCAAATTGCTGCTCACTTATGACAATGTGGTTCAGGGTTTCTTTGTTCATATTGTTCCGTTATAATTAGTAATAATTAGGGTCAATAATTAGGGTTAAATAATTAGGGTCAGAGTAACATTAATCAGTATTTTCAATAATCTTTTGTGGCCGCCCTGCTTTTCCTGGCGTTACTCGTCTAGCCGTTAATTCTTCTATTTGCGCTGTAAAACGTTCACTACCTAAGGCCAATCCTTTGTTCACACTCATTCTTATTTCTTTCAATAATTCAGCGTTCACATGTGCTTTAAATAATGCGCGATAATTCTCTAATCTTTCTTCTTTTGTCTTACCTAATGAAAGATACTCTAAATGAGGTGTTTGTAATTCAGTTTTTATACCAAGGGCATTGCAGGCATAACTTGACCAGCTATATTCGCCTGGATCATCAACCATGTCAGCTCTCACAGGATTTAATTCAATATATCGATAAAGTTCAAGCAGATATCGCTCACTTTGAACCAGACTGGATTTAAATCGACCTTCCCACAGGGTTCCACTACGTTGATAAGTGTAGTTGTAATAACGTACGTACATTCGTCCAATTGACTGCATCATTCGGCTAATGGCTCCCTCTTCCTGAGGTGTGCACAATAAATGCACATGATTGGTCATTAACACCCAGGCGTGAACATCAACATTATATTTTTTTGAAAAGTCTTTAAGCCAGTTCAGATAGGCCTTCATGTCTTTTTCGCCGCCAAAACATAGCTGACGATTATTGCCGCGCTGAATTACATGTTGCGGTACGCCTACAGGACTAACTCGAACTAATCTCGCCATACATTTCCTATGCCTTTTCAAAATTGTGAATAATAATACAATTAATTTTACTCTGACCCTAATTATTTCTGACCTACTAATTATTCTGACCCTAATTATTTCTAATTATTAAAAAGATTGATATTTATCAATGCACAGATTACACAAATGTATTAGCGTATTATCCAGTAAAGAAGTTTTTCTTCATTATTAGGAAGAGCAATAACTAATGGATTCTCGAATTAACTACGCCAGCTATTTCATTCGCAAGCAGCTTGCTGTTATCGCGCTAATAATGATCGTTGCCAGCACCCTTTCCTGCTCCAATGAACCGGAATCATCGATTCGCAGTGATGCACGGGACAAGTTGGACAATCAAATAGAACATACCGACCACAGCGGTTTCTTCAATAAGCCGTTTGCGGATGGTCCCTCGGTCACGCGTGCCTGCCTTCAAGTGTCACCAGGATTCGGCACAACAGGTGATGAAGACATCTCACTGGAACTGGCAGGGTGAGGAAGTCACCGTTCCGGGACATGACACCCCCCTGCGCATCGGCAAGCGCAACGTCATCAATAACTTCTGCATCGGCATTAAATCTAACTGGTCGGCCTGTACCACCTGCCATATTGGCTACGGCTGGGAAGACGGAAATTTCGATTTCAGCGACGAGACGCGTGTTGACTGCCTGGTCTGCCATGACAACAGCGGCAACTATTTGAAGAAATACAAGGGGGCAGGATTGCCGGATGAGTCCGTGGATCTGCTGGAAGCGGCTCGTAGTGTGGGCTTGCCACGGCGCAGAAACTGCGGCGGGTGTCACTTCCAGGGCGGCGGCGGTGACGCCGTAAAACACGGTGACATGGATGACACACTGCTTTTTCCCAGTGCACGCATCGACGTACACATGGGCAAACTCAATATGCAGTGTATCGACTGCCACCAATCTGAGCAGCACCAAATTAGGGGGCGCTCAATGGCCGTGAGCGTGGACAACAAAAACTTTCTCGAATGTACTGATTGCCATCTTGATAAACCACATGACGATATCCGACTCAATGCGCATACCGATCGCGTAGTCTGCCAGTCCTGCCATGTTCCACACATGGGTGCCGATACCGGAACCAAGCTTAGCTGGGACTGGTCGGAAGCAGGCCAGGATCTTGATATCACTGACCAACATGTTTACATGAAAATCAAGGGCCGCTTCACCTGGTCGAAGAAAAAACTGCCCGAGTATTACTGGTACAACCAGACCTCTTCCCGTTATATCGTCGGCGACCAGATTGACCCGTCGAAACCGACAAGCATGAACCGGCCATTTGGCGATCGTAGCGATGCCAGGGCGAAAATATGGCCCTTCAAAGTGCACCGTGGTAAACAACCCTATGATACGGTAAACAACTACTTTCTCATTCCTAACGTCCATGGTGAGGCCGGTTTCTGGACCAAGTTTGACTGGCCTACCGCGCTGGAACTGGGCTCACAAATATCGGGGCTGCCTTATAGCGGACAGTTTGATTTCGCCCCCACCGAGATGTATTTCCCCTTATCTCACATGGTCACCAGCCTGGACCAGGCACTGAAGTGCCGGGACTGCCACGGTGATCAGGGTCGAATCGACTGGAGCGCCCTCGGCTATCCCGGCGACCCGCTGCAGCACCAGGTTGCGCAGCATGACCCGGTGTACCTGATGGACGCAGATGGCGAACCGGTCAGCCAGTCCGGCGAAGCCCTGTCAGTGACGCAAACCTGTGGCATGTGTCACGAACTCGAGGAGCCGGACTTTCTGCATACACATGGTTACCACACCAGCGTGCAGGATGAAAAACTTCCGGTCGAACGCAGACTGCTGATGACCGACGGTCCGCGTATTCCTGCGCGCGATGATGAACAGATGAACTGTTTCCTGTGCCACATTCCACAACCTGATCATGCTGGCAGGCTCGAAGCCATCCAGTCCGGCAAACCCGAGTGGTCGGTAAGCGCGACGCTGGCGAGTACCGGTCTGCTAGCAAAGACCGCTGACGGCTACCGCTGGAATAGCGAGCGAGTAGCCGAGGATGGTGAGGCCGAATTACACCTGCAACCGGTTGCCGAAGCCAACTGTGGAATCTGTCATGGCATGGTACACAACGGTTCCGACCCGCTGAGGGTTCCGCTCGGAAATGGCAATGAATGGACCACGGAAAAGACTGGCCAGGTATTTTCACCCCAACTGGTACGCCTGTCGGCGATGAACCTGAAAAACAAGGACCAGCTCGATATGCCCTGGGATGTACACGCTGAACGCCTGGTTTCCTGTGGTGACTGCCACTATTCCCGAGGCCGGCCAGAGCGCCTTGCGGGAGAGGTCGCGGTGATTAACGAGCCTGCCAGCGACGGCAGCCGGCGACGTTGCGAGAGCTGCCACAGCCTGACAGGAACACATAGCTGGCTGCCCGAACAGGATAGACACTTCAAGGCGGTTGCCTGCGAGTCCTGCCACGTACCAGAGCTGCAAATGGCCGCCCAGCAAACTATCGATGCCACGGTTTTACGGCTCGATGGTACAGCGCAGCTAAGTTATCGTGGCGTCGACGGTGATATACAGGATCTGCGTGATTGTTTATATTTTTGTGAAATCTTTGATCAATTTACGACCACAGCCTACATCCGTGGCTACAAACCACTGTTACGGATAGGCACAAATGCGCAGGGAGATTACAAGGTACTGCCCTATAACCTGGTTACACGCTGGTTCTGGGTAGATCGAGCAAACGAAACAGAGGTTGCAGCAGATACACTTGCCCGCGCCTGGATCAGTAATCGGGCTTACGAGCAGGAAATCATGCAGGCTTTTGATGCAGACCGCAATGGAAAACTGGAGGCAGATGAATTACGTCTTGATAGCTCGTCGAAAGTTGTCCTGATCAAGGAACGACTGCGGGCTAACGGAGTGAAAAACCCCTACATCAGGGGCGAGGTTCGAGCCTACCACATCCACCACAATGTCCGTCATGGTGACCTGGTCAACCGGGATTGCACACGCTGTCACGATGGAGACGAGCAGGGATCCACTGCTTTTACCCTGTCCCCATACCGGCCGGGTAATGTGGAACCGACTATTGCAGCAACTAGCACTGATATCGTGCTGGATGGTGAGCTTCTCATAAATGAGAACGGTGCCCTGCAGTTTGTGCCCGAACGATGATGTGGCACAGTCATACAAGACCCTTATCAACAGAAAAAATACGGAGTGAAAACATGATGCAGACTACAGACAGGACAAAATACTGGAATCCCTATGTAGCCGGAGTTCTGCTCGGCATAGTGCTGTTCCTTTCCTTCTTCATTACCGGTCATGGACTGGGATCGTCCGGTGGCGTGAACCGGATTGCCGTTGCTGTACAGGATCTGGTGGTACCCGAGTACGTGGACAGTGTACCGTATATTGCCCGCATGGCCGGTGGCGACAGGGATCCACTGGATCACTGGATCGTCTGGGAAGTCGCAGGAATCCTGCTCGGTGGTTTTGCTTCGGGCATGTTACACAGACGTGTCAAGTTAGAGACCTTTCGTGGACCGCAGATAAGCTCCAGCTCACGATGGGCTTACGCTTTTCTCGGCGGTGCCCTGATGGGTTACGGTGCACGGCTGGCACGAGGCTGCACTTCGGGTCAGGCGCTAAGCGGTGGCGCGGTATTATCGGTCGGCAGCTGGGCTTTCATGCTGGCCGTGTTTGCCGGTGGTTATGGCCTGGCCTGGTTTGTCAGGCGACTATGGCAGCCGGAGCAATAGATCATGGCACCTTTTGATCTTGTCGCCGATCTCGGCATCCAGGCATCCTACCTGGTCTATCTGGCCATCGGTTTTGCCTTTGGTTTTGTTCTGGAATCAGCCGGTTTTGGCGATGCACGCCGGCTCGCCGCCCAGTTTTACTTTCGCGAACTGGTCGTCCTGAAAGTGATGTTCACGGGTATTGTGGTGGCCATGACGCTGGTTTTTCTCTCCACCGCACTGGGGCTGCTCGACTACGACGAGGTCTGGGTCAATCCGACCTATCTGTGGCCTGGTATCGTCGGTGGTCTCATTATGGGCCTCGGTTTTATTATCGGCGGCTACTGCCCGGGGACTTCCCTGGTCAGCCTGGCCACACTGAAAGTGGACGGTATCTTTTTTGTACTGGGTGTCATTACCGGCGTTCTCGCCTTTGGCGATACGGTTGCGTACTTTAACAGCTTCTGGAACTCCAGTTTCATGGGACGTTTTACCCTGCCCGAGCTGTTTGGGCTTGATACCGGTGTGGTGGTATTTCTTGCGGTGCTTATGGCACTGGCCATGTTCTGGGGGTTTGGCCTTATCAGCAAGGCCATCTACGGAGTACAGGAAGACCATAGCCCGTTTAAACTGCGCATATCAGCCGCATTCATTTTATTGCTGGTCTCTGGATCGCTTGTTTTCTACAACCAGCCCGACCCGGAAAGAAAGTGGCAGTTACTGGCTAAAGAGTATGGCCCCCGGCTGGAACAACGAACGGTATATATTGACCCGGCTGAGCTGCTCCACATGATGAATGACGAGTACATAGATCTGCTTATCTTCGACGTACGTAACGAGCCGGACTGGAACCAGTTTCACCTGGTGGATGCTGAACTTGTGACCCTGGAAGAATTGACCGCGCAGCGCAAACGAATTCTGTCCCTGCCGGAGAATGCGGTGGTCGTGCTGGTGAGCAATGATGAGATTCAATCAACCAGGGCCTGGCAGCGGCTAATGACCATCGCAAAACCGAACGCCTATATCCTCGAAGGTGGCATTAATCACTGGCTGAACATCTATGGTGTTTCCGATGAAGAGTTCGAGCACCACGGTGCAGCCAGCCTCGCCATCCAGGATGGCAGCCTGCGGCATCCATTTAAAATGGCACTCGGTGCACGCCATGCTGCATCCCGTCCGGACGAACATCATGCACCACAGCGAGAGTTCACTCCCAAAGTGAAACTGCTGAAAAAAGTAGCGAAGGCGGGGGGCTGTGGCTAAGCTGCAACGGCAGCAGCTGCACTTGCGTACTGAACGCATTTGCACTTTACCGTCGTTGATATCCAGGCGGATGCAACATGAAACAAATAGGAGGCTGTTATGGAAAACTCAATAATTAAACAGCTGGCCCGGGCTAAACATAACAAAAAATCTGTTATCAGGTTTGCTTTTGTTTTTGCATTGGCAGGTATTTCATTTACCGCCCAGGCTGGAAAGATAACATCTGGCGCGGAGGGTTTTGCTGGCTGGAACCTGGATAATAATGTGGAAGTCGTACTCAATGGTACCCAGGGCGTTGTAGGCGATGCTTTAAACAGCTGGTTCGATGAGTTAACAGGAGACTACAATTTTGCAACCGACTCGGACTTTTCTTATGTTGCCAATGTAGATGATGCTGCGGGTACGCCTATGGGTATCGTTCTGGCCAAAGACTGGCCAATCGGTGAACCAGCCGGTATCAAGATCGTCAATGACGATGCGGGCGTAAAACCGCCAAAGCCAGCTAACTGTATCATGGCGACTTCTTATCTGGCTGATCATTACCTGGATTCCGACGACCCGCAGCAGGTTACCTGCAGCGGGCCTTTCCAGAGCCATAAGCGTTATAAACTGGCGATGTTACCAACTTCTGTCGATGGTAGCGGTGTTGAAGGCATTGACCTGGTATTCAATGTAGAAGCCGAAGCCGGGTCGCGTCAATACCAGATTTTTCAGAAAATAAATAACTGGACTGATGGTCGTCTTGAAGGTTTCCGTGTTCAGGTTGGTGTCGGTGTTGGTGCAAGTTTTATAACTGCAAGTGCGGCAGGTGCTGATTTAACCATCTCCGTGCCCACCGAAATCTGGACTGCTGATCAACTGGCGGTTTTTTCTGCAGGCCTGTTTGGTCCGCTGGACAAACATACCGGAAGCGTTGGCTTCTTTGATCCGGATTACACGAGCAGGTTTCCTGATTGATGAATATGGATCCACAACGCTGACCGATACACTAACTGCAACGACAACCCTGGGTAGTGACTATGCAGAAGTGCCTGCCGGTGCGACTGATCAATTCGGTCCCTGGATAGCGAATAACATGTTGCCTTACGGTGTTTTCTTTGATGATGATGGTAACCCTGAGACAGATGCTCAACTGCTGGCCTGGTATGGATATAATCCAGCCCTGGGAGCATTAGGCTGGATGGGTGGCGCTGACAGCAATTTTGCAGAAATTACAGCTGCAGAGATCGAAGCAATGGGTGCGAACCTGGCTTACACCATGGATGTTATCGATGACCTGGTTAATGTTGGTCTGAGCTATATCGTTACGGTTGGTGATGTCAGTACTTTTGGTGGTACCACTTTTACCATACGGGTCATTCCTACAAAAGATACTTCTGGTGCTGGTAACCCTCCCTATGTTGGCGCTACTCCGAATCCGGAACTGGTATTTACAAGCCTGGATGCTGATGTCCTGCTTGAGCCAGCGGCTACTTTCCCCGTAGGTGCTCTACTGACTGCACGTGTCGGTGATGCGGATTTAAATCTCGATCCGTTCGCAATCGAATCAGTTGATGTCGGTATAGCGACCAGCACAGGGCTAAGCGAAACATTAACACTGCTCGAGCAAGGTGAGAACCGCGGTGTATTCGCAGCAATTTTGCCCGATGAGTACAGTAATGTTGACGTTGGCACGACGGTGACGATGACTTATCTTGATGCGGATACCGGAACGGCTACAAACGTAACAAAAACATCGTCAACCACTGCAACGGCAGAATCACCAGCTACCAGATAGCAGCGGATGTTCATGCGCTTACAGTCCGGATGGCAGTGTTGACCCTCTACTTCCAGGACTGGTTGTTGCCAGTCTGATTTATCTGGGCTGGAGATCCAGAAGTAGTGGCGTTAAGTAAACACTAAACTCAACGACTATGGACTGAAAGTCCACAGGTTGTTTCAGACGATTAAAAATCACTTCTTGTGCCTGTCATCTCGACCGGAGGGCACTTCTTGTGCCTGTCATCTCGACCGGAGGGATCGCTACAAGGATGTAGCTTATTAGGGCAACGCAGGAGCAGTTGCCGAGAGATCTTAAAACCCTCAGATAATATCAGAGCCTCAAGATTCCTCGTCGCATTACTGTAAAAACACAGAAATACTCTGTATTCCAGGCATCCTGCCTTCCACCTTTCGGGCTGTACTTTGTACATTCTAAATCGTTCCTAACGATTTAGTCGGAATGACAGCATAACTAAAGTCTTGCACTAAAAGTGCATAGTCTTTACTAGCGGCCTGGGACAATAACAAATAGTGAAACTACCCTGCAGCAAGCTGTGGGGAATTAAACTCTAAGATATTAAAAACCTTTCCCTTGTGGAGGGGGTTTGTTTTAATAAACATCATGACCAATCAACCTGAAACTAACCAGCCCGGCAACGATATAGCCTGGCGCTCCTTCACCATAGGCTCTGCTTCACGAGGTCGGTCTAAAGCATAAACCACGGTGCTACCGAAACATCCGCTTTTTACTTGCCATGCTGGCTGGTGCATGTTTCCTTTTGCTGTTTCACGATTTTATGCCAGCGTTCTCATCCAGCTTTAAATTTAACTGGACTGTATTTCTGTCACTGGTCATCTGGCAGCCGCTGATCGAAGAAGTGCTGTTTCGCGGCATAATCCAGGGACAGTTTGCCAAACGCGAATGGGGTAAACATTCATGGCTAAATATCAGCAGCGCTAATCTAGTAACGTCAGTGTTATTTGTCGTGATGCATATGATTAACAGTTCACCATTATTTGCGCTTACGGTATTTGTTCCTTCGCTGGTGTTTGGTTATTTCCGCGATTACTGTAATAGTGTTTATCCATGCATTATTCTTCATAGCGCCTACAATGCGATGGTATTTGCAGGATTAATGTTGCACCGTAATATGGAATTTGCGCTACTTTAATTAGCGGTATAGTGACCTGCTCAAGGCAAAAAAAGATCGGACAATGTCCGATCTTTTTTTTCCAGTTCGTTAGAAGGAACCGGACACATCCTGTATCCGGTCGGTTGCTGACTTAAGGCGCAGCCGTGTCGTAATTGACTACTCCAGACATGCTTTCCAGTCCACACCATGGATCAGCACAAAGGGTATGAGTCTCCTGGAGCCACGCATTGAACAGCATCGTACCGTCCGGTGTGGCCAGGGCCTGAACTTCCTTCTCTTCAACATCAAGCCTGGAAGCCAGCTTGGCGTGGCGATACGCATCGGTGGTGTCACCAATACCATCAAAGCCAGGAATGAGAACTCTGGCAAGGCTGTTGTTTTCATCGAGAACTTCCCAGGTAGCACCCTTGTCGGTGGAGCGGCTGTAGAACAGGTCGAGTTCGAAACCGGTATCCATATCAAAGGTTCCGTAGCTTAAGAACAGCACATCCGGATTGCTCGCATCAGACGCCAGGCTTGTAGCGAAACCCTCTGGCGTAGTGATGAACCTTGGATCCAGTGTTGAAACACTAGCGCCACTGACATCAGAAACCTGCTGTGGTGCATGCACTACTCCATCTACAAAGCGATGAATCCAGAAGTTGTTTGGCGTAGTGCCATTCGCAGACTGGCGCCAGTTCGGCGTGTACTCATAACCGGTGTAGATATCAGCACCACGCAGGAATGCACGTGGCGAGAAGGTATTATCCAGAGGATTATCGTATGACTGATCTAGCAGATTATCTTCCGTCCAGCTCACAGCGGTGACTTTGCCGGTATCATCGTACGTGGTTTCCTGGGCACTGACATTAGCTGCACCTGCTTCAAACTCTTCATAGGTGAAACCTGTGTTCAGGCGTATAAACATGTCTGAAGCACCACCCTGGGTTGTATAGCCCTGTTTGTACATCAGGCCGAAGGGATAATTGCCATCAGTCATTTGACAGGTATCAACCTGATTAATGATAACGACGCGACGGGCATTTTCATAAATGTCCAGGCCAGTCAGTGTTACAACATCTTCAGAGTCTACCGTCGCTCCAGGAACACGCAGGTTAACTACGCGACTGGCGCTCACTTCAACGGGCTGATCCCAGAAGAAGCTTTCGAAGTAAATGGATTTACCTTCCAGCGCGATATCAGTTAAAACGGTACCCTGATCTTGCGTGGTAGCCTCAGAAAGTCCCTTGGTTTCCTCATAAGCCAGAACAGCAACATACTCTGCAGGAGTAGCATTGGTCTTGAGGATGGTCAGCGCAGGACGTGAGGCACCGGTATCACCATCTAATACTGCTGCGGCAGGTGCAATGGTCGCATCATCTGTCATGTAGTCCAGATCATCTTGTACGCAGCGTGTAATAGCTGTACCAGACTGGTTGTTTGACTCAACGTCTACAGTAGTGGCACAGTGATCCGCACAATACAGTTTGGTATCATCTGGTTTACAACTTTCATTATTGCTAATACGAACAGGATAGGCGTAATTGACAGCTGGCTTGGGTTTTTCAGGCAACGCTGCAATAACCGCAATATCATCCGTGGTGGCAATGCAGACTCCATCTACGTCGACCTCTGTGCAGACATCATCAAAGTCTTCCATAGTGATGTGGGTGTACCAGATGTCGGTACCATGGTTGGTGGTGGCACCACTATAACCTTCACCCGGACCTAAGCCTTTACCAGAACGTAAACCTACATTATCTTCCTGCCACGCCATGGCAAAACCGATATCTTGTGCGGCGATCCAGATCTTGTTGGAATCACGGGTACCGGAGGTCATCTGCTGTGCCTGACGCCATTCAATGTCATAAACACCCGCGACATGCGGATCTTCTCTAAAGATACCACGAGCAGTCCATACACAGCTGAAAGGTACTTCGTAAAGCAACTTACCATTCGGTGCGACTACGCCCTCATAATCGATTTTACCCTGGCTACCGTTGACCTTGTAATAGTCTTCTGTATCAGGATCTATCAAGATCGAATGGATTGCCGCTGGGGCAGTATTTGTCATTCCATGCCACCAGGATTTTGTTACCCTCGGCCATCATGGTGGGCTTGTGAGAGTGACCACCGTAGGTCGTACTGACACCATTCCATTGAACAGCGATAGAGCTCTTGCCGGCAGTTTCACCAACAGCCACCTTTTTCCAGGTAGCGCCATTGTCCAGTGAAAGTGAGGTAAACATATCGTCCAGTTGAGTGGGATCACCGATATCGGCACTGCCGTCGCCCAGTTCATAAGTCACCTACGACCTGCTCAGCATAACTCACGAGCAGAGGACGCACCTCACCACCGGTAACGAGAGTACCCGTTCCGTCATCTATTGGGACTTGAATTCCTTGAGGATCCTGACCAGGCACAATCACAGCCAGGCGCTTGAGATTATTTCCTGCGTTGGGCCTGCGCTTCAGATGCAACAAGACCAGTCTTGGCCTCCTCTCGTGAAATATTAATTGCAGGAGTGGAATCAGGAGCCATACCATTCCATTGAACAGCGATAGAGCTTTTGCCGGCAGTTTCACCAACAGCCACCTTTTTCCAGGTAGCGCCATTGTCCAGTGAAAGTGAGGTAAACATATCGTCCAGTTGAGTGGGATCACCGATATCGGCACTGCCGTCGCCCAGTTCATAGTCACCTACGACCTGCTCAGCATAGCTCACGATCAGAGGACGCACGTCACCAACTGGAACGAGATTACCAGTTCCGTCATCTACTGTGGCTTCAGATCCATCAGGAGTCTGTCCAGGCACAATCACAGCCAGGCGCTTGAGATTGTTGCCCGCGTTGGGCCTGGCTTCAGATGCAGCAAGACCAGTCTTGGCCTCCTCTCGTGAAATATTAATTGCAGGCGTGGAATCAGGAGCAGGATCCGCCACTATTAGCCCTGAGGCAATCGTAGAACCTGCAGTTACATTCACTGCATCACATGCAGGCTGGTGCCTACGACAGCCAGTGGTGCTGGTTCGCCGGGTACGGTAGGTGTGACGACAGCAACAGGATCATCACTGCTACTAGAACAGCTAGCTATAATCACACTACTCATGGCAATTACACTCAAAGAGAGCAACCACCATCTTTTTCTGGGTTTATACCCACTAATTGTGTTTGAATTTTTCATTTTATACATCCTTTTTTACTAGTTAAATTAATTCTAAAAATAGAAACTGCTTAAAACCTTATCTCATCACTTAACCTAACAAATGATAATCATCAATTACAGAAAAATAATAAAAATTAATAAATGCCAGCAATGCATATACCTGCAACATAAAGATTTTATATTTATATTTTTCAACATAATCATTCATAAATCTCAACACATTTCCATTACTACACTATTTAAACTACGCTAGTTCATATTAGAAAGTCTTGATATACGTCAAGATTTTAATGTGTAAAACCATCTAGACTGATGAACGGTTTTTTCTTAAAAAAACATAGACATATAAACCGATATTATTTGATATTTATCAATAATTATTGCCGTGTTCCAGGATTTACGGAGTGCATGCAAAAACTTCGTGGTCTATTATCGCTATTTATAGGCTGTCAAATTCTCCATTATTTACATTCGCTACTATTACTATCTTCGCTAGCAGGGACTGTATCTACAGTTACTGTAAAAGTGTTTATCCGTACTCATATTTTCATAGCACATACAATGAAATGGATTTTTGTCAGGCTGATTATCAACGCTAATAAAATAATATTTTCACGATAACAATATCTTCAGGAAAGAATAAAAGTTATTTAATCTCTTTTGCCTAAATTCATTACAATAAGCTTATATGGCATTGATTTGCAGGTGTGACTAAATCGTCCGCAGCGTTTTGAATGCGACACCAACGGTGTGAGGAATAGCGATATGCCTGATAATTTATTCGCAGCTGTGTGGATCTGTATTGTTTAGAATACGGTGAACTTTGAAGTCGACTCGTTGTAACGAATGAAAATATACCAGATTGCCAGAAGACTATATGTTGTTAACAAAGCAGGTTCCCAGCCCCCTATAAGGTCAGGCATAAAGGCCTGAGAACCGAGACCGGTAATTTCAGCCATACCATCAAGGAAGTCGATATCGATATTCGCCGCTAACAGACCAAAGTCACCGAGAACAGCATTTGCAGTGGAACCGCTCCAGGCAAAAAAGATAACGGCAACCACCAGCTTTAGATGGCCTTCACCGATACGCCATAAAGAACCCGATGCACAGCCGCCGGCAAACACCATGCCGATACCAAATATCAGACCACCCAGTGCAGAACCCAGCCAGAATCGTGCGGGGATGGCCAGGTAAGGATCAATCGTACCGTTAAAAATAAACAGTGCAGTGACCGGCGCGCCAAGTGCCACAGCCAGCATCAATGCCTTGGTCATCTCACCTTCTGCTGTCATAAACGGTTCACGAAAAACCCGTGACAGGCAGAAACGTGAACGGTGCAGGACGAAACCAATAGCAAAACCGGCAACCACTAACAGCGCGCGTACGGCTTTTTTGTCTTCATCTGAGGTCCACCAGTTAATGGCCCAGATTAGAATTAAAAAAGCAACGGCAACACCGAACCACGGGTAGTATTTTTTTAAACGTGCAGGCCGGTATGCAGGGGCGTTAGAGCCCCAGGTGATGTTTTCCATGGTCCACAGCAGCAGCTTGAGACCGATAACTGCCCCGACCAGCAAACCAGACCACATTGCCCAGCCCGAAGCCGAGGAAAATAATAGCGGTACAAAAAAACCGCCTGTGGTACAGCCGCCTGCCAGCGTCGCACCAATACCCATCAGTATACCGCCGGCAGCTGCCCAGACATATTCAAGCGGTGGCGGACGATTGATATGAAATTGACGGGATAACAGGGCCGCACTGAAAGCACCCATTAGCAGGGTGATGTCCAGCAATGAAATACGGTGCATTAACGGGCTTTCCAGCTGGTCCTTGATACCTAAAACAGAGCCCAGGCCAATGGCATTATTAAGGTAATCGCCCCACAGTTTGATGCCGCCAAAAACCCCCCAGAACAAACCGGAGCCTATCAGCACAGCCATGATAATAACCAGCAGGATGGCGCCGGTATAAGCTGACCATGAGTCTACAAAAACAGCCTGGTAATCCTGTTTGAAACCTTGCAGCCATGCGGCTTGTCTACATTTTTATTCAATCCAAACCGCCCTGGACTATGTCCTGTGTTATCGACTTATATCATTAAGCGCTAGTCATGCTATTCACAACGCGATGGCTGATCTGAATCTTTCGCGGTGTGAATAAGAAAAGTTTTTACATCTTCTAGCAGCTTGTCATCGGGTATTTTCAGCATTTTCTTAGCCGCCCGGTTGGTGTCCTTTATGCTTTCGCGGTATTCACGGCTGACGAAGTAACTGGCTGCATATTTTGCTGTTGCATCCTGAGGCCCGTGAATATTCTTTGCAAAATATTCAGTCCA
>CAWDMF010000067.1:0-25339 GCA_963803185.1 uncultured Gammaproteobacteria bacterium | reverse complement strand
GTTTCGGTAACGGTTAAGGCTCGATCATATAAATCTTGCTTACCAATTTATTCATGATACTAAAGAGGTAACATGAAAGGCTCTTAACTATTACAATCTCAGATACACTTGTTTAATATTGATTGATCTGGAAGGAGAATTTATGGGCGACGATGCTTTTGAACTCATCAAGCTAAAGTTACGAGAATTTGCTGAACAACGTGACTGGGATCAGTTTCATTCGCCAAAAAATTTGGCAATGGCTCTGAATGTTGAAGCTGCTGAATTACTTGAGCATTTTCAATGGCTCACACAACAGCAGTCGACATTGCTGGATACCGAAACCCTGAACGAAGTAGCAGATGAAATTGCCGATATTCAGGTTTACCTGATACGAATTGCAGATAAGCTGGGCGTTGATATCGTTTCTACAACACTTGCGAAAATAGAAAAAAATGCGGAAAAATATCCGTCGGATAAGGTTCGAGGCCAGTCGAAAAAATACACCAGGTACGTAGATTGACTACTGAAATAATTTACTACCGGGTCGTAAATATATAGTTGGGAATCAATTTGCATGCTTAGTTACCGCCATGCTTTTCACGCCGGCAATTATGCTGATGTTCTGAAACATATCGTATTATGTAAGTCACTGGAATATTTAATTCAGAAACCCAGCTCTATCCTGTACATTGATACGCATGCTGGAGCTGGACAATATGCACTGCACAGCAAGCAATCTAAAAAAACAGATGAATATAAAAATGGCATCGGTGCGCTGGATTTTTCCTGCTTAGCTGAATCCATTAACAGTTATAGAGACATTGTTCAGCCAATATTTTCGGCTGGTTATTACCCGGGCTCACCTCTACTGGCTGCTCATATGTTGCGGCAGCAGGACAAATTACGGTTGTTTGAAATGCACTCGACAGACTATCCGCTGCTTGAGCAATTGTTTGCAAATGATCGACGAGTGATAGTGAACGACAGTGATGGTTATCATTCGTTGAAGGCACTATTGCCCGCTAAACAGGCACGTGCAGTGGTGTTAATCGATCCATCTTACGAAGTCAAAAATGATTTTCAGCTTGTGCTTGATGCGATTAAGCAAGCGCACCGGAGAATGTCAACGGTGCACATTATGTTATGGTATCCGATTGTGGATCGACAAAGAGTGGATCGATTGATGAAAAATATCAGTGATAGCGGCATTCGAGATATCTGCAGGTTTGAATTAGGAATGGAAACTGATACGCATGAATATGGCATGACAGGCAGCGGCATGCTGGTTATTAATCCTCCCTGGGTGTTAGCCGATCAGATGCGTGAATTATTGCCTCTACTTGCTAAACAACTGGTGACCGATAGTGGTTATTACACTATTGAACAACTGGTTGCTGAGTAGCAGAAAATACTTACTGTTATTATGTAAGTCTATTTCGCAGGAAAGTTGCATTAGTCCTCTCCTGTCTGGCTGGTAAGACCATCTGAAATTATCTTCAGTTCCTGCAATACAGCTTTCACGTAATCTGTAGTAGCCCCTTCCTTTATACAATGATTGAGGATATTGAATAGATTTACCAGCTTGTTGTGATCGTCATTATTCTCTGCAAAAGGTTCTGAGGACCTGCAATAGCTGTCCCTTTTATTCCATTCGTTTTGTTTCTATCCTGACTTCATGTTCTAATTGCACATTATTTTTCAAATATTGGAGTTCGAAGTGAGTGACGCACCAGGTTTACTAATAGGTGGTAATAATAACGGCCATTTTATAATGGACGCAGCTATGGCTAATCGGCACGGTCTGATTGCAGGTGCCACGGGTACAGGTAAGACAATTACACTGCAAAATCTGGCAGAAAATTTTTCACGTTTGGGTGTGCCGGTTTTTCTTGCGGATGTGAAAGGTGATCTTTCTGGCCTGGCTGCAGCGGGTCAATCGCATCCCAAAATTGACGCGCGAGTTAAACAGCTTGCCATCGAAAATTTTCAATTTCGTGCCGTACCTACCGTTTTTTGGGATATTTTTGGTGTTAAAGGGCATAACATTCGCGCAACCATCTCTGATATGGGGCCATTGTTACTATCCAGCCTGCTTGAATTGAACGATACACAAAGCGGTATTCTTTATTCCTGTTTTAAAATTGCCGACGATAATGGATGGTTATTGCTTGATTTTAAAGACTTGCGAGCAATGCTGTTATGGATGGCTAAAAATGCAAAAGAATTTAATTCTGAATACGGAAATATATCATCATCAAGTGTTGGCGCGATTCAAAGAAAACTTCTGGTACTGGAAGAGCAGGGTGCTGAAAACTTTTTTAATGAACCTGCTGTTGAGTTAGATGATTTAATTAAGACTGATTTTTCCGGTAATGGTGTGGTTAACGTTCTTGATGTGAGTAAGTTGATTCATCAGTCACCTAAGTTATACGCCTGTTTTTTAATCTGGTTACTTGCTGAACTTTTCGAAAATCTTCCAGAAGCCGGTGATGCAGACAGGCCTAAGTTTGTCCTGTTTTTTGATGAGGCGCATTTAATTTTTGATGACGCAGCGGATGTATTGGTGGATAAAATTGAACAGGTGGTCAGGCTGATACGTTCAAAAGGTGTTGGCGTGTATTTTGTCAGCCAGAGCCCGATGGATATACCGGAAAATATTCTCGGTCAGTTAGGCATGAAGATTCAGCATGCATTGCGTGCCTTTACGCAAAAAGATAGAAAAATCGTAAAAGCATCTGCCGCATCGTTTCGGCCAAATCCGGAGGTTGATGCAGAACAGTTAATTACCGAGCTTGGTGTTGGTGAAGCCTTAGTGTCCGTTTTAGATAGCGAAGGAAAACCCACGCCAGTTGAACATGTTTACATAAAACCACCCGAATCACGTGTTGGTCCGTTAACAGATAAAGAGCGGAAAGAGTTTTTATCGCGATCACCTTATAAAGGTCGCTATGATGAAGTTGTTGACCGTGAGTCTGCATATGAAATGTTAAAAGCCAAAGCGCAGAAACTTGCAGAATCAGCTGAGCAGGAAAAAAACAAAAAATCAACAACGACAAAAAAACGCAGTACACGACAGTCGCCGATGGAAGCGATGGTGAGCAGTGCAGCGAGAAGTATGGGGAGTCAGATAGGACGCCAGATTATGCGTGGTATTCTGGGCTCGTTATTTGGTCGCCGTTAACCCGTTATTTTGTATAAGGGTTGTAGAGATTATTTAACTCTGAGAGTAGAAAATATGAATAAACCTGTCATCGCAGATAATAAACCGGTCAAGGTAAATCTTTCTAAAGGTCAGGAGTACCATTTCTGTACCTGTGGCAGATCTAAAAGCCAGCCTTTTTGTGATGGCTCACATGCAGGCACGAACTTTACACCCAGAGTTATTGTTTCCGATGAAGACGGCGAGGCTTACCTGTGTGCGTGCAAGCATAGCGGCAACAAACCTTATTGTGATGGCTCACATAAACAGTTCACTGCTGATGACATAGGTAAAGAAGGCCCGGGCTTAACAGAGAACGCATCAGATAGTCCGGTCGCCAGTGCCACCGCTGAAGAACCGACAGTAGAATTTATTCATCAGCTTGCCAGGGAAGGCCTGTCTAAATTAGGTCATCACGGCCAGATGACATCGATGGGTGTGCCGCGCCATAAATTACCTCACTGGGATGATATACAGGTAATGGTTGCACAGATGGCGACAAAACCGTTGATGGAGGATATCAGTGTTGCGACAGAACTGGTTATTGGGCCTGAATCCAGCAAACCTCTGCTATTGAAAATCCCTCTGTTTGTATCTGACATGAGTTTTGGTGCGCTCTCTGAAGAAGCAAAGATAGCTTTAGCCAGCGGCGCAGAACGGGCAGGCACTGGCATCTGTTCCGGTGAAGGCGGTATGCTGCCTGAGGAGCAAGCAGCTAATTCACGATATTTTTACGAATTAGCCAGTGCAGGTTTTGGCTATAAAGAAGAACTGCTGGAAAAGGTACAGGCTTTTCATTTCAAGGGCGGCCAGGGAGCAAAAACCGGCACCGGTGGTCACCTGCCGGGCAGTAAAAATACAGGAAAAATATCACAGGTCAGAGGCATACCTGAAGGACAGCCGGCAATATCCCCGCCTACGTTTAAGGATCTTTCCACGGTATCTGATTTCAGGCGCTTCGCAGATCGTGTTAGAGAGATTACTGGTGGCATACCTGTCGGTTTTAAGCTGAGTGCAAACCATATCGAAAAAGACATTCAATTTGCACTTGATGCCAGCGCTGACTATATCATCCTCGATGGCCGTGGCGGCGGTACCGGTGCAGCCCCTGAAATGTTCAGGGACCATATCAGCGTACCGACCATTCCAGCATTAGCACGCGCCCGCCGATATCTCGATGACCAGGGCGCCAGCGGCCGTGTCACTCTCATCATCACCGGCGGTTTACGTGTACCGATCGATTTCGTCAAAGCACTGGCACTTGGTGCAGACGGTATCGCTATCTCAAACAGTGCGATGCAGGCAATTGGCTGTGTTGCCGCCAGGATGTGCAACACAAACAACTGTCCTGCTGGTATCGCAACACAAAAAGAAGAATTACGTCACAGGCTGAACATTGAGAAGTCGGCAGAGTGGCTGCATAACTTCTTTGCTGCCTCGGTAGAGCTGATGCAGGTAATGGCACGCGCATGTGGACATGATCATTTAAATAAATTTAATAAGCAGGACCTGGCAACGTGGCAGCGTGAAATGGCTTTATTATCGGGAGTAAGGTATTCCGGTTACACCGATCCGATGAAGAATGGATGACAGGGCGCACAACTCGGACATGGCAAAGATTGACGCTGCCGGTCGCCGGGCCTTTATCTCTCATGGATAATCAATTGTTGAACTGGCCGGGCATTATCAAACATACGGGAGATGCAGAATTAACTTATGTCAGCGGTCAAACCGAATGGGATAACGATGCCGATCTCCATTACTTTGAGTTTGATGAATCTGACTGTCTCATCGATTCGACGGGCAATCTATTTAATCTGACTAAACGAGAAGATAATTATGTAATACCTGAACCCAGCGGTAAATCAATGCCGCTGGATGAACTTTTAGCTCTTATAAAAGCGCATGCGGCACAAAAGGGTTCCTGCTGTGTCGCCAAGATACATGCACCAACGATAGATGAAGCATTCAGGATAGTTGAGTCACTGGAAGAATCATAACGAACTAGGGCATCTGTGCAGACCTCTCATCGGCTCGCAATCCAATCATCAAATTAGGGCTTGAGAAGTTGTATGCTACAAGTATATTATTAGCTAAAGCTGTTTTACCTGTAAGCCGCTATTCTGCTACAGCGAATTGCGGGGCAATGATCTCGGCGTTTACTCAAAACGATGTGATCCCGGTTCTCAATATGGAGTCAGCATATGGCAAAATTAAAAATTAACGGCAAACTCGTCGATATCGATGTAGACGATTCCACTCCCCTGTTATGGGTGCTGCGCGAGCAACTGGGCCTGACAGGCACCAAGTACAGTTGCGGCATCGGCCTCTGCGGTGCCTGCACCGTGCATGTTGATGGTGATGCGGTTCGCTCCTGTCTCATCCCGGTTTCTGCACTCGAGGCAACACAGGAAATCACCACTATCGAAGGGCTGTCAGCCGATGGCGATCACCCTCTACAGCAGGCATGGCAGGAACTTGACGTACCGCAGTGCGGATACTGCCAGCCGGGCATGATCATGAGTGCTGCGGCACTGCTGAAGAGCCATCCCGATCCCAGTGATGCCGATATCGATGCCAACGTCACCAACATCTGCCGCTGTGGTACATTCAACCGGGTGCGACGCGGCATCCATCTTGCCGCTGATATTAATAAATCTTCCACTAAGAGCGGGAGGTCATGATGAAGAAAGAACGTATCAATGTATCGCGCCGTGAATTTCTCATCGGCACAGCCACTGCAGGTGCCGGATTTTCTCTTGGCCTGTATTTACCTCCGGGCAGCGGCATGGCACAGGCTGCAGAGGAGGCATCTTCCGCTGCAGCGGAAGTTAATGCCTGGGTCGTTATTCATGATGACGATAGCGTTATCATCCGTATTGCGCGTTCAGAGATGGGACAGGGCACCCTCACCGGCCTGGCACAACTGGTCACCGAGGAACTCGAGTGTGACTGGTCCAAAGTCAGCACGGAATATCCGACACCGGGACAAAGTCTCGCCCGTGACCGGATATGGGGCAGTTTCTCAACCGGTGGCAGCCAGGGTATCCGCGGCAGTCATCAATATGTGCGCAAGGGCGGCGCGGTTGCCCGCGAAATGCTGATCGAAGCCGCCGCTGAAAGCTGGGACGTGCCGAAGGAGGAGTGCAGCGTATCGTCAAGCCTGATTACCCATAAACCTACAGGACGCACCACGACTTACGGTAAGGTGGCCGCGGCAGCGGCCGAGATGATTCCACCGATCGAAGTCGAACTGAAAGATCCGAAGGACTGGAAGATTATCGGTCAGCCCGTCAAGCGGCTGGATACGGCCGATAAACTGACGGGCAAACAGGTCTTCGGGGCCGATCTTCAGTTGCCCGGTATGCTCAATGCCAGTATCAGGGCCTGCCCGGTGTTTGGCGGTAAACTCGCCTCTTTCGACGCAGCAAAGGTGAGTAAGATGCCGGGCGTACATGCGGTGGTAGCGGTTGAAGACAATGCCGTCGCGGTCGTTGCTGATACCTGGTGGCAGGCGAAAACGGCGCTGGACGCACTGCCAGTAACCTGGGACAAGGGAGCAAACGCCGAAGTCAGTAGTGCTTCGATTGGGGAGATGCTGGATGAGGGCCTGACCGCTAAAGAAGCCTTTATTGGCAACACCGCAGGGGATGCGAAAACAGCACTGAAGAGCGTCGCGAAAAAGGTCGAGGCGACCTATGCTTATCCTTTCCAGAATCATGCCACCATGGAACCGATGAATGCCACTGCATTATGGACCGAGGATCGTTGCGAGGTCTGGTGCCCAACACAAAACGGCGAAGCCGCACTGGAGGCTGCCGCGAAAGCAGCTGGTCTGCCGGCGAGTGAGTGTGAGGTTTATAAAATTCATCTTGGCGGCGGTTTTGGCCGGCGCGGGGCATTTCATGATTTTGTCACCCAGGCTGTCGTCATCGCAAAGCAGATGCCGGGCATACCGGTGAAGCTGCTGTGGACCCGCGAAGAAGATATGCAACATGGCCACTACCACCCCATCACCAAGGCGAAAATGGTTGGCGGGCTTGATGACCAGGGCAACCTGCTCGGCCTGCATATCCGTATCTCAGGACAATCCATACTGGCCGCCGTTAATCCCGGCTGGATGCAGAATGGCGTCGATATGTTTACCTTCCAGGGATTACTGCCTAACGGTGATCACGCCATCAGCTACACTGTGCCGAACCTTCTGGTCGAGCATGCGATGCGTAATCCACCGGTACCTCCCGGCTTCTGGCGTGGTGTCAATGTCAACCAGAATGCCATCTACATGGAATGTTTTATCGATGAGCTGGCCCATGCAGCTGGCAAGGATGCGCTCGAATTCCGGCGTAAGTTGATGGCCGATCATCCCAAAAGCCTGGCCGTGCTCGATGCGGTTGCGAACAAAGCGGGCTGGAGTAAACCTGCCGCAAAAGGCGTGTTTCGCGGCCTGGCGGTGTGTAAAGCTTTTGCCAGTTATGTTGCGGCCTGCGCTGAGGTCTCGGTCGATAATAGCGGCAAGCTTAAGATTCATCGCATCGTTGCTGCGACCGACCCCGGCCATGCTGTCAACCCGCAGCAGATCGAGGCCCAGGTTGAGGGCTCCTTTGTCTTTGGCCTGTCGGCATTACTCTATGGCGGAATCAGGATCAAGGACGGCAGTGTCGAACAGCAGAATTTTGACAGCTACCCATCGATGCTGATCTCGGCGATGCCGAAGGTTGAGGTCATTGTTATGCCTTCGGGTGGATTCTGGGGCGGCATCGGTGAACCCACCATCGCAGTCGCGGCACCGGCGGTGCTGAATGCTATCTTTGCTGCAACCGGTAAGCGCATTCGCGAGTTCCCATTAAGCAACACTGACCTGCGTCCCGCTTGAGAGGCTGGAGCAGGCCGCTATTGAGTCATGACTGAGCCATGACAGAGCAGGCGGACGATATCGAGGTCCTCGAGGGCGCACTGGCCTGGCTGCGATCTGGTCACCAGGTTGCGCTCGCCACCGTGATCAAAACCTGGGGCTCGTCGCCCCGGCCTCCCGGCTCGCTGCTGGCGATGAACAATGCAGGCCAGTTCGTCGGATCGGTATCGGGCGGCTGTGTCGAAGAATCGTTGCTGGCGCGCTTACTGCGATGGCGAACTCGCTGGCCCGGCACCGACCATGGTGGATTTCGGCGTCGACCGCCAGCAAGCCTCGCGCATGGGGCTGCCGTGTGGTGGCCGCCTGGAAGTGCTGATCGAACAGCTGAGCGGAACCGAGTCGCTGGCGCCGTTACTGGCCCGGCTTCGCGATGGCGAACTGGTGACGCGCAGGGTCAGCCTGGCTACTGGTGAGGTCGACCTGCAGCAGGGCGATGGCGGTACAGAGTTCCAGCTATCGGAATCAGCGGTGAGCAAAACTTTCGGACCTGCCTGGCAGTTATTACTGATCGGTGACGGCCAGCTTGCGCGCCATCTTGCCAGCATGGCCCGGCATCTCGATTACCGGGTTATCATCTGTGATCCGCGTGATGCCTTTGCCCCGCTTGGTCCCACTCGCCGATGTTCACTATAGCCGCTTGATGCCCGATGATGCCGTGCAGGGACTGAGTGACCAGGCACGTACCGCCATCGTGACACTGGCCCATGATCCGCGCCAGGATGACCTGGGGCTGAGCGCTGCGCTGGAGTCGCAGGCCTTTTATATCGGTGCACTGGGTTCAACTCGATCGGCGCAGGCACGGCGCAAACGCCTGGCATCGCTGGGTTACAGTGCACAGCAGATCGAACGTATCCATGGCCCGGCCGGCCTGCATATCGGCAGCAAGCGCCCGGCGGAGATCGCGCTTTCCATCCTGGCGCAGATCACGGCCATTCGTAACGGTATTCCACAACAGGAACAACAAAATACATGACACGGATTGCCGGCATTCTGCTCGCCGCCGGTTCAGCACGGCGCTTCGGTGCCCCCAAGCTGCTGCACCCGCTGCATGCTGGTGTACCCGTTGCGGCGGTGGCTGCGCAAGCGCTGATGCAGGTGTTACCGAATACGCTGGCTGTGGTAAAACCTGGCGACCATGCCCTGATCAAGGTATTTACTGAACTCGGTCTGCAGGTCGTCGAGAATCCCCGTGCCGATGAAGGCATGGGCACCAGCCTCGCCGCCGGCGTCAATGCTGCTGCCACTAGCACTGCCACTATCAGGGCTGATGGCTGGCTGATCATGCTGGCTGATATGCCATGGATTCAGCCGGCAACTATCTCTGCGCTGGCTGATCGTCTCGAAAGCGGTGCATCCATAGTCGCGCCAGTATGCGCGGGACAACGAGGTCACCCGGTAGGATTTTCCTCGCGCTGGCTGCAGCCGCTACGCAACTTGTCCGGTGACAGGGGTGCCCGCGATTTGATTGCAGATAATTTGGATGCGCTTGAATTGCTTGCCACTGAGGATGTCGGCGTATTGCAGGACATCGATTTTCCGCATGATTTAAGCCGTTGATATTAACCTTAATACTGTGATAATAGTTATTTAAAAATGAAAGGGTTCGGTGACAAAGGAGAATCACTAACACGCTGACGTAACACCACTTATCCAATAAACTCTAAGTAACTAATAATGACAAAGGAGTTGTCATGCCAGGAAAACCACGGATGTAACTCCCCGGTGCAACAATAACAATAGAACAATAGAGGACAGACCCACTGCTGTCCCACAAATAATATCTGGAGACATAAACCGGAGGCACCTTGCTGAGACCGTCAACCGCATGGATGCGGATGCCGAGCCCCCATGGATGGGTTCACGGCGTGTCTCAGCAAGGTGCCTCCGGTTTATGTCGGTTGTAAACAATGGTTTTTGGGCAGATACAGTGGCACCGAGGCATGAATTGTGTGTCACCACCAAAAACACGCCGTAGACCCATCCATGGGGGCTCGAGCCCCGCATCCATGCGGGACACGGTCTTTGGTGGTGACACACAACTCATGCCTCTCTTATTTGTGGGGCAGCAGTGGGGCAGAGCCCAAATACATATGCAACTCGGTTGCCCCGACGTTCTATTGTTTGTCATCCTGGTGTCGAGAGGGATGCAGGAAACAGTGGTCGCTTCCTGGTGAACTAAAGTACCCTGGCTGGTTCAAACTAGAAGGCTTTTATCCTATTGTGACCACTGGAGCCCCACTGTTATGGTGCCAACACTGCTGACTTGTTTATCCACACGGGCAACAATGATGTTTGCTGTTTTATTTATTGTGCTGATCAGCGCGTGTTCATTCAAAACGGTGTATAACCGGCTCGATTACCTGATCCCGTCGTATGTCGAGGGCATGGTTTCGCTGGATGATGTCCTCGAAGAAAAAGTTGAACAGCGTACTGATGTCCTCGTTAGCTGGCACCGTAATACACAGCTCAGACAATACGCCGACCTGCTGCGAACCTTTCAGCAGGATCTGGAATCGCCGTTGAATGAACAGCTTGTATTGCAGCACATGGCAACGATAGAAGAATTATGGCAGTCACTCGAGGTGAAACTCAACAAGGAGATGGCAGAATTATTGCCCCTGCTCAATAGCGAGCAGCGTGCAGAATTGTTCGACAGCATCGATGATAAAAATGAAGATTTTTATGATGAGTATGTCGACCTCGATGATGACGAGCGTATCGAGCAATATATCGAGACCATGATCGACAGTTACCAGAACTGGCTGGGTGATCTCACAGCAGGGCAGGAGCAGGCGGTGGAAAAAGCGGCACCGGGATTGAGCAGCAGCGCGGCGTTGCGCCTGCAGCAAAGACGGTTATGGCAGCGCGGTATCCAGCAGATCCTCGATTCAGGTGACGCTGAAGAAATCAAGACTGAACGATTAGAAGAATTTTTTGACCGTTTTATTAGCAATGGCCAGCCGCAACTGGCAGCGGTTACAGAAGCCAACAAACAAATCCTTGCACGGTTAACGGTGGAGATAACCAATCAGTTAACAGCAGATCAAAGAATTTATTTTAAAGACAGGAGCGATGTATATATACAGATATTTACCGAACTGGCGGAGAACCGTTAAGTGGCCCTAAGTTAAGCGGCCCTAAGTTAGCGGCCCTAAGTTAGCGGCTATAACAGGGGCTTTAAACCTGCCCATATATTTTCCATCACCTGTGGCTGTGCTTCTGCTTTCGGGTGCATGCCGTCCGCCTGCATCAATGCCCGGTTTTCGGCTACCTTGTCGAGCATCTTCGCCACTAAAGGGACCTGGTAGCTGTCCGCTAATCGCCGATAGAGTTCGGCAAACTTCTGGTTGTAGACAGCGCCATAGTTGGGCGGCAGGCGCACCCCGACCAGGAGTGTTTGTGTGCCCTGTTCTTTGCAGCGCTGGATGATGCTTGCCAGGCTGTTTTCGATCTCGCTGAAAGGCAGTCCGCGCAGGCCATCGTTACCGCCCAGCGCGACGATCACAATTGCTGGATCATGCGCCTTTAGTGCCGGCTGGATGCGACTTAGACCGGTGCGCGTGGTATCACCGCTGACACTTGCATTGATCACCCTGTAATCGTAACCCTGTCTGGTCAGCTGTTGCTGCAACAGGGCGACCCAGCCTTCATCCGTGTCCAGGCCGAAGGCGCCGCTCAGGCTATCGCCTAATACCAGAATCGTTGCCGGTGTTTTGTTTGCGGCATATGCAGTAGAGTTGACAGCCAGAACGGAACCGAACACGATGCTGGTGGTCATTACCAGGGACAGCAGTGCAGGCATAAAGGTTGAGAGTAGATAGTCGGAGCAGATTTTTATCATGATGAATGAGGTTTCAAAAACGTTTGTAGAGGCCCGCCAGTTGGGCAAACAGGTATCGACCCGGGACGGTGTGCTAACACTGTTACATGATATCAACTTTTCCATTGAAGCGGGTACTTCGGTAGCGATCCTGGGTGCTTCCGGTTCGGGCAAGACCACCCTGCTGGGACTACTAGCCGGACTGGACACACCGACACAGGGTGCAGTGATATTCGATGGTAACAACCTCAATGATTTTGATGAGGATGGGCGCGCTTCGTTAAGAGCCGAGCGCGTCGGTTTTGTGTTTCAGAACTTCCAGTTGCTGTTTGGTCTGACCGCGCTGGAAAACGTGATGCTGCCGCTGGAACTGGCGCAGGCGCCGCATCCGCGCAAAACCGCTGAAGAACTGCTGACACGTGTCGGCCTGGGGGAACGTTTCCATCATTATCCAAACCAGTTATCCGGTGGTGAACAGCAGCGCTGCGCCATCGCACGTGCTTTTTCCACGAAGCCGCGCCTGCTGTTCGCTGATGAGCCAACCGGCAACCTGGACAGCGAAACCGGAAAACACATTATCGAATTATTGTTCGAGCTGAATTCAGAGCTGGGGACGACGCTGATCATGGCGACACATGATGTCAAGTTGTCAGAGTGTTGCAGTTTACGGCTGCATCTCGATGCTGGCCGGCTGATCACTGACAGGGCAGATTAGCATGATGACCACAGACGGTCGCCATCAGGCGGTGCAGGTTCAGACTACGGCAAAGCGTAACCGCAGCATCGGCTTTTACTGGTATGCCTCATGGCGTATGCTGTGGCGTGACTGGCGCGGTGGCGAACTCACCATCCTGGCGATAGCACTGATCATCGCGGTCACCAGTATTACGGCTGTCGGCTTTTTTACCGACCGTATCGAACGTGGCCTGAAGATGCAGTCAGCAGAGCTTATCGCAGGCGACCTGGTCATCAGTTCCAGCCGTGCGGATGTTAACGATTACATCACCGATGCGCGGGCCAATGATTTTCTGGTGACCACCACGCAGCAGTTTCGCAGCGTGGTGTTTGCAGGCGAGCGTTTCCAGCTGGCGGAAGTAAAAGCGGTCAGCGAGGGTTATCCTCTGCGCGGCGTGCTGCGGGTCAGTGATACTGCTTTTGGCCAGGATGAAGCCACTACCGGCATACCGGCAGCCGGTGAACTCTGGGTTGAGGCCAGGCTGCTGCAGCTGCTGAACCTTGATATCGGCGACAGGTTAAAGCTTGGTGAGCTATCTTTTACGGTGCGCAAGATCATTCGTTATGAACCTGATCGTGCCGGTGACCTGTTCAGCGTTGCCCCAAGGGTGATGATGAACATTGCTGATCTCGATGCAACCGGCCTGATCAGCACCGGTGCGCTGGTCAGTTACCGGGTATTGATTGCCGGTGACAGCAGCCGTATCAACGATTATCGTGCTGCCATCAAAAACCGGCTGCAGGCGGGTGAACAGATCCTTGGCGTCGAAGAAGGCCGGCCGGAACTCAATACCGCATTGAAGAGCGCGCGGCAGTTTCTTGGCCTGGCAGCGCTTATCAGCGTGTTGCTGGCCGGTGTCGCTGTGGCGACGGTAGCCAATCGATTCAGCACTCGTCACCTCAATACCAGTGCCATGATGCGCTGTCTCGGTACCTCGCAGCGCACTATCATCAGGCTTTTTACCCTGGAGATGTTATGGCTGTCCCTGCTGGCCAGCACGGTCGGCTGTTTACTGGGCGCACTGACCCAGGTGGTGATCACCGAATTACTGGATAAACTGGTGCTGACACAACTGCCGCCGCCCTCGTTCAAGGCGTTGATACTGGGTTATGCTACCGGTATCGTCATGCTTATCGGTTTTGCGCTGCCGCCATTGCTGTCTCTGCACAGGGTGCCGCCGTTGCACGTGCTGCGTAAAGATGTTGCGAAACGTCCAGCCAGTGTGTGGACGGTCTATCTCGCCGTCGCGTTCTGTATGTCGCTGCTGCTGTACTGGCAAATCGGTGACCTGAAGCTGGTCGCTATCGTCATTGGCGGTATTATAGCGACGCTGGTGACACTTGCAGCGGCCGCCTTCCTGCTTATCCTGCTGCTCAACCGCCTGCGTGCCCGCGTCGGTGTGGCCTGGCGATTTGGCCTGGCAAATATCTCCCGCCGCCCGGGTAGTAGTGTGATACAGATCGTCGCTTTCGGCCTTGGTATCATGGTGCTGCTGTTACTATCGACGGTGAGATCCGACCTGCTGGATGACTGGCAGCGCAGTCTGCCGAATGACGCGCCGAATTATTTTGTGATCAATGTGCAGTCAGACCAGGTCGACGCGATAACCGATTATTTCACCTCGATAGGGGTGATCAATACCCGGCTGTATCCCATGGTGCGTGCCCGCCTCATCGAGGTAAACGGTGTAAAGGTAGACAGTTCGGATTACCAGGGCGAGCGGGCAAAACGCTTCGTTACTCGTGAGTTCAACCTTTCCTGGGCGAAGGATATGCAGCAGGATAATGAGATCGTTGCCGGCAGCTGGTGGAGCCGGGAAGATCATGGCCGGCCGCTGCTGTCACTGGAAGCCGGGCTGGCAGAAACCTTGAACCTGCAGCTAAACGACGTCGTCAGTTTTGATATCAACGGCTCGATGATCGATCTGACGATAAGCAATCTGCGCAGCGTGGACTGGGATACCTTTAACGTTAATTTTTTCACCGTTCTGCCACCGGGGGTGCTCGAAGACAGACCGGCGAGCTGGGTAACCAGTGTGTATCTGAACGCTGAACAGCGCCAGCAGCTGGGCAAACTGGTGCGGGAGTTCAGCAATGTCACACTGATCGATATCGAGACCATCATGCAGCGGGTGCGTGGCATTATCGACCGCGTATCCCTCGCGGTAGAATTTGTCTTCCTGTTCACCCTGCTGGCAGGGCTGGCTGTGCTGTATGCGGCTATCCAGTCAAACCAGGATGAGAGACGCTTTGAAAGTGCAGTGTTGCGCACGCTCGGCGCCAGCAGGAAGACACTGATGCTGGGCCTGTTCGCAGAATTCAGCCTGCTCGGCGCACTCTCCGGTTTACTTGCCGGCCTGGCCGCTACTTCACTGGCATGGCTGCTCGCCGTATTCGTATTCAGGTTTGATTATGCGTTTGATATCACTGTTGCGATTACCGGTTTTGTCAGCGGTATTTTGATTGTGGTCAGTGCCGGTATACTCGGGACCAGGCGTGTGCTAACGACACCGCCGGTACAGACCCTGCGACAAGGCAATGTCTAGGCTATCGGCCTGAACCGGGTAAAACAGGCAAACCACTCATCTTATATAGTAGTATTGTTAATGCGCTTGAATGATGAACCTGCGAGTCGGTGTTGGCTCAGACAGCTTATTTAATAATGCTTTAGATAATAAAAAACTACCTTCAGGAGGCTAGTAATATGAAAGTGAACGAAGCGGTACGCGCACGACGCGCGATCAAATGGTATGATCCAGAACATCAAATGCCGGAAGATACTTTTCGTAACTTGATGGAACACGCCATTCTCTCACCCACAGCTTTCAACATTCAAAACTGGCGCTTCGTGCGTGTAACCGACCCGGAACAGCGCAAGGCAATTCGTGCTGCAGCCTGGGATCAGGCACAAGTGACTGATGCTTCCGAGTTGCTGGTGCTGTGCTTCGATAACAAGGCATGGCAACGTGAGCCACAACGTTACTGGCGTAATGCACCAAAGGAAGTGCAGGATTTTCTGGTACCCGCCATCGATGCCTATTATCGAGATAAACCCCAGGTCGAACGTGACGAGGGCATGCGCTCCTGTGGGCTGGTCGGACAGACGATCATGTTGCTGGCACAGGAACTGGGTTACCAGAGCTGCCCAATGGACGGTTTTGATTATGATGCGGTAGCCAGTATCATCAACCTGCCAAAAGACCATAGCATTGCATTCATGATTGCCATAGGCAAGGGCACCAGGGACTCATGGCCCAGGCCAGGACAGCTGGATCTAGACGAAGTTATGGTTAGCAATGGTTTCGATTGAGCAACATCCTGCATTACCACTGTATCTATATAATTATTGATAATGAGTACAGTATGATCATCATTAGATCGGAGTATTTGAGGAGATTTACAGTTATCATCATTAAATCTGGGGTATCCACTTTGCCAACAGGGAGTAAGATTCATAGACCTTTCGACATTGCTAGCAACAGGGTGACAAATGCTTATACATCAACGCGTTCTTAGTTGTAGCGTCTATAAACTGCTCAGCTACCTGGTGATGCCAGTTTTGTTGCTAATGGCCGGTAATTACACTGCCCATGCAGCTGCAGGGCCTGGAGACAAACCCAGGCATGTGATTGTGGCACCGGTAGTGATCAGGGAAATATCCGATCGTGTTGAAGCGCTGGGCACGGCTCGCGCCAATGAATCAGTCAATATTTCTTCCAATGTCTCCGAAAAGATCAGGAAAATCCACTTCGAGGACGGTCAACAGGTAAAGACCGGCGAAATACTGGCCGTACTTAACTATGCCGAAGAGCAGGCCAACCTTAAACAGGCACAGGCTTTCCGTGGTGAACGAAAACTGGCACTGGAGCGTTTGCTACAACTCGATGAACGCAAGCTGGCAGCAGAGGATGAGATTGATCGCACGCGCCTTGAACTGGAGCAGGCTGATGCCAGCATTACCGCGATTCAAGCCAGGATTAGCGACCGTGTCATTCGTGCACCGTTTGACGGCGTGGTTGGCTTACGCTACATCAGTGTTGGCGCCCTGGTTGAAACCGGCGACCTGATTGCAACGCTGGATGATACCAGCCAGATCAAACTCGACTTCTCAGTGCCCGCAATGTTTCTGGCCGAATTGAAACCGGGCCTTAAAATCAAGGCACGCGCAACGGCACTGGCTAATAAAGAATACCTGGGTGAAGTTAAAAGTATTGATAACCGTGTTGATCCGGTGACACGTTCCGTTCAGGTGCGTGCGTTATTGCCGAACCCCGATGGCAGCATTCTCCCCGGCATCCTGATGCAGGTCGACCTGTTGCGTAATACACGCCAGGCAATAGTCATACCGGAAGCAGCATTATTGCCAATGGCAAACAGGCAGTACGTGATGGTTCGTGTCAATAAGGATGGCAAGGACACTGTCGAGAAAAGAGACGTGGAAATTGGCATTCGTCTGCCAGGCTATGTGGAAATTCTCGCTGGCCTGAGTATTGATGAGTATGTTGTAACGCACGGTAACAGCAGGCTACGTCCCGGTGACAGTCTCGATGTACTGGCTGTTGATGATGGTAGTGTTGATATTGCAACCATCATAAAAGGTCAGAACAACAAAGGTAAATAAAGTGATCCTGTCCGATCTTTCAGTTAAGCGCCCGGTACTGGCAGCGGTTTTATCTTTGCTGCTAATCGCGTTTGGCCTGGTCGCTTTTGACCGTTTGCCGTTGCGCGAATTTCCCAACATCGACCCGCCAATTGTTTCTATTGACACTGTTTACCGCGGTGCATCGGCCGATGTGGTCGAGAGCCGTGTCACCCGCATCATTGAAGATCGTATTGCCGGCATTGAAGGTATACGTTTTATTGAATCCAGCAGTGAAGACGGACGCTCTAAAATTTCCGTTGAATTTAATGTTGACCGTGATGTTGATGCGGCGGCGAATGATATTCGAGACCGTGTTTCGGGTGTACTCGCTGACCTGCCGGATGAAGCCGAACCACCGGATATCCAGAAAGCCAGCAGTGATGACGATGTCATCATGTGGCTTAATCTTGCCAGTGATCGCCTGTCTGTACCTGCACTGACTGATTATGCCGAGCGTTACCTGATCGATCGTTTCTCGGTACTGGACGGCGTTGCCCGGGTGCGCATCGGCGGCCAGCAGTCCTATGCCATGCGCATCTGGCTGGATAGAAACAAGCTGGCCGCTCGCGGTTTAACCGTAGCCGATGTGGAAAATGCCCTGCGCACTGAAAACGTTGAGTTGCCCGCGGGCAGCATCGACTCCATAGAGCGTCAGTTTACCGTGCGCATTAAACGTCAGTTTCAAACCGCAGACGATTTTTCCCGCCTGGTTATCAACAAGGGAAGTGATGATCACCTGACCCGCCTGGGCGATATAGCACGAGTTGAACGTACTGCGGAAGAGGACCGCCTGTTTTTCCGCGGCAACGGTATATCCATGGTTGGCATTGGCATTATCAAGCAATCCACAGCCAACACGCTGATTGTTTCGCGTGCCGCCAAAGCAGAAATGGTACGCCTGAATCCATCTTTACCCGAGGGTATGACTATTGCGCAGAGTTATGATTCCTCGGTATTTGTTGAAGGTGCGATCAAGGAAGTTTATAAAACTCTCGGCATTACCATAGGCCTTGTGATACTGGTTATTTATCTGTTCCTCGGCAGTTTACGTGCGACACTGGTGCCTGCTGTGACCGTGCCCGTCTCATTGATTGCGACATCACTGGTATTGCTGGCACTGGATTTTTCGATCAACATGTTGACCCTGCTTGCGCTGGTACTGGCTATTGGTCTGGTGGTCGACGATGCAATCGTGGTGCTGGAGAACATCCATCGACGTATGGATAAATACGGCGAAACACGCCTGGTCGCCGCCTTTCGCGGTACACGCCAGGTAGGGTTTGCTGTTATTGCTACCACCATTGTACTGGTCTCTGTTTTTGTACCGATTGCGTTCCTGCAAGGTGATGTCGGCCGTTTGTTCTCCGAGTTTGCGATAACCATGGCTGCGGCTGTGGCATTTTCCAGTTTCGTTGCACTGACCTTATCTCCGATGCTGGCCTCCAAGGTTCTGCGCCCGCGTGAAAAAGAAAATAGAGCAACACAACTGGTCGATGCTGGTTTCAAGCGCCTGCAACGCGGCTATCACGTGGTGCTGGCGACTTCGCTGAAACATAAGTGGATTATTGTGCTGGTGTTTATCGGCGTAGGTTCCGCCTCATCCTGGTTTTTAACGCACATACCCGATGAATATACGCCAAAAGAAGACCGCGGCGCTTTTTATGTGCTGGTTAACGGGCCCGAGGGTGCATCCTACGAATACATCAAGGAATACATGAATGAAGCAGAGCAGCGCCTGATGCCGATGGTTGAGTCGGGTGAGGTGACACGTTTGCTGGTCAGGGCGCCACGCAGTTTCGGCAGTGTGGCCATTTTCAATACCGGCATCATGATCGTGGTACTGAACGACTGGGGCGAGCGCCGTTCCGCCTGGGAGATCATGGATGAAATCAAGGCAAAACTCAGTGATTTGCCCGGTGTACGCTCGTTCGTGGTAATGCGTCAGGGTTTTGGAGCACGTATTCAGAAGCCGGTGCAGTTTGTCATTGGTGGCGGCACCTATGATGAACTCGCGCAATGGCGTGATATCCTCATAGCTAAAATCAACCAGGACAATCCTGGCCTGCTTGGGCTCGACTGGGACTACAAGGAGACCAAGCCCCAGATGCAGGTGGTGATCGATTACGATCGCGCCGCCGACCTTGGTGTCACTGTCAGCAATATCGGCCGTACCCTGGAAACCATGCTTGGTTCACGCAGGGTAACCACCTATATCGATGAAGGACAGGAGTATTACATTGTACTTGAGGGCGAACGCCAGGCGCAGCGCACGCCGACCGATATCCAGAACATCTATGTGCGCTCTGAACGCAGCGGTGAACTGATACCGCTATCCAACCTGGTTCAGCTGGTGGAATTCGCTGATGCGATTTCGCTAAACCGTTATAACCGGATACGCTCCATCACCCTGGAAGCTAACCTTGATCCAGGCTATTCGCTCGGAGAAGCACTGACTTATCTCGAAGGCCTGGTGCAGGAATACCTGCCGGGGCAGGTCATTATCGACTACAAGGGCCAGTCACGAGATTACAAGTTCGCCGGTGAATCGTTGTTGTTTATTTTCGCCCTCGGTGTCATGGTGGTATTCCTGGTTCTGGCGGCACAATTCGAAAGCTGGATATACCCGTTTGTGATCATGCTGACCGTGCCGCTGGCAATGACGGGTGCATTAATGGGTTTATATCTGACCGGTCAATCACTCAATCTTTATAGCCAGATCGGTTTGATCATGTTGGTTGGGCTTTCGGCAAAGAACGGCATCCTGATTGTCGAGTTCGCCAACCAGTTGCGCGACCAGGGCCGTGAATTCGAAGAAGCATTGATCGAGGCGGCTGATGTGCGCTTCCGTCCCATTATCATGACAGGGATTACCACTGCCGCCGCTTCCGTACCGTTACTGATTTCGTCGGGTCCCGGTACCGAAACCCGTTTCGTGATCGGCGTGGTGATCCTGTTCGGCGTTATTGCCGGCACTTTGTTCACCCTGTTTGTGGTACCCACAGCCTATGACCTGGTTGGCAGATATACGGGTTCACCTAAAGTCATCACCCATCAACTGGAAAAAGAACTGAAACAAACCGACAGTGACGACTGATTGAAGCTGTAGCTGAAAAATCAGAGTTATTAGAGCTGGCTTAAAACTGGCTTAGAGAAACGAGTCAGGCTTAAAAAAACTTTCCACCCGATCTGTTGTATTATTTGACAGGAAAAAACATGAACATGGGGCTTTGCAATACCAGGACGCACAGATTTATCATTACCAGAAATTAATCGTGGTCTGTGCCTTATTCTTCTGCTATTCTTTTGTTCGGAACAGGCTCTGGCATGGACGGTACAGGAGATCGTCGCGCGCGAAAAGCGCCTGCCTGACGCCGAACTGATATTAAAAAATGTTTTGAAAGAGCTCTTATTTGGTCAATAATAGCCTGCCAAAACCACTAATCAAACAACATTCAATAGAGGCCATATGAAGAAAATACTGATAACTTGCCTGTTTTTACTTGGTTTATCGTTCAGCGCATACGGCGATGACATGGTCGAGCTGGCTGACACTTGTGAAGTTGCCAAGATGAACATGATCAAATGCAAGCTGGCTGATGATGTATCAGCCGATGATGCGATTGATTCCATGAAGCTGCGTGCCAACATGCTTAATTTCAAGCTGGTTGGGCATATGCCTTTATCTGAGCAGGTTGCAGCCATGGGTGGAAAATCCAACCGTATGGAAATCTACCAGTTTTGTGATGCGATGATCGCTGCGCAGATGGTTAAATTCAGCCTGGCCTTTGCCGGCTACCTGCCATGCCGTATCTCATTGGTTGAAGATGAAGATGGCGTCATCTGGTTAATCACCCTGGACATGGATAAAACCATGGGTGACGCATCGCTGCCCAAAGAACTGCAAGGCCTGGGATTGCAGGTGCGTAACAACATCTACTCCATCATTTCCGCCGGTGCTGAAGGTGACCTGTAAGCGTTGAGGTATTGATGCGTGGCGCTAATCAAGTCAGATTAGCGCCACGCAGCTGTATTTTTTCAAAATAACTAGAGAGCAAAAACCAGTAAGTAAATGTATTTGTGTCATATGGTTTTCACTCTGGCCCCGTGATTTCATTTTGACCCTATGCTTACCGGATTTTTTTGTGTAGCGCTATAACCTGATCTGCCAGCTTTTGCTGTCCGGCATACAATGAGCCACGATGGTTTGCGTGAGTACTGCCAATGCGGTTAAGTTCCAAGGGCTGTCCAAAAATATCACAGGCTATTGCACCGGCTTCGTTAAAAAGGCAGGCCGTTACAGCAAAGTCCCAGATGCTGCCGCCACTGTTACCCTTGCGAGGGTATTTAAAATAATAGCTGTTGGGCTGCTCAAGAATGTTGCAGGCGTTCATTGCAGCACCAGTTTTAAATTTGATAGTGGCTCCTTTAGCCCTGTAGATTGGGCAATGTCCTGAAGGCCAGTGCTGGTTTTATCAAACCAGGGATGGCTCTCAAAGCTAAAGTCGGTGTGCAGGATAAGCGGTCGCTCAGGATCTAAGCCGGGTAGGTGTATGAGCTGATAGTTTTTCTAGGCTCCTGATCCATCGGATCGACGCACCAGAATGCCTCTTTTTCCTGACGTAAACCATCATCAGGTGACTCTTCCGTTACCAGGGCCAGATCGAACTCAGTACAGGTCGGCTGAAGAATACGAAGAAAAATATGCCTGCAATTAAATCGTCCGTTTTATTGGGGGAAGCTCATTCCGTCACCTTTAATTCGTCCCCTTTAATTGATGGGGTGACCTAAAAGGATGGATTAAATAATAACAAAGTTAACGATGTGGTTAGGAAATAATCTCTTCGTTCTCTTTTATCCATACCGGCAAACTGAAGAAAAAACTGGACCCCAAACCTGGCTCACTTACGACTCTAATTTTGCCGCCGTGCATTTCCACAATATGTTGTGCAATCGATAATCCGAGACCGGCATGATGACTATTTCTTTCCATGTTGTCGACTTGATAAAAGCGGTCGAAAATGTTTTGTAATTCCGATTGAGGAATACCAATACCATTGTCGTGTACCTCGATTTCAACTTCCGTATATTTAGTACACAGTGCCACCTTGATTTCACCGCCAGTCGGCGTGTGTCGCAACGCATTTCCAATTAGATTTTCCAGGACACGTTCAACCAGACCAATATCAGCGTTCACAAATGGTAATGATTCTTGTGCTTTCATAGCAAGCATAATATTGTCTGCTTCAGCACTAAGTTGAAACTTCTGGACAACATCCTGAACCAGTTCCGCAGGCGCAAAGGGTTCGCAATGAAGTTTTGTTTCACTTGCATCCAGTTTGGCCAGCTCGAATAACTCTTCTACCAGTCGCGTTAAACGTCGACTGTGCTTGAGTGCCGTATCCATGTGCTCGGCCCTAGTCTCAGCATCAAACTCCTCAAATTTTAATTTCAGGGTTTCTATATAGCCATGCAGGGCAGCCAGCGGTGTACGTAAATCGTGTGAAATATTGGCGACCAGTTCGCGACGTAATTCATCCTGTTTTTTTAAATCGTCCAGCTGATTACAAATACGTTCAGCCATACTGTTGTAATGATAACCCAGTGTGTCTATTTCATCAGCATTGCCATTTTCATATTCCGGATATAAATCATGTTGCGTAAAATGGCTTTCGCTAAATTTGTGCATTAATCGTGTTAATGTTTGCAAGCGACGAGTCAGCACCATAAACAATAACAAACCCACCATAAGCCCTATTACCAGGCTCACAAATACAGCTACGCCGGACAACTGTAATAAAAAACTCTCTTCGAATAATCGTTCCACACGTTCATATTCTTCACCGCGTAATACAACATATAAATATCGCATTGAACCATCACTAATACTGATAGGTGCCACTGAAAATATTTTTTTCCGTTCAAAGCTACGTGGGTCATCACCTGGCAGGGGAAATGCCTTACCTTCAGTAAAATCCATCACTGCTTTCATATCAACTTTTTTTCGTTTTACCTGACCAGGGTCAGCGGAATAGGAAAGAATATTCCCTTCTTGATCGAGCAAGTAAATTTCGATACTGGGATTTACCATCATGTAATGCGTAAAAGTTTTTTTCAATGCAGACTGATTAAGCACACCATCGTTAACAAGCTCTCTTTCCGTTACCAGGTTGCTGGCAAGGTCGCGGTTAAGATTTTGCAAAAATTCCTGCTGATAATGTCGTGTTAGAAAAGTGCTTAACGCACTGTAAAGCAAACCAATGCCCAGCAATAGAACCGTCAGTGCCAGGGCAAGCTTGGTAAATAATGTTTTAGGCATCATGCTTCACAAAACCTGTAGCCAACACCCCATACCGTAAGAATATATACAGGCTTAGCGGGGTCTTTTTCAATTTTGGCTCGCAACCTGTTGATGTGAGAGTTCACTGTATGTTCGTAACCTTCGTACTGATAGCCCCACACTTGCTCCAGTAATTGCATGCGAGTATAGACAAGGCCAGGGTTAGTTGAAAAATGCAGTAACAAATCAAATTCTTTGGCTGTTAGCACAATTTCCTTGCCATCAATAGTGACCTGTCGTTTAGCTGTATCAATATTAAGGTTACCCAAACTAACATTTGTTGTTTGTGTATTGTTTGCCATTTGTAATGCTTGCGTACGCCGAAACTGTACTTTTATCCGTGCCATTAACTCAGGAATGCTGAACGGTTTAGTAATATAATCATCAGCACCGACTTCAAGACCAAGTACACGATCAAGTTCTGATGATTTTGAAGTCAACATTAATATAGGTACATAGGCGGCGGTTGCTCTTAGCTGACGACAGACTTCCAGACCATTCACTTCTGGCAGCATTAAATCGAGAATTACCAGTTGGTAATCTTTCTGCTTGAACATCTCCAGCGCCTGTTTTCCATTGCAGGCTATGTCTGAATCACAGTCGATATCTTTTGCATGCAACTGAATCAGGCTGGCTATATCAGCATTGTCTTCAACAATTAATAAACTATGTGTCATTACGGTTTTTCAATACGTGTGACGATAAGTTGTAACCTGGTTCAACTATTATAAGTGGAAAAAAGCAGGATGTATAAAAAAGGAGGGTTCCCAGAAAACGATCAAGCAGCTGGAAACCCTCCCTTAAGGTTTAACTATAACCACTTAGTCGTCATCATGACTAACCGTGATAACCACTTTAGCAACCGGATTCATCCATCTGTGAACTGCGGCATCGAGATCGCTGGATGCACCGCCAACAATACCGCGATGAATATGTACAGTCATATTATGATCTGCACCTGTTACTCCACTCGCACCTGTACCTGAATTACCACCCGGATCAGCAGGAATACCCGGTGTACCCGGATCACCGCCACCATTGATGATTTCATCATTTGCTTCTGTGCCGGCATCATAACCATTCAGATAAAAAATATGACTACCGCGCTTTTTGGGAATCTTCAATGCATCCAGACCAACAAAACCATCATTCGTTGGCAATAACATGGCAACAATGGATAAATAGCGATTACCCCTGTTCATTGCCAGATTCGCAGTGGCTGAAGCACCTGGAGCCAACAAACCGCCTGCAGGGTCGACAACATTGTTAGCGCCAACAGAAGCCAGGTCTGTATCCAGCTCGGAAATATTTCCACCTTCAGCCATAGCCTGCAAACTGGCTGAAGCCGCTGACCCAGGCTGAAATATATGGGTATCTTTATTGTGTGCTGAAACCAGTAACGGCGTGTAATAAAGCGCATTACTAAGATTAGTTATTTCAACCGATATATTATCTTTAGCCATAACCAGTGGTGAACTAGGCTGCCAGCAACCAGTAGACCTATTAGTAGTTTTTTCATTTTTTTGCTCTCCTCGCAATAATTAGTAAATAAAATCAACTGCCAGCGTACGTTCGTTGGGTGAGATCACATGCACGTCACAGAATTATCACAAATTTATCACTGTTCTATGGAGTAAATTTAACCAGGGAAATCAACGGGGTGGAGAGCCATTGTTTCTAACGCAAAAAAGGAAAAAGTGGAAAATTAA
>CAWDMF010000066.1:0-9201 GCA_963803185.1 uncultured Gammaproteobacteria bacterium | reverse complement strand
TGTTGTTTGCTCAACCGTTGGTCTTATGCTAGTTAGCGTGTAGCGATTAGAATTATAAATTTGTCCAGCAGCTAATGGCTGTCCCGGAGCAATAATTTCATCACCGGTAAAAAACGTGGCAACTCTTAACTTTCTTTTTACCTTGAATTCAGCCAGACCAACAGAGGCCAATAAACCCAGTTCCTGTGGACGTAAGCGTTGACCTGAAGTTAATACCGTACTGTCTTTTTTAATATCTTCACCAGCGCGTCGAACATTGCCGCCTGGTTCAACAACCGTATTAATAATTACCCTGTTATCGCCTTTTCCATTATCAACTGGCTCACACATTTCCTGCATAACAATGGCATCAGCGCCTTCAGGCACAGGTGCGCCGGTAAAAATACGCGCAGCAGTGCCAGGCTCAAGTGAGGTACCAACTTGCCCGGCGGGTATGCGCTGTGTCACAGGCAACTCGTTTCCTGAGATTAGACAGTCTTCACTACGCACTGCATAACCATCCATCGCACTGTTATCATAACCCGGCACATCAATGGTTGATTTTAAATCCTCAGCCAGCACTCTATTTAAGGCATCAAGAATATTAATACTTTCAACCTGCTCCACAGGTGTAGCCTGCGATAAAATTTTTTCAATCGCCTGTTCAACCGATATCAATCCGGGCGATGCACAACAGTCAACTGTATTTATTTCTATATTCTTCATTTTTAATGATTTTCATATTACTCGTTATTGCAAGTGAAATGTGGCCCTAATTATGTCAGCAACAAAATCGAACGCTCTAAATCGACCTGTAAGGCAAATCACATGGATGTAATCTATAATCTCTTTTAGCGAAAGATGCGTCAAGCTGAGATTGTTTTGTACCTCGGCAACTGCTCCTCTGTAACTGCTCCACGCGTTACCCTAATACGACCACCACGGATGGTGGAAGTGCAGATATTGCATCGTTACAGGGATGTAACTTAGTAGGGCAACGCAGGAGCTGTTGCCGAGGAGCAATTATCTGCCCGTACGTCCTGTACATATGCGTTGTCATACTACCGTACATCCTGTACATATGCATTTTCTGCACTTCCCACATCCATGTAGGTCGTATGCTGAAAATCGACTTCGTGACATGGATGTTACTTAATAGGGCAATGCATGGAGCTATTGCCGAGGAACGATTTCAGTGCATTTTTCACTGTCATCTCTCCCGCTGGTCGAGATGACAAAGCCTTTTTGGAATTTACTGTTCATTACTGCAGGAATTACTTCTCCAGCAGTCTCGGCATCAATGCAACTATATTACAGGGTGTTGTATTACAATTAAGCTGTGGTGATATAACTTTATCCCAACCTGTTCGGCAGGCACCAGTAGAGCCTGGCAAGCAGAAGATAAACGTACCATTAGCCAGTCCGCCAATACAGCGTGAGGCAATAGTGGAGGTGCCAATTTCCTGATATGATAGCCAGCGAAATAGTTCACCAACACCTTCAATTTCTTTATCGAATAACGGTGCGACAGCTTCAGGCGTAATATCTCGCCCGGTTAATCCTGTACCACCAGTACTGATAACCACATCAACATCTTTATCTGCAATCCAGCGCGAAACAACTTCGCGTATTTTGTATTTATCATCAGACACAATCAATTTTTCAGCCAGAATGTGGCCTGCCTGTATTAAGCGCTCAACTAAGGCATTACCTGAAGTATCGTCTGCTTCTGTTCTGCTATCAGAAACCGTTAAGATTGCAATTTTTATGGGGGTTAATTTATTGTCACTCATGTCACTACTTCGCTCATTTTAATTAATGCTTTTCTCACTCCCATGTTCCTGTGTGGAAGTGCACAGGTCAAAACAAGCCACAAACAAAAATATCGGCTGGCTTTTTTATGCCCATACTGATGTACTATCCAGGTTGCATTTAATAGCATTACCCTGGACGTGCTGGCACAGGAAAATGGCAACAAGAATTAATATTATTTCTTTATAGTTGGCAATATTAATACAACTTCCACACCTTGTTTATATCCCTGATTTTCCCTACTGCCAGCCTCCCAATTCATAATCTGCAACCGTCCCTGATGGTAGCGTGCAATCTGATATGAGACATATAGTCCAATACCTAGATGAGGAGTATTTTCTTTTCCTGGCCGAGCAGCAGGTCGGTGTGTCATCATACCCTGAAAAAGACTGTCTAGTCGTTGCTGTGGTATCGCTTCACCTTCATTTTTTACGCGAACAATGGCCTCGCCGCGCTGATATTCATCAAGCTGAAATAAAACTTCAGTATTGTCTAATGCGAAATCCAGTGCGTTATCCTTAAGCTTATCCAGCAACTGAACAATTCTTAGATCATTACCCAGCACAAAAACTCCATTATCAACTCCCTGATAGCGTAGCTTTGCTTTAGCATGCTTAAGCTGAGAATTTTTGACATATTCACTTAACAACGCTGCGATATCAAAAACCTCAAGCTCATCCTGTGTTAATGCCTCATCAATACTCGCCGCCTCTGTCAGACTCGAGACAATTAGCTGCAACTGCAAAACAGCATTGTTCGCCAGGCCAATATTCTGTAAAACATTAGCAGAATCACCCTTCGACTGCGACAGACTCTGTTGCAAACTCTGTAATGACAAGCTAATGGTATTTACCGGGTTTAATATTTCGTGGCGTAACATTCTCGGTACGGTTTCCAGAAAACCAGTGTAACGATTTAATTTGTCCAGCAGTGATGAGAAACCTCGAGATAATTCACCTATTTCATCACTGTGTTTTGTATCTGGCAAACTAATATGTTTTATAAAGCGTCCACTATCATCAATGACTGACAAGGTCTGATTTTTAAGCCTGTTGATTCGAAAAGCTAACCATGAACTGAAAATTAATAAACTGACGAAAACCAGGGCGAACAATCCCAGGGTAACAAGCACAATGTCCTTCAAAGTGTCTCGCTGTAGCGACAGTATTTGACGACTATTTTTACTCACCAGCACTGCACCGATGATTTCTTCACCATCATATACCGGAAACGCGGCCACGATCAAAGTCTCACCAGGCTCCTCATAACGCGTTACCTGCTCACTGCCTAGCAAGACTTTATCCACCAGGGTTTCACTGACCTTATCAATTGCCTGGCACAATGAAGTCTGTATATGTAAACCACCTATTACCGCACGAACACGGCGATATTTATCAACAACACAAATACGTGACTCTGACTCACTCAGGTTTTTAATCACACTGCTTATTTCATGAGACTGAAACAGCAGTGGGTTCAAAACACCTGCCTCTCCCAGATCAGGATTAAATGTATGCGTTGCAACAATGGTATCAGGGTTTCGCTCATTTTCACCGAAAACATTAACTATGCTGAGCGATAATCGCCGATTTGTTTCTAGCCACTTTCTTGGCAATCGAAACTCAACATCATAACCGGTTTTCGTTTCACGCCAGTTGCCATAAACTGCATTTATATGATTACCGTTTTTCCATGTTTGCCAGTTATTTTCTACTTCATAGACACTGGTATTACCCTGCCCTTCGGTTAGCAGTACCAGACGACGACGATTGTTATTTTCGTCTATATATTCCAGCCGAATATGGTCACTGGAATCTAGAGGAACATAACGCGGGTTGCGATAAATAATATTATTATCTTTTACTTTTATGTAAGCATACAAATACTGATCATTTGCAACCAGCAATAACGAGAAGGAAGCATCTGCGTGAAAACTAAATTGATCTTCCAGCTTTACCCAGTCTTCATCATAACCATCGATGACTATATCATAGTCTGCCGGGTAGACATATAAAGCATCCTCATCAACATCGAATAAACCGGTATAACCTGTTAATACCGTTGCTATCGCCGAGGCTACCATTGACTGCGCTTCTTCCTGGCCCTGTAACAATGACTGTTCGATTTTCTCTATAAATTGATAACCAAACCACGGCAACAGGATTAAAAATATTGAACTGAATATAAGTAACCGTGTACCCAGCTTCATTCAGATAACCTCATTCACATAACCACTGATAACCAAAACCATAACGCGTTTTTATACATTGAAAATTTCGGTCTATTTCTTTGAACTTTTTTCTTATATGCAATATATGCGTATTGATTGTGTTATCTTCAACGACACCCTGTTTTGTTGCTTTAACAAGCTCATCAAGACTAATCGCTTCGGCTGATTCAACCATGGCCGCTAAAATAGAAAACTCTGTCGGTGTTAGATTTATTTCTTTTGCTTTCCAGAAACACTGCATTGATTTTGTATTGATATTTAGCTGACCTGACTTTACATTACTGTCTTTAGCCGAACTTAGCGTTAGCGCTTTTATCTGAAAAAATGATTCAATGCGTACAACTAAATAGTCCAGAGAAACCGGTTTGGTTTGATAATCCCATGCACCGAGCTGTAAACCGTAGATCTTGTCAAGTTCATCACCACGGCTGGTAAGAAAGATAATCGGTAAACCTATATCTCGCTGTTTAAGGTAACGGCACACTTCATATCCACCACCCACATCTTCATTAAGTGTTATGTCCAGGATGGCAAGATCAGGCAACACACTAGCAAAGGCATCAATAGCACTCTGCCTGGACCCATATTCATTTACATTATAATCACGGGCTCGCAAAGCATCAGCATAGTAACTTCGCTGCTGTACGTCGTCTTCAACGATGGCTATGGTTTGTTTCACTAACAGTGCCTCTAAATAGTTTCACTTTTTAAAAACCGTCATTGCGAGGAACGAAGCAATGACGGTTAATATTTATGGTTCATTCTAACCGCTGAACTCTGTTTTTTTCAGCTGCTCTCACATCTCCATTTTTTCTCCATATTTCCTTCATCCACTGCCAAAGATTGCAGCAAAGATTATTGATTTAATAACAACGTGGAAACGCAGAACCACATATAGCCTTTTTTATCAATTATTCGGAGAAAACAATGAAAAAATCATTACTAAATACTGCCATAAGCATGGCCCTTACAGGAGCACTATTTTCTGCTTCGGTACTGTCTACCCAGGTTTATGCCGAGGAAACAATGTCTGTCGACAATAATAACAGCAACGATAATACAACTGAAACCTATATGCTTCCCGGCATGGGTGCAGGTGCTGCAGCTGGCGCAGTGGTTGCGGGCCCCGCTGGTTTATTAATCGGTGGCATCATCGGTGCATTTGTCGGTTCAAACCAGGAAGTAGAAACTGATAATCAGGAAACCTTGATTGCTGATGTCACATCTGATCAAGATACCGCATGGATTCAGGAAACAGGCAACATAGCTAAGGAAAATATTGATTCGAAAAGTGATACTGCCATATCTGATAATTCAACGGACGAAATCTATCTAGCACAATTACGCAGCATAACACCTGTTGTGGAAAAACAACCCAACCCTGAGCAGGATGAACTTGTCAACGTCCTGACCACGGATTTTAGTCTTGATATTTATTTCCGTTCTGGCAGCACGGCTATCGAATCATTCTATCCCGAACGACTAGCAGCAATTGCAAACCTGATGAAAACAGTGGATACCCTGGAGTTGCATCTCGATGGTTATACCGATCGTCGAGGCAATAAATTAGAGAATATCGTTTTGGCTAATCAGCGCATCGACAAAGTGCGTCAGCAACTTGTGTCTGCTGGTGTTGAAGACCATCGCATTACCAGTAAGGCTTTTGGTGAAATGAAAATGGTGTCCAGCCCGGGCGATCTTGATGGTTACACGTTTGACAGAAAAGTAGTGATCCGTTTTGAGCGAACAAGCCCTGATTCAATTCAGTCAATGGCAGCTGTACTAGCAGACACCGCCGATGCAACAACTGACGTTTCACACGACAAAACAAGCAGCGATATTGGCAGCGAAACAGGTATTCACCCTGTTATTGCTGATGCAGCCACACGGTTTTGAAGTCACATAAAGCAATAACGACTGACCATACAGAACGCTATGAAACCATGAGTGGTGTGAATATGATTTCAATGAACATTTTCAGTAAAGCTTCAGGTTTTCGCATGATAAACCATACACTGGAAAGATCACAAAATCGTTGTATTCTGCCACTTATTATTCACTGGTTTTGTTGGTACTCCGTCAATGTCATATTGATGGAGTACGCATACGGAGCACGCAAATGCAGTAACAACGGCACCAGAGTTTGTTACTTCGATAGAAAAAGCACACGCCTGCTGTCATCAGATGCGGGAGATATCATCATACGGCGATTATCCGGCTTGATGAGTGCCTACCTGGTGATTGCTGAAGATCAAATTATCAGCGTTAGTCATCGTTACAAGTGAATCAAAAATCCCTAATTAAACGTGGTGGCACACTTTATGTGTGTCACCTGAAGGAGTTTGCATAATGAACACAGCTTACTGTCAAAAAATGAAAGAAAAACAAAGCTATAGGTCGATATCGATAAACGTTATTCATAAAACATTAATAGCTATCAGTATATACATCATCTTTGGACAACTGTTTCAATATGTATATGCAAACACCAATATGAATAATAGCGTTGACCCATATCAGACAACACATGGTTCAGTCTGGTTGTTAGCCGATAATGGCATCTACATCGAAGCCATGCAAATGCAGACCGATGTTGATTATGAAGTCACCGGCTCAATCGCCAGAGCTAAAGTTAAGCAGCAATTTAAAAATAGCAGCTCACTATGGACGGAAGGCATTTATGTTTTCCCGTTACCAGAAAAAGCCGCTGTTGATCATTTTAGAATGGTTATTGGCGAACGTATTATTGAGGGTCAGATTAAAGAACGTATTACTGCAAAAAAAATATATGAGAACGCAAAATCAGCAGGTAAAAAAGCCAGCCTGATCGAACAGCAGCGTCCCAATGTTTTCACCACCTCTCTAGCCAATATTGCACCCGGTGAAGAAATTACCGTTGAATTTGAATTTCAACAGGTGCTCGATTATAAAGACAACAGTTATCGATTACGTTTTCCAATGGTTGTTGGGCCTCGCTATCACCCAGTACCGAATCATAACAGCCAGGCTTCAATTAAAAACCTGACTAATCCTGCTCCCGATGAGACCAGCGTGTACACGGAAACTGATCCGATCAACAACACAAGCAAGCCTGTACGCATCCATGTAATGCTTGATGCAGGCGTTAGTCTCTATGACCTTAGCAGCTCTTATCATGGTATCAATATTATACAAACCAGTGAAACACGTTACAGCATTTCTACCATCGAAAAAAACCTTGTTGCCAATCGTGATTTTGAACTGGTATGGAAACCACAGTTAAATAATAACCCGCAACTGTCGGCATTTAATGAAAACATCAATGCTGAAAATTACGCGATGCTTACCCTGTTACCGCCTGAACTCGGTCATTTACAGGAAAAAGTGCAGGCACGTGACATAATTTTTGTTATTGACATATCAGGATCAATGGCCGGCACATCGATAGAGCAGGCGAAAGCTTCTTTAATAACCGCAGTTGATAGCCTTAGCTCAATTGATCAATTTAATATCATCTGGTTTAACAATGAAACTGATCATATATTTCCTAAGGCGGTTGCCGCCAGCACACAATACAAAAACATTGCTAAACGCTTTATTGAAAATATACAGGCTAATGGCGGCACTGAAATGTTACCCGCCATGAAACTTGCATTGTCAGATGACGCAGATCCCTCACGCCTTAGACAGGTAATATTTATAACTGACGGCAACATCAGTAATGAAGCAGAACTATTCGATATTATAGATAAACAATTGGGAAACAGCCGCCTGTTCACTATTGGCATTGGTTCTGCACCAAATTCATACTTTATGTCTAAAGCGGCAGCCAAAGGACGCGGTACCTTTACCTAATATTGGCGATGTTAACGAAGTACAGGAAAAAACCATGACCCTGTTTAAAAAACTTGAAACACCTGCGTTAATTAATATCCAGTTAGCCATAAATTCAAATACAATGGATATAAATTCATATGAAATATTTCCGGCTATCATTCCTGATTTATATGCAGGTGAAACAGCGACCATCCTGGTCAAGGGTAAACAACTGCCTCGTCACATTACAGTAAAAGGTGAATATGGAAATAACGAGTGGCAAACCAGTAGCGAACTAACAAGCACAATACAAAGTGGCATTCGAGCTGCATGGGCTCGTGAAAAAATCGCCTCACTAATGAACCGGCAGCATGGACTCAACAGCTGATAATGAACGCGCGAAGATAACAAAAGAAGTCACAAAAACGGCGCTGGAAAATCATCTCGTCAGCCGTTATACCAGCCTGGTAGCCGTAGATATTACACCGGTAAATGCCAATGGCATGCTATATCGTCAGCGTTTAAAAAATAACCTGCCACATGGCTGGGAAAATTCAACTGCAGCTAACGGACTTATGCTGGCGCAGACTGCAGCCGGATCAACGTTAAACCTGCTACTGTCATTTTTGTTATTTGTTGGCGCTATGTTGATGCAGCGGTTTTTCTATCGGGGAATAGCTAAACGCTCAGCAATGCAGGTGTAAGAGTAATCATAGAGTAATGCATAATGCCTATATTATTCCAGAAACACACCAGCAAGCTCATTAAAATCATTATCATCATATTATTCAGCACCAGTCTTTGGCAACTTGCCTCGGCAGGCTGGATACAGGGTAAAGCAATCATTGCACAGCAACTGCTTAACTATTCCTGGAATCAGGCACTTGATGATTTAAGCAATGATAAAAAACCCAAACCGCACAAACCATGGCCATGGGCAGATACCTGGCCAGTGGCAAAACTGATCGTACCGCAACACCATGTTGAGCAGATCATTCTTGCTGGCGACAGCGGCAGCAGCCTGGCATTTGGGCCGGGACATTCTTTTGCCAGCGCGACACCAAACTCTGCCGGGACTACAGTAATCAGCGCACATCGTGATACGCACTTTCAGTTTCTCAAAGACATAAAAATCAACGAAACATTCTATTTACAGACCGCAGACAAAACCACCCGCTATCATGTTTATGATTTACTGGTTGTTGACAGTAGAACATACACAATACAGACAAACACTGACAATCAAACACTGGTATTAGTGACCTGTTATCCATTTGATGCTCTTACAGCAGGCGGTTCATTACGCTACCTGGTTTTTGCGATGAAAACGCCCCTGGTTTAAGGCTCCACCTTCAGTTTTAATGATACGCATGCTAAAACAGGAA
>CAWDMF010000065.1:0-26176 GCA_963803185.1 uncultured Gammaproteobacteria bacterium | reverse complement strand
GCCTGAAGAGGCGGCTTTTTCTGTCTGGTTTTACAGCTGTCGTTTATACGCGACCCATAGCACCAAAGCTCTTAATAAATGGACCAGCCATACGTGGATCTGAAATCATGGCTTTAAAATCGCCTGTTTTGAATTTCAGTTTACCGGTAGTGAAAGCCAGACCTAAACCGGTCATGCCGATTTCTTTCTTCAGCCACTTTTCCCAGTTTTTCTGCTCAGCACGCATATCCCAGCTCAGCTCACGACCGTCATAAGTGCCTGCTTCTGTTACCTTTCCGTTTACTACATTGATAAAACCCTGGCAGGTATCATCTTTAGGATAACCGTAACCGATAACAGAATTAAAGTTAATTTTTTCTAATGCACCAGAAAGATCTGGTGTTGAATTCCACTGTTCCTGGAAGCCTTTCATCCAGGCATCATCAAATAAAGCCATTTTATATCTCCGAATTCTTATTGTGCGAAATACACTTATATATTGCAGCAGTGCAAACATCTAAGTTTGCCTCCGATTTACGTAGCGTGTATATTGTAATTATTTGTGCACTGCTACGAAAAGCGAAAGGGATAATAACATAAGACTGGCTATATCGAAAGGGATAGCTGTATATAGTTACTAAGGTATAAACTATTTTAGTTCCATGGAAATGAAATTAATATCATTTTGTTTTAGTAGTTTCTGTTTTTGATATAGCTGCTGTTTGTTCTGGTATGGGCCTGTTCGGACGCGGTGCCATGCCTGGTTATTTACTGTCACGTGTTGTATGCCCGCTTCCAGACCTAAAAACGCCAGGTTGGCTTTCAATTTTTTTGCATCGTTGAGATTTTGAAATGAACCAACCTGTAAAATATATTGTTTTGTTGACTTCTGCTGTGGTTTGCTGGACTCGGTTTTAGAACGTACTGGTACTGGTACTGGCAGGCGGACGTGTTTCGCTTTCCGGAATCAGGACTTCCAGCTCTGGTAACAGGGTGTAAAAATTAAATTTGGGTTCCTTTTTGTCTGTAGCCGGCGCTTTAGCTGTTGCAGATGCTCTGTTAGATTCCTTTTTTGTCTGTTGTTTTAATTTTTCCAGTTCAAGCTGAACAGCGCTGCCAAAGTCTTTGTTATTTTCAGGTTGTCTGTCCAGGTAAACAATAAATGCTACAAACAGGCCGATAGCAAGACCGGATAATAACCAGATATAACCGGGCAATGATTTTTTGTTTTTAGCGTTGACGCGTGTTTTGTAATCTCTGGGCATTAGTTCTGTATTTAATTATTATAATTATGTAATAGGTGTTCGTGGTTACATTTTTTCCGGTGCACTCACACCCAATAGCGTTAAGCCATTATGCAGGATTTGTTTAGTGGCGATAATTAAATTAAATCGTGCATCATGCAGATTAGCATTATCATTAATAAACTGGTGAGCGTTGTAATAAGAATGCAGCAGTGTCGCCAGTTCACGTAAATAATGAACCAGCAAATGCGGTTCAGCATTAAACGCGGCTTTTTCAACAATATCGGCGTAGGCGTCCAGCTTACTGATCAGTTCAGTTTCATGTTTTTCGGTTAACAGATTTAAATTTTGAAAACCGTTTTCAATATCATGCTTGAGCTGTTTTTCTGACAGTTGTCCGATAACACTGCAGATTCTGGCGTGGGCATATTGAATATAATACACTGGATTATCGTTGCTCTGTGATTTAGCCAGATCCAGGTCGAAATCCATATGCTGTTCACATTTGCGCATCACATAAAAGAAGCGTGCGGCATCTTTACCGACTTCCTCGCGTAATTCCCGTAAGGTGACGAACGAACCGGAACGGGTGGACATTTGCACACGTTCACCGTGGCGATATAAATTAGCGAACTGCACTAACAATATATCCAGTTTGTCCTGATCCTGACCGAGTGCGCCGATGGCTGCTTTTACCCGCGCAACATAACCGTGGTGATCGGCACCCCAGATATTTATAACACGCTGATAACCTCTGGCAAACTTGTCCATATGGTAGGCAATGTCCGAGGCAAAATAGGTGGGTTGTCCATTATCGCGAATGATAACGCGATCTTTTTCATCACCAAATTTTGTTGATATAAACCACAATGCACCGTTACGTTCTTCGATGTGTCCGGCCATTTGCAGTTGCTCAACAGCTTTATCGATCAGTCCGCGGTCGGCCAGTGTTTGTTCTGAATACCAGTTGTCATAAGGTACACCAAATTCTTCCAGGTCATGGCGAATATCATCAAGAATGTTATTCAGGCCGGTATTGAAAATGATGTTGTAATTGTTTGTGCCTAGCAGGTGCCTGGCGCGCGTAATCAGATCGTCGATATGTTTTTCTTTATCTCCGCCCAAATCACCGTCATCAGTTTCATCCGCGTGAATGTCCTGAAAGATCTCGTCAGTAGAAAAAATAAAGGCATCACCGTGCTGAGACCTGATGGTGCTGGCAATATCAAAAATATAATCACCCTTGTAACCATTGACAGGGAAAGTGAATTCAATGCCGCATAATTCCAGGTAACGTAACCAGACACTGGTGGCCAGAATGTTCATCTGCCTGCCGGCATCGTTGACATAGTATTCACAGTCCACATCAAAACCAACAGCGCGCATCAGTGACGCTAGCGTCGCACCATAAGCTGCACCACGACCATGGCCGACATGTAAAGGACCGGTTGGGTTAGCGGAAACAAATTCGATCTGCACCTTTTCCTTTTTGGCAGCATTGCTTTCACCGAAACGGTCACCGGCAGAGATAATTTCGTTGATGATATTTAATGTGCTTTCCTGAGCCAGAAAGAAGTTGATAAATCCCGGGCCGGCAATTTCTATTTTTTCGATAGCGCTGTGCTGGGAATCAAAAGCATCGATAATGGCCTGAGCAATATCACGCGGTGGCTTGCCTGCCTGTTTTGCCAGCATCATGGCCGCATTACAGGTGAAGTCACCGTGTGCCGCATCTTTGCTACGAGTTATCTGCAGGGCAGGTTTTGTTTCGATCATGCCGTCAGTTATCAGCTGATCCAGTGCCTGATTGAGTAAGTTTTCGATGGTTGCTTTCAAGAGTATGGTCTTTTACTGACTGTCGTCGTGTTTAAAGAGGCTGCGATTATACGTTAATGGGCAGGGAGTTTTAAGTTTTAAGTTGTAAGTAATATGTTATGTCACTGAGCGATATTGAAGGATGACCACAGTTTTTCACTTTTAACTTAAAACTCACAACTTATAACTCAAAAAGTATCATAAGGGTCAACATCAATCGACCAGCGCACCTTGCGTGCAGATGCCAGCTGCTGTAACTGTGGCGCCCACCAGCTTAAAAACTGATGCAGGGCTTTTCGCTGTTTAGATTGCAGCATGATCTGGTAACGATAACGACCCGCGCGCCGTTCCATAGGGGCGGGTATGGGACCGAAGAGATCTATATTTTTGATATCTACCTGCTTTGCACTGTCCGCCGCCTGTTGTAAAAAAGTCTGGGCGGCTTTGGCTTCTACTGATTCGCAACGCAGTAGAACCAGGTGGCGAACCGGTGGCAATCCCGCAGCATGCCGCTCCTGTAGTGCGGCTTCAGCGAATGCCTGGTAACCACTATGTAATAGCGTTTGTAACAAAGGGTGGTCAGGATGATGGGTCTGAATGAGCACTTCGCCAGCTTTTTCTGCACGCCCGGCGCGGCCTGAAACCTGGGTGATTAATTGAGCCAGATGTTCGGCGGCGCGAAAATCGGCACTGAATAATGCCTGGTCGGTATCCAGGACGCAGACCAGTGTAATGTTGGGGAAATCATGTCCTTTCGCCAGCATCTGCGTGCCCACCAGGATACCGCTTTCGCCACTGTGTGCTTTTTCCAGCTTCTCCTGCAGGCTGCCTTTATTACGCGTGGTATCGCGGTCAATTCGGCTGACCTGCGTGTCGGGGAAATATTCCTGTAAAAAATGTTCAATGCGTTCTGTGCCGGCGCCTATTGCCAGAATATTGCTGCTGCCGCATTCTTCGCAGTTATCCGGGGCGGGGCGTTGTGCGCCACAGTGGTGACAATGCAATTGATTACGCCGTTTGTGAAAAGTCATGTGTGCGTCACAGCGCTGGCAGTTGGTTGTCCAGCCGCAGTCATGACACATCAATAAGGGTGCAAAACCGCGCCGGTTAATAAATAACAGTACCTGCCCCTGCAGTTCCAGGTGCTGTTTGATTTTTGTCAGCAGTGTTTCGGCCAGCCCTTCATGTAATTTTTGACTGCATAAATTGATTAGCTTAATTTTCGGCAGCGGCTTTTTATTTGCCCGTTGCTTTAGATAATGCACCTTGTAGCGATGTTCATTTATATTATTCAGGCTTTCCAGCGATGGCGTGGCGGAGCCCAGTACTATAGGGATGTTATTATTATTTGCACGCACAATAGCCAGGTCACGTGCATTGTAACGAAAGCCGTCCTGCTGTTTATAACTGCCGTCATGCTCTTCATCGATGATAATGAGCCCGAGATCGGGCAGCGGCGTAAAAATTGAAGAGCGCGTGCCGATGACAAGTTGAGCCTGTTTATTGGCAGCCGCGTGCCAGGACGCATAACGCTGCTTGTCATTCATCGCGGAATGCAAAACAACAATGGATGCATTCAGGCGTTCAAGAAAACGTTGGGTTAATTGTGGCGTTAAACCAATCTCAGGCACCAGAACCAGTATCTGTTTATTGTCAGCGAGCATGGATTCACATAACGCCAGGTAAATTTCAGTTTTACCGCTGCCGGTAATGCCATTGACGACATGAACCGCATGCTGGTGACGGTGTGATTCTATGTTAACAATGGCCTCAGTTTGTTCGTCGTTTAATTTAATGCTTGCCTTGTTTTTATTTTGCTGCGTTAACAGTGCGGGTTTAACAAAACTTTCAATTAGTTGCTTTTCCAGCAGGGCATGTACCGGAACACGCCAGTTTTCCGTGAGTGAATTCAAGGCATCGGCGTCCAGACCATTGTCTGAGGCGAGCAGTAACTGGTAGAGCTGGAGTTGTTTGGGTGCGCGTTTCAGTGTCTGTAAGATTGCATCCTGCGTAAGCATAGATGAATGCTTTGGCGATGGTTGTGTCTGTGGTTGTTTTAAGCGCCAGTATGTATTCAAACACGGTGTGGCATCATCATTATTGCGCAGAAAGACTGGTAGTGCTGTCTGTAAAACATCGCCCAACGGGTGGACATAGTATCTTGCTGCCCAGAATAGTAGTTTCAGAATATCGCTACCGAGCAGGTTGTGGTCGTCTAAAATAGCGATAATCGATTTTATTTTGTTTGCCGGCACATCTGTGGTATGACATTCTTCAATTACAATACCAATTAGCTTCTGTCGGCCAAAAGGCACGCGAACGCGCACACCTGGTTGCACAGTTTTCCTGTCCGATGCAGCAAGGCGATAATCAAAGGTTTTGTATAAAGGGCAGGGGACAGCGACTTTCACAAAACGTGGTCTGGATATTTTCTGGGGCATTGTAAGGGTTGGTTTATATCTAGAACGGTGATTTTACTGTAAAACAAGCATGGACTTTAACAAATTAAAGACAGGAGAAATAAGCGAACGTAATTTGCGGTTTCCTATCCTGTGGATAAGTTTGGTTGCCCCGGTTTTTCCTGTGGATAACTCTGTGGATACAATGGTTAACAGAAATAAATTTTGTTTACAAGTCTTTTTTTTGTAATATTTGTTAACAAAGTGTTACATAAGAAAAAATAAGTAAATCAATGCTTTGCGCAATATGCCTCTATTATAATAGAGTAAAAAACAGGCTTGACCGTTAAAAAATATTGTGATTTGCAGGGTGTGTATAAGTGTTTTCTGTTGCAGTCATCCTGTTTGTAATTTGATGTAAATTCTTAATAAAGGTTCTAGTTTAAGGTGCGTAAGTCATTAAAATGCTATATAAAAGGCAAGTTACTCACAAAGTCTGTGGATAACATTGTGGATAAGAAAAAAAACCAGGGTTTTTTTTACTATAAAAATAGTGTTTTTGTTAGTTTGATCAATTTTTAACCGTTAAATTTAATCTTATGTATTTCAGTAACTTAAGATCGCTTGTGTTGCATATGCTTGTTGATAAGATTGTTTTATGTAAAGATATATTAGTATATTAGGCGGTTGTAAATTAGCTTGTGTGCAACTGAGGCTTTTTACTAAAAATAACGGTTACTTAGAGATAAAAACAGTGATTTAAGTCAAAAGTAGTTTTAGATGATTATTGAAAACAAAATGAAACGGTGGCAGTCGATTGTTGAGCATATTGAACAAGTCACCGGACGGTCTTTTTCAGTTGGCCAACAGCAAAACATGGGCGGCGGTAGTATCAATGACGCTTTTTTGCTGACGGGCGAGAATGGTCAGCAATATTTTGTTAAAACTAATCGAACGGGTCAGAAGGCTATGTTCGAAGCAGAAACCCGTGGTTTACATGAAATTGCATCGAGTCATACCATTAAAGTGCCAAAGCCGGTATGTTTTGGTGAAAACCAGGCACAGAGTTATATCGTGCTGGAATATCTTGATATGGCCGGGCGGGCAGATCAGCGGGTTCTGGGCGAGCAGCTGGCAGCTATGCATCAGGTAACCGCTGAGCAATTTGGCTGGGAAATTAATAATACTATCGGTGCCACTTTTCAGCCTAATGACTGGATGGATAACTGGCTAAGCTTCTGGTCTGAGCAGCGCCTGGGTTTTCAGTTGCAACTGGCAGCGCAAAATGGTTATGGTGGCGAATTGCAGTCACTCGGTGAAAAACTGCTGCTTGCAATGCCTAAACTTTTTAGCGGGTTAGAAATAAAGCCGTCTATGTTGCATGGCGATTTATGGGGCGGTAATGTCGCGGGTTTGAAAGATGGCACACCGGTCATCTTTGATCCCGCTTTGTATTACGGTGACAGAGAAGCAGACCTGGCCATGACCTATGTGTTTGGCGGTTTTGCTCCGGACTTTTATGCCAGTTACCAAAACGCTTTTCCATTGGATGATGGTTTTGCGGTACGTAAAACTTTCTACAACATCTATCACATTATTAATCATTTAAACCTGTTCGGTGGTGGTTATCATGGACAGGCCATTTATATGCTTGAGCAGGTATTGTCTGAAATAAATTAATACGATTTACGAAATATACCTTCTAAATGATAAGGTGCAGAGTTCTACTTTGTTAACGTTGCCTGTGGTGTTACGGGTAATACAAAGCCAATAATGGTTATTTTTTTTGTTTATTTTTAACGGCTGCTAAGTCTACGGCAGGTAAGAAATCTTTTACACTATTCGTCACTGGACTCATTCAATTCTGTAAAAGAATTCTACATGTTGTGTTATTTGACACACATTTCAAACTAAATGGTTTTGTAAGTGATTGAATTATTATATTTTATAATTGGCACGTTTGTTGCTATAGACTCTCTTAACTGAATTAAATAATAAAACTTAGGAGAAAATATGAAATTTTGTAATAACCAGTTACCTTTAACGTTAGTAATCGCTTCTTCGATAGCGCTAACTGCATGTTCAAATGATGATGTGGCACTAGCACCAGCACCAGTTGCTGAAGATGTAGCAATTAATTTTGCTGCCCAGGTAAATGGACAGGACTTTGCCTGTGGACAAACACATACCGGTGTAGGCACTGGTGGTAATGACTATAAAGTGACAGATTTCAGAATGTATGTGCATAATGCGCGTATACATGATGCATTAACCGGTGAGAGTCACGCTATTGAGCTGACTCAGGATGGTGTCTGGCAGAGAGATAATGTTGCCTTACTGGACTTTGAAGATGGTACTGCTGACTGTGCCACAGGTACTGCTGAAACAAATAAAGTGACTGGCTGGTAAGGTGACGATACCTGCGGCCGTTGACTTAGATAATACGGAGGTCTGCTTTACCGTTGGCGTGCCGGTAGATAAAAATCACCTTGATGTAAACGCTGCGGCATCACCATTAAATGATGCAAGCATGTACTGGGCATGGAAGACAGGATACAAATACGTTCGTATTGACGGAGTTGGTGATCCGAGCGGTACACCTAATCCGTTCGTCTTGCACCTGGGTGCTCAAGGTTGCCCTGGGGCATCAAATACAGCGCCACCAGATTCTGCCTGCACCGTGCCAAATACTTTTGAAGTTTGTATCGCTAATTTTGATGTGAATAATGATGTTATTGCTGTTGATCCAGCAAATGTCTTTGAAGGTAATGATGTGAGCACGAACAGTGGTGCAAAACCTGGTTGTATGTCATTTATAGATGATGATGATTGTGAGGAAATAATGCCGCGCCTGGGTCTTGATTATACATATGGCCGTAGTGCTACTGGTGTAGCTTCGACATACACAGCAGGGCAGAGATTGTTTAATAAACAATAATTATTCTGTCTCGATGATATCGGTCAATTATAGGGTAATAATATTATGCGTTTTTTTACATTAAATACTTTTACCGTGTTGTCTGTCAGCATCTTCGCCAGCTTTTTGCTGGCGAGTTGCTCTGGTGGCTCTGATGCAGAACCACCAGCGCCTGTGCTGGAATCAACTGTTGTTTCCAGTGCGGTGTATGGTGAATGTGGCTCCGGTGCACCGGTGGAATTGCCCTGTGGTTTCCCGTTTCCTAGAGAGTCGGAAGATAACCCGCTAAGTATGGAGAAGGTCGAACTGGGCCGTCTGATGTTTTATGACCGTAATATGTCATTCAACCAGACGCAATCCTGTGCTGACTGCCATCTGCAGGAAAAGGCATTTACGGATGGACTCAAGGTGTCGGTTGGTTCGCAGGCTGACATGCATCCGCGTAATGCGATGAGCATGACCAATGTGGTCTATAACAGCACGATGAACTGGGCAAACAACCAGGTAGTCAACATGCATGATCAGGCGCTGGCGGTTGTATTGAATGAGGACCCTGTTGAGCTCGGTTGGGCAGGGCATGTTGACGAAATCCTTAACCGGTTGAAATCGCCCTTAAATGCGGATTATGCCGCTACTTCATTTGCGGGAAACCCGCCGGATTATCCGAAGATGTTCGCCGATGCATTTCCTGATGAAGCTGAAGCCATTACCCTGGCTACGGCAGTTAAGGCATTTGCGGCGTTTGGCAGTATTATGGTTTCAGGTGATTCTGAATTTGATAAGGAGAATCGTGGTGAAGCAAACACCATGTCTGATTCAGCAAAAAGAGGCCGTGAGTTGTTTTTTGGTGAAAGGCTGGAATGTTTTCACTGTCACGGTGGCTTTAACTTTAGTGATTCTGTAGATCATGAGGGATCGACTTTCACTCATAACACCTTTCATAATAATGCTTTATATAATATAGATGGTGATGGAGACGGTATCGGTGATGGACTGTATCCGGCAGACAATCATGGTTTAAGAGAGTTTACCCTGTTGCCTGAAGATGAAGGAAAATTCCGGGCGCCAACATTAAGAAATATCGCGTTGACCGCGCCATATATGCATGACGGAAGTATTGCTACCCTGGATGAAGTGATCGATCACTATGCAAGGGGTGGCCGCGAAATTCTACCGCCTGATCCTAATGCAGGTGATGGTGCATTGAGTCCAAACAACACGAGTGGTTTTATCAATGGTTTTGTGATTACCGCAGATGAACGTCTTGACCTGATCGAGTTTTTCAAAAGCCTGACTGACTGGAAATTTGTTTGTCGTGACGATCTATCCAGTCCTTTTGAAAATGTTCCTAAAAATGCGATGTGTCCTTAGGTAGAGCATGATTAAAAAGCCTGTTGTTTTTTTATGCTGCATGCTTGCGGCACCTGTGGCCATGGCCTGCTCTACCTGTATGGTTGGTGACCCCACGCAGACATTGATGGGTGCAGAAAAACCGTATGAAAATCGCCTGCGACTGTCATTAAACTATTTGTCACGCAGCGAAGAACTGGGGCGTGAAGGTTTTAATAAAAAAGTCATTGATGAAAACAGGGTCTCATTAAGCCTGGCCTATGCACCGAGCACGCGATTAATGCTGGGGGTGAATGTTCCGTATGTTAACCGTCAGCTGGAATCATTTAATTTAACTCAGGAAGAAGTTACGGCACTGGGTGATATAACGATTACAGTTAAAAACTTTATGCAGGAAAAAGAGTTTTTGCAAACACATATGTATGGTTTTCTGGGCGGTTTAAAATTACCAACTGCATCTGAAGAAACTGACAGTAATGGTGTTCCGCTGGATTTTGATGTGCAGGCCGGCCAGGGCGCAACAGTTTTAAATGCAGGTGCCTGGTATGCCAATTATAATTATCCGTATCTGTTTTATACCAGCGCGACCTATCATGTCGCGACAGAAGGTTACCAGGAGTTTCAGGCAGGAGATGCTCTGGTATATAATGCAACTGCGCAATATGCTTCGCAGCACAGTGTTGCTTATTATTTAGGGCTTGAAGGCAGAAGCAGCCAAAAGGATACATTCTCCGGCGAAGATGACCCGGATTCAGGCGGTACTATTATTTTTATTGCGCCAGGCCTTATTTACACCATTGTGCAGGATTTATTGTTTAATGCGACAGTTAAATTTCCTGCTATCGATGCACTGAATGGTGATCATACTGAAGGTACCATTTTTAATATTGGAGTAACCTATGATTTTCAAATACATTAATGTTTTAGTGATAAGCCTGCTTGCTGTTTTTATATCAGCCTGCAGTTCAAGCAGTAGTACCGATGATGGTTCTACATCAGTGACTGCAGTCAATATGAGTGCTACGCCTTCTCCCGCTAATGCTGCCGTTATGGATGCAGGACCTAAAAGGTTTGTTACCACAGAGGCGCATACTGTTAACCTGACCAAAGCCTACCTGGTTATATCAAGTACTACTATTGAAACCACCTGTGGTGCTTCGTTTATCGCTGCTCTGGATGGGCTACTGGATATTATTATTCCACAGGCGCATGCGCATACTACAACAACACCTACTTCAACCGGTGTACCTTATGTTATCAATTTACTGGCAGCGGATAATACTCCTGTTTCAATTGGCAGTATGTCACCAGCTGTAGCAGATTACTGTGGGGTTGATGTTGATTTGTTTGCAGCCGATGCCGATGCGATTAATTTACCTGTCGGTGCAGCTGAACCGGATATGATCGGTAAAACTGTTTTTATTGAAGGCACTTATACGCTTGATGGTGGTGGCGGCGGTATTATAAAAATTGATACCGGTGCTACATTAATTAATCGCAATTTATTATTGTCTGCCTTAATGATGATATCAGAGAGCACCCCGACAGGCTCTATAAGCTTGGGTATAAATTATGATACCTGGTTTGATGCAGTAGATCTGGAATTGCTTGAGAATGAAAATGTTGCACCGACGGTTGTGAGCTCAGAAGGGTTTAAAGTGCTGCAAAATATTACCAGTTCTATTCATCAATTTTAAAAACATCAGTTAGTGAAAATTGATGCAGCTTCTTTTCTAGTTGTTCCTAAAAACATTTGTCGACGTTGTTGACTGTAGAGGAGTTTACAGTCGCAATTATATAAATGTGCCATAAAAAATAAAAGCTAGAGTTCGATGTGTCATTAGCTGCCAGAGCCGGGCATTGTCCGCCTTGTTAGCAATTACATTAGAAGTATTGCGGTGGGCAGTGCCCACTCTACAAAAACTTGCATGCATTGTTGTTAGAGAGCCGGCTAGTGAATAATAGGAAGAGCTTATTCATGAACAAACTAATTATACTTTCGTTGTTATTACTGTTCAGCAGTATAGCTCAGGCAACAGCACCGTTGGCTAATTTATTTGTTGTACCTGAAGTGCACGAGACATACTGCGCACGATTTTGTCGCAGAAAATCTGCTCGGTGGTAATACCGGCCTGGTGGATTACAAGGGCAAGGTGGTATTGCTAAATTTCTGGGCAACCTGGTGCAAGCCGTGCCGCGCAGAAATGCCGGGCATGGAAACACTGTGGAAAGAATATAAAGAACAGGGTTTGGTGGTTGCTGCTGTTTCTGTCGACGAAGGCTCTCGAGGACGGATTGAAACCTTTACTAAATTACTCGATTTAAGTTTTCCTGTTCTTCTGGATCCGGAAAGTAAAGTGAGTGACCTGTATAAAGTATCCAATATGCCTACAAGTTTTTTGATCGATCGTAACGGTAAAATTATCAGTCGTATTGTCGGTACCGAGGAATGGACATCAGCAGAAGCTATTCAGCTTGTGGAAAAACTTCTTGCTCAATAAATTATTCCCGTATGTGAAGCCATATTAAATCTCTAGTCAAGCAAATATTAAACCTTAACCATTAATACATTACGCCGTTCTGTGCTGTTATCTAAGTATTTTATACTGGTAATGTTGTAAAGAATTTCTATAAGCTGTGTGATGATGATTTTGGTCGTTTTGAAGTGAGCGGGAATTTGGCGGAAAAATATAAATTCAGAACGGCAACCCTGCTTAATGTAGAAGTGACTGGCCCGTGGGGGCATGCAGGTGCTTATACCGCATTAGAAAACATGGTTCGACACATGCTGATCCCTGCACAAGCCATTGCCAACTATGACTTTTCTCAGCTGGATGCTACGGCAAACCTGAAGGTTTCAAATATACTTAGCAATACACAGCGTGCACTGAAGCAGCTGCAAGCAAATCGTACGAATAATGGGAGCGGCGTGCATCGAAATGTTGAATTTAGTGAAGATGATGCAAATGATCTGGTCGCATTCCTGAAAACACTAACCGATCCATGTGTGAAAGGCCACAGCTGTCTGGCACCATGGATACCTCATAGCATGGGTAGTGGGCCAGATGGTCTGAAACTAAATGCAATCGATAGTACAGGTGCTTTACAATAAAAAAACGAAAGAAATTAGCTAAAGAAATAGGCAAGCGGAATAATCTGGTTGCCTTATTTATTTTAGGTAACACTGATTATTTTTATCAGTCCAAATATTATTTTGTAAACAATTATTATAAAGTGCGTTAATTTATGAGTTAATTCTGTTTTTTTATCAATGTATTGTAAGATGACTACTTGTTTTCGAACGTCATAATAATAATTAAGCTGATTCAGAAAACAGGGGGGATAAATGAAAAAAATAATTGTAATCCTGCTGTCATGGCTTTGTTTAATGCTTTGTGCAATCCCTGTGTTGGCAGAGTCTATAAAATTAACAAATACATCTGGTGATGTTATAACCGCAGATTTTTCTCAAGGGTTCGATCAATGCCGGTCCAGTTTTGATATTGCATGGTTTTTTACAGACCAGTAAGTTTTCTACCGTCCGTCGACTGGCAACTTCTTTGCATAATATTGGTTATACTGTGCTTAGCCCGACGTTATCGCTGGGCATCAGTAACAGGCAACAAAGCCTGTCATGTGAAGCAATTCATACACACTCACTGGATACAGATACGGATGAGCTAAGACAGTGGCTAGAATGGTTGTATAAAAAAACAGGAAAACCGGTGACCGTGATTGCGCATAGTGCAGGTGGTCCCGTTATATTGAAATACATGGAAGACAGTGATGCGAAGTATGTTGCTCATTCTATCCTGATCAGCCTGTCATTTTATAACGCCGGTATATACGCAAATGAAAATAATGAATATGCCGAAAAAGCCCAGAAGGCCATTAATAGTGGCACCAATCCACTGGATACCTACGCCTTGAATTATTGTAAAACTTATCCAACCGATGCGCGCGCATTTTTATCTTATTATAACTGGGACAGAGTTAAAATCAGTGCTGTTATCAATAAATTTAGTGACCGTATATCTATTATACTGGGCACGGGTGACAGGCGAATGGAGCATGACTGGAAAAAACAGTTACAGCAACAACACAAGAATGTAAGGCTGATTGAAGGTGCTAATCATTTCTTTGACCAGGCGCATGAATTTGAATTAACCGATGCAGTAGAAGAATTGTTGACTGAAAAACAGGGATTATAAACCTTGTTACTGAGCATCAAACAATATGCTGTTTTAATTCTACTGTTTATTACTATTCTGGTCTCGGTGTTCGCTTATCAAATTACTACAAAACTGGATAATACACGCCATAATATCGAAGTCTCTCAAAATCAATCGACGTTAAATGAACTGCAAAGTGCCATCACTATCACCCTGGAAAATATCAGGCAGTCTACTGATGGCCTGAGTCAATGGCAGGAAGTTCGGCAACAAATTTATAATCCGGAAATATTTGCTTATTGGTATAACGTTCGATTCAGAAAATTTGCTTTTGATTTGCAGCGATATACTAAAGATTTGATGATATATGACATCAACGGCAAGGCACTGGCTCAACTTGATAACAATACGCTGCCCCATACCATAAACTATGAGACTATCAATCATTTTTGCTTCCGTATTGTTAATGACACTGACATTATTGCAATTTCGCCTGTTTACATGGATGAAAAAAATAAATCCATTATTGGTTATTTGGCTATCCGTCTACAGTTGCTTCCGCTGTTAAAATCCCTCAGTAGCTTTCAATATATTGAGTTAGACACACTGTTTCTTGATACAGGAGATCCAACTTTTTTAATAACCACATTACAGCCGGAAAATTTTTCTTATGAACTGCGCAAAGCAGAAGGCATACTGATTCTTGAAGCGCAGATGCGTGAATCAATAATACAACTGTCGCTAATAATCGTTATACCCATAATAGTACTGTTTGCCGTCCTGATCTTTCTTGTCGGCAAGCCCATCAAGGAAGTAGATAATTATATTAATCGTTTACGAACAGACCCGAAAATTATTAATGATAAAACTTACCGCAGTATTTTTCAGATCAAAGAATTAAAATCGGTTTATGATTCGCTGCTTAGATATCATACTGAGCTAAGTCAGAAAGAAGAGCATATTTCTTTAACTTTAAATAGTATTGGTGACGCGGTTATAACAACTGACGCAGAAAAAAGGGTGGTTCGTATGAATCCTGTCGCGGAACAGCTTACTGGCTGGTCATTTGCACAAGCAGAGGGAGAGTCGGTAAATCAGGTGTTCAAGCTTATTGATGTTTTCAGCAGAAACATTATAGATGGGCCATTTGAAAAGGTAATCGACACGGGAAAAATTGTTCATATCAGTGAAGATAGTATCCTTATTTCCAGGAACGGCACCGAGTATCATATTTCGGATTCCGCAGCACCTATCCGTGATGAGACCGGAAAAATTCGGGGTATTGTACTAGTATTTAATGATATTACGGAACGAAAACTGAAGGATGAACAGCTGCAGCAAAGTCAGAAAATGGATGCTCTCGGCAAACTTACAGGCGGTATAGCTCACGACTTTAACAATTTGCTTGGCGTTATACTTGGTTATTCAGAGTTGCTTGTGTCACACCTTTATGGCCAGCCAAAAACACTGCGTTATGCTAAACAAATTCAAAGTGCGGGAGAACGGGCTCGTAAACTCACCGCTAAATTACTGACCTTTGCACGTAAAGAAACACCTGAAGCAACGGTTACCGATGTGAACAAGTTGATCCTTTCAGAGCAGCATATGCTGGAAAAAACACTTACCGCCAGTATTGAATTAAAGCTGCAACTTGAAGATGATGTTTGGCCTGTGTACATTGATCAAGGCCAGTTACGCGATGCAATACTCAACATGAGTATTAATGCTATGCATGCTATGCCAGATGGCGGAACCCTGACGATAAGCACTAAAAAAATAGTTGCTGATGATTTTGCTAAACTGCATATTGATCTGGATGCAGGGGATTATTTACAGCTGTCTATTACTGATACAGGCACAGGTATGGATAAATATACCTGTCTTAAAATATTTGACCCCTTTTTCACAACCAAGGGAGATAAGGGCACCGGACTAGGTATGAGCCAGGTTTACGGGCTGGTGCAACAATCTCGCGGCGCAATATATGCCTATTCTGAACTCGGATTTGGTACCAGGATAACCATATATTTGCCGCGTTATCGGGTGGTTGATAACGAACCTGAGGATAAACAGAAACCCGGTTTGCACAATGTTTTTATCCCGCCCGGGGATGAAACTATTCTTGTGGTTGATGATGAACCTGCTCTTGTTGAACTTTCCTGTCAAATACTGGAGCAACACGGATACCATACACTGCATGCGAGTAGTGGCAGTGAAGCGCTGGACATACTGGAAAAACAAACTGTCGATTTATTATTGTCTGATGTCATTATGCCTAAAATGAACGGCTACCAGCTGGCTGAAATAGTGGCTGAAAAATATCCCCAAGTCAAAATACAGATGGTCAGCGGCTTTAGTGATGATCAAAATGTAGAGCTTGAAAATGATCAGCTACATAAGTGGCAACTGCATAAACCCTTTACTTCAATAGAGCTGTTAAAACGAGTACGGGAAACACTGGATCGATAATGCCCCGATTATCCGGGCCAGGTGTTTATCTTTGTCGATGATGCTCTATAGCGGGCGGTAAAAACAACTTCTGCAATCGTCGGGCAAGCTTCAGCTTTGTACAAACCGCTGTATAATAGGTGATGTATCCTGTAAATCAGTGGTTTTTTTATATGTTTAATCTTGTTTTCACTCAATGCTATCAAAAAAGAATTTTTGCCAGTTTTTTAATGCTGTTCTCATCTGCCCTGATTGCAGAACAAAAGCCGTATGCGCCTGAAAATATTAAAGAAGTGACCATTGTTTCTGCTGAAGAGGTGGTTGAACTGATTCTTGCCAGGCCGGACCTGGTTATCATCGACTCACGTAAGAAAACGGAGTATCAGAAAGGCCATATTGAAGGTGCGATTAATATCCTGAACACGCAGTTAAAACCTGAAGACCTCGAACGAGTTTCACCTGACAAATCCGGAGAGATTCTTTTCTACTGTAATGGTACACGCTGTCTTAGAAGTGCGGACTCGATCAAAAAAGCCAAAAGCTGGGGTTATAACAAGCTGATCTGGTTCCGGGGCGGCTGGAAGGAATGGACAGACAAACGCCTGCCCGTTGTTACTGATTAGTATTGTTTATTCGCAAAGCGCTCAACATGTTTATAATACATTGATGAAGATTGAGTCGCTTTCAATTAAATCCTCTACCATCGCGATTTTCAGCATGATTGGCCTTATTGCGATCATCCTTTCGTTATTCGCAGGCACTTACTTTAAACGGGCTGCTCTGGATGCGCAGATGAACAGTCTGTCACGTGTTATTGAAGTCGCCTCGCAGGAAATGTTGAAGGAAGTTAGCAATCATACTTTCGATTTGGGTATGAAACTCGGACACAATAGAGAATTGATTGCGACAATTAAATCGTCGACACGGGCAGTTGATGTGGCAGCCATAAATGCGGTTGTTAATAAAAAATACCTGGTCAAGTTACTTGATGACCCGTTTGTTAATGGTTTTGTTGGATTCTCCGATATTGATCTGAAGAAAATCAGGGTCTATAACCTGGCGTTTGAACTTATTGGCGAAAGCAGTACAGGACCTGAAAACCTGGGTAACAAGCTTGCTGATTATATAATAGCGGTCATCAATGAAAGAAAACCTTCGGATCGTCTGAAAGCAATTGATGCCCTGTGGATGTCTGCTCAAGGTCCGTTATTTTCTACGCTGGTACCGCTTGGTGGGCTGCGCCCCGTGGGTTACCTGGAAATTATTGTTAACCCGGTGTTTAATCTACCTGATATCGGCAATATCACAAAAACACCGGTGCGTATTTATTCCATGTCGGGTGAGCAGATAAATACAAATGAACAGGCAATCACGGATGGTCACCTGCCTGTTGAATTCACTATACACGCTTCCGAATGGTGCCCCGGCATTCAGAGTGGTTGGTTATGAAAATATTGATGAGCTAAACCGGGAAATGCGGCAAACGCAAACGGTGACGATCACGAGTTTCCTGTTATTGTCGCTTAGTACTTTATTATTTGCTTTATGGCTGTTTAACAGGTTCCTGTTTTTACCGGTCAGCCGCATGATAACGGATATACAGCAAATAACCCATGGAAAGCTGGAGTTAACGGTTAATAATAAAGGCTTGAGAGAGTTTCACATTCTTGCTGATGCCTTCAACTCGATGACAAACCAGGTGAGAATGCGCACCAATGATCTGCAGCGCTTACTTGATCTGGATGACAGTGCGCTGATGTGTTTCGACCACGATAACGATGCGGTGTATTTCAACAAAGGCGCAACCAGTTTGTTTGCTTATAGCAGTGATGAAATTATTGACCTGGATTTCGCTGACCTGTTTTCTGACGATATAAGCTTACTGTTGAAAAAGGCTGCTGAAATGGGCAGTGCACAACAGGGTAATTTGCATGCAAAGCTAAATTGCAAGCATAAAGATGGCCATATATTCCAGAGTGATGCCATCATTAATACCGTTGATGTGATGGGGCATAGCGGTTTCGCCATTGCCTTGAATTCAACTCTTGAAAACGAGAACATACCTTCATCACAAAGTGACCAGCGACTTGATGCTGTAGAGCAAACCCTTAGCAATCTTCTGGCTTTTGCTAAAGATAATCCGGGTGTAATGTCAGGACTGGGCAAGCTCGGCGTGCCTGATCTCGATGATACCGAATCTAATAGTCAGAAATCGTTGCTGCGAGAACAGGTTGTCAACGTAATGAACCTGGCACTGGCCTGCTGGGAGCATGATCTTGGTAAAAGTAAACTTGATCTGGCAGAAGAAAGTAAAATCTGGCCGGTGTACATAGACAAGTCAACACCAACAACCCGAACACTGGATAAATACCTGAATATTGAGCTCTGCCCGAAAAACCCGCGTAGCCAGAGAGCAATTGATACTGCTGAATTCGTTCTGCGAAAAATGAAAAAATCCACAACCGTTAAATGCAAGGAATTGAAGGAAGCACTGGATACTTTTCGCCAGTTAGTATCCGGTATCAAATCTCGCCAAAAATAGTAGATGAAATGCGGCCTTCTGCACGGGCCGGGTCTCTTGCCATTACTGTTGCTTAATCCCGCGCCTGCCCGGCAATGACTAATTCCTGGTACAGGCTGGAATTACATCGTACATTTTCGTACAAATTCAAATTTATCCCGTCGTATCTATCTGAAATAGTTATTTATTTATTTTTTTTTAAACGCACGAATTCAGACGAACAAGGTGCTGGATATTTATTGTTTCCAGGTTTAGATTGCGTCTCAGGCATTGAAATGAATGTTGTACTTTGGGTATCACCATGCAGTTATGGCGGGTATCTGAGGTTGATTAAATTTGAAAACATTGAGGAAATGAGATGAGAATTGATACAAATAGGTCTGGCTCAGCTGTCAGTCGTTGGTTAAAAAATGCACTATGCCTTGGCATGGTAATGGGCTTGTCTATGTCGATGGGTATGGCCTTTGCAGACAATGATGATCGTGAAGATCGTGGTGAAGATCGTAAGGAAAAACATGAACGCCATCATGAACGCCATAAAGACAAAGGCAATATCATGACGCCATTTGCCCGAATCGCCAAAATTAAAGTAGTGAAGGGTAAACACGGCAAGATCGACTATGAAGCAACTTACGAAAAAGCGGGAGCAGTTGCTACGGCTATTGCAACCTATGTCGATGAATATAACGATAAGGACGTATCAAACTTCCCCTCAGACTGGATTGTAGGTGGCATGGAGGGTGGATCCACTATTGAAGAAGCTATTTTGAGAATCCCCTCACCTGAGCTAATTGACCCTAAAAACCCAGACCTGGGTGTAAAGAAGGTTAACGTGATGGATCTTTGTAATGCCTATTATGCTAAACAGGCACTGGGCGTTGCACCTATCGCAGGTACCGATAAAAAAGTCGTTAATGGTTATAGCCATGCCACTGCATTACCCTGTGAGATTTCAACATGGAATGATGATGAGCACATTTATGTTGATATGTTAGATCCAAACGCTATTTTCAGCATCTTCTTTACCGATGTGCTGGTCAGCGAAGATATGCAGGATCCAGACTTTGCCACAGCCATTACCGCTCTACCGGTAGCCGTTAAAAGTGAAATCAAGACCGTTGTATACAATGCACTTGATGCAGCAGGTATTAAATACAAGGCCAAAGACAAGGCGATGGGCCCTAAATACAAGACTGTTGAAGACATCTTTGAAGTCGTTGATGCATCGCCAAATAAATCACCTTACAAACATGTTGCTTACACCAAGAGTAATGGTGGTACGTTTGAAGCAGGTGAAACAGCAGCTGTTGCCCAGGCAATTATTGAATGCCATGAGTATTCATGGTGAAGATGATGCAGGTACGCATCCATGGGATGTTGATTCTATTCTGAGCGAAGGTTCATCATGGCGTTCTGCCCGTCATGAGCCACTGGGCCTGCCAGGTACACCTGAAAAGAACTGGGTGATTGAAGCCTGTTCACCAAAATATGCCAAGATGGCTATGGGTACTGGCATGTATCACGCAACGGCTTTACCTTGTGAAATTGCAGTTCAACGAGTAGATCTTGATGGTGATGCTGGAACCGAGTCACTGGTAATCAGCTACCTGGATCCCTTCTTCATGTTCGGCGCTATGTTCTCAGACATGAGCGATGAAGAAAAGGCTGCTTTGGGTGATGTGCCTGGTTATATTATCGATGACCTTCAATTTATCGTGAAGCATGCGCTGGATACCTCAGGTACCGAGCTGAATGAGGGTGTTCCAATCTCGTACACCATGCTGCCAGATAATACACTGAAGAAGCTGTAGAGTTTTCTCTCTGGTTATCACCCAGGATGGGGCCAACAGGGATGGGGTAACCAGAGAGAATCTATTAAGGACAGCTCTATTAATTCTAGAATATAATTCTAAATTTCAATCTGTTTATCAGAGTTAATAGAAGTGCCTTTAAAGATAAGAATCAACAGGAAATAAAAATGATTAACAAAAATGATAAGAATATGTTTGTTTTAGTTTCACTGCTGGGTTTGGCCCTGCAAGTCTGGAGTTTACAGGCCAGGGCAGTTGATTATGAGCTGCCAGATGTGAATGGCCAGATACAATCTCTGGATCAGTATAAAGGCAAGTGGCTAATTGTTAACTACTGGGCCACCTGGTGTTCAACCTGTATGAAGGAAATGCCGGAATTAATCAGTTTGCATGAAAGCCACAAAGACAATGATATTGTTGTCGTTGGTATTAATTTTGAGTCAATCGAACAAAAAAACTTAAAAGAATTTGTTAGTGATAAATCCATTCCTTACACCGTGCTTAACACTGAGCCTGTTCGAGTGACACCGATAGGTAAGGTTCCAGCACTGCCAACAACATATATTATTGATCCTGATGGAAATGTTGTTGCGGGTGAGATAGGTATAGTGACGCAGGAAGATCTGGAAGCTTACATTAAGCAGAAAAAATCATCATAAAATAGCATAAACTTCATTACCGTAGTCTGCATGAACAATAAAACTAATATTTTCATCTGCTATTGCGGAACTTGCATATCCTTGTGCTTCGCTTAGAATAACGTTTACTATTCACTTGGTGAAACATACGAACACCATCCTGCGCGCCTATCTTAGTCAGCGTGGTTAATTAACTTAATCAGTGGTTCCTTAGATGAAATCGATTTTACTATTTGTTTTTATTTTTCTGCCGCAAGTGGTGCTGGCCGGTAACGATGCAGACCAGGGCGAAAAATTATACAAGACCTATTGTTCAGCCTGCCACGGTGCTACCGGTGGCATGGACATGAGCAAACGAGTGGCTCCGCCCATTATTGCAGTCCGAATGCATTACATAGGGCCCTATCCTGAAAAGAACGCATTTGTTACTGCGGTAGCTAACTGGGTGGAAAAGCAGGATGCAAGTAAATCGTTGATGCGTGGCGCAATTCGCCGATTTAATATCATGCCTCCAGTTTCCGTTAGCCGGCAAGATGCGGAAAAAATTGCTTCTTATATTTATGACGGCGACATAGAAAGGCCCGCAGGTTTTGACAAGCATTTTGAAGAAATGCACGGCAAACAGCGCGGCAATGATGGCATGTAAAACCTGTTTTATTCTTTATCAAAATCGTCATACAAACATCATTTTTTATTTGTTGTCATCCTGAACGGTAGTGAAGGATCTTGCTATAACATATTGCTGCACCAGACGTAAGATCCTTCACTACCGTTCAGGATGACAGTTATAATTTTCCGTGAGTTGCATTCGTAAAAATTACCCTGAGCAGTTACCAATCTATTTTCAATTGCGTTAATATCCCTGTTATCTGTTAGCACGACTTAACCAGGGGGAATATGATGTCATTAGATTTTGCGCCAATGCCTGATGAAAAAGGTTATTTTGGAGAATATGGTGGTCAGGTAATACCGCCGGAACTGAAGCAGATCATGGATGATATCAATGATGCCTATGACCAGGTTACCCAGACCGAGGCATTTCAGCAGGAGCTGGCCATGCTTAATGCCGACTATACCGGTCGCCCCAGCCCTATCTACTTTGCCAGGCGTTTGACAGAAAAATGTGGTGGCGCGCGCATCTTTTTCAAGCGTGAAGATCTCAACCATACCGGCGCACATAAAATCAATCATTGTCTGGGTGAAGCCCTGCTGGCTAAACACATGGGTAAAACCAAGGTGCTAGCAGAAACCGGAGCGGGTCAACACGGCGTTGCATTGGCAACAGCCTGCGCACTGCTCGGTATTGACTGTGAAATTCACATGGGTGAGATCGATATCGAAAAAGAACACCCGAATGTCACCAAGATGAAAATCCTGGGCTGTAAACTGGTGCCTGTCACACGCGGTACGCGAACGCTTAAAGATGCAGTGGACAGTGCCTTTGAAGAATATCTCAAGGACCCGGTTAACTTTTTTTATGCCATCGGTTCAGTTGTCGGGCCGCATCCGTTTCCCAAAATGGTACGTGATTTTCAAAGTATTGTCGGCCGCGAAGCCCGGGAACAGTTTTTATCCAGGCAGGGGAAATTGCCTGATATCGTGACCGCCTGTGTCGGTGGTGGTTCAAACGCAATAGGCCTGTTTACTGCTTTCCTTGATGATGAAGAAGTAAAGCTTGTCGGTATCGAACCGGCCGGCAAAGGACTGGATACAGGTCAGCATGCAGCCACCCTGACCCTGGGCAGTAAGGGCGCGCTTCATGGTTTTGAATGTTATAACCTGCAGGACGGTGAAGGTAATCCATTGCCTGTTTACTCCATTGCTTCAGGGCTGGATTATCCCGGCGTCGGTCCGCAGCATTGTTACCTGAAAGATATAAAACGCGTACAGTACGAAACCGCAGATGATAAAGAATGTCTTGATGCGTTTATGACCATGTCACGACTGGAAGGCATTATTCCCGCATTGGAAAGTGCGCACGCTATCGCTTATGCCATGCGCACAGCTGCAACCATGGCAAATGATCAGACGATTCTGGTCAACCTGTCAGGACGTGGCGATAAGGATGCAGACTTTGTTGCTGAAAGACTGGATCTGTAAAGCGCAGCAATACAGCCAGTGTATGGGCTTTTGGATATAATGAAGTATTGCTGGCGGGAAGGTTAATAACCATGAGACTTAAAAACATTATCTGGCTGCTAATTACAGGCCTGTTGCTGGTGAGCGCTAATGCTTTTGCTGATGATGTAAATCTGCTGATTTCTCGCGCAAACCGTTTTTTTTCACCGTTGCCGGAGAGCATGCCGGGGGCGGAAAGTGACACACCGCAACGCATCGCACTGGGCAAAAAACTTTATTTTGAAAAACGCCTGTCTATCAATGACAAACAGTCCTGTGCCTCCTGTCATATTTTAGAAAATGGTTTTGCCGGTGTTGATAATCTGCCCACTTCGCCCGGCGCGAAAGGTGAGAACGGAACGCGTAACAGTCCGACCGTATTAAATGCCGGCTGGCAGGACAGTCAATTCTGGGATGGCCGAGCAGAAGACCTGGTCGAGCAGGCCAAAGGGCCAATTCTTAACCCAATTGAAATGGCTATGCCCGACGAGAAAGCAGTTGAAAACAAGATGCGTGAAATTGCTGAATACCAAAGCGATTTCGAAAAAGCCTTTCCCGGTGATAAACCGGCAATTACTTACCAGAATATCGCTGAAGCTATCGCTGCCTTTGAACGTACCTTAATAACACCGAGCCGTTTTGATGATTTTATGAATGGTAATGCTACTGCATTAAGTCAGGTTGAGCAGCGTGGTTTGAAAGCCTTTCTGAAGATTGACTGTAAGTCCTGTCACGATGGGATACTGCTTGGCGGCGAAACCTATGAACCGCTTGGCAAGGAAAACCCTTATGAAAACCAGGCCGACCAGGGAATGTACACGTTGACAAAAGATGAAGATGACCGCATGTTTTTTAAAGTTGCACAATTGCGTAATGTGGCTTTAACGGCACCTTATTTTCATGATGGAAAAGTTGCAACACTGGAGGAGGCGGTGCGCAAAATGGGCAGGCTGCAACTGGATGAAGAGCTCACAAATCAGCAGGTGAGTGATATCACCAGTTTCCTGAAAGCGCTGACAGATAAAAACAGAGAGCGATATATTAAATGAAGCGGGTCACATAAAGTACTGCCAAAACTATTAAATAAATGAGATCAATATAATGCCAGCAGTTGTTTGTGAGTAACTCTACAATGGATACAGCTCTGATTGAAGTTCTTGATGAATGTCATCCTGAACGATAGTGAAGGATCTTGCGGACCTTAGGCTGCCTAAGGCCGCAAGATCCTTCACTATCGTTCAGGATGACACAATATAATTTTTTATTTGCGGTTATTTGCGGTTATTTACTACGCGCTTTCATGCGCTACGCCCTGCGGGCTGCACTTACGTGCATGCAAAATGCCCCCGGCATTTTAGTGCGGATAAAATTTGTTTTTGTCTGTTTGTTCACCAATGATCGATTGGCTGCCAGGCAAACTAAAAACGATTTCTACCTGGTTTGACAGGCAAAAATACAGAAATTATATAAGTTGCTGCTATATTTACATATAACTTGATTAGTGGTGCACATCTGTAGTACAACTATTCTTTGTATTTTTTAACAGGGGAGGATCGAAATATGTCAGAAAAAGAAATCGTATCTGAAAAACAGCAGGCAAAAGAAGGCATCAGTCGTCGAGATGTGCTGCTGGGTATGGGTGCTGCTGCGACCATGGCTTATGCGGGCTCTGCATCGGCTGCCGCGAAAGAGCACGATCACAGCAAACATGCAACGCAGTTAACCGATGTCATGGATGGGGTTAATGCTTGCCTCGACAAAGGGCGACGTTGTATTGCACACTGCATGGTTAGTTTTACCGAGGGCGATACCGAACTGGCTGATTGCGCGAGCAAAGTGCATGAAATGATGGCAGTTTGTGGCGGCTTTGCCTATCTTGTGGCATCGAACTCCAGTTACACTAAAGAGTACGCAGAAATATGCGCAAAAGTGTGCGTGGATTGTGCAAAAGAATGTAAAAAACATGAGAAGCATGTCGAATGCGATGCATGCGGCAAAGCCTGTGATGATCTCGTTGATGCCATCAAACTTACTATATCTTAGAGATTTACTTTAGATTTCTGGTAAACATTACGCCCATTAATGGGCGTAATGTGATCTAACTTTGGACTCATGGTTTAAGCCTGCAATACCGCTAGCAACGGCGACTGTTACTGATCTGTTTTTCTTGCGCTTAATTTTATAACAGCTAACACTTTACTTCGATCAGGCAGATTCAAAGCTCGCTGATATATGACTGTTTGTTATATCCCTCAGGTTGATGGAAACCGGGCATAATTCCATCCGAGCAGTAATTGAATCCACGATTTCTTTAGTCGGTTCACCTTTCTTCAGCTTGCCTTTAAATTCGATATTCAGTGTTTCAATACTTCTGTGTTTGTCAGCAATGACTGTTATTAATCCTTCACTCGATTCCAGAACCAGGCCATATTCTGCTGCGTTATTTCTAAAGTACATATGCTGGCAGTTGAGAATGGCGTACATAAAGATATCGAAGCCAAGACTATAAATATTAAGGTCAAGATTTTCCCAGTTGTCATCAACCAAATGTTCTACATGTAACTCATCGATATCATTCTTATCGTTTAGGTAACTGCTATGTAGTAGCAGTTGGAAAGTAAATTTACTCATCTTGTGCTCGTTTGGCCATATTCAGAGATGTTTTTATACACCCTATGTCGACTATATATAATGACATAAATCAATAAGAAATATTCAATCAGCTAGAAACAATTGTTACATATAGAAACAGTCTACCTGGTTA
>CAWDMF010000064.1:0-43642 GCA_963803185.1 uncultured Gammaproteobacteria bacterium | reverse complement strand
AGCCGCTGGCCATTTCTCCAATATAATTCTAGCTTTTAATTTTTACTGCAATACCTGTTTTATATGTGCCAGGCGCACCCCTGTCGGAGATCGCGTTACAAAATACTTCCTGTATTTTGCCCTTAGGGCCATCAACAAAAGTCGTTGATGTTCAAAATCGTTCCAGACGATTTTAGTCAGCCGCTCGGCCATTTCTCCAATATAATTCTAATTTTTAATTTTTACTGCAATACCTGTTTTATATGTGCCAGGCGCACCCCTGTCGGAGATCGCGTTACAAAATACTTCCTGTATTTTGCCCTTAGGGCCATCAACAAAAGTCGTTGATGTTCAAAATCGTTCCAGACGATTTTAGTCAGCCGCTCGGCCATTTCTCCAATATAATTCTAATTTTTAATTTTTACTGCAATACCTGTTTTATATGTGCCAGGCGCACCCCTGTCGGAGATCGCGTTACAAAATACTTCCTGTATTTTGCCCTTAGGGCCATCAACAAAAGTCGTTGATGTTCAAAATCGTTCCAGACGATTTTGTCAGCCATTTCTCCAATATAATTTTTGCAATAAAAAACAGATATGCATCGTCACAACGGGTGCGAAGCATACCTGTTCTCTGTTTACAGGTAAAGTGCTTTTACATAAACATATTAAACAAACAACTTAATCAGATCCTGTTGCGTTCTGCTCTGCTTTTATACGTTCATAAATTTCTTCACGATGTACAGCCACTTCTTTAGGGGCATTTATGCCTATTCTTACCTGATTACCTTTTACACCAAGCACGGTTACGGTGACTTCATCACCAATCATTAGTGTTTCGCCTACACGACGAGTTAATATCAACATTTCCTTTTCTCCTTGTTGTATTAATTTCAAAAAATTAAGAGTGATGAACAGCGCGAGTATTCATTTCTCTTACCATCTACCCTTCATTTTATACACCTGTTGGGCGGGGTGTAGTATTACTGATGATTCTACAGATTTTTTAGGTGTCCGTCACTATCTAAAGCAAAAGCTTCGTGTAAAGAGCGTACGCCCAATTCAAGATATTTTTCATCAACCACTACTGATATCTTAATTTCAGATGTAGAAATCATACGTATATTTATGTTTTCTTTGGCTAAAGTAGCAAACATTGTGTTTGCTATACCTGCATGTGAGCGCATGCCAACGCCAACCAGTGAAATTTTCACGATGGCATCGTCACCTATTACTTTCTTCGCACCTAACTCTTTCGCTACGGTTTTCAGTAATGCATGAGCGGTTTCATAATCATTGCGATTTACGGTAAAGGTAAAGTCAGTGCATCCATCTTCAGAGATGTTCTGCACAATCATATCGATCTCAATATTCGCTTTGGTCACCGGACCTAATATTTTTGAAGCCACACCCGGCTGGTCAGGTACGCCATTAATGGTTAACTGTGCTTCATCACGATTAAATGCTATACCTGAAATTAACGCCTGTTCCACGCCATCATCCTCCAGTGCAATAAGTGTACCCTCACCTTCTTCAAAGGCTGACAGCACACGTAATGGGACATTGTATTTACCTGCAAATTCCACTGAGCGGATTTGCAGGACTTTCGAGCCTAAACTGGACATCTCCAGCATTTCTTCAAACGTTATACGATCCAGTTTTCTTGCTTTTGGCTCAACACGCGGATCGGTGGTATAAACACCGTCCACATCGGTATAAATCTGACACTCGTCGGCATTTAATGCTGCGGCAATTGCCACCGCTGTAGTATCAGAACCACCGCGTCCTAAGGTTGTAATGTTACCTTTTTCATCAACACCCTGAAATCCTGCCACTACCACAACACGGCCGGCATCCAGATCGGCTTTCATTTTTTTGCTCTTGATTTTTTTAATACGGGCCTTGCCATGCGCGTTATCTGTCACCATGCGAATTTGTGCGCCAGTATAAGAGCGCGCATCGCAACCCCGGTCAAGTAGCGCCATGGTTAATAGTGCAATAGTGACCTGCTCACCGGTGGAAATAATTACATCCAGTTCACGCGCATGCGGTTTAGTACTCATCTCACGGGCAAGTGCAATTAAACGATTGGTTTCACCACTCATTGCAGAGACAGCAACAACCATTTTATCGCCACTTTTCGCACGCGCTGCGACTTTATCGGCAATATGGCCGATTTTTTCGATAGAACCTACCGAAGTGCCGCCGTATTTTTGAACAATCAGGGACATGAATGAAAGATGAAGGCTATATAAATCATGAGAAAACGAGGAGTATATAAGTTTTGGCTAATTCTAGCAATGAATCAATGGCTTAGAAAAAAAGGAAAAAGTATGTTTTCACCACAGAGGCACAGAGAGCACAGAGAAAACCTATTTGTTGTTGTTAGCATAACAAACTACGGTAGATTTCACGCGACATAGGAGCAAAGGTTACATAGTTTTTATAAATACACGTTCCTACGTTCAAGTAGTAAGGATAAAAAAAATTAAAGTGTGTTTCTCTGCGTCTCTGTGGTGATAAAATTTTAAAGTTGACTTGTAACCAGCTTTTCGCTGCATCTAATGCCTGTGGTATTGCTGCTGGATTAGAGCCACCCGCCTGTGCCATATCCGGACGACCACCGCCTTTGCCTCCGACTTCTGCCGCAGCCACATTAACCAGCTCACCAGCTTTAATGGTTTTTATTAAATCCCTGGTGACGCCTGCTATCAACTTCACTTTTCCGGCCTCTTCACTGGCCAGCACAATAGCAGCACTACCCAGTTTATTTTTCAGCTGATCAAGCGTGTCACGCAGGGTATTGCTGTCGGCGCCCTCAAGATATGCGGTTAATATGTTAACGCCAGCGAACTCTTCTGCCTGGCTGGATAAATCACTACCGGCCTGTGATGCCATTTTTCCTTTTAACTGTGTGAGTTGTTTTTCCTGCTCTTTTAATTTTTGCATTAACTGCTCTACTTTGCTGTTAACTTCATCGCGACTACTTTTGAGTAGTTGTGCAAGCGAATCAAGCTGCTGGTCTTTTTCTTCTACCCAGTTAACCGCAGCTTCGCCGGTTACTGCTTCAATACGGCGAACACCGGAAGCAATACCTGTTTCTGCGGTGATTTTAAAGAAGCCAATATCACCGACACGATTGACATGAACGCCACCACATAACTCTGTAGAGAATGGCTTATTTTCGAGCTGCCCGCCCATAGAAACGACACGCACAACGTCATCATACTTCTCACCAAACAACGCCATGGCTCCAGAGGCTTTGGCTGCTTCCAGATCCATCTCGACAGCTTGCGCTTCGCTGTTAGCCATAATTTGCGCATTAACAATTTGTTCAATCTGTTTTAATTCTTCTTTTTTCACCGGTTCAAAATGGGAAAAGTCGAAACGCAGTTTTTCAGCATCCACCAGGGATCCTTTTTGCGAAACATGCTCACCCAGAACCTGTTGTAGAGCTGCATGCATTAAATGCGTGGCTGAGTGATTTCGGCTGATGGCTTTACGGTTTGCTAAGGCAATCTCGGCACAAAGTTCATCCCCTTTTCTTATTGAACCCTTTTGTAATTCGCCTATATGTAAAACGCTTTTGCCCTGTTTTTGGGTATCTTTGACAATGAAACGGACATTCGATGAAGCCAGCAGTCCTGTGTCGCCAACCTGGCCACCGGACTCACCATAAAATGGGGTTTGGTCTAATACAACAATGCCCTGTTGACCTTCACTTAAAGAATCAACGGAATCGGCACCGACAAACAGTTCAACCACGGTTGCGTGCTGTTGTACCTGATCGTAACCGGTAAATGCAGATTCACAGTTAACCTGAATGTCTTTGTTATAGTCGACACCAAACTGGCTGGCACTGCGACCACGTTCACGTTGCCTTTCCATGCAGTTTTCAAAACCGGCTTGATCAATTTCAAGGCCGCGCTCACGTGCGATATCCGCCGTTAAATCAACCGGGAAACCATAAGTATCATACAGTTTGAACAGCGTGTCGCCAGTGATGGTTTTGTCCTGTAACTGCTTTATATCTTCTTCCAGAATTTTCATGCCATGATCGAGCGTTTCTGCAAAACGTTCTTCTTCCATTTTTAAAAGTCGTTCGACACTGGCCTGCGCATTGGCCAGTTCGGGATAGGCGTCACCCATGACTTCAACCAGCGGTTGCACCAGTTTGTAAAAAAACAGGTTTTCCATACCCAGTTGATGGCCATGTCGACAGGCACGGCGAATAATCCGTCTTAAAACATAACCCCGGCCTTCATTGGCAGGCAGAACCTCATCAACGCATAAAAAAGCACAGGAGCGAATATGATCAGCAATAACGCGTAATGATTTATTCTCTAAATCACTGGTGTTAGTAGCGACAGCCGCCGCTTTAATTAAATGCTGGAAAATATCAATATCGTAATTATTGTGTACCCCCTGAAGAATCGCCGCCAGTCGCTCCAGCCCCATGCCAGTATCAACAGACGGGGCCGGCAAATTGTTCATTTCACCGTCCGCAGAACGATTGTACTGCATAAAAACCAGGTTCCAGATTTCTATGTAGCGATCACCATCTTCGTCTGGCGTACCCGGCGGACCACCCCAGATATTTTCACCGTGATCATAAAAAATTTCGGTGCAGGGACCACAGGGACCGGTATCACCCATTGCCCAGAAATTATCACTGTCGTATTTTTTACCGGGTTTATCACCTATACGACTGAAACGATCAGTACTGATGCCAATGGTATGCAGCCAGATATCAGCCGCTTCATCATCATCTTGATAGACAGTGATCCAGAGTTTTTCTGCCGGCAAACCGACAACGTCGGTTAAGAATTCCCAGGCATACTTAATAGCGTCTTCTTTAAAATAATCACCAAAACTGAAGTTGCCCAGCATTTCAAAGAAGGTATGGTGGCGTGCGGTATAACCGACATTTTCCAGATCATTATGTTTACCACCAGCACGCACACAGCGCTGACTGGATGTTGCACGTGTATAAGGTCTTTTATCACGCCCTAAAAAGACGTCTTTGAACTGGACCATGCCGGCATTGGTAAACAGCAAAGTAGGATCATTTGCAGGGACTAATGAGCTGCTACTAACAACCTCATGCCCTTTATCCTTAAAGAAGGTAAGAAATGCCTGCCTTAATTCTGCGCTTGTTTTCACCGCTGTTATACTCATGATAAACTACTTTAATTAAACTATTTATGTTATTGAATTTATTTGATTTATACTAGTCACTCACAACCTGATATATGGCATCAAGCGGAAAACCTCGATATTGTAGAAAACGTATTCGTTTCGCCTTATCGTTATAATCTGCAATCGATCTGTTTTTATATTTCTTCAGGTATTGCTGCGCTAATACTTGCTGCCAGGCTTCATCATCTGCCGGTAAATAATCATCTATAATACTTTCCTTCACACCGCGTTCATTTAACTCCATAGCAATGCGGATTGGGCCAAATCCTTTCATCTGACGCATTCGGATATAAGCCTCAGCGAATCGCTCATCGGACAACCAGCCGCCCTGCTGCAGTTCAATAATCGTCTGCTCGATTTCAGCTTCATCAAAATCACGCTTATGCAGCTTGTCACGAATTTCAAAAGCGGAATGCTCACGTCGTGATAATAATCTTACTGCGACAGATTTTGCACTCAAAACATATCCTCAGAAGTTATATCCATAAACATGTCTAGATGAAATAAAAACTCCCGCCTGGCGGGAGCTTAATACAAACTGCGAAAAAACACTCATTCAATAAGCGTTGTCATCCTGAACGATAGCACTGTCATCCTGAACGATAGTGAAGGATCTTAAAGGTCCAGTGTACAAGATCCTTCACTATCGTTCAGGATGACAACAATTGATGACAACAATTATTGATGCCAGGTATGCATTACGCTTCTGCTAACACACCTTCTTCTAACATACCCTCTTCAACCGCATCCAGCTCCTCAGCTTCTTCTTTTCTGGTTTTTGGTTTGGTTAACAATTTATCACGTAAAGTCTGCTCAATGGTATTGGCAATATCAGGATTCTCTTTCAGGAAAATGCGTACTTTTTCTTTACCCTGACCTATCTTGTCACCGTTATAACTATACCAGGCACCGGCTTTCTCTATTAATTTGTGTTCAACGCCCAGGTCAATCAACTCACCTTCACGGGAAATACCCTCACCATAAAGAATTTCAAAATGAGCAAGTTTGAATGGTGGTGCGACTTTGTTTTTAACTACTTTAACCTTGGTTTCGTTACCGACTATTTCATCGCCTTTTTTGATTGCACCAATACGGCGAATATCGAGGCGAACAGAAGAATAGAATTTAAGCGCATTTCCGCCCGTTGTGGTTTCAGGGCTACCAAACATAACGCCAATTTTCATACGAATCTGGTTAATAAAAATAACCAGTGTGTTTGAACGTTTGATGTTACCGGTTAACTTACGCAAAGCCTGTGACATTAAACGTGCCTGCAGGCCCATGTGTGAATCGCCCATGTCACCTTCGATTTCCGCTTTAGGCGTTAATGCCGCAACGGAGTCAATGACAACAATATCCACTGCGCCTGAACGAACCAGCATGTCAGTAATTTCCAGTGCCTGCTCACCGGTATCGGGTTGTGATACCAGCAGGTCATCAATATTTACCCCTAATTTTTCAGCATATTGCGGATCAAGTGCGTGCTCGGCATCAACAAATGCCGCCGTTCCACCCGTCTTTTGCATCTCGGCAATAACGTGTAAGGTTAATGTTGTTTTACCTGATGATTCAGGCCCATAAATCTCAACTACACGGCCTTTCGGTAAACCACCTATGCCAAGGGCAATATCGAGATTTAAAGAACCGGTTGAAACAGTTTCTACATTTGGTATGGCGCCATCATCGCCCATACGCATGACAGATCCTTTGCCAAATTGACGTTCGATTTGAGATAAAGCGGCAGCAAGTGCCTTTTTACGATTGTCGTCCATTAATAACTCCTCTTGTGGTGTATTGTTGCCAGAAAAATGTTTAGTGATTATCTAAACGATTATCACATAGAAAAAAGTGATCAGATAGCCCTGTTATGTTGAAATAACATATTTTTTAAAAAGATTTTCTTTTTAAATTCCACACAAATAATGCGTCATAAAATAAATTGATGCCATCATAACAAATAATCAATTTTTCCTTGCTAAAGGTTTTTTCACAGCGTAGTCTCAAGTACAGAACTGTCCTGACAACAACCGGCAGCATAGTTCAAAACAAGGAGGATCAATAATATGGATGCACTGCGGTCAGGGTAGACCGGGTTGTTTTCTTCATCTTTATTAAGATTTGAAAACAATAAAATCAGCAGGTTTTATCATGTACCTTTGAAAACACTTTAACTTAAAGCACAATTAACCAGGAGCCATTAATTATGATGTTAGAAGTAAACGGCAGAAGTATAGAAACCGATGTTCAGGGATTTTTACAGCACATAGATGAATGGAGCGAAGAGTTTGCCAGGGAGCAGGCAGAAAAAGATGGCATTCAACTATTTAATGACCATTGGGAGCTCATTTACTATTTTCGTGAATACTATGAAGAAAACATGTGCAGCCCTACCATGCACACACTGATCCGTGACCTGGGCGCAAAAAACAAACACTTCCATGATCAGAAAGCATACGAAAAACATATTTATGGCTCTGTTTCCCAAAGACCCTGTGCATGAGGTGTGCAAATTAGCCGGTTTACCTCTGCCTCCTCCTGACACATAATAGCCGGAAAGTATTCAGTGTGAGCACACTGATTTAATCAAAGAAACAAGATAAACTGCGCAGCATTAGATCTGAAACATCCTTTGCTGCGCAGTTTTTTTATATGTCGACAAAAACCTTATTTTCTATTATTGAATCCTCTGGCCATCCTAATTTTACAGAGCTGTACAACTTCACTCGGAATAAAAGAAAGCAAAATCAATTCCATGCGAAAAGCCCTTTCGAAATAAAGCAGGCCACATTAAAGAAACAACAGCCAGATTTTATTGTGGCAGAATTTTTTTATGGCTACGGCAACAACTACGCGGGAGTAAATATCAGCAACCTGGATGTATTACTATACAGTCTACAAAAATATTCTGCAGACACAAAGGTGATTGTCCTGGTGGATAAAAATGAATATAAATACGTAGACAAACTAAATGATATCATTAAGTTGCATGACATTCTTAAATACCCGGTTAGCAATGAAAAGCTGCAGGATTCATTAACTCGTTAAAGAACTTTTAACCACAAAAAACTTATCCGCGAACAACACAAAAGACGTAAATAAAAAACAAAACACTTTATATTTTCATCCTTTCATTCCAGTCAGGATGCCAACAAAAAAGGCTTACCGTCTCGCGTTCTTGCGGGCTAAAATAATATTTTGCTTATCTGCGTGTGCAAGGCAGCGTGCCCATGCAACCACTGCCAACTGCAAACTGACGACTGCCAACTCTCTTTTAATCGCAAACCAGTAAATCCAGCAAACAGTTCAGCGCCTGTTTAATTGACTGCTTTCGCACCATTTCCCGATCACCATCAAAATTAAATGGATTGGCAAACACTGACTTGTCGCGCTTGCCCCAGCTCAACCAGACCAGCCCCACTGGCTTAGCGTCAGTACCGCCATCCGGCCCGGCAATACCGCTAACACTCACCGCGACATCAGCATTGGTATGAGAGAACAGACCCTCTGTCATTTCCAGTACGGTTTCACCACTGACGGCACCAAATTCATTTAATGTGCTCTCATTAACGCCTAACAGGCTTTGCTTAGCTGCATTGCTATAACTCACCACAGCACCGGTGAACCAGGCAGAACTGCCTGGGATATCGGTAATAATCTTGGCCAGCCAGCCACCAGTACAGGATTCTGCCGAAGCTAACTTCATGCCTTTTGCTTTCATGCACTCACCTAACTGTTCAGCCAGGTCTGTTAATTCTTGTTCTGATGGTGCCATGAATAGTTATCCTGAAAAAATAATTGCCGTACTTTAAAGGACAGCATGCCATGACACCAGTAAATCTTGTACACTAAGCCCATATTTTCGTCAGCAATAATGCACACCTGATAAACAACTATGACAACAGCGACGGCTAAAAATAAAAACCACACGGAAACAGACACTCACACACCTATGATGCAACAATACCTGCGCATCAAGGCCGACCACCCAAACACTTTGCTGTTTTATCGAATGGGTGATTTTTATGAGTTGTTTTATGATGACGCCAAAAAAGCATCAAAAATACTCGATATTACCCTCACCGCACGCGGCCAGTCTAACGGCAAACCGATACCTATGGCTGGCATCCCCTATCATGCGGCCGACAATTATTTATCCCGGTTGATTAAACATGGCGAATCTGTCGCCATCTGTGAGCAAACCAGTAAACCCGGCGAAAATAAAGGACCGGTAAGTCGCGAAGTTAAACGTATTGTCACCCCCGGTACGGTAACGGAAGAAGCCCTGCTTGATGAGCGCAAAGACAATTTGTTGATATGCGTTCATTTTCATAAAAACCGATACGGCCTGGCATCGCTAAACATTACCTCTGGACGTTTCAATGTTTGTGAAATAAAACACAAAGCACAACTTTATGCAGAGCTTGAACGTCTGCAGGCAGTTGAAGTTTTATTATCTGAAGAGGCCCCCCTGTTTGATGAATTCAAGAATACGCTAAATAACAATATAAGTTTACGTCAACAGCCACCATGGTGGTTTGATCTGGACAGCGCCAGGCGTTTACTAAACACGCAATTTCGCACCAGGGATTTATCCGGTTTTGGTTGTGAAGATTTAGACACCGCTATCATGGCAGCCGGTTGCCTGCTGCAATATACACAGGATACACAACGCGCTGCACTACCACATATTTCCGGCTTACATGTAGAAAATACGGATAATATCATCGTGCTGGACGCGGCCAGTCGCCGTAATCTTGAAATTGAAATTAACATTTCGGGTGGTACTGAAAACACACTGACTTCCGTCATTGATCGTACCACGACCAATATGGGCAGCCGCTGTTTACGCCGCTGGCTACACTCACCCTTGCGTGACCGTGAATTACTCACACAACGTCATCAGGCCATTGCTGAATTACTCAATAATCAACTGACAACTGATATCCAGTTTTGCTTGAATTCAATTGGTGATATTGAACGCATAATGAGTCGCCTTGCCCTGCTTTCTGCACGTCCACGGGACCTTGAAACGCTAAAGAACTCACTTGCGGTATTACCTGAACTACAGAATGTTTTGCTGCAAAACCATGCACCGCTTATGCAACAACTGTCGACAAGCATAAGTACGCATCCACAGATTGTTGAGCTACTCAGCCTTGCCATTTGTGATAACCCGCCTGTGTTAACCCGTGACGGCGGGTTTATCGCGGCAGGTTACAATAAAGAACTCGATGAATTACGCGCATTAAGCAAAAATGCCAATGCCTTTCTCGAACAGCTTGAAGTTCGTGAACGCGAACAAACTGGCATCAAAACCCTTAAAGTTAATTACAACCGTGTACATGGTTTCTACATTGAAATCAGCCGACTGCAAGCGGACAATGTTCCGGTACATTACACGCGCAAACAAACACTTAAAACCACGGAACGATTTATTACTGAAGAACTTAAAACAGTATGAAGACAAAGTACTAAGCGCCAAGGAACGCGCACTGGCATTAGAAAAATCAATTTATGAAGATTTATTGCAGCAACTGCAGTCTTTTTTACAGGCACTAAAAACCTGTGCATTCGCTATCGCCGAACTTGACAGCATCTGCTGTTTGGCAGAACGCGCACAAACACTGGATTATTGTCGACCCGAACTAGCAGACAAACCAGGCATCTATATTAAACAGGGTCGTCACGCCGTCGTAGAACGTGTTTGTGACCAGCATTTTGTCGCTAACGATACCTTGTTAAGTGATAGCAAACGCATGAACATAATTACCGGCCCCAATATGGGCGGTAAATCAACCTATATGCGACAAACGGCACTTATTGTTCTGCTCGCCCATATCGGCAGTTATATCCCTGCGACAAGTGCGGTCATCGGTCCCATTGACCGTATCTATACCCGTATCGGCGCATCGGATGATTTGGCCAGCGGTCGTTCAACCTTTATGGTCGAAATGACAGAAGCAGCTAATATTCTCAACAATGCCACGGAAAACTCTCTGGTACTGATGGATGAAATTGGTCGTGGCACCAGCACTTTTGATGGCCTGTCGCTGGCATGGGCCTGTGCTAATCACTTAAGCACGGTGAATAAATCCTACTCTTTATTTGCCACTCACTATTTTGAAATCACCGCATTACCGGATGAAATTCGAGGCATCAAGAATATTCATATTGATGCGATTGAACATGGTGAAAAAATTGTTTTCCTGCACAGCGTTAAACCCGGCCCAGCCAACCAGAGTTATGGATTACAGGTTGCGCAGTTAGCAGGTGTGCCGGTGAACGTTATTAAACTGGCAAAAAACAAACTGGTTGAACTGGAAAACCAGAGCATCAGCAATCATCATGAATCCGGTCAGTTTGAAATGTTCAGCGACCGCCCTCACCCGGTCGTTGAAAAATTACAGGACCTGAATATTGATGATTTAAGCCCGAAAGCAGCGCTTGATTTACTTTACCAGTTGAAAGACGACGCCAGTGCTTAAGGCCACCTCTATTATTGACACACCGCCTTTCCAACAACAATTTTCAATGTTAGTGTAGCAATATGAAATTCAAGACTATCGGCGTTATCACCAAACCAAGGGCTGAGCTTATAAGTCAGACATTAAACTCGTTATGTGAGTTTTTAAAAAAGAAAAACTGCAGGGTTTTACTTGATGAACAAATACCTGATGAGATCAACAACTGTCAATTCGAAAAAGTCAGTCGTGAAGTCATCGGAAAACAATGTGATCTTGCCATTGTTGTTGGTGGTGACGGCACCATCCTTAGTGCTGTTCGCTCACTGGCGCATGCCAATGTTCCCCTGCTAGGCATTAATGTCGGCCGTTTAGGTTTCCTGGCTGATATTTCTCCTGATGAACTTGAAACTTCACTGGACGAAATTCTCAATGGCTTTTACCGTGAAGAACGACGTTTTCTCCTGGAAATGCAGGTATTCAGAAAGGGCAATCTCATTTTTGAAGGCGATGCCTTTAATGATGTTGTTGTTCATATTCGTGATGTTGCACGCATGATTGAGATTGAAACGCGTATCAATGAAGAGTTCGTCAATTATCAGCGAGCAGATGGCATTGTCATTGCCACACCCACAGGGTCAACTGCCTACGCTTTGTCTGCCGGCGGACCAATAATACACGCAACACTTGATGTCATAACGCTAGTACCGATCTCACCGCATACTTTGAGTAATCGCCCGATAGTGATTGATGCTGATTCACAAATAGAAATATTAATTTGCAATACTAAAGAAGGTATCGCGCAAGCAACTTGCGATGGTCATTTATCGACAGACGTACACGTTGGTGACTGCATTAAAGTAAAACGTAAAGCAGATAAAATAACCCTGCTTCATCCTAAACAGCATAACTATTTTGAAATTTTACGTGCTAAATTACATTGGAATGAATATAGTTGAAAGATAGTTGGCAGTTTTAAGTTATAAGTTATAAGCCAATGCTTAAAACAAAAACTCATGACTGCTGAAATTTATGCAGTAAGTTTTAAAGTATCAGTCGGTGCTTTTATATAGAACTTATAACTTAAAACTTAAAACTATCTTCTAAAAGAATCATGTTAAAACATTTATATATCAGAAATTTTGCCATCATTGATGAACTTGAGCTGAATTTCAATTCTGGCATGACGGTACTCACTGGTGAAACCGGTGCTGGAAAATCCATTCTACTCGGCGCACTTAACCTGGTTCTGGGTGACCGCGCTGATAATGACAGCATTAAACAGGGTTGTGACTTTGCAGAAATAGTCGCCGAATTTGATATCCAGCAACTAGATGATGTTTCTGCATGGTTAGTTGCACAGGAATTAAATACAGATGAAGAGTGTATCTTACGTCGTCGCGTTGCAAAAGACGGACGTTCACGCGCCTACATAAACAGTACACCGGTCAATTTACAGCTTATTCGTGAACTGGCCGAAATGCTAATCGATATTCATGGCCAGCATGAACATCAGTCAATGATGAAAAGCTCGGTGCAAAGACAATTGCTTGATGATTCGGCAAAACATTCGCCTTTAATAGAAGCCGTAAGCAACCTGTTTGTTGAGTTAAAACTGGTAGAGGAGCAGTTACAGCACTTACAACTCAGCAGTAATGAGGCAAATGATCGCCTTGATTTATTGCGTTTTCAGACTCAGGAACTTGACACGCTGGCAGTTGAAGAAAACGAATACCCGTCACTGAATAATCAGCACAGACGAATGGCCAACGCAGAAAAATTGCAGTCCACTGTTGAGCAGGCAATCCAGCTGTTGAGTGCAGATGAAAACAGCAACGTGCAGTCGGTGCTATCGCATATCATAGCCTCGCTCTCCGACATTAATGACATCGATGAAAGCCTGTCACCTGTTTCGGAAATGCTGACCGAGGCACTGGTTCATATTGATGAAAGTGTTTCATTATTACAAAATTATGGTGACAACATTGATCTTGATGCCTCGCAACTGGCGAAGATAGAACAGCGTATTCAGAGCATCCTCGATCTCGCCCGTAAACATCGTGTTGAACCCGAAACTTTGCCTGCCTTACAGCAAAAACTTCAAAAAGAACTGGATGATATTGATCATGTTGATGAACGTCTCGATGAATTAATCATTAAACAAAAAGAACTGGAAGAAAAATACATAAAAGCCAGCGAAAGACTTTCCGCCAGCCGTAAAAAAGCGGCGACCAAACTCAACAAAAGCATTACACAAGCAATGCAAACACTGGGTATGTCCGGTGGCAAGTTTGAAATCACCGTTAAACCTGCAAGCACCAGGCGCTCTGCTTACGGCCTCGATCAAATTGAATTTACTGTCACGGCAAATACCGGGCAACCCTGTAAGCCCATTGCGCGCGTAGCCTCTGGCGGCGAACTGGCGCGTATCAGTCTGGCGATTCAAATGATTATTGCTAAAAACAGTAAAATTCCATCGCTGATCTTTGATGAAGTGGATAGCGGTGTCGGTGGCGGTATTGCAGAAATTGTTGGTCAGCATTTACGTCTTTTAGGGCAGGTTAAAAAAGGGGCGGCCAACCAGGTCATTTGTATTACCCATCTACCACAGGTTGCGTCACAGGCACACCATCACTTACGCGTTGAGAAACAAACATTGAACAAACAGACCAGCAGTCATGTCATAACACTGGATGAAGAGCAACGTCGTCAGGAAATCGCACGCATGTTGAGCGGCGTTGAAGTCACCGAGCAGTCACTGGCGCACGCAAATGAAATGATTGAGCGCGCGCAGGCACTGTAACCTTGCCCGGACAATCAACATTTTATATCTACCTGTTTTATATGGAAATAACACGAGGAAATAAAGGTATAATAGTGCTAACATAAACTATATAGATAGTATTTAGGAGAACCCTTATGTCTCAAGTCCAGTTTAATTCGCAACTCACTGATCAGATTAAAGTTTCTGATGAAGCAGTCAAACAGTTGCTTAGCCTTACCGAAAGTGAAGACGACGTTAATGGTGTACGCATTTTTGTTTCTGGTGGCGGCTGTGGTGGCATGTCTTATGGCATGACCTTTGTTGACCAGCCTACCCCTTTTGACGCAACCCTGGAAAAAGATGGCCTTAAAGTCCATGTTGATGCCGTTGCTTTAGGCTTTTTAGAAGGCGTAGAAATTGATTACCAAACTGAAGGCGCTAACGCCAGTTTTGTATTCAAGAATGTATTTGCTAATACTAGCAGCGGCGGTTCATGTGGCGGTTGTGGTGGCGCTTCTGGTGGCGGTGGCGGTTGCGGTTAACACCGTTAGTCATTAAAAACTGATCACTTTGGGGTGAGTCATATAATATATGCCTCACCCCTGTTCATTTATATGTCTACAAAATGTCAGTACACACAAACCAACGATTATTACTTGTCTCGCATCATAATAGCTATCGTATTGCTCCCTACATAAAAGCCGCTAAAAATCTGGGGCTTGAAGTAACCATTGCCTCACAGGGGCAACATTCACTGGTATCAGAAGTAGCCAATGGCATACACATTGATTTTGCCAATACGGATGCAGCAGTTAGCGAAATTTTACAAGAGAATCAGAAGAGACCGTTTAGCGGAATACTGGGCAGCGATGATCAGACCGTAGTACTTGCCGCACACGTTGCTCAAGCACTCAAGCTGGCACATAATCCGCCCGAGGCTGCGAAACTATCACATCGTAAAGATTTGGCACGAGCACAACTGGCCTTATCAGGCTGCCCTGTTCCGATTAATTGCCTGCTCAACCTGGCGATGCCCATCAAAAAACAAATGGCAGGTTTACCCTGGCCCTGCGTGCTCAAACCATTGAACATGTCTGCCAGCCGCGGCGTTATTCGCGCCAATAATGACAATGAATTTTTCGCCGCCTGCGAACGTTTACGACCTATACTCGCGACTGCAGCCAATGAATTTGAACAGACTCATCTCCTGATCGAAGATTACATTGATGGTATCGAAATTGCCTATGAGGGTTTTTTACAGCGGGGAAAACTCAACACCATTACCCTTTTCGATAAACCGGATCCGCTGGTAGGCCCTTATTTCGAAGAGACGATATATGTCACCCCTTCCTCACTCAGTTGCGAACTACAACAGTCCGTTCAAAGCATTATTCAGCAGGCCTGTAACGCCTACGGTTTAACCACCGGTGCAATACATGCCGAATGCCGAATTGATAAGGATAACAGGGTATGGATACTGGAAATTGCCTCACGCACCATCGGTGGCGACTGTGCCCGCATACTGGATAATGAAAATTTCAGCGTTGAAGAACTGGCTATTTCGTTAGCTATCAACCAGCCTGTCAAGGTAACCATGCCGGCACACGCAAGCGGCGTAATGATGATACCCATCAGAGAAAAAGGCTTGTTAAAAAGGGTTGAGGGCTTGCTTGAAGCCAATAAAGTCCCGGATATAAACAAGATTGATATTATTATTCCACAAGGCCACGAACTTGTGCCACTGCCGGAAGGCAACCAGTATTTAGGTTATATCTTTGCCAGTGCGGAGTCACCCGAACAGGTTACCTCTGCTCTTCGAGAGGCATATGCACATCTTAAGTTTGTTACTGCACCAGTGTTTAAAATCACTTAACAGTTAAAGACATAATGAACCGCAGAGGCGCAGAGAAAAAAATCTATAATACGTTGCTGTCATCCTGAACGATAGTGAAGGATCTTTAGTTCGTAGGGTGCGCCGTGCGCACCAAATAATTATAGCCGAGTGCGCTCTCTCATTTCGGTGCACACGGCGCACCCTACGGAGGACGTAATTTTATTTCTTACCACCGCCGCCGGCCTGGAAACCTGCCGGTGCCTGGCCATAATCGCCTTCTTCAAAAAAGAAACCCAGCATATGCTTTTCAATCAGCTCAAGATTTTTTGGGTCTGCGGTATTCAGGCTATTTTCATTAATAATTGTGGTCAAACGTTCAAGCCATTGCTTCCAGCCTTCTTTTGACACATTTTCAAATATTCGCTGACCTAGCTCACCTGGATGTGGTGGCGCATCCATTGCCTCTGCTTCAATTTTTAAAACCACACATTTAACTGTATTTGCCATTACTTGCCTCTAACTGATCTTTTTTTCAGACTCTGCTTCATACTTTTTCAACAATACACCTTCATCGCCACAGCAACTTGCCGCACATTGTTTAATCTGGTGTATTTCTTCTGCTGTGCTATTCAAATAAACCGCAACCGGCTGATTCTCGGTTGCACAGTCACAACCTTTGTCATTATACACGTAAACACTGTTTAACCCTGCACGTTTAGCCTGTGCTTCAGCATCAAACAGCATGTATTCAGGCGTTGCCGGCACATCACTAAGTATATAGGCCGGGAAAAAACGGGTTACATGCCAGGGACTGTCCGCACCCAGGTTATCTCGAATCCAGCAGGCAATTTCATAATGTTCCTGCGCATCATCATTTTTACCCGGAATGATATTGGTCCGGGTTTCAACGTGAATGCCTAAATCATGGGCTTTTTTAATGGAAGCCAGCACCTGCTCAACTTTTGCCGGTCGGCAGATCTCTTTATAGAAATCATCACGCATACTTTTGATATCCGAACACAGGACGTCAACCTTGCCCACCAACAGCTCAAGCGCTTCGTCAGTAATATAACTATTGGATACATATACCGTGTATAAACCCGCCTCGTGGGCCAGCTCACAGACGTCAAGCACGTACTCCAGCCAGACCGCCGGTTCAGAATAGGTGAAAGCAATACCCTGCACACCTGCGGTAAGTGCGGCATTAACCAGTTTTTGCGGCGCTACCCAGGCTTCTGTCGACTGGCCTTTGGCCAGGTCATCAAGCGCTTCCACTCCCCAGGAAATTTCCAGGTTATGACAGCCGCCACAACGAAAACTGCAGCCATAGCTGCCAACAGACATTACTTTAGTGCCCGGGCGATAGTGGCGCACCGGCTTTTCTTCAATTAAATCAACATCAATTGCCGATAAAATGCCATATGACAGATTATACAAAATACCGTTACGATTAACGTGTGCCTGGCAAAATCCGCGCTGGCCATGGCCAATTTTACAGCGCCACAGGCAGAGGTTACAACGGGTTGTGCCGTTCGCAAGCTTTTCCTGTAAACGGGTTTCAATGAGCTGGTACTGATCGGGCATGAGGCAAAACCTTAATAGTATTAAGAGGATAGTTTACCAGTGTAGGTGGCGATTAACACACCTTCATCAAAGGGGATATAAAGCCGGTTAAGCTGCATCTCTACAGCTGTCAGCGACGCGTTGTTATCATAACCCAGCGCCTGCTCCAGGAAAAATTCATCGTGGCCTGATTTGCACTGATAAACATGGCCAAAAGCCTGTGTAGCCCGCATAAAATTATAAGCGTGCCGGGCTGACCATGCGGTATCAACAGTAAAATCCCGCTTTTCCGGGTAGGGATAATAACTCGCCAGCTGTTCATCCTGCCCCGTTCGCTGCAGTGTATAGCGCGATGTTTGCACTGATAGTTCAGACAACAGCATCAGCATAAGTTCGGCACCGGTATGGGCCAGTAACAGGGTAATTTGTGCAAAGGACATGCCTTCATCAAGCTTAACTGTTTGCTGTTTGACGATATCTCCCGCATCTATATCCGGGGTAACCAGGTGCCAGCTGACCCCCATATCACTGGCATCTTTCATTTGCCAGAAAACAGGCTCAGGCCCACGGTAACGCGGCAATAACGATGGATGCATATTAAAACAGCCGACAGCAGCAAGATTTATAATCTTTTCAGGCAAACGCCTGCTGTAACAGGACATTAAAATAAGGTCGATTTTCAAACAGTGAAGCTGATCGATAAGATCATCAACTGGTTGCGAAAAATCAATAACAGGTATCTGCAACTGTTGCGCAGATAAATCCAGAGATTCATTTTCCAGTGCAATGATCTTCTGTTCAATCATAAGTGGACGGTAAACCCCTACTGCAGAAACTGAATAATCACTGGCTAAAAGCTTGTTGAAAGGAACTAACGATAAGGCACCTGATGAACCGATATATAAAATGTTCACCAGCTGCGTCCCGTTAATTATAAAGTGATGACCTGATCAGGCATATTGCCTGACAGTGCCTCATAAAGATTAGGAAAACATCCGATTGTCGCACCCTCTACCAGCATGCCATCAATTTCACGTTCATAGGCACATTGATCACAGGCCATTAATAACATGCCTTTATCCGCAGCCACTTTAGCCAGGCGTTCACCGATGGGGTTTCCCTTCTGCAGAACATAAGCATTATCTTCGAAGAAAAACATACCGACAACATCAACACCGTGAGCATTGTCTTCTAATTGCGGAAGAATCATTTTTCCAAGTTTGTAAGAGACCGAGTGACCTTGTGTAGAAAATATATAAGCGACTTTCATATTATTATCCTTTGAGTTATAAAATTAATTAAAAATTTCTTTCAATATCCAGATGCTGTAACAGCGTATACCCGATATTCATTAGCAATATATATTCAGTGTCCATCTCTATTTCAAACGGCATAATGACTGCATGTCGCATACCAGGAGAAGAACCAATGGCAGCAATCATGCAGGCACAAAAAACAGGGATGATGACAAAGTCAGGCAATGTTACATTTTGATGCAAAAGGGTTTTATCGTGTGATACCCGGCGCAATTTAATTTTACGATGATGGCAAGACATAACACCCCTGTTCGGTTGTACTCAATGAGTACCTGTTTGAATTTAAAGCAGCTAGATATTAATCGAAACTATAAATATTTATCTACAGGATTATTTATAAGGTTATGTATCTATCACTGCTGTCCTGTTAACTATTTATAATCTACCTAAAAGCCTGTACATATAGGAATATATTGATGTTATTTCTTTAAAAAACATGAAAGTCAACAAAGTCGATTTTTGTCATCTCGACCAGAGGGAGAGATCTTATGCACCGGTGTTAAAGATCTCTCCCTCTGGTCGAGATGACATAATATAGTTAACAGGACAGAATGCTATACAGTGTGAAAAAGAAAAGCCAGTCATCTTAGTACTGGCTTTTTTTAGTTAACATAAAGAATCTATATAAACTGGTTCAGATGAGAAATTTATATAATAACTACAATTCAACCACCTCTAGTCCCAGGTCACCCAGCTTTTCATAGGTTGCAGCACTGGTAATAACTGCTGTACTTGCCTCGCCATTTTTCAGGTAGGTTGTTGTTACACGCTTAAGGTCATCCATACTCACTTCAAGCACCTGCTTGCGAAAATGCTGTAACTTTTCACGGCTTCTACCGTGCAGGGTATTATGAAAGGCTGATTTAGCTTCACCAGCAGGTGAACCGGGTTTATCGATACTACCGATGACACCTAATATAGCTTCTTCCAACTGGCGATCTTCATGCTGATAGTTAAGCATCCAGTCAATAGCCTTATCAAAATCAGCCAGTGTTTCAGCCAGGCGTGGATCACGATATGAGTAGAACTTGAATGCAGCAATATTCGTATCGTGTGAAGCACCACCACCATAGGCACCACCCTGCTCTCGTATTGCGGTATGCAAATAGCCATTTCTCAAAAAACCACCCAATACAGATAACGCTGCCGCATCAGGATGCTCCATGGTGACAGTAGGATAGGCCTTCGCACAGAAATTAACCTGTGTATTCGCGATCCACATTTGTGCTGTTTTTTGTTTGATTTCCGGCAAGGCAAATGAATTGATTGCAGTGGATTTATTTTCTTTCCAGATGCTTTCGAACTCTGCAACAACACCATCAACTTTATCCGCTTCAAGTGTCAGCATATATGATTTAGCAGAGGCTTTTATTTTTTCATGTATGGATTTAAAACATTGCGCAGTGGTTGCAATAGAACCCTCAGTATTATGTGAGTCATCCAGCGCTTTAAGTATTTTAATACCCGCCAGGCCACCAAACTTATGATTAAGCTCAGCCACCGGACTCAAGCCACTGGCGGCAGCTGTCATTGCCAGGGCATGACCACTACCGGTAACGCTGCTCTCGCGACGTGTGCGCATCTGGGTAATCAGCTCGGCAATACGTTCTACCTCATCAAAGCGCGCATTATTAAGTGTGTCGTTCATTAACTCTGCGAGATGTTTATTGTTTCGGTTTAAAGCTTTACCGGAAATCAGGTAATAAGCTCGAACTTTCTGCTCATCATCGGTATAGGCGCGAATACTATGGTGCGCATGAATACCGCCGCTGACACTTGACTGCAGTTCCTGCATTTGCAGATAACCTTTATCACCGCAGCCAATTTCAGTAAGGCAGGAAGAATAATAAGGCAGCAAAGCAAGTTCATCCTCACTTAATGCAGGCAGTTCACAAACAATTTCATGATAAACCAGTCCATTGGTTCCCTGTTTGTAAATAGTAGAATCCGTACCAGCAATCGACTGACTTGTTGCTTCTGGAATTTTAATCTCGTCAGGTACATCGTCCAGGCCGACTTTAGGTAATAACTCAGGGTCATCAACCTGCATCTGGCGCTCTTCCAAAGCTTTCGCACGATTTATAAGCAGTTTTTTATCTTGCTCACTCAAAGCAGACTTGATTGCAGCCAGATGGGCTTTTTCTGCCTGCTCTTTACGTTGGCTTAGATTTTCATCCGGTCTCAGCGTGAGTAATACGCGATGCTGGTTTTCAAGTAACAGTTTGCGCACCAGGTTTTTAATAAACGCCGGATCTTTAATTTCTTCACGCAACGATTCAATAACAGGATCAAGGTTCATTAATGTAAACGGATCGCTACGGTGTATCGCAGCCGTTAAGCCATTCAAAATCAACTGCAGGCCGAACGGGTAACTGTCACCACCCACTTCGCGCTGGCTTAACTCCAGCTGGTGTAAAACCGCTTCAAGTTTTTCATGTGGTATGCCATTTATTGCAACGTCATTTAATACATTTAACACCAGGGCTTCAAATGCCTTGGCATTTTCTACCTTACTTCCTTCAATACCAGCCAGGAAGCACATTTCATAATTAGAGTCTTCCAGCCCACATAACGGTGACGGTGCGGCGCCAAGATCGGTTTTTTCCAGGGCCTGGCGCAACGCTGAAGAACTGTTATCAAGTAATACCTGTGATAATAAATTAGCTTTCATCATCTCGTCCAGTGATGTACACGGACCAAGTAACCAGCTCAGCACATGATGTGTTTTATCTTCGGTACTTTCCTCGCCCACAGCATCGTAGGCATAAGCCTCTTCAACCGATACGGGCGCCAGATAACGTTTTTCCGGATTGACAGAAATCTTCACATCAAGTTTTTCAAAATGCTGTAATGCCTGCTGCTCGAATTTTTCCTGATGCTGAAACGCAGGTATATCGCCAAAAGTCATGAACACTGCATTACTCGGATGATAATGCGTTTTATGAAAATCTTTTAACTGCTGGTAAGTTAAATCAGGAATATCCCGAGGTTCACCACCACTGTTGTAGTGATAGGTTGAAGTTGGATAGAGGTATTTACTAACCTCCTGCCACAACACACTAACCGGCGAGCTCATGGCGCCTTTCATCTCATTAAAAACCACACCTTTGTATTCAAGCTCACTATTTGCATTGTTTGCTTCTTTAAACTCTATGCGATGCCCTTCCTGTAAAAAGTCCAGTTCATCAAGGCGGGTGAAAAATACGGCATCAAGATACACATCCAGTAAATTATTGAAATCTTTTTGGTTCTGACTGGCAAACGGATATGCCGTCCAGTCACTGCTGGTAAACGCATTCATGAAGGTATTCAATGAACGGCGTATCATCATGAAAAAAGGATCACGTACCGGATATTTTTTGCTACCGCACAAAGCAGTATGCTCAAGAATGTGCGCGACGCCGGTTGAGTCCATCGGCACTGTGCGAAATCCGACTAAAAATACATTCTCTGTATTTTCAGCTTGCAGGTGGTAATGCAGCGCACCTGTTTTTATGTGCTCGAATTCCTGCAGAGTTAAATTTAATGAATCGATACGTTCACTGCGTAGCCATTTAAATGCTGGATGATGATTGATGGCATTACCTTCAATACCTGAAGTTTTTTCTGCTGTAGACATAACTGATGACATAAAATATTGTACTCTCTAGGTTGCTATTTTTTTAAAAACTCAAATATAAAACGTAAAGTCTGTAACTATTTATTTTCTAACTAATTTAAAAACGGTCTCAGTCAGACTTGTTAGACCCCTGCTTTTTAAACCCGTTTCCTCATTGATAACATTTTTGAAACACAATTTATTGATAGCATAGTTTTCTGAATATAAATCATGCACTTCTTCCTCGCTAACTGAAAATGGCGGACCATTCATTTCAGATGCATCATAGGTTAATGTGACTAACAAAGTGCGCGTCTGCGGTCTTTGTATTTCAGTTATTTTATCTACATATAACTTGCGCATATCTTCAGGTAGCGCCACCAGAGATGCGCGATCAAAGATATCAGTAACATCATCCAGGATTTCTTTTTCTAAGGCAAAAAAATCACCCTGAAATATCTCTATGATAGATGCCAGATCGCTACTCTGATACAGACCGTGCTGATCTTTTGCCGCATGTTTATAATTTAATGCGTTTTCTTCAAAAAAGTCTTTTGCAGCACGGTCACTACATTCCACACCAAAGACTTTATAACCATTTTGCGACAACCAGAGTAAGTCTTTACTTTTACCGCACAAAGGTACAAAAACTCTTAATTTTTCACGTTGTTGCAGTGATGGTCCTTTTTCTCCATAGAAATAAGCAAGATAAGGATTTATTTTCTGCTGATGAAAGCCAATCTGGTTATTATTCCAGCGCTCTAGCCAGAAATTGATGTTCATAAGAATCAGGAAATATAATTAACTATCACCGGGTTTCCATATACCAAATGCATCTTCAGCTGGTTTCATATCCTGTTCAACCTGCTCGAATACCTGCCCCACAAAGTGCGACAGATCACGCAACAGTGCTTTTTTGTCTACACCTGGCTGTTCCTGGTGCGCAAGCACGTAACCTGTCACTGCTGACAAATACTGCATAAAATATAAATCATTATCTGCAGCTGGATCATGCTTTGTTATCGCCGCTTTAATGTCTGAGATCATTTCAGACGATAGTTGAATACCACCACTCATGTTATTACTTTCCTAAGTTAATTACTCTATTTACAATGGTGGTAGTCTAAGCTATTTCAAGTCTAGCGAACAGGAAACATCATGTATAAAATCTGTGTATATGTCCCTGAAAACTCTGTGGAAAAAGTAAAACAGGCATTGTTTGATGCTGGTGCAGGTCGAATCGGGAACTATGATAGTTGTTGCTGGCAATCGGCCGGCATTGGGCAGTTTCGGCCTCTTGAGAACAGTAATCCGGCGATTGGTACTATCCATCAGCTTGAACGGGTTGATGAGATTAAGATTGAGCTGGTTTGTGCGGATGATCTGGTTAAACCTGCGATTCGGGCGATGAGGCTTGCGCATCCATATGAGGAGCCGGCGTTTGATGTTTGGCGGTTGGCTGAGTTTTGATTTTGTGGCATGGTGATTAATATTCGCTGTTATGTTTATCATCTTGTTCTTCGTTACTCTTAGAGATTGCGGGTCTCGCCCCGCTGGCGAGTAACTCTTTTGCTACAGCCCAAAAGAGTTACCAGAAAAGGCCGCCACGACAGCTGCGCCCCGTAAAAGACACGGGGTTCCCATTTAGCCAGTACCGTTATCATGCTGCGCCAGAACTCGCCCACGTTAGAAAACACGTACGCTCAGACAACTGGCACAGAAAGCCCATGATAACGGCACCGCCTAAATGGCTTGCTGAGGTGGGTAAGGTCAAAATCAAAGTCAAAAACGGAGTTAAGGAAATGTTGTAATTTTTTTCTGTTAATTTTTGTTTTTGAATTTTTCTTTTGAATTACCTCCCCTTTTCGTTTGCTGAACTCTCGGCTGTTGGTAGAGTAAATTCGCCAGGGATGGCGAATTTAGCCTTGTGCGCCCGGATGGCGCATCAAGGCGGGCTCGTAGGCAACAGCCGAGAGTTCAGGCACCCGCAGGGCAAACGAATTGGGGCGGCCTTTTCTGGGTACTCTTTGTGGCTGTAGACAAAGAGTACCTCGCCAGCGGGGCGAGACCCGCAATGCCTAAGCAAAGGCACACGGTAGATGTTAAAAAATAAAACCAGGAAAATATATACTCACGCAGTAATGTAAAAATGAAAAACATGGATTCCGACTACAAACATGCCGGAATGACGAACCTTGAATAGCAAATTACAAGGTAGTGATAACTACCGAATCCAGCCGCGCTGGCTGGCATTAAGAAAATCCAGCATCATGCGAACATTCTCATCCTGCTCAGCAATCACTTCAACTTTCTCCAAAGCAACCTGATGAGAACTACTGGATTTAATCAGTAATTTAAAAGCTTCTTGCAGCGCACGAATAGTATCAGATGAAAAATTACGCCGTTTTAAGCCTTCTTTATTAATTCCAATGGCACGAGCACGATTGCCCGCTACAGTAAAAAATGGCAAAACATCACGATCAATTGCAGTAGAAAAACCGGTAAAGGCATGCGCACCGATTCGGGTAAATTGATGTACAGTGGTATAACCACCCAGTATTACATAGTCTTCAACAATGACATGGCCGGCAATTGCGGTTGCGTTTGCCAGAATAACGTGATTACCAACAACACAATCATGCGCAACATGACTGCTTGCCATAAATAGATTATCGTTACCGATTCGTGTCACATTACCACCACCAGGGGTACCACGGTGCAATGTTACATATTCGCGAATAGTATTTCTATCGCCAACAATCAGTTCTGTTGGTTCATCGTCAAACTTTAGATCCTGTGGTTTTTCACCTACCGAGGCAAACTGAAAAATCCGGTTATCCTTACCGATTTTTGTTGGTCCATTGATTACCACATGAGGTGAAATCACAGTACCCGAATCAATTTCAACATTCGCCCCAATGACAGTGAATGGTCCAATGCTGACGTCACCGGCTATGTTTGCAGATGAATCAATAATTGCCTGTGGATGAATCATTGTTGAGCGCTCTACCTGGTGTCGTATTTTTTATTTTTTGCCTTTTATTGCCCGTCTTTAGGTGATGCGGCACACAACAGGTTGGCTGCGGTACATAGCTCACCATCTACGGTGGCCTCACAGGAAAATTTCCAGATAGCTTTCGAGCGGCGTTCAATTTTAGCTTTTAATACTAACTGATCACCGGGTACTACCTGGCGCTTGAACCTCACCCCGTCAACACCCACAAGCATATACAAAATATCATCACTGGGCTCTTCACTCATGGTACGAAAACCCAGCAAACCGGTTGCCTGGGCAAGTGCTTCAATAATTAAAACACCTGGCATAATCGCCTGTTGTGGAAAATGCCCGGTAAAATGCGGTTCATTTACTGAAACATTTTTTATTGCCGTTATGGTTTCACCAGGAACACATTCCAGTACTCGATCAATAAGTAAAAAAGGATATCGATGCGGTAAAAATCTTCTGATCTCTTCAATATACATTTTACTCAAAACGGAACTCCTGATAATTATAAAATATGCTGCCTTCAAACCATATGTGGAAAAGCAGCATTATAGACGCCAGCTATTCACCGGATGTTTTTTCTACTATTTTTTCTAATGTTTTTATGCGTTTTGCCATATCGTCCAGATACTTAAATCGCATAACGTTTTTCTTCCAGTTCCTGGTGGTATCAACTAATACACTGGACGAATAGGAACCCGCCTGTTTTATTGATGATGAGACAAAAGTTCTTCCGGTAATCACAACATTATCTGCAATTTCGATATTATCGCGAATACCGACACCGCCGCCAATCAGACAATGTTTTCCAATTTTAGCTGAACCTGCAATACCCGTATATGCCGATATAACGGTATGCTCACCAATGATGACATTATGCGCCACCTGAATCTGGTTATCTAACTTTACGCCATTGTGAATAATGGTATCTAACAGGGCACCGCGGTCAATCGTCGAGTTTGCGCCTATATCGACGCTGTTGCCTATTATAACGTTGCCAATTTGCGGGACTTTCAGGTAGCTGTCACCATCCTTCACATAACCAAATCCATCCGTGCCAATCACTACGCCGGAAAAAATGGTGCAGTCGCGACCTATCTGTGTTTTATGGCCAATTGACACATTCGGATAGATGACCGTGTTATCACCAATTTCCACAGTCGCAGCAATCACTGTGCCATCACCTATCTGTACATTTTCTCCCAGCTTAACACCTGCATGTATAACCACGTTATGGCCAATACTGGCTGAAGCAGGAACGGAAACACCATCGGCAATAATGGCGGTTTCCGCTATACCTGCAGCAGAAACCGTTACCGGGTTTAACAATGTCGCTGCTTTGGCAAAAGCCAAACGTGGATCATCAGCAATTAATGCCGGTTTATTACAACTGTCCAGCCATTCCTGTTTAATGATTATGGCGGATGCTTTAGAAGATACTATATCATCCAGGTATTTAGGATTATAAACAAATGCTAACTGTCCTTTTTCAGCATGATTAATATCGGCAACATTTTCAATCAGGCAATCTTCACCATGCATGCGACTGTTAGTATGTTTTGCCAGCTGAGAAAGTTTTATCGCCATGTTATGTTTATTTTTTATTCAGGAAGCGCTGATCAAGTCGTGAACTCAACTGTTGCGCATGGACTTAACCCGACCCTCCTCATATAAAATTATTTCTTTTTAAACGCTTTTTTCATCTCATCAAGTACTTTATCCGTAATATCAAGCTTGTCGTCCGTATAGGCAACGCCTTCACTTAATACCAGACTGTATTTTCCTTTTTTAGCAATATCATCAATAATGCCTCTTACCTGTTGTTGTAAAACAGCAAGCTCCTGGTTTCTAACGGTAGCCACTTCCTGTGATAACACCGCTTCTGTCTGTTTTAACTTCTGTATTTTTGTGATGATATCTTTCTTCAATGCGTTTAATTTATCTTCCGTCATCACCAGTTCGTTGCGTTTATAATCTTCCTGCATTTTGGTGATTTCTTTTTCTAATGCCTGCAGGGCGTCACGTTGCGGGCCGAATCGCTCTAACATTGATGCGTTAACGGCATCAACCTGTGGCGCTTCGGTCAATATTCTTTCAACACTCACGACACCTATTTTCAGGTCGGCAGCAGCTACATTTGTTGCAACAAAACCTGCAATTAATAAAACACTTAATACTAAATTTTTCACTTTTATTTTCTCCTTAGAAGAATGAACCAATACTAAACTGGAAAGCTCGTAAATCATCACCGGGCACATCATTAATGGTATCAGCATAACTGAACCGTAACGGGCCAATCGGTGAAATCCATACCAATGACAAACCATACGAGCTTCTTAACTGGTCTGCCTGGAACCCTGTATCGACCGGATCCGCATCAAAGGTATGAAAATTATCTAAATATACATTACCTATATCAAGGAACAGACTCAGACGTAAGGAGCTGGGCGGTTTCTCAAGAAATGGTACCGGAAATATGTAATCAGCGCCAGCGGTAACTCGCATATTACCACCAATGGCAAAACCTGAAACCGGGTCCCTGGGTCCCAGTGAGTTTGATTCAAAACCACGGACCGTACGGATACCACCTGCAAAATAGCGCTCGAAGAACGGCAGAGAACTGGATTTTCCGTATCCGTCACCATAGGCAAGATTGGATCGTAACAACAAGGTCGTGGCACTGGTTACACTAAGATATGTGTTGGTAATGTAACTGATCTTATAGTACTCGAGGTCGCTTATCCCAGGAACTGTTATATTCATACCGATTGTTTGCTGTGAACCAGCATTAGCAAAAACGGTACGGTTGCGGGTATCGTGTGAAAAACTGGTACTGAGCGTAAAGCTGTTATATCTTGTTTGACCCTCATTTTGAGCAAGGAACAGGGTGACATCAACTGATGGATTGATAGATGATGGAATAATCGTAATATGGCTAAATCCATAGCCCAGACTTAAGGTATTAAACTCAGATAATGGAACGCCATAGCTAATATTTAAATCACCCGAGGTCGTCTGGAAATTATTAATCAGCTCTTCAGCTGCATCCCTGTCACGATACGAAGCACTTAAGGTCCGGCTAATACCGTCCAGTGTGTAATACGGGTTGGTATATGCTGCACTGTATATCGTATTGGCACGATCAGTATTAATATTCAGAGCTAGACGTTTACCGGTACCAAACATGTTTTCCTGGGTCAAACCGACATTAAAGATCAAACCCTGGGTCTGTGAAAAACCCGCGCCGATATTAAAACTGCCCGCCAGTTTTTCCGTAACTTTCACATGCAAATCCACCTGATTACTGGAACCAGGCACCGGTACGGTATCGACATCAACCGACTCGATATATGGCAGCCGTTGAATACGCGTTTTTGAACGTTCGAGCAAGTTACTGGCCAGGATAGAACCTTCCATCAAACGCATTTCACGTCTATATACCACGTCATGCGTGCTGTCATTACCAAAAATATCAATACGGCGGACGTACACTTTTTCACCAGGAATAGCGTGATAAGTCAAAGCAACTTCTTTTTTCACGTCATCAATTACCGGTGTGATTTTGACTTCAGAAAAAGCATAACCAATTCTACCCATCTGGCTTTCTAGCCGCTTTTTCGTTGTGGTCATTAAACTTCGTGAAAAATACATACCTTGCCGCGTAAGCATCTGCGACTCCATGGTTTGACGATTCACCACCATCTCACCTGTTAAAACAGATGATGAAATTTTATAACGCTCACCTTCAGCAACATTTATTGTTATATAAATGTCCTGTTTATCGGGAGTAATGGATACCTGCGTGGATTCAATATTAAATTTAATATAACCACGATCAAGATAATAAGAACGAATTTTCTCCAGATCACCATTTAATTTCGGTTTTGAATAATCGTCAGCTGAGGAGAACAACGCCCATGCTGATGGCACGCCGGATTCGAGCTCACCCAGTAAAACATCATCATCATAAACATCATTACCAACAATATTGATATGTTTTATTAATGCCACCTGTCCTTCTGAAATAGTAATTTTAATATCAACTCGATTCTGATCAAGTTCAGTAATATCAGCTTTTATTTTTACGCCATATTTTCCCTGGCTAAAATAAACACGTTCAAGTTCAAGTGTTAACTTTTCCAGTAATGAGCGGTTATAAATCTGCCCGCGTGTTACCCCAATATCAACCAGCGCATCTTTTAACGCATCATCATCGATATCTGAATTACCAGAAAATTCAACCTCAGCAATGGATGGCCGCTCTACAACCTGAACCACCAGGGTGTCTTCATCACGCAAAAGTTTTACATCAGCAAAAAAACCTGTTTTATATAATTCACTAATCGCAAAGGTTATCTGATTGTCATCAACTGGATCACCCACTGCAATCGGCAGGTAATTTAACAATGTACCATCGGGCAATCGCTGCAAGCCTTCTATTTTTATGTCGGCCACGATAAAGGCATCTGCATGTGCTGAAAACACACAGACACTGTTGAATAATAACAGGACGAAAAATAAACAAATAAATCGTCTGGAACGAGTTGTCATGTTGGCACCGATGGGATGAGTGCCGATGACGAACTAAATGTCTGCAACGGAGTAGTGGCACATGGAAGTGCCGATGACGAACCAAAGGACGGATTTATCATGTTAGCCCCGAAGGGGTGAGTATCAGGGAAGGTACGAATAATAAATCGTCTGCAACGAGTAGTGGCACATGGAAGGCCGATGACGAACCAAAGGACGGATTTATCACGCAAACTCCGAAGGGGTGCCAACAGGTGGGGCTGGCAGGGAGGACACAAATAATGAACGACATACAACTACTGATTATCATCTATTGTACTAGACGTTGTATGTCATTAAATATGGCAACACTCATTAATAATGCAAGAATAGCGATACCAACTTGCTGGCCTCTTAGTTCAAATGCTTCAGAAACAGGCGAGCCTTTAACTATTTCAATTAAATAATATAACAGGTGACCACCATCCAGCATTGGCACAGGCAACAAATTCAATACCCCAAGACTGACAGAGATTACCGCAAGAAATGATATAAACGAAACCAGGCCAATACTCGCCGTAACACCCGCGTAAGTTGCAATGGTTATTGGTCCGGAAATATTAGACAGCGCTGCCTCTCCAGAAACCATCTTCCATAAAACACGAAGTGTTAATGTGGACATGTCCCAGGTTTTTAACATTGCCTTTTTTATCGCCGCAAGTGGTGAATACTCAATATGTGTGACCAGCTGCTGCCTCACCTCATCAGGTATATGCTGGTATGCACCAATGAAACCCTGCACCCCTTCCTTACTTTCCCGGCTTTGCGGAATCACAATGAGCGATTTTTCGACACCATCACGCAAGACAACAAACTGCATGGCCTTGTCTGGTTTCTCGCGGATCATTTCAACCAGGCTTAACCACTGATCAATCTCTATGCCATCAACTCGCAGCACGATATCATTTTTTTCTAATCCAGCATTTTCAGCAGCACTTTTTTCCATGACGCCGCCGATTTCAGCTTTTAACTTCGGCCACCACTGCGAAAAGCCAATAACTTTAAAGATATCACCCTCATTTTCCAGCAAATGTATGTTACCCAGCGCTAACTCACGTTTGCTTTCAATACCGTCGATATTACGAACAAAAACCTGAATATTACCGCCATCAAGTCCCTGGCCCAGTATTTCCAGCCTGAATTCGTTCCACGACTGGACCGGCCGCTCACCGACCTTTAATACTTCATCCTGAATTTCAAAACCGGCTTTCTCAGCAAGACTACCTACTTCGCTTTTACCGATAAACGGACGATCAACAGTTGTGCCCAACATGAACACAATCCAGTATAAAAAGATGGCTAATATAAAATTAAATGCCGGGCCGGCAAAAACGATGGCAATACGTTTGCTGATATGTTGATTATTAAAGGCACGTTTTTTATCCGCATCAGAGACACTACCTTCACGCTCGTCAAGCATCTTGACGTAACCACCTAATGGAATCGCCGCAATAATATATTCTATTTCATCACCTTCTGCCGTTTTTCTATGCCAGGTAAATAGTGGCTTGCCAAAACCAATGGAGAAACGTAAAACTTTCACGCCGGATTTACGGGCTACCCAGTAGTGTCCGAATTCATGAAAAGTAACCAGTACGCCGATAGCGACTATAAAGAAAAATATATTGTGTAAAACACTCATAATTACTGTATTAAACTAAATTTATAAAACATGAAAAGAGAGTTGCATGAAGCTTCTTTTCGCCATGGTGGCGTCAAAAATGGACTCAAATTGCGGCAACAAGACGGGTAAAACTGTACATTTTCGACAATTTACGCCTTGACCATGACGAAAATTGACATCGTGCAAAGCTCTCATATAAGTTACCGAATCGCTGCTCATTTAATGCAACACGGATGAATGCATTGCAGCAATGCATTCATTTGTTATTGTTCTCGCCATTATATCGGCCTCAAGTATGTCTTCAAGCGTGCTGACATCTTCAGTAATATTCGCTTTATTTAAGGTCTGCTCTATCAAAACTGCAATATCATTAAAGCCAATCTTCTCATCCAGAAAAGCCGCCACTGCAATTTCGTTTGCTGCATTCAATATTATAGTCGCAGAGCCGCCTTTTTTAATGGCTTCATAACACAGCCGCAGGCAGGGAAAACGAGTTAAATCCGGTTGTTCGAAATCCAGCTTTGCGACATCAAAAATGTTCAGTGGTTCAACGCCAGACGCTATTCTTTCCGGCCATGCCAGTGCATGTGCAATAGGTGTGCGCATATCAGGATTACCCAGCTGTGCCAAAACAGAACCATCTGTGTATGTCACCATAGAATGGATTACACTTTGCGGATGAATGACCACATCAATATTAGCGATATCCATATCAAACAGCCAATAAGCCTCAATTAACTCCAGGCCCTTATTCATCAAGGTAGCAGAGTCAACCGAGATTTTTCTTCCCATATCCCAGTTGGGATGGTTAACTGCCTGCGCTGGCGTAACACTATGCAACTGATCAGCAGACCAGGTTCTAAATGGGCCACCGCTGGCTGTTAGCAATATACGCTCAATTCCAGCGCTTGCCTGCTGATTCATCATTTTAACCGAAGATTGATGCTTGCTGAGGTTATCCGGCATACATTGAAAAATAGCATTATGCTCACTATCAACAGGCATCAATATCGCGTTGTTTTCTCTTGCTGTCTCCACAAACAGCCTGCCTGACATCACTAACGCTTCTTTATTTGCCAGCAAAACACGCTTACCGGCTTTTGCTGCGGCGAGTGTCGGCACCAGTCCCGCTGCACCGACAATAGCGGCTACTACACAATCAACTTCCTTATCGTTAACAACCTGTAGCAATCCCGATTCGCCAGTTAAAACTTCTGTCTTGCCATTTCCCGCCAAAAGAAGCTTACTTAAATTAGCTGCAGAATTTACATCATTCATTACAGCATAACGTGGTTGCCATTGCTCGCACAGTGATAACATCTTTTCGACACTGGTATTTGCCGTTAATGCATAAACTTGATAGCGATCAGGATGTCGAGCCACAACATCCAGCGTGCTGGCACCGATACTGCCTGTTGCACCCAGTAATGCAATCTGTGATGTCCCGGCCTGCCTCACAATAATGGATCAAACAAGTTACTAAAGATTAGCCAGTTATAACCAACTGCAAAAACCGGCATGGCCGCTAAAACGCTATCAATACGATCTAATATACCGCCATGTCCGGGCAATATGTTGCCACTGTCTTTGACCCCCGCTTCGCGTTTTAAAAAACTGAAGTACAGGTCACCACTGACAGAAATAAAAGTCAGAATAATCGATAATAAAACCAGCAATGCCGATTGTTCGGTATTCAGCTCAAAATAAAAGCTCGCTACCAGGGTATATAAAGATGTAGCAATCACTGCCCCCAAAAGTCCCTCCTTGGTCTTACCCGGACTAATATGTGGGGCAAGTTTATTTTTACCGAATTTTTTACCTGAAAAATAAGCACCTGTATCAGCCACCCATACCAATGCCAGTGCATAAAACAACCAGTCAGCCCCATGGTTCATTGCGTGTATTTTTTGCATTGCAAAGGCGGCCGCTGGCAACACAACAAAGGCAATGAACAATTTATCTACTTTCAGCTCAGAATTAGCCGCCTTTGGTTTTGCAAATTTGAGATAATAACCAATGCTAAACCACCACAATGCCGATATATATATCAGCCAAACAATATAATCAGCTAAATATTGCGGTATAGCCCATGTAACGATAGTAATAATTAATGCAAAAAGTATTCTCAAAGAATTACTGTTGACACCTGATAGTTTCGCCCATTCAAAACCCGAAACTAAAACAACAAATAATAAAAAATAAAAAAACACAGCTGTTGACTGGAAAAAGATAATCCAGAAGACAAATGCAATGAGAGGTATAGCTGTTAATATTCGTTGGTACAACATGGTATGTATTAGCTATGTTCTTCTTAATCTTGTAAATAAATTTCAGTTATTTTAGCGGCTAGATCTGCTTTCTGCTGCTGAATTATCTATCAGTTGCTGCCCGGTCTGACCAAATCGACGCTGCCTTCCGGCATACCAGTTTAAAGCAGCAGCAAAATCTTCATCTGAGAAATCCGGCCATAATGTATCAGCAAAATATAATTCACTGTATGACAGCTGCCATATTAAAAAGTTACTGATACGTTGCTCTCCACCGGTACGGATAAATAAATCCGGCGCAGGCATTTCACTTAAAGACATATATGAATTAAATACATCTTCATTAATATCCTGAACTGTCAATTTATTATGTTTTACTTCTTCAGCAATCAGCTTGCAGGCATTTACAATATCCCAGCGACCACCATAATTTGCAGCAATGTTTAGCTGTAAACCAGTATTATTTTTAGTCAACAATTCAGATTCATTAATACTTTTTTGTAACTTTTCAGAAAATCTCGTGCGATCACCAATAAACCTTACACAGACATTTTTTTTATTAAGTTTTTTTACTTCAGCCATTATCGTTGAAACAAACAATGACATTAAACTTCTAACTTCTGGTTCAGGCCGATTCCAGTTTTCACTGCTAAATGCAAATATCGTTAAAGCTTCAATTTTATTTTTTACACAGTTTTCAACAATTTGTCGTGTGCTATTAACGCCGGCCTTGTGCCCTGCTGCACGCGGCAAATTTCGCATATTTGCCCAACGTCCATTACCATCCATAACAACAGCCAGATGTCGCGGCAAATGTTGTGCTAAAACAGTATCTGTGCTGTCGATTATCTCACTCATTTTGCAAAACTATTAAATAGTTTCTTTAAATCTCCATTAATTCTTTTTCTTTTACCGCAATCACCTCATCAACACTGGCAACAAATTTATTGGTGTGCTTTTGTATCTTATCTTCAGCCTGCCGACTCTCATCTTCTGATATTTCTTTTTCTTTTAGCAGTTCTTTAAAATCACTGTTCGCATCACGCCTGATATTACGGATAGCAATCTTTGCGTTTTCACCCTCGTTTTTAACAACCTTAACCAGTTCACGACGACGCTCTTCGGTTAATGGTGGCATAGGAATGCGAATCAGGTTACCTGCCGTTGACGGATTCAGGCCCAGACCAGAATTCATAATGGCTTTTTCAACTACTGGAACCATTTGTTTCTCCCAGGGAGCAACAGCGAGCATCCTTGAATCTTCTACTGTCACATTAGCCACCTGGTTAATCGGTGTATCTGTGCCGTAATAATCAACCATTATCTGGTCAAGCAAACTGGGATGCGCGCGCCCGGTTCGAATTTTTGTTAATTCAGTACGTAATAAGTCAACACTTTTACCCATACGTGTCTCTGCATCTGTAAGAATTTCATCAATCACTTACCTATCCTCCATCACTACCGTTGTGCCGATAGCTTTATCATTCATTGTTGCTGGTAATGAGCCAACATCATTTAAATTAAATATTCGTAACGGCAGGTTGTTGTCGCGACATAAAACAATTGCAGTCGCATCCATCACCTGTAAATTCTTATCAAGCACTTCATCAAAAGTTAAGGTTTGATAACGAACTGCATCAGGATTTTTTACTGGATCAGAATCATAAACACCGTCAACTTTTGTTGCTTTAAGTATGCAATCCGCATCAATTTCTACTGCACGTAAACAGCCTGCTGTATCGGTGGTAAAAAAGGGGTTACCTATGCCAGCAGCAAAAATAACAACCCGGCCCTTTTCAAGATGCCTTATCGCACGTCGTTGCACATATTCTTCACACATGCGGTTAATTTTTATTGCCGACATGACACGGCAGGTCATACCCTGCTTTTCCAGCGCATCCTGCATCGCAAGACTGTTGATAACTGTTGCCAGCATACCCATATGGTCGCCAGTAACACGATCAATACCTGACTTCACCAGCCCTGCTCCTCGGAAAATATTGCCTCCACCGATAACCAGCGCTACTTCAATGCCCATGTTAACTACGTCTGTGATCTCAGTTGCTACACGTGCCAGCATAGTTGCATCTATGCCGTATTCCAGATCACCCATCAGGGCTTCACCGCTTAATTTTAATAAAACTCGTTTATAGTTAACCGGCTCTGCTGTCATGATTCTCTCACTTTTTATTATCTTTTAATAATTAACTTACATACAAAAAACCGGGAGATGTCCCCCGGTTATCTGTATCTTATCCTATTTACGCCGTCCGTTGTCTATAAACATGTGCATGTAAGCAGCCATTTATAATCCTGGTCCTTAATAGTGTTATATTTAACCGTTGATCTGAGCCATTACTTCATCAGCAAAGTTTTCCGTTTTCTTTTCAATACCTTCGCCTACTTCATAACGAACAAATTTATTCACTTTAGCACCTGCATCAGAAAGCAGTATTTCAACTGTTTTATCCGGGTCTTTAACAAAAGACTGACCAAGCAATGTTATTTCTGCCAGGTATTTGCGAACACGTCCGGTTAACATTTTCTCAACGATATCTGCCGGTTTACCACTTTCCAGCGCCTGTGCGCGTAAAATATCTTTTTCTTTCTCAAGCACATCAGCAGGTACCTCAGCTTCGCTAACACATAGCGGCTTACTTGCAGCAATATGCATCGCAACATCTTTAATTAACTCTTCACTAGCCCCGCTTTTATCAGCCCACTCCATTTCAACAAGCACGCCAATACGTGTACCGTGCAAATAGCTGCCAAAAGTTCCTGCAGTTGTTTCAAGTATCTCGAATCGACGAAGCTGCATGTTTTCACCAATTTTTGCTATCTTCGCTTTACGTGCTTCTTCCACTGTTTCAGAAGTACCATAAAGAGTCATTTGTGATAAAGCAGCAACATCTGCGGGCTTGTTTGTTAAAGCTGTTTTAGCAATTGCGGTGACAAATGACAGGAAGTCATCACCACCAGAAACAAAGTCTGTTTCACAGTTAACTTCTAACACTACTGCCGATTTACCATCTTCGCTAATCTCAATAGCAACACGACCTTCAGCAGCAACACGACCCGATTTTTTGTCTGCTTTTGCCATGCCGGATTTACGCATATTTTCTATTGCTGTATCGATATCACCATCAGCTTCCTGTAGCGCCTTTTTACATTCCATCATGCCTGAACCTGTACGTTCACGCAGTTCTTTAACCATTGAAGCTGTAATTTGCATCACAGTAACTCCTAAATAAATGTTCTAAATAAATATTGTAGCTAAACAATATTACTAATTAAGTGCTTTACAGGCGTTTATTCTGTATCAGCATCTGCTTTCGGCGCAGCTTTTTTCTTCACTGCTGCTTTCTTTTTAACAGCGGTTTTTTTCTTCACTGCTGCTTCCTTTTTAACAACAGGCTTTTCCTCTACAGCAGCATCTGTCGCTTCTATAGACTCAACTTCTGCTTCTGCGTCATCATTAGATTCAGCTTTCACCTCAACAGCAGCTTCGCTAACCTCTTCAGCAGCTACCGGGCGTTTTGCTGCCGCTTTTTTAGGCGCGGCCTTAGCAGCGGGTTCATCTTTACGCTGTATAACAGCTGATGCACGACCTTCAATTACGGCATCTGCAATACCTTGAGCATATAACTGTATCGCTTTAATCGCATCATCATTACCTGGAATAACATAATCAACGCCGTCAGGTGAATTATTTGAATCAACAACACCAAATACAGGAATGCCTAATGTATTTGCTTCTTTAATAGCGATATCTTCATGACCAACATCAATAACAAAAACCGCATTTGGCAAGCCTTTCATGTCCTTGATGCCACCGAGAACTTTCTCTTTTTTATCCATTTCACGAGTCAACATAAGTTGCTCTTTTTTGTTCAAACGGGCAAAACTGCCATTTTCTGACATTTCTTCTAATTCTTTCAAACGTGAAATTGATTGACGAATTGTTTTGAAGTTAGTCAACATACCGCCTAACCAACGATGACTGACAAATGGCATGCCACAGCGATGCGCCTCTTCTGAAATGATATTTCGTGCAGCGCGCTTTGTGCCAACAAACAGAATACTGCCGCGATTAGCCGCAATTTTACCGAGCGCATTCACTGCTTCCAAGTATAAGGGCAGGGTTTTTTCCAGGTTGATAATATGAATTTTGTTACGTGAGCCAAAAATGTAGTCAGACATTTGTGGGTTCCAGAAACGGGTTTGATGACCAAAATGCACGCCTGCTTCAAGCATCAGACGCATAGATACGTTAGACATTAGTATTTCTCCAGTTGGGGTTAAGCCTCCATATACCCCATGTAATAACCAATTAAGCAGATACAATACGTATGCATTTTTGCTTAAATCAGCACCCAATTACATGTGTCGGTATATGTGCGTATTTAAATAAGATATAGTTAGCCCTGATGACCACACTTTATGAACTTTATATACCAAAAGTCTTTTCAGATAAGCACCATAAACGGCCATTAAAGGACAACAATATCGCTCGTTTTCGCTAAGCTTTTGTTAGCGCGGGCGTTTTATACCATAACCAGCTAAAATAAACAACGATATTTTAACCTGCAAATACCAGGCTTTATATAATAAACAATTGATTTTAAAGAAATAAACACCATGGCAATATTAATCAAAGATGCACAAGAAATTGAAAAAATGCGAGTTGCTGGACGGCTCGCAGGCGAAGTCCTGCAAATGATACGGCCACATGTAAAAGCCGGCATTACCACTAATGAACTTGATAAAATATGCCACGATTATATTGTCAATGTTCAACACGCCATCCCTGCACCGCTAAATTATCACGGTTTTCCAAAATCTATCTGCACATCGGTAAATCATCAGATATGTCATGGCATACCGAGTGACAAAAAACTGAAAAAAGGCGACATCATTAATATAGATATCACGGTGATTAAAGATGACTACCACGGTGATACCAGCAAAATGTTTTTTGTTGGTGAACCGCCTGTTCGCGCCAAACGTGTTAGCCAGGTTGCGCATGAATGTTTAAAACTCGGCATTGACCTGGTTAAACCCGGAACCCGCCTGGGTGATATTGGCCATGTTATTCAGCAGCATGCTGAATCAAATCATTTCTCTGTAGTCAGAGAATATTGCGGCCACGGTATCGGTAGAGGTTTCCACGAAGACCCGCAGGTTTTACACTATGGTGAAGCCGGTACCGGTATAAAACTGGAGCCCGGCATGATTTTCACTATCGAACCCATGATAAATGCCGGCAAACGTCACGTTAAATTACTCAATGACAACTGGACCGTTGTCACCAAAGACCACAGCCCGTCAGCACAATGGGAACACACAATATTGGTAACCAAAGACGGTCATGAAGTTTTAACGCAATGCGAAGGTGATGAGGTTTGATGATAGTCGTTAAGGAAAAACAGTTTGAAACTGTCGCCACCCAATCTGCAGACAACGCTGCTGTTAACAAAATAATTGATTTTAACTCATTAAATAAGCAGCTAGCTGATAATGCTGTTGAATTTCCATCTGACAGGGTCACCCCCGCCCTGATTAAACTGTTAAAAGACGCCGTTATCACTATTGATGAAGGTTTAAAAGAAGTTTATCGAAACGGTTGTGATGTTAATACGATTGTATACGGTCGTTCCAGCTTGTTCGACCAGTTAATCTACACCATATATTCACACATGTTTAAAGATCTTGATCAGGAGATCGCGCTTATCGCTGTTGGTGGTTATGGTCGCGGCGAGCTACACCCCAGGTCTGATATTGATTTGATGATATTGTTAGGAGAAGAAGAAAACCAAAATACAAAAGACCTGCTTGAAAAATTCCTCATGCTGTTATGGGATATCCGTCTTGAAATCGGCCACAGTGTTCGCACCATCGAAGAGTGCGTTGACGAATCGAGCAAAGACATTACCGTTGCAACAAATATCATGGAAGCAAGATTACTCGTAGGAAGTGAAAAATTATTCGCAACTATGAAGGAAAAAACCAGTGCAGACCATATCTGGAATTCAAAATCTTTCTTTCAGGCAAAACTCGAAGAACAAATTCAACGTAACGGAAAATTTAACGATACTGCTTACAACCTGGAGCCAAACTTAAAGGAAAGTCGAGGTGGTCTGCGTGATATTCAAATGATCGGCTGGGTTGCCAAAAGACATTTTAATGCCAACAGTTTGCACGACCTGGTAAAAGAAGGATTCCTGCTTGAAGATGAATTAAATACCTTGCTTGCAGGACAGCATTTGCTCTGGCGCATTCGTTGCAGCCTGCACTATCTTGCAGGACGTCGTGAAGACCGCCTGTTGTTTGATTACCAGCGCGACCTGGCAGTCGAATTTGGCTTTAAAGACAATAAGGAAAACTCAAAGAATGAAGCCATCGAACAATTCATGCAACAATACTACCGAACGGTTATTGAGCTGGAACGTTTAAATGAAATGTTATTACAGCATTTCAGAGAAGTCATCATTTATGCAGACGTTGAAGGCGAAGCTGAACTAATCAATGACAGCTTCCAGGTCAGAAACGGTTATATTGAAACCACTAAAAAAAGCATTTTTAAAAACAACCCCTGCGCTATTCTTGAACTGTTTATAATTTTACAGAATTACCCGGAAATTCAGGGGGTACGTGCCGCTACCATTCGCCAGATAAGGCAATACAAATATTTGATCGATGACAAAGTCAGGCAGTCTCCTCGCGCGCAACAGCTGTTTATGAAAATAATGAACGGTTCTCGTGGTGTTACCCACGAATTAATGCGCATGAACCGCTACGGCATACTCGCCGCTTATATACCTGCGTTTGATTCCATTGTCGGCAGAATGCAATACGATTTATTCCACGCGTATACTGTTGATCAACATACATTATTCGTCATTCGAAATATGCGACGTCTATCAGTAACTGAATATTGCCACGAGTTCCCGTTAGCCAGTGGTGTGTTCCAGCATTTATCCAATTCCGGACTATTGTTTTTATCCGGTTTATTTCACGATATTGCCAAAGGCCGAGATGGCGATCATTCAAAACTTGGCGCTATTGATGCAAAAGAATTTTGTGACTTGCATGGCTTGCCAGAAAAAGACGGAAAACTCGTTAGCTGGCTGGTAAAAAATCATTTAACAATGTCGATGACGGCACAACGAAAAGATATTAGTGATCCTGATGTAATAAGCACGTTTGCAGAACGGGTAAAAACACTGGAACGACTTGATTATCTTTATTTACTTACCATATCAGATATACGTGCGACCAATCCAAACCAATGGAACGACTGGAAAGATAAATTACTCGGGGAGTTGTATCACAAAACAGCATCTTTCTTAAATAAAGACCCTGAGCTGAAAAAACTTGACCAGCAAAGCGACAAAGAAAGCTATATATCTGAAATTCAGACAGCCAGTTTAAGAAGGCTGGAACAACGAGGTATAGACTCACATCAGGCAAATGCCCTGTGGGAAACATTTAATACAGAATATTTTCAAAGTCACACTTACGGCCAGATTACATGGCACACCTCACGCATCATTGATGCAAAACAGCATGCAGCTAAACAGCGGAAAACACTTGATACCCCACTTATAAAAACGCGTGTTCATGAGTCCAGCAACAGCATTCAGTTGATGATTTACATGAAAGACCGAGATCGCATTTTCTATGACGTGATAACAGCATTAAGAAAGTGTGAAGTCGACATTGTCAATGCACAGGTTCTAAATGCGACTGATGGTTATGCACTGCAAACTTTTCGTTTAGCGCCTGTTAACTTAACTAATTCGCAAATGTCTATGGTAGCTGAACAGATTATTGACCGCTTACAGGAAAATTTAAGCAAAAATGCAGATGTCACACATGCCTCGTTAAGCGGCATCAGCAAACACAAGTATTTCTTATCACCGACGGTTATAAGTTTTAAAAACATAAATGACAACAATGCCACTCAGATAAAAGTTGAAACCATAGACCGGACCGGTTTACTGGAAAACATTGCCAAGACATTTATCGATAATAGAATCAGACTGCTGAACGCAAGAATTACTACTGCTGGTGAAAAAGCTATTGACCACTTTGTCATCAGCACAATGCAGGATACTGCCCTTTCTGATAAGCAGAAAAAAAATCTTAAACAAAAATTAAAAGCATTACTATAAGCATGAGCAAAACACTTGACCTGGCCAAACAACTTATCAGCATTCCTTCTGTCACTCCTGAAGACCTGGGGTGTCAGAAAATAATCGCCGAAAGACTAAGTAATATAGGCTTCAAAATCGAAAATATGCGCTTTGCTGATGTTGATAACCTTTGGGCTCGATACGGTACTCAGCCCCCTCTATTTGTTTTTGCAGGACATACCGATGTTGTACCAAGCGGTCCAGTTGAGCAATGGAGCAACGATCCTTTTACACCTACCATTGTAAATGATGTAATGACTGCCAGAGGCACAGCGGATATGAAAAGCAGTATTGCCGCGATGGTTTGTGCCTGTGAAAACTTTCTAAGCGACAAAACAGCCATTTCCACATTACAATCAGCCGGCTCTATCGCTTTGTTAATTACCAGTGATGAAGAAGGTCCGGCAATAAACGGTACCGTAAAAGTGATTGAACACCTAACCAGCAACAATGAAAAAATCGACTGGTGTCTTGTTGGCGAACCATCAAGTACTGATACACTCGGTGACGTAATAAAAAACGGACGACGCGGCTCTCTTGGTGGCGACTTAACAATCCAAGGTGTACAGGGACACATCGCCTATCCTCAGCTGGCAAAAAACCCTATTCATTTGTTTGCTGGTGCGCTGCAGGATTTATCTAATGAAGCCTGGGACAAGGGTAACGAGTATTTTCCTGCAACCAGTTTTCAAATATCTAATATCAACGGCGGTACAGGTGCAAGTAATGTCATTCCCGGCGAGCTAAACGTTCAATTTAACTTGCGTTTCTCTACAGAACTCACCGACCAGAAAATTAAACAGCGCGTTGAAACAATACTTAACAAACATAAGCTGGATTACACGCTTAACTGGTCACTATCAGGTCAGCCATTTTTAACACCGAATGGTGAATTAGTTGAAGCAGCAAAACGGGCGATTAAATCGGTATGTAAAATTGAAACAAAACTATCGACTACAGGAGGTACATCTGATGGACGCTTTATTGCACCGACAGGTGCACAGGTAGTTGAACTTGGCCCGGTTAATAAAAGCATCCACAAGATCAACGAAAATATAAATCTTGCCGATCTGGAAAAACTTACAGAAGTTTATACAGAGATACTGAAGCGGTTATTTATTTAATCTTGGTAGTTTTTTAATGATTGACCACACAAAATTATCAATGATCAGAAAACACCATCAAACAGACGTTGATGCAGATTTGCCGACAGAGAAAATTCGGCCATGAATTCTCATACAAAAAAAATCATTTAGTCGACTGATGGTCG
>CAWDMF010000063.1:0-52916 GCA_963803185.1 uncultured Gammaproteobacteria bacterium | reverse complement strand
GGCTCAGTTTGATGGTTTTGTTACACGCTACTCTGTTATTTTCTGGTATTACCATATTCAGCAGCTCAACAGATTGTGGCGAATAAGCCACATCAGCCCAGTATCTTTTTACCTGCTTCTCCCTCGGCTGCAACACAGCATCGTATCCCTTGTTGTTTAATTCAACGACTCGATTCTTTGCAAACGATTGCCGTCTATATAAACCTAAGGCAATACGATGAACGCCATCATTGTTGAGTTCCGCTATATCTTTTATTCCTGAGGCTCGCATCAACTTCATGGTTTCTGCAACTTCTTTTGCACTGGTGAGAATTTCACTGAGGACCAAATACCTTGTTTGTACTTTAGTATCAGTACGAAGATCCGTCTGCTTTATGTCTGAAGCCAGTTCATCCAGCAGTTTATCCAGTGTCTGCTGATCTTTATAAGGCCCTACAGTTGAACACATTAATTCTTCTTCAGCAGTCAACTCGGCTGGTGTTTCCACAAGCGGCGCTATTGCTTTATTACTGGCAGCATTACTACTGGTAACGTCACTATCTAGCAGGGGTATACCAGGCTCAACTTTAGCTAATGCGGCTTTTTCATTATTTGTATGTTTTTTGTCTGCAACTTGATCGATAAAACTTACCCGGCATTTTAAACCGCCCGGTATGGTGTGGTCCTTATTAGCCAGTTCTAACCTGACACCAAAGGTACCACTTGCAGCATCGATAACTTTGTCAACGACAACGACTTCTGCGATAAGGTCCTCATAGTCACCAAATTCCGGGAGGATTTTTGCGCGCATACCTTTGACAATTTTTCCGTAATTTGAAACCGGCGAAACAACCTCTATCTTCAGCGGATCAAGCTGCGCCAATTGAAGTATTGGCTTAGTTTCAACAAATTCACCGGGCATGGCATAACGTTTAACAACGACAGCATCAATTGGACTTGTTATCTGCCTTAAATTGAGATTTGCTTTTGCCTGTTGCAGTTCCAGCTCAAACAGGTTTTTTTCGTTTTCTGACTTGTCTTTATCACTCAGGGTAATGGCTTTTTCTCGATACAGTTCAACTGCACGTTCATTCTCCAGGTTACTTAATTTTAGGCGCTCGGTGCTGGTTTGCACGCTTACCTTTTCAACTTCTGATTTTAAGGTTGCGACTAACTGGCCTTTTTTTACTTCATCACTTTTATCAACGGTTAAGGTGTCTAAAACACCAGCAACCGGACTACTCAGCTCCACCATAACATTAGGCTCAATCATACAATCAATTGTCGGTATATTTTCGGCATGTGCTGATATAGCTGGCATTAATATGCTTAAAACGATTAATAAATTATTTTTTATTTGTTCAAACATAGTTCATTCTTTATTCCGATTCACCGGTAAAGGCCAGCATGGATTCTCGATGTTCATCTACTTTCATCATCGACTTACGAATTTGACGGTGGTAATACTCTATTAACCTTTGCGGTACATGTATCAATACACTTGCCAGCCAGTAAGGTCGTACAATAGTACCCATCGGCAGCTGGCGTTTGTTTCTATAACGTTTTAACAATTTGGCAATACTACTAAAGTACATGAGCACGGCATCATCTTCAATTGAGCAAATTACTTTATAACTTCCAGGATCACCCTGACGTGCACAGCGCCCGACCAACTGGCGGTCAATTCTTCTCGAATCATTTTTTTCGCAACAAATCACATGCAGACCACCCGCTGCTTCTGCGATCGCATCGAGTTTAATATCGGTACCGCGACCAGCCATATTTGTTGCTACGGTTATACATCCCGCCTTACCTGCCAATACCACCATTTTTGCTTCTAATTTATGATATTTAGCATTCAAAATCTGGTGTTTACTATTACTGTTTTTGAGTAATTCACTAATGTACTCTGAATCTTTTAAGGTACGGGTACCAATTAATACCGGCCTGTTGAGCGCTTGCTGGCTTATCGCTTCGTCAACCACTGCCTGGCACTTTTCTTCATAAGTATAGTAGATAAATGTTTTGTCATAACGACGCTGCAACGGTTTATGTGTCGGCACCTGGCAGGTAGACAAACCATAGCAACGCCATAATTCGCCTGATACTTCTAATGCGGTACCCGTCATTCCCGATAATTTTAAATATCGTGAAAAGAACTTCTGATAACTGATCCTGGCTATGGTCTGATTTTGCCCTGTCTGTTCAACGCCTTCTTTTTCTTCAATCATTTGATGCAAACCGGCCTCCCACGAACGATCCGGCATCGAGCGCCCGGTATTCTCATCAATGATTTGTATTTCCCCTTCTTCTACTATGTAACTTACATCTTTCTCATAACAATGCAGTGCCGACAAAGCCTGTTGCACTAATATTTTACTTCTACGTTCACCAGACCATAAACCTTGCATGTTAGCAGTAAGTTCCTTTAAATAATTTTCACCGTGCTCTGTCAGCGTTACCTGTTTTGATCGGCTATCAATCAAATAATAAATGGTATTATCCAGCTGCCTTGCTAACCAGATTGCTTCACGATGTAATTCTTCCTGCTGGCTATTTTCAGACTTAGATGACAATATTAATGGCGTCCTGGCCTCGTCAATTAACACACTATCTATTTCATCGACAACGACAAACGACAAACCGCGTAATAACAATTTATCCTGTACCGGTGAAGCCTGATACAAAGAAGATATTTTTAAATCCAGTTCAGTACTAAACTTTTTTAGAGTTAAACGATCGCGTAAATAATCAAATGTCAGCTGCTGGCTTGTGCAATAGGTGATATCACATCGGTAAGCCTGCTGCCGTTCTTCATCGCTCATACCATCAATAACACAGCCTACCGTTAAACCTAAACGCTGATAGACTGGCCGCATTAATTCGGCATCACGTTCTACCAGGTAATCATTTACGGTAACAACATGAACCGGCATGTTCGCCATCGCCCCGCAACCTACTGGCAAGGTCGCGGCCAGGGTCTTGCCTTCTCCTGTTTGCATTTCGGCAATTTTACCCTGCATCATTATCCAGCCACCTGTTAGCTGGCTGTCATAGTGCGACATATTTACTTCACGTTTTGCCACTTCTTTAATGATGGCAAATGCCCGGCAAATCAATTCATCTTTTAAACCCTTGCGATGCAATTGGCACTTAATATCGATAATCAACTTGTCTAATGCCACATCACTCAAGTTTTCAATAATTTTATGACTGGCATGTACACGTTTAAGCATGACTTTATGAGTTTTTGCTTGTGGCCTGAAAACATTTGAAGAAATCTTATTGATACGTTGCATTGTCGTATCAAACCAGCCAGTCTTTTTTTGTTTTTTTATCGGGTACTGCCCATGAAATATATTTGGATGTGGTGCCAATAATGATTCAGCCTTAGCAAAGAATAAACCATTAAACAAAGGAGAGCGAACTGACATGAGACTTATACCTTGCCCAGTTCGTCAAGAAACAGCTCTTCAATCGCTCTATACCATTGCAAGGCTAATGGCTCGGAACCATGCGAAAATTTAACAAACACACGTTGTCCAACCTGGCTGGCTATTATGTTTTCAGGCATCGCCAGTTCAAACTGAAAATACTGGTCCCTGGTTTTTACACCGTCAGCATCAAAAGGATCTGTTTGTATCGTGCCACCACCCTGTTGCGCTAATGCCTTACTCGGTAATTTATAAGTGGCAGCAGGAATTTCTCTTGAAATAGTAGTCTTATAAGGTTGATTTATCTGTCCAACAAAACGAACTTCGACCTGTTCAACGTTTTGTCGAACCAGGCCAATCGCATTCTGCGGCACAACCACGCGGACATTAACTTCATCATAATTAATAACATAGGCAACGGGGTCACCCTGCTTTACAAAATAGCCCTGCATTTCGTTCGCGTCTGACATAACAAAAATGCCATCTTCATCACTCTGCATAACCAGTTCATCTATCTGTTGTTCTATAAAAGCAATCTTTCCCTGTATTAGATTCATTTCTTCTAAAGCTATTTGTGCCTGTACAATATCTTCATTTGCCAGCGCCACGTGTTTAACTTCAAGCTCACGATATTGTGCTTTAAGTAGTTTGAGTTCCGCTTTAACCAGTGGATCACTGGTAACAATCAACTGGCTGCCTTTAGTCACCATGACACCGGGCTTCACTAATACTGAATCAACAAAACCGTCGGCCTTCGCCCTGACATGTGACTTTTCAGGCAGCCAGACAACACCTTCGGTTACGGTATTAAGTGGCACCGGGATCATAAATATAATAGCTGCCATACAAACAAGAAATGCGGCCGTTACAGCGATTGCCCGCTCTCGCCTTTGCATTAACACCGGACTACTAAACAAATGTTTAAGCCATTTGTATACTGGCATCACTGCCTGCATAAATAATGCCCAGATTGCCAGACCAATACCAAGAAAGAAATACTGGTTGGCGACAAACAGGGTGATCGCCACCATCAAAAACAGTCGATAGACGAAAGCTGCTGCCGCATAAATGATAAACCAGAGTGATTCACCACGTGCCATTATTGGTGACTCAAGACTCTTTACATTAAAAATATATCTTTGTATTAAGTAGCCATAGTACTTATTGGCGCGCACACCCAGGCCAGGAATTTCTATTGCATCGGCTAACACGAAATAACCATCAAACTTCAGTAAGGGATTACCATTAAATAATAATGTTGACACGCCGCCTATTAACATGACGTTGAATAAAAGCTCACTCAGCAAACCTTGCTGAATATTTAACCAGATTATTAAAGCCACTGCCGCTAACAGCAATTCAACAATAATTCCGGCTGCACCAACAAGCATACGTTTATATTTTGAACGAAAAGATGAAGCTGCCGAAGCATCAACATAAGGCACAGGCATCAGCACCAACAACATAATACCCAGCTCATGCACTTCCCCACCCCAGCGTTTTACTGCAAAACCATGGCCTAGTTCATGTATTATTTTTATAACTGGATAAACCAGCCACATTAAAAACAGGTTATAGGGCGATAAGGTGTTTTCTATTGCATAATTACTCAACAACTCCCAGTTACGCACCATCTGCAATGCTGCAAACATGATGATACATATAGAAATAAATGCTGCCATGCGGCTAAACAGTGGCGCCACATAGGGCAGAAACCTGGAAAGAAAAGCATCCGGATCGAGCAATGGAAAACGTAATGCCAGGGGATTACCAAACCTGGTTTTAAATAATTGTTTACGTTCTTTATCACGCCTGTCAATAAGCTGTTCAATATCAACAGTTAAGTTAGTGTGCAGAAAATTAGCAAAGTGCAAAGTGCCCAGTAAACGGATGACATCATCCTGAGTTGGCCCATCATCACCAAGCTCTTCATTCAGGGCCTGCCAAATTTCATTAATGGTGCGACGCCCATCGATTTGACGAATAAAGTTATATGCGGCCTGGTTAAAACGATGATGTTTACCGGTGGTATCATCCCGCAATACAAACCATACTGTTTTTCGGTAACTATGCTGATTAACCCGGACATGGCTGGGTAACGATAACTTTACATCAGCAATTCTATACCAGTGTGAATTGAGCAGTTGATCTGACATGGCCTCACCACCACGACCATAGTTTTAGCCTTAGCCAGTCGACCGCTTTATGCGTCCATATCCAGAATAGCTGGCGTTCACCAATATCAATCTTACCGACACCCTGCATGCCGGGGCGTAAAAAATCAGGCGTAGTAATTAATGCGGCTTCAACCTGGAAGTAGTTAACGCCATTTTCAGCGGTTGCTACGGGTGTTATCTTTACCACTTCCATATCAAATGTTTCTTCAGCTGCTGCTGACAAGGTTAATTCACCTTTCAGGCCCACTGCTATTTCAGAAACATCCGATTCATCAACCTGTAAAACAACACGGTAATTTTCCAGGGGAGATACTTTATATAATACCTGGCCACGCTCTACAGGTGAACCCAATGCGCGTGTATAGTCACCACTAACAATTACTGCCGATATTGGTGAGCTAATAATAATACGATTTAACTTATGATCGAGTATTTCCAGTTGCGCTTCTGCCTGTGCTAACTGTGAACGCAAAATACCAATCTGTGATTGTTCATGGAACGCTAATGCCTCACGGTATTCTTTTGAGACCTGTTTAAGCTTGCCACTCCATTTTAATTTTTCCAGCTGCAGATCACGATCATCCAGTGTGGCCAGGGTTGCTCCTGCCTCAACTAAATCTCCCGGTCTGACGGGTGCTTCTTTAAGGTAACCCTCTTCCGGCGAAGTGATAACCCTCTCTATCTCGCCTTCCAGTATGGCATTAGCCGATATTCTGTAATCCCAGGGCATAAAATAGGTTACTGCTAGAACAGCAACAATAATCGTGGTGACTAATTTTGTACCAAGATAGCCGGCACCAAAGATATTTGAAAACAAAGCACTGCTTGATTCTTTTAGCTTCTCGGCAATAGGCCTGTCGTTTAAACGGCGGTAATGCAGGATAGGTCCGAACAATGCTGTTAACTGTTCACATAATTCTTTTGTTTTATCATCAAACTCACCCGCTGGACCCTGGCGTTCGAACATGACTGCTCCCGTGACCACGTCATTCACCACCAGCGGTACGGTACAAATATATTCACCGGCATGCTGTCTTATTAAGACATCATGTTCCTGTGTACTGTAATAACTACCCGGGTCTGGTGGAAACAGCAAGGTCTCCTGCTGATCAATGGCTTCCAGCATGGCAGCTTCAATACACTTAACAAGGTTCTGCCGTGTTACCTGCTGCGTACTGTTTGATATGGTATGTATACGGACATCGTTATTTTCAACAAGACCGATGCTCACTCGTTCACACTGCAGTCTACTGGCAAGTTCTGAAGCAACTGCCATAGAAGCATCTGAAGATTTCGCCTGAGACAGGGCCATGGCGATGACTTTTAAAACCGACTCCGTATCTTTAGAACCCGATGCAGATGGCAACTGTGAAACACAGCTCAACCAGGCAATTGACGATTCAACACTTTCTAAATAATTAGGCGACTTCGTTTGCGACCTGGCTTGCGCTTTATGTTTGAATTCAAAGCAGACAACACCTACAAGCTGTTTATTTAAAATTAACGGCGCACTGACCAGGAAATTTTTACTATTAATATCAGTCACTGCAGTGGCAACTGCAGCTGATGCGCCTTGTTGTTGTTTAGATGCCTGCTGAGTAACAACCGCTTTTCGTCTTGTTAAAACAGCCTGAATACTTTCATGAACATATTCAGACTGACCGAACGCTGGTGAAGACGTTTCTGCTAATGTAAAGGATTCTTTAGACTCATCACTTAAGAATAAGCACGAGTCTGCAATGCCAGTCATTTGCTGGCATGCGTATGAAAACCAAAGCTGAATAAAACGACTAGACACTCTACCCCAACCTCAAAAAAATAATTAACCTGTTTATCCTCTCCCTAAATAAACACCTTCTCCATAAAATAAACGACGCAATAAGAATAAACTATAGGTAAATTTTCATATTTTTCAGCAATTAATATTAATCTTGGCTATTAATTACCAGGATTAAGCTGTAACGGCCCTCACCTGAAACAACGCCAGCACCTTATAAATTGTTCATTATCAGATGGTTCTGGCATAAAAAGTGCTCCATAAGCCAGGACAGGGCAATTTCAGAATCTTTCTGTTTTTATTATAACCATGTCATATACTTCAATTACTTAGTTAAGCTGCAATAAGGGTTAGATATAATCAGTATGCTGGAACTTGAGGAAATTCATGTATTAGTTGTCGATGATTCGGCCACTATTCGTAACGTCATTGCAAAACATCTTGGTGATGCCTATTTCACTATTCACGCCAGTAATGGTGAGGAAGCATGGCAGCTAATAGAGTCCAATGATTCTATTTCACTGGTTTTTGCTGACTTGCATATGCCGGTCATGAACGGCATGTTGCTATTAAAACAGATAAGAAGTTCAGCCAGTGAGCGCATTTCAAACCTGCCGGTGATTATGATAACCGGGCATGAGGATAGCGAAGCAGCCAAGCACGCTTCGTATACCATGGGTGCCACCGATTTCATCAGCAAACCGTTTTCAGCCCTGGATATAATCAGTCGTGCAGGCTCTTACTCAAAACTCAATCAGAAAATAAACACCCTGGAACAGAACGTTACCTATGATACGCTGACTGAATTTGTCAACAGACGTGGCCTACAGGAAATAGGTGATAAGACAATTTCAGGTTCATACAGGCATCAATTTGAACTTTCTGTTATGGCCATGCAGTTAGATAATACCGATGAAATTCAGTCTAAATACGGCAAAAGTATTGTTGAGCAGATCATTGTTTCAGTAGCGAATCATATAGACAAATCATTGCGCACTGAAGATGTACTGGCACATTTTGGTTCAGGCCAATTTATGGTCTTGCTGCCAATGACTAATGCATTCAAGTCACATATTCTTGCATTACGCATTCAAAAAGCGATAAACAATCTCGCCTTTGAAATGGGAGATTACACCATCAGAATTAATCTGGCTGTAGGCTTAAACTCTACTGAAGGCTATAATCACCAGGTAACCTTTTCCGACTTATCTCAGCAGACCGAGGATGCCTTAAAGGTGTCATTGCAGGACAGGGCGTGTAAGGTCGTTAGGCATGATGAATTATTCTCTAAAGAGCATGATACTGATGAACACAGTCAATCTTCTTCTGACCGTGAACAGCAGGAAAGTACCAGGAATGATTTAACTGCCGATGCAGAAAAGCTTGATATGGCAGATTTCAGCAATCACATGTCAGCAATCCTGAATGGTGATTTTGAAAAAATACCAGCGCAACATATTGAAAGTATGATTGAACCGCTGGAATCATTTTTACAGTATGCCTATAACAACATAAAGCTTGAGCTGGAAAAACATCAGAAAAAAACTTGAGTGTTGTATGAATAATCTAACTCAACAGCTATGGACTAAAAATCCATAGGTTGTTTTATAGCAATTGAAAATCACTTCTTATGCCTGTCATCTCGACCGGAGCGATCGCTACAAGGCAAGGATTGTTCCTACAATCCATTGCATTTTCCTCCATTCATGGAGGTCAGATGTAGCTTATTAGGGTAATGCACGGAGCAATTACCGAGAGATCTTAAAACTCTCAGATAATATCAGAGCCTCAAGATTCCTCGTCGCATTGCTGTAAAAACACACAGCAATACTCTGTCGGAATGACAGCATAACTAAAGTCTTGCACTAAAATGCATAGTTTTTGCTAACGATCTGGAACAATAAATTAATCCATTTCAAAAGTAAGTGACAGTGAATCACTTACTTCTCTCAGGCGCTTATCTCTTGTCCATAGTCTAGCTGAACCATTTAATGCCACAGCTGCAAGCAAGTGGCTATCGATATATCCAATTCCCCTGCCCATCAGTTTATGCTGTTCGATAAAAAACAAAACTTCATCGTCAGTGGCGACTGATGAAAAGGGTAAATCTTTAAACAGTGTGAGAATTTCCTTGCGTTTATTCAAATTACCACAGGCCAGTTCTCCAAGTACAAATGGATGCATTAATACGTTGCTACTATTTAATTGTTGCACCAGGTTGTCATCACCTGAACGTAAATGGTCAATCCAAACCGAGGTATCGACAAGTATCATTTCTCATCAGGGCGGCGGCGTGAAACAGCTTGCAACTGTGGTTCACTGCCACCCAGTTTCGCCAGGCGGCGGGCACTTTCACGCTCAATCAGAGCATGCAAGCCTTCTCTTACCAGCATGGTTTTTTCCTTCATACCTGTAATACGGCGAGCTTCTTCCAGTAATTGATCATCGATATTCAAAGTTGTACGCATTTTATTACCTCACTACGTGGCGTATACATACGATAATACATCAAATGATGCGTTTTGTCGTGCCTAAAAAACAATTATACTCCGGGTAAAGACAGCAGCAGTATACTCATGCCACAGATGGGATCGTTCACATCCAGGTTTCAAGATCCTTCCTTATTGTCATCCTGACACAAGGAAGGATCTTAAAACCAGGATCAACTTTATGTTGATTTTTTGCGTTCTTTGCACACCAGAGCCACTTGTCGCTTCTCTCTGGTATGTCTTTTGCTGACTAAGTATTATTTAGCCTTATTTTTCCAGGCCCTTACTTTTCCAAAGTAGAAAGACTGCCGGGATCACCACCAGTGTCAATACGGTCGCGCTTACCATACCGCCAACCATGGGCGCAGCAATTCGTCGCATTACTTCAGAGCCTGTACCAGCACCAAACATGATGGGCAATAAACCGGCAATAATTGCAGAAACAGTCATCATAATGGGACGCACTCTTAACAACGCACCATCAATAACTGCAGAACGCACCTCGTCCACCGTCAGCTTGAGAGCAGATCTTTCGGCTGCCAGGCGATGTTTTTCCAGTGCCTGATTCAGATAAACCAGCATGATCACCCCGATTTCTACAGATACGCCTGATAACGCGATGAAACCCACTCCAACGGCGACCGACATATTGTAATCCAGTAAATATAATAACCAGAAGCCACCTATCAGGGCTAAAGGTAATGTCCCCATAATGATGGCAACTTCAGTCAGGTTGCGAAAATTAAGGTAGAGTAAAAGAACAATGATCATCAGCGTTATCGGCACTACCGTCGTAAGCCGTTCAACTGCACGCACCATAAACTCGTACTGACCAGACCAGGAGATGGAATAACCTGCTGGCAGGTTGATTTTATCAGCAACAAGCTGTTGCGCCTGTTGCACATAAGATCCCAGGTCGCGTGCTTCGATATCAATATATATCCAGCCATTAAGACGTGCATTTTCGGTTTTGATTAATCCCGGTCCATGGTCAATACGAATATCCGCCACTTCCGCTAACGGTATACGCGCACCGGAGGGAGTGACCACAGGCAGATTGCGCAATTTTTCCAGTGAATCACGCACATCACGCGGGTAACGTACATTGATGGGATAACGCTCAAGCCCTTCCACTGTCATGGCGACACGCATGCCGCCAAGTGCAGTACGCACGACCTCATGTATATCGGCTATATTCAGTGCAAATCGTGCTGCTTCACGGCGTTTGATATCGACGGTCACATAACGCCCGCCGGCAACGCGTTCTGAATAGACCGACACCGTACCAGGTACCTCATGTAATACTTTTTCAATCTGTTTACCAATTTCCTGAATCTCGTTAAGATCCGGTCCGGCAACTTTGATGCCCACCGGCGTTTTGATTCCGGTCGCCAGCATATCAATGCGATTTTTAATCGGCATCACCCAGGCATTGGTCAGACCTGGAAACTGGACCAGTGCATTCAGCTCTTTTTTGAGCTTGTTCATGGTCATTCCCTGACGCCATTCATCATGTGGTTTGAGCAGAATGGTGGTTTCGATCATGGTCAAAGGTGCCGGATCAGTGGCGGTTTCCGCGCGGCCGACTTTACCAAATACACGCTTTACTTCTGGCACGGTTTTTATCAACTTATCGGTTTGTTGCAGTAGCTGCTGGGCTTTGCCAATAGACACGGCGGGAAAGGTACTGGGCATATATAACAGATCACCCTCATCAAGATCCGGCATAAACTCTGAACCCAGCTGGCTAAGCGGCCACAGGCCAATAACGACCAGTAACAGGGTAATTGTCAGAACCGTTTTTGGTGTACGCAAAACCATGTTGATAAACGGCCGGTAAATTGTAATCAATACGCGATCTACCGGGTTTTTATTTTCAGGTGTCACATGGCCTCGAATAAAATACCCCATCAAGACTGGCACCAGGGTGATAGACAAACCGGCAGCGGCGGCCATGGCAAAAGTTTTGGTATAGGCAAGCGGTGCAAACATACGGCCTTCCTGTGCTTCCAGGGTAAATACCGGTAAAAAACTCAAGGTGATAATGAGCAATGAAAAGAACAGCGGTGGCCCGACTTCTTTTGACGCTTCAGCTATCATCTGCCAGCGCCTTTCATTGGTCAAATCATTGGCATCGCTGACTTCAGACTTCTCCATGTGCTTATGCACGTTTTCTATCATCACAATGGCGGCATCAACCATGGCACCAATGGCAATAGCAATGCCACCCAATGACATGATATTGGCATTAATGCCCATGCGCTCCATGACAATAAATGCAGCCAATATACCGACTGGCAATGAAAGTACGATGACCAGGGCGGAACGTAAATGAAAAAGAAATAATGCGCACACCAGGGCAACAACGATAAATTCTTCAAGCAGTTTTCCATTTAGCGTGGCAACGGCGCGTTTGATTAACGCTGAGCGATCATAAGTTTCTACAATTTCCACACCGTCGGGTAAACTTCGCGATAACTCGGCAAGTTTTTCTTTAGCAAGGTTAATGGTGGTTAATGCATTCTCGGCATAGCGCATAACAATAACGCCACCGACCACTTCACCCTCACCATCAAGTTCAGCAACGCCTCGACGCAGCTGTGGCCCGAGACGAATTTGTGCAACATCTTTTAATAAGATGGGTGTGCCCTGCTCATTAACGCCCAGTGGAATATGGCGCAGATCATCGAGTTCATCTACATACCCGGTTGCACGCACCATGTATTCCGCTTCAGCCATTTCGATAACTGAACCTCCGGTTTCCTGGTTACCCCGCTGGATTGCCTGCCTGACTTTTGTTAGCGGCAGGTTATAAGCACGTAAACTATCCGGATCGAGAACCACCTGATACTGTTTAACCATACCGCCAATCGTCGCCACTTCGGAAACGCCAGGCACGGTTTGCAGCTCATATTTTAAAAACCAGTCCTGAATACTGCGTAACTGCGACAGGTCATGGCCACCACTTCGATCGACCAGTGCGTACTCATAGACCCAGCCCACCCCGGTAGCATCCGGTCCGAGTTCCGGCCTGGCATCCGGCGGCAACTTGCTTGCCACCTGGCTTAAGTATTCAAGTACACGTGAGCGCGCCCAGTACAGGTCGGTGCCATCTTCAAAAATAACGTAAACAAAAGAGTCTCCAAAATAGGAATAACCGCGCACATTGATGGCTTTGGGTACCGATAGCATGGCGGTAGTTAACGGGTAGGTCACCTGGTCTTCAACCACCTGTGGGGCCTGTCCCGGATAGCTGGTTTTAATAATAACCTGCACATCAGACAAATCGGGCAAGGCGTCCAAAGGGGTGTTTTTTATCGCATAAATGCCTGCGCCAACAACAATAAACGTCAGCATTAGCACCATGAACCGATTGTTGATCGACCAGTCAATAATTTTTTCGATCATTGGCGGTTTTCCTCATCACTGTGCTCCTCGTCACCCGGTGCATCACCACTCGACACCCCGTCCGTCATCTCTCTTTTACTTTCCGATTCATCCGTCATGCGAGTTAAACTACCGCGCATGCTGGCTTCTGAATCAATTAAAAACTGGCCTGATGTAACGATGCTTTCTCCTGCCTTCACGCCTTTGATTATTTCGACATAATTACCGCTCTCGATACCCGCTAATACCTGGCGCGCTTCAAACCTGCCCTCACCAAGGGCAATGATTACCCGTTCTTCGCGCCCGCTTCGAATCAACCCTTCAAGTGGAATAACAATAGTATTTTCTTTAGCTCCACCAAAGATTTTCACATTGGCGTACATATTGGGTTTTAACTGTTCGCCCGGATTATCAAAGCGCAAGCGGACTTTTAAGGTGCGTGTTTTTGCATCCAGACTGGGGTAAATATATTCAACTTTACCCTGCCATGTTTTACCTGGAAGGTATGACAGGCTAACTTCTGCTAACTGTCCTACTTCAACCCAGGCGGACTGCCGCTCAAAGACTTCAGCTAGCAACCAGACGCTGGATAAATCCCCTAAGGTCATAACTTTCATTGACGGATTTACAAACATGCCTTCGCGAACGGGCAGATCAGAAACCACACCATCCTGTGGTGCATAAATAGAAATGTGTTGTTTCACTTTTTTAGTTTTTTGCAGTTGCTTAATCTGTGCAGCAGAAATACCCAAAGCCGATAGTCGCTCTTTCGATGCACCTATTAATCCCTTATTGCCTGATGATAATGCGGTAACCAGCTCTTCCTGTGCGTTAACTAATTTTGGTGAATACACGTCAAACAAAAAATCACCTTTTTTAAAACGATCACCTTCAGACTCAACGGCCATTTTTTCAATCCAGCCTTCGGTACGCAAATGAATATGGCTTACTTTTGATTCGTTAAAATCGACATAACCAACAGTATCGATACCTCGCCATAACCTGCTCAGTTCAGCCTGTTGTGTTCTAACACCCAGGTTTTGTACCACGCCTGGCGCAATGCTTATACTGCCAGCGATTCCATCAGCCGATTTTTTATTGGCATAAACAGCAATCAAATCCATGCCCATGGGTGACTTACCCGGTTTGTCACGCCGGTAGTTCGGATCCATTGGTGCAACCCAGTACAAAACTTCTTTTTCTTCTGCCGCCATAACAACAGATGGCATTACGGTAAATACGCTGGCAAACAAAGAAACAAGTAGTACCGGCATAAATAATTTTAATTCTGCAGCATTAATTTTCATTTTTAAAATCTCCTGTCACATAAAGCATTTGCGCTTTTGCAATTTCGTGATCCACACGTATGCGTAAATTTTCCAGGCGTACATCTAACTCAGTAATCTTTGCACGCATTAAAGTATTAAATTCCGAGACGCCACTTTGATATGCATTTAATGCGACTTTCGAATTAGTTTTTGCTGCGGTCAGTAAACTGTTTTTGTACAGCTCTTCGCGCTCACCCAGTCGTTGCCATAAATGATAATTGCTATCGTACAGTTGTTTTAACTGCCGCAATCGATCATCTTTTGCATAACGCGCAGCGGTTATTTTTTGCTGACTTGAAGCAACGGTTTTATCCTGCCGCCTGCCGGTAAACAAAGGCATGTCCATACTCACCATTGCTGTTGCAAAATCAGGCCTTTCAGAGCCATCCGGATTATTGCCCGAGCGGTAACCATAATCGAATAACAGGCTCCATTCTGGTTTATATCCCTGGCGTGCAATCTCCTTCATTTGTTTACTTGCGTCCACTTTTGCTGCTTCTGCGCGAATAAGTGGATGTTGCGGAATTAGCTGGTTCAAATCGATTTTTTCCGGTATTACGGGTAATTCAGGAAATTCAGCACTGATGGTATTCCAGGCCATATCACCTATCCACTGCGCCAGAGTTGCGCGATAAGTGCCTTCTCTTGCCTGAATTTTTGTAGCACGGTCGTCGAGTCGCGACAGTTCCAGACCGGCAAGCACGACATCCTGTTGATTAACCCGTCCAGAGGCATAATTTGATTCAGTGATTTTTACCAGTTCGGAAAATAGCCGGCGTGTTTCCCTGATAATTTGATAGGCAGAAACTTCATAATATAAATTTAAATAATTCTGTCGAACATCTCTTACAATTTTTAGTTTTGCATCATCTGCCATGGCTAAAGCAGAATGTGATAAAAATCGAGACTGCTGCTGTTTTAAAGCCAGCGAGTTACCACGTGGAAAATTTTGTTGAATACCAACTTTTAACTGCGTCATCTGTTCCTGTTCAAGATCAAAGGTATCAACCGGCACATTGACCGCACCCAGACGTAATTTGGGGTCAGGCAAAGTATCGTCAGCAACCGATTCATCAACAAATGAACGTGATGTTGCTATAAAACTTTCAATTGACGGGTCGGACTGTGTTGCTAACTGTTCTGCCTGTTTTAAATTTAGAGCATGAATGTTACTGGCCAATAACAGCGTGACCAGAGATAACAGAAAGCTGCATATACGGTTTAGTTTTTTAGAAGCTGAGCGACACATGGCCATCTCCATAGTGAGTAAAATTGGTCAGACAACAGTACAATGCCGTTATCAAACCAGAAAAATGATTTACTTTTTAACTATGAAGATTTGCAGGCGGACGAGAAGGTGGTGTTAGTTCTCTAAACAGAATTTTTGAAGAGATAAGAGCTGACTTAAAACTATATTTATAAACAGGTGAGTATGATGTTTGCTGCAAAATAAGCGAAACATTTACTCCCAGGTCACAGCCAGCTGAACAATTAAAACTGAGGTCATCACAACAGCCATGTTGATTCATTGCAGAGGGCATCGAATCAGTAGACAACATGTCAGTAGACAACATGGCTGACATATCATGTGCAGGTATTACAGAGCCGGGTATTACTGCGCTACTTGTTGAAACATGCATTTCTGCCATATCAGCCATATCACATTGGGCGGCCATAACACCAGACAATGGGGTAAACATCATTAAAATGATGAGCAGGTAATGCAATAGTTTGTAACGTTTCTGGTTCACAAGTTAATAATAGCTGTTTTTCGTTATGAATCAACAGTTAATTTCAATACCTGCAAACTTAGTCAGAAGCACTATTAGGAAGTTTCTTTTCTATTTTAAAAACGAATGTATTACCGCAGAGGCGCTGAGACGCAGAGTTTTTATTGTTTTATTGCGCCGCAGGCGAAATAAAACCAACTAAGTTTTTCTCTGCGTCTCAGCGTCTCTGCGGTTAATGATGTTTCTACTTGAAGCCAGACATTCAATCAAACGGATGCTTCAAAATGATCGTTTGATCACGTTCTGGGCCGGTTGATACGATATCCACGGGCACGCCAACCATCTCTTCCAGACGTTTCAGATAATTTTTTGCATTTTCCGGCAGCTCGTCGAGGCTCTTTGCACCGACGGTTGATTCCGTCCAGCCCGGCATTGACTCATATACCGCTACACATTGTTCGATAGCATCAGCACCGAGTGGCGGCATGTGCAGGTTCTCACCCTGGTAGTTATAACTGGCGCACATTTTGATTGTTTCCAATCCATCTAATACATCCAGCTTGGTAATACATAAACCTGTCAGGCTGTTAATCTGTGCAGCGCGGCGTAAAGCAACGGCATCAAACCAGCCACAACGGCGATCACGGCCAGTGGTTGCGCCAACTTCATGACCAACTGTAGCCAGGTGCTGGCCGATTGTTGGATCGTCTTTATCGGTATCAAACAGTTCTGTCGGGAACGGGCCAGCACCGACACGTGTGGTGTAAGCTTTTGTAATGCCCAGAATATAATCCAGATCTTTAGGACCGATGCCGCTGCCTGTACATGCGCCGCCAGCAGTAGTATTTGATGATGTTACAAATGGGTAGGTACCCTGGTCGATGTCCAGTAGAGTGCCTTGCGCACCTTCAAACATAATACTCTTGCCTGCTTTGCGGTAGCGATCAATTTCACCGGGCACATCGGCGATCAGTGATAACAGTTTGTCTCGGTAAGACAGCACACCATCAAGTACTGTTTGATAATCCACTTCATCCTGTTTGAAATAATTTTTCAATACGAAGTTATGATATTCCATAACACCCGCAAGTTTTTCTTTGAATTTTTCCAGATCTTTCAGATCAGCAAGGCGAATACCGCGACGCGATACTTTATCTTCATAACATGGGCCGATACCACGACCAGTGGTACCAATTGCTTCTTTACCGCGCGCAATTTCGCGTGCCTGATCAAGAGCGATGTGATAAGGCAGAATCAACGGGCAGGCTTCGGAAATACCGATGCGTTCGCTGGCTGGAATGCCACGGGCTTCAAGTTCACCCAGTTCTTTGAATAATGCATCAGGCGATAACACCACGCCATTACCGATCAGGCACATGACATTGTCACGTAATATTCCAGATGGGACTAGATGTAAAACTGTTTTTTCATCACCGATAACTAGTGTATGGCCGGCATTATGTCCGCCCTGGAACCGAACTACTGCCGCTGCACGATCTGTTAATAGATCGACAATTTTACCTTTACCCTCATCACCCCATTGGCTTCCGAGTATGACTACATTCTTTGACATGGTTAAACCTTATACTTAATATTGAATGAATAAATTCTTTATACTTGGTGTTACAGGCAAAAGAAAACTTATCCGCTAATACACGCAAATAAACGCAAATAAAAACTTATAACTCTTGTTTCATTTGCGTTTATTTGCGTTCATTCGCGGAAAATTATTTTAATCTTTAACAGTCCATTGTCCATCAAGCAAACAAAGACTTTTACTGCAGCCCATCGCCTTTGCATCTGCTTCCTGTCCCGGCAGCTCCTGTATTACAACATTTCCCTGTGCACGCAACTCGGCAACCTTACTTTGATCAACATTCAAAGGTGCAAATATTTTTTCAGGTAAATCAAACTGTTTGCCCGATAACTGATTTAACACTTTTAAATCTGTGCTGAAACCCGTTGCAGCACGTGCACGACCGAATATCTTACCGATATCATCATAACGACCACCACGTGCAATCGCCTGACCCAGTTGTGGTACAAAGGCTGCAAATACCACACCGGTTTTATAGTGATAACCATGCAGTTCTGATAAATCAAAATGCACCTTGGTTTCTGATAACTCGGCACCGTAACGCTGCCACATCAGCTCAGCTGTTTTTTCCAGGTAATCGATAGCCTGCTTAACTGAATCATTCGCGTTAGACAACAACTCTCTGGCTTTAACAAAAACCGATTTATCACCGTAAAGTGATGATAACCCGGATAACATTTCTTTTACCTTGTTATCAATATCTAAAGAATCTATCAAGGTATTAATTTCGGTGACTGCTTTTCGCTGCAACATATCAAACAGCTGGCTTTCAATATCTTTTGACAAACCTGCCTGCTTAGCCAGGCCACGATAAATATCAACATTACCCATGTCCAGATAAATGTCGTCAATTTCCATGGCAGCGAATGTCTGCAACATTAAGCCTATTATTTCAACTTCAGATTCTACACCGGCATGTCCATACAGTTCGGCACCTACCTGTAGAGGACTGCGGCTATCACCTATAGATTCGGGACGTGTACGTAATACGGTACCGATGTAACACAAACGTGTTGGTACATCACGTTGTAACTGGCGAGCATCTATACGCGCAACCTGGGGGGTCATATCAGCATGTAAACCTAATGTTCTACCTGATATTTGATCAACCAGTTTGAAAGTTTGCAGGTCGAGATCGTGCCCTGTGCCGGTAAGCAATGATTCAATAAAATCAATGGTCGGCGGCTTCACCAGTTCATAACCCCAGCTGGCATATAAGTCGAGCAACATACGACGCATTGCTTCGAACCTTGCTGCCTGCTCAGGCAAAACTTCTTCAATGCCTTGCGGTAGGATCCAGTGTTGTGTTGTTGTCATGCCGGTATTAATTTCCAGATTTATAATTCTTAGTTATTGTACAAAATAAAGAATGACTAAGCCTGCCATCATGCTTGCAAAACCCAGGCCGCGCAAAACATTATCGGGTAATTGCGCTGCCTGTGACATCGCATCACGCCAGTTTTTAGGGCTTAAAAAAGGCAGCATACCTTCTATCACCAGCACTAACGCAAGTGCGGGAATAATACTGTCCCACATCAGCTCAAACATTTCATAGTAATGCAGAATTATGGACGTAGGAAGTGTGCAATAAGCATAGTTCCATGGCGGAAAATCGCTGCTTGCCTTTTCCGCACTTGCCACGTCTAACCTCCATGGATGGAGGAAATGCAACAGGATTGCAGGAACAATCCTTGCCATGTGGGTCGGCTGAAAATTGCTCCATGCATTTTCCGCACTCCCCACGTCTGACCTCCATGGATGGAGGAAATGCAACAGGATTGTAGGAACAATCCTTGCCATGTGGGTCGGCTGAAAATTGCTCCATGCATTTTCCGCACTCCCCACCTCCATGTGGGTCGGCTGGACGGTAGCAGGGCCATGCCGGAGCAATTGCCGGGGAGCAATTTTTCAGCGTAATCTTTTCAAATAGACCACGATTTTTTATTGCTCTCATATGCTTAAGATGCATGTAGCGTTCCTTAGATGTATCCCGGCTCAGGTTATTTTGTTTTATTACCTGATGGATCTTTAAAGTAACGGAAATAATCCGAATCCGGTTGCAGTAAAATAACATCACCAGCGCTAGAAAAGTTTTTAGTATAGGCAGTGATGCTTCGGTAAAATTTATAAAACTCACGATCCTGGTTAAAGGCAGCAGCATAAATATCTGTTGCGTTAGCATCACCCTCACCGCGAGCTATTTCTGAGTCTCGATAAGCTTCTGCGACTAAAACACTGCGTTGGCGATCAGCATCTGCCTGAATACGTTCTGATGCTTCATGACCCTTGGAGCGAAAATCTCGTGCCTCACGTTCACGTTCTGCACGCATACGTTGATAAACGGAGTTACTTACTCGTTCCGGGTAGTCTACTTTTTTCACACGCACATCAACCACTTCAATACCAAGTGATTTTGCACGTTCCGACGCCTGTTCTGTCATCACGCCCATTATTTGTGTACGATCACCGGAAATTACTTCCTGAATAGTACGTTTACCAAATTCATTTCGCAGACCGTTATTAATATTTTCATACAATAAACGTCCCGCAGTAAGCTCGTCACCTTGCGTGGTTTTAAAATACTGAACCACGTCCTTGATACGCCACTTAACGTAAGAATCTACGATTAAGTCCTTTTTCTCCTGTGTTAAAAAACGCTCAGGTTTTTGATCAATGGTTAAGATTCGGTTATCAAATTTTCTTACATTATTAATAAACGGAATTTTAAGATGTAACCCGGGTTCATAATCGGATTCAATAATTTCACCAAACTGAAATTTTATTGCTTCCTGACGTTCATCGACAGTAAATATGGACAACCATAAAATTACAGCTATCAGGGGAACCATAATTTTTAAACTATTAACTAACATTATCGTGCTCCCCTTGAACGTAAGTCCTCAAGTCTGGTTCGTTGATTTTGTTGTACTGCACCACGTTGTTTAATATCTTTTAATATATCAGCCGAGCTTTTCTGGTCGGCAGATTGAGTTTCACTCTGACGATCCATTAACTTGTCTAGTGGCAAATAAAGCAGGTTGTTACCACCTTCAACGTCGACCATTACTTTAGAACTGTTACTAAGAACCGATTCCATCATTTCCAGGTAGAGACGTTCACGCGTTATTTCTGGCGCTTTTTGATATGCGGTCAATAACTGCGTGAAACGCTCCGCCTCACCTTCAGCTCTGGCAATCACTTCGTTTTTGTATGCGTCGGCTTCTTCACGCATACGTGCACTGGCACCACGTGCTTTAGGAATAACTTCATTGCGGTAAGCTTCAGCTTCGTTTTTAAAACGTTCTTCGTCTTCACGAGCCTGCGTTACATCATCAAACGCGTCTTTTACAGCCTCAGGTGGCTTAGCACTTTGTATGTTGACTTTAAAAATGTTTAAACCAGTCTGATAATTATTTACAATTTCCTGAATGATGCCTTTTACCTGTAGGGCAATTTCACCACGACCTTCAGTGATAACATAATCCATTTTGCTGCGACCAATGCTTTCACGTAACGCACTTTCTGTTACCTGCGCAAGTGAAGCTTCAGGCTCTCTAACGTTAAACGTATATTTTTCTGCATTATCAATCTGATATTGCACCGTACCTTGAATATCAACGATGTTTTCATCTTGCGTTAGCATGGTTGAATTTATTGGAATGGTATAAACCTTGGTCACATCCACTTTTTCGACACTCTCGATCGGCACCGGAAAATGCCAGTGCAAACCTTTTTGCGTGGTGTAAACATGCTCGCCAAAACGGAACACTAAACCGCGCTCCGCTTCTTCGATTTTATAAAAACCGGTTGCCATCCAGAAAACCAGCAGGATAGCGATGACAATACCTATACCGAAACCGCCTGCAGAACCCATTTTACTGCCACCTGAATGACCACCCTTACCACCAAACAGGCTGCCAAATTTTTTCTGTAGATTTTTAAAGACTTCATCCAGATCAGGAGGACCCTGATTACCGCGATTTCCCCGATTTCCCCGATTACTGCCCCAGGGGTCTTTGTCGCCATTACCACCAGGTTCATTCCAGGCCATGTCGACCTTCTTATTGTCTTGCTTTCGCATATTAAGTTTCCAAAAATCGCTTTATTTAGTTATGGTGTATCTAGAACACCTCAAACGCGCCATTCTACCTGATTATTAAATCATTAAAAGCTTTTTACCGCAGAGACGCAGAGGAAATACCTTTGATTGTTATTTGCGCCGTAGCCGCAATTTACAAAAAACTCTGCACCTCTGTGTCTCTGTGTCTCTGCGGTGAATATTCTTTAAAAAACAGCTTTATAACAACATCGATTCCAGTGAAATCCGCTCTCGTGACTCGAACTGATTTAAATCCCGACGTGATATGTTGATTTGCAACAAGAACCGACCTTGTTCATCAATTGTTTCCTTTCTTATGGCACCGATATCAAACAATTTTGCTCTAAGACGTGCATCAGCAGGTGATAAAGAAAGTTTACCTTCCACCATTTGTTCTCTAAATATATCAATGAGGGTCTGTTTTAATAATTCAAGGCCTTCGCCTGATTCAACCGATAGCCAGATGCGCTTAACACTGCCATCATCCGCATAATCCATTCTCGGTTTTACCCCGGTCAGATCCACTTTATTCATTATCTCAATACAGGGAATCTCATCGGCACCAATTTGCGCCAATACTTTTTCAACTTCTTCAATATTGGCATCACGATTTTCATCTGCCGAATCAATCACGTGCAATAACAGCTGTGCTTCAGCCGTTTCCTGTAATGTAGATCGAAAGGCATTGACAAGATCATGCGGCAAGTGACGAATAAAACCGACGGTATCGGCAAGGATGAGGGAAACATCACGAGCCAGATCAACACGTCGCAAAGTGGGATCAAGCGTGGCAAATAGCTGATCTTGAACATAAACGTCGTCTTCACTGAGTACATTAAACAGGCTGGATTTACCGGCATTGGTGTAACCCACTAACGAGACGGTCGCTATCTCTGCTTTCTGACGAGACCGCCTGCCCTGTTCGCGCTGTTTTCTGACTTTTTCCAGGCGTTTATTAATCTGTTTGATGCGAAGCCCTAGCAATCGACGATCCGTTTCCAACTGGGTTTCGCCCGGCCCACGCAGGCCGATACCGCCTTTTTGTCGCTCCAGATGGGTCCAGCCACGCACCAGTCGGGTAGAAAGGTGTTTTAACTGCGCCAGCTCGACCTGTAATTTACCTTCAAATGAGCGTGCACGTTGTGCAAAGATATCCAGAATCAAACCGGTACGATCAAGTACACGGCATTCAATCAATCGCTCAAGGTTTCTCTCCTGTGAAGCCGCCAGTGTATGATTAAAAAGCACCACATCGGCTTTGTACTGTTTCACTAACTCGGCAATTTCGCTAGCTTTACCACTGCCAATAAAATACCGGGGATCGGCACGCTGACGACTGGTAGTGATTATTGTCATTATTTCAGCACCCGACGATAACACCAGCTCTTTAAATTCAGATATATTTTCACGATGTGCTTCATCGTGTATATCCATGTGGACCAGAATGGCACGATTACCGCCTTCGACGCGTTCGATGTCTAGCATTTATTACAATTCATATGGTTATATAATCAACAAGTAAAACAAAAAAAAGGCCGCCAATGGCGACCATTCTCAACGTCTGTAGATTATACTCAATTTTCACTGTTACCGTCAGTTTCAGCTTCATCACTCCATTTAACCTGCCGTGACGGAACTACAGTAGAAATAGCATGTTTATAAACCATCTGCGTCACCGTGTTTTTCAACAGTACCGCAAACTGGTCGAATGATTCGATTTGTCCCTGCAACTTAATGCCGTTTACCAGAAAAATAGATACCGGTATCCGTTCCCTTCTCAATGCATTTAAATAAGGGTCTTGTAAGTGATGCCCTTTCGACATAATTGATTCCTCGTTATTGTTTTTATTTGAGGTTATAGACCAGAGTGCTGGTAAATGGTTCGAAATTCAAACCGGACACCCAGGTCTAACGACCCATGTTCTAGTAAACATCGCCCGCCACCCCTCTATGATAGTAAAAATTTGAGGTTTTTCAGGACTTTCTGCATATTTAGTGCAATAGGATCAATAAAATTACACTCAGTCTCTTTTCGTAGCCAGGTCATCTGGCGTTTTGCCAGTTGTGCGGTAGCAATGATGGCTTTTTCACGCATCTCATTATAACCATATTCACCGGCCAGGTACGACCAAACCTGTCGATAACCTACTGCGCGAATTGACGGCATGTCTGCATGCAGGTCACCACGTTTAAACAAGCTTTCAACTTCTTCAATAAATCCCTGTTGCAGCATATTATCAAAACGTGTCGTGATTTGTTTACGAAGTTCAATACGATCAGCGGGCATTAAGGCTATTTTTATTCGTCGGTATGGAAAGCTATAGCTGGCCCTGTTTTGTGCCTGCTCAGACCAGAACTCTGTTAAAGTCTTTCCTGTAAAATCATAAAGTTCCAGCGCTCTTTTTATCCTTTGCGGATCATTAGGATGGATACGCTCAGCCGACACCGGATCGACCTTTTCCAGGCGTTCATGCATGGCCATGAATGCCTTTTGTTTTCGCTTCCATTTCGATTGCCTGCTTTACCGAATCATCAACTTCAGGCATATTCGCCATGCCTTTTTGCAAGGCATTGAAATACAGCATGGTGCCACCGACCAGTATCGGCGTGCGTTGGCTTGTTATACTTTGGCGCATTAAATTCAATGCGTCGTCACGAAACTGTCCTGCCGAATAGACTTCTGCAGGGTCAATAATATCAATTAGATGGTGAGGGCTTTGTTTTAAGGTTTGCACATCGGGTTTGGCTGTACCGATATCCATACCACGGTAAACCAGTGCCGAATCAACACTGATTAACTCTGAGCCCAGTTCATTATAAACAGCCAGCGCCAGGTCGGTTTTACCCGTTGCTGTTGGCCCCATGATGAAAATGGCGATTGGCTGAATCCGCTGTCGCCACCTGGCTGGATAATCAAATCTTTCATTATTTACATACTAAAAACAAGCTAACCGCCGAGTCGCAAGACACTAAGTTTAAATTGGTTACGTCGTAGGCGTAACCAACTAATATAACTCGGCGTCTCTGCGACTCGCGGTTCAAAAATAGTTTTATTTAACGACCACGCATAAACAGTTTATCCAGTTCAGCAATAGTCAGCTGTATCCAGGTAGGTCGACCATGATTGCACTGCCCGCTGCGCTCGGTTATTTCCATATCACGTAACAGGGCATTCATCTCTTCTATGGTTAGTTTACGGTTCGCCCTGATAGAACCATGACATGCCATGGTCGACAGAATTTCATTTATCGCCTGCACAATGCGTGTGCTGCTGCCATGTGTGAGCAAATCGGCAAGCACATCACGTAACAATGTTTCTACATCACTGCCTGATAATACGACAGGCAATTGCCGTAATTTAATGCTTTCCTCGGCGACCCGGTCAATTTCAAAACCCAGTTCATTGAACACGTCTGCCCGGTCTTCCACCATCTGCGCCTCCTTACTGCTCACCGATATTGTCATCGGTACCAGTAGCGGCTGCGACTTAATACCCTCGCCTTCACGCGCTGTTTTCAATCTTTCATAAGTGATACGTTCATGTGCAGCGTGCATGTCAACCAGCACCATACCCTGTGCATTCTCTGCCAGTATATAAATACCATGCAGTTGCGCACGAGCAAAACCTAACGGCGGCATATCCCGTGCTTCTACACCTGCTTCGGTAAAAGGTGTGGCGGCTAAATTCAGTGTAGCGGCTGCAGGCGCGAACTCAGCATAAGCCCGTCGTTGTTCGGCTACCGCAAAGGGCATCGATGACTGTGATGGCCGCTGCGGTGATTGAACACCGGACAGCGAAGTGCTTGAACTGCCCGCCAGTTGTGTAACAGCGGTATTTGAGAAGTGATGTAATTCATGGGAACGGGTATCACCGCTAATGACTTCTGCCAGGCTTTTGTGTATGGCTCGAAATAAAAAATCGTGTACCTGCCGGCTTTGCCTGAAGCGGACTTCATGTTTGCCCGGATGTGCATTTACATCAACCATTGCAGGGTTGCACTCAAAAAACAGCACATAAGCCGGATGCCGGCCATGAAATAAAACATCGGCGTAAGCCTGGCGCACAGCATGTGTAACCAGACGATCTTTTACCATACGCCCATTCACATAGAAATATTGCATATCTGCCTGACTGCGTGAGAATGTCGGCTCTGCTATCCAGCCCCACAGACGGAGGCCTTCGTAAGCAAAATCCATAAACACGGCCTGCTCAATAAATGCCGGCCCGAGTATTTCAGCAATACGTTTTTCCTGCTGTAAACGGTTGCTGGCGGCAGGCAAGGATTTTACCGCACGCTGGTTATGTCGCAATGATATTGCAACATCAAATCGGCTTAATGAAATACGTTTTACCACATCATCAAGATGTGAAAACTCTGTTTTTTCGGTGCGCAGAAATTTACGCCTGGCAGGTACATTAAAAAATAAATCACGTACCTCAACGGTGGTACCGGGTTTATTCGCCACCGGTGTCATCTCGCCGGCTTTACTGTTGTTCATGGTGAGTTGCCAGGTCTCATCACCACCCTGCCAGCAGGATGTCAGTTGCAAATGACTGACTGATGCGATACTCGGCAGTGCTTCGCCACGAAAACCCAGGCTAATCACCTCTTCCAGATCATCGATACTGCGGATTTTGCTGGTGGCATGGGGTGACAACGACAAAACCAGGTCCTCTTTATGGATACCATGGCCATTATCGGTAATACGAATAAGTTTGCTGCCGCCTTTTTCTATATCAATGGATATTTTACTGGCGCCGGCATCCAGACTATTTTCCAGTAACTCCTTTACCACGGCGGCTGGCCGCTCAACAACCTCGCCAGCGGCGATCTGGTTCACCAGCTGTACTGGCATTGACTGAATTCGACTGTGTGTCGTCATGGTTACAAATAATCTGCTTATTCCAGGGAGCCCTAGGGTACCTCTGATTTATCACATGATAAAGGATATTTTTCAATAACCTGATAAATAACTCCCTGTTTGTCTGTATGTGACTCAACAAGGACGAACTCATTAACAAACCACGGGATAGAAAAATCAACCTGATCAGCATTTTGCCTAGCCATTTGATTACTAAGGGACCCATGGTACTTTCGCATCAATGTCAGATGCGGTGTAAAGACACGATTGTCACTTTGATAACCACAGCGCTCTAAAGCCACAGCCAGTTTATTATGTAATTGTGTTAGCTCAACTGAAACTTTCTGACAACCCATCCACAATATTTTAGCCCTGCGAAATGAACCAAACTGATCTAAATAATATTCAAAAGGATCAGAACGAACAGTTTGCGCTGCCATTTGCATACAGTCTTTTACCTCTTCCGTTACTGAGCCAATAAAGTGCAAAGTCACATGCAAATTACGTGGCTGTATAATGCGACCTTTATTATGCAGTGCAAGCTGAGAGAATGTTTCAATAACTGAATGCCTGAGCTGATCAGTAGGCCAAAGTGCAAAAAACAGACGATGGGTTTTCATGCTGTTAATTTACAACCGAAGACTGCAAACTGCAAACTAACAAAAAATAAACCCCTTGTAGCAGGCTAACTGGCTGTTAAAAAAACAGTTTAGTTTGCGGAAGACACAGAGATTCCTCAAATTTTTTTCAAAAAAATGACCCTATTAAAGGGTCATTAGCAGCATTCCGTGTGTATTTTTATTATTATTGTTATATATTTCTAACTCACTGGAATTTTAATCACCTGTCCTGCCATCAGGTTATCAGCATACAACGCATTGCGTGCACGCAAATCCTCTTCTTTTACATTATATTTTTTTGCAATCGTTTTAACATCGTCACTATTGTTTACCAGATGCTCTCCTTCAGATGCAGCCAGCCAGGTTCCGGGTGGTGCTTTACGCGCAAAATATTTATTCACGCCACGAGTAATGGCTTTTGCCACTTTCTGCTGGTGAGATGCACTGCGTAAATTCTTCTCTTCTCTCGGGTTGGAAATAAAGGCGGTTTCCAACAAAACCGAGGGGATATTCGGTGCTTTTAAAACAGCAAACCCGGCCTGTTGAACTTTTTTCTTATGCACTCGATTTACTGTTTTAATCTGGCCTAATATTTCGCCGCCAATATCCAGACTTGATTCAATGGTACCGGTAAGCGACAAATCAAATAGCACCTCTTTCACCATTTGATCTTCAACTGTTAAATTCACATCACCAAATAACAAATCTGCCGCATTTTCTTTTTCCGCTAACATACGTGCTGTTTCCGAGGTGGCGCCATCCACGGACAAGGCATAAATAGATGAACCGCGCGCACGAGGGTCCGGAAATGCATCGGCATGCAATGAAATCATCAAGTCAGCATGATTATCACGTGCTTTCTCTATACGATCGCGTAGACGCAAAAAGCGATCGTTTTTACGAGTAAGAATCGCTTTCATACCGCGTTGTTTATTAATAAGTTTTTCCAGACGTTTGGCAATTTGCAAGGTAACTGTTTTTTCATGGGTGCCCGAGCGCCCGGTAGCACCTGGATCTTTACCACCGTGACCCGCATCAATAGCAATGATTACATCACGTTTACTGGCTTTTTTAACCGTGGTTGATTTCTTGTTATCATGCAGATCAATGACCAGACGGTGCCCTAATTTTCCAGAAGGAGCAAGAAAAAAACTACGTGGCGATACCGATTCGCTTAAATCAAACACCACACGTAAATCATTTTTATTTCGAACACCGCTTCGTATACTACGAATCAGTGAATCAGCCTGTAGCCGATCCACCATGCCGTGTGACATTTTCGTGTTTTTAAGATCAAGCACCACACGCTCTGGTTTATGCAGTGCGAAAACGGAATATTCTGCGATATCGTTCAGATCAAATACCAGACGTAAATATCCCTGGTTTTTAGAAAGACGAATATCCTGTATCTTGGCTTTGGCAGTACCTGACGATGACTTGGCAAATGAAATGCCCGGCGCAACAGAAGCAGCCAGACTACTTAATCCGGCTATACTTTTTAGAAATTTTCGACGATCTGTTTTCATCTTTATCTTGATGCCCCATGACATGGGAATTTTCATCGAGCCCCTGTTTATATTCTTTTAACAATCGGTGGTTATGCCTTAATGTAAATCTATTGTGGCAAAATTATAAAATAATGCAAGTAATATTTCATTATTTTTTATATAGATACAGCGCTTTCCTATAGTCAAAAGTTAGAAAAGGCCTGTAACATCAACTTTTTACCTTTGTCGCTTAGCGCAGAAATAATTAATTTTCTTCCCTGATTATAATGGCTAAATGCACAAATACAGTCTGCAGGGGGTAAAAAACCTTCAGCTTTTTCTGGCCACTCCACTAAACAGACATCATTATTATTAAAATAATCTCTCGCACCGATAAATTCCAGCTCTTCTGGATCGGCCAGACGATACAGATCAAAATGATAACATTGTCGATTGTTGCTGATTGGATATGGCTCAACCAGGGTATAGGTCGGGCTTTTAACCACGCCATCAAAACCACTTGCCTGTATAAAACTTCTGGCAAATGTTGTTTTACCCACACCCAGGTCACCTTTTAACAGCATGACAAATGAAGAGCTAAGATGCTGTGCAACCTTTTTAGCTAAAGCAATCTGCTGGCCCTCATCAGCTAAAAAAAATTGCTGACTCATCAGGGATTTTTCACTGATTTTGCTCACCACAAAATTTCCGGCAATGCTTTCACCACATCCGAAGCCAGTAGTCCACGTGTTTTCTCTTGCGTGACGGATTGCGCCGCAGCTGCATGTAAACAGACACCTAGCTCTGCGGCATCACTGATATCAATACCCTGCGCCAGTAATGCGATTACAATACCACTTAATACATCACCCATACCCGGTGCAGCCATTGCTGCATTTCCCAAATTACAAACCTTCAGCGTTTGCCCATCAAATATTAAGCTACCTGAACCTTTTAAAATCACCACGCAGGCTTTAGCACTATCAAATAATTCAAATAAAACACGTATCGCATGAAAACGATTGTTTTGTATCCCCGCACTGCCAGGCTGGCCCACCTGTCCTTTCGCCTGCATTAACAAACGCGCTGCTTCACCCGGGTGCGGTGTAATAATCAGTTCAGAATTGATAACTAATTCACTTTTTGCCAGCAGGTTTAAGCCATCTGCATCAACTAACATCGGTTTATTTAATTGCACACAGTGTTCTAATAACGCAGACGACCAGTTATCCTGTCCCAGACCCATACCAATTGCTACGTGCGTAACCGTATTGACAAAATCTTCCGTAAATAACTCAATGACAGAATCGACTTCACATGTTTTTATTATGGCTTCAGGCACCGCCGAACTAATGACCGGCAAATTCTTCGCAACGGTAATAATGGTAAGTAAACCTGCGCCCGCACGTAAAGCCGCTGTTGCAGCAAGAATCACCGCACCCGGCATGCCCTCATTGCCACCCACAATCAACACATGGCCAAAACAACCTTTGTGTGACGATGCTTTTCGTTTTGGCAGCAATGAATAATCAATATTGTTTATTAATCGTGTTGCTGTTTCAACCTGATCAAACACTTCTTCAGGCACGGCAAGATCACTAAACACTATTTCACCACAGACATCTTTAGCCTGCGCAGTAAACATACCCTGCTTTAAACCGATAAAACTCACGGTAATATCTGCCTGAATTGCATGACCAGAAATGATACCTGTGTCCGCCATCAAACCGGAAGGTATATCAACTGAAATGACAGGTTTAATCGAATTGTTAACTGCTGTAATCCATTGTGCCCACTTGCCAGAAACCTCACGCTTCAGGCCGGTGCCTAACAAGGCATCAACAATAATATCAGCTTCATTAATTAACCATTCATCCGCAATTTCATTCTCGCCAACATCTAACCAGTCCTGGTAGGCAAGCAATGCTTCATTTTTTAAGGTTACTGCATCGACCAGGCTGATGACTCGGACCGTTAAACCTGCCTGTTTAGCGAGCCTGGCAACAACGTAACCATCACCGGCATTATTGCCTGCACCACATAAAACCAGGATTTTTTTACACGATGGGTATTTTGTTTTAATAACATTGAAAACAGCCTCGCCTGCAGACTGCATTAACGTATAAGCAGGTATGCCATATTGATTGATCGCGATTTGTTCGAGCTGAACAACTGAATCTACGTTATAAAGCTTGTCTGGAAGATTTTGCATAGAAGTAAGATGTTTAGAATAAAAACACTAAAATCTATTTTATCCGCAAATGAACGCAAATTAACGCAGATTAAAAACAAATACTCGGCTTTTATCTGTGCTCATCTGCGTTCATCTGTGGACTATAATTAAGTTTGTCAGGAAAGCTTTTCTAATCCACCCATATAAGGTTTTAAAACTTCAGGAATTAAGATACTGCCATCAGCCTGCTGGTAGTTTTCAAGCACGGCAACCAGTGTCCGACCTATCGCCAGGCCGGAGCCATTAACTGTATTTAACAGTTCAGGTTTGCCGGTTTCTGGATTGCGCCAGCGAGCCTGCATCCTTCTTGCCTGAAAATCTGCAAAACAACTGCAGGATGAAATTTCCCGGTATGCCTGCTGACCTGGCAGCCAGACTTCGAGATCATAGGTTTTTGCTGAAGAAAAACCGACATCACCACTGCATAAAACCACGGTGCGATAAGGTAATTCAAGTTTCTGCAATATGGTCTCTGCGTGCAAAGTTAATTCTTCTAATGCCTGCCAGGCTTTATCGGCGCTAACCATTTGCACCATTTCAACTTTATCAAACTGGTGCTGGCGAATCATGCCGCGTGTATCTTTGCCGTAAGAACCTGCTTCAGAGCGAAAACACGGTGTATGGCTGGTCAGCTTTAAAGGTATCCGTGAGGCATCAATTATTTCATCACGCGCGATATTGGTAACCGGCACTTCAGCAGTAGGAATCAAATAATGCCCTGCTTCTTTATCAACACAAAACAGGTCTTCTTCAAACTTTGGTAATTGACCCGTTCCTCTTAGACTATCGCTATTAACAATGTAAGGTACATAAACTTCGGTGTAGCCGTGTTCATTGGTATGCACATCCAGCATAAACTGAATAAGCACACGATGCAGCTTTGCCATCTGGCCGTGCATAACAACATAACGTGAACCGGTTAATTTGCTTGCAGTATCAAAATCCAGCCAGCCATTAACTGCACCCAGATCAACGTGATCCTTTACCTCAAAATCAAAAGATTTTGGCTCGCCCCAACGCCGAATTTCGACATTGTCATCTTCATTTTTACCCACAGGCACAGAGTCATGCAGTAAATTTGGGATTCCCATAATGATGGCATCGATCTGTTGCTGAACATCGGTCAGCTTAGATTTCGCTGCATCCAGTTTTTCACCCAGACCGGCAACTTCATCGAGCAATGGTTGAATATTTTCACCCGCAGACTTCGCTTTACCGATTAATTTTGATTTGCTATTTCTTTCGTTCTGCAAACTTTCAGTTTGCACCTGGCAATCTTTACGCTTAATCTCAAGCGCTTCAAGTTTCTCAACATCCAGATTGAAATTTCGTTTTTTTAATTGCTCGGCAATCGAAGGCAGGTCGTTACGAATCAGTTTTGGGTCTAGCATGGTAGTGTATCGGGGTCCATTCAGGTTAAATTTGCTTTAAATGTAAGAATATGGGACTTTGGCACAATATCTTTTAATTCCTCTATAACCGACTGTACCTTTTCATCTTCATCAAAAAATTCGATCACCAGTGGTAGATCAAAAGACACATCCAGTAATTCAGATGAGTGCGTTTCACCGGAACGGCCAAAGCCGCTGATACCACGAAACACGGTAACGCCATTGACCTTATGTTCATCATGCAGACGCTGAAAAATCGTCTTTGAAACATGCTCACCTTCGGTCACATAAACTCGAGCAACAGTTATTTTCATTACTATTTCCTGATAAAATCGATACCGATAATACTATAGCTGTCGACCGAGGTTGACACCAAACCAGACGGCTACGATACACAGTATTAAACTTAAAGTTATGTTTAATACTGCTCTATTAAAATCACCCTGCTCGAATAGATTAAGTGTTTCGATAGAAAATGCCGAAAAGGTCGTAAAAGAACCTAAAAAACCAACCAGTATAGCCGCACGCCATTCCGGGCCAAGATTAAAACGCTCCAGCAACATGATGCTTAACAAACCCATCAAAAATGAACCCGCCACATTGACTAACAATGTTCCATAAGGAAAGCCTCGTCCTAGCAGCGAATATACACCCAGAGATGCAGAATATCTCGATACCGCGCCAAACGCACCGCCTATCGCAATAAACATTAACGTTTTAAACATAGCAGTAACTGACGTTACTGTTATGAAATGCTAACTTTCACTTCATCAGCAACCTGTTGATATTCTGGCAACAGGTGGAAATTCAGGTAACGATAAATATCTGCCGACATCGGTTCGATATCCTTAACCCCTTCCATATATTCTTCTACTGTAGGTATATGGCCCAATGTTGCTGCTACCGCACTTAACTCTGCTGACGCCAGGTAGACATCAGCATTGTTACCTAAACGATTCGGGAAGTTTCGAGTTGAGGTAGAAACCACTGTTGCATTATCAGCTACACGTGCCTGGTTACCCATGCAAAGCGAACATCCGGGAAGCTCTGTTCGTGCACCCGCACGACCGAATACATTGTAAATGCCTTCTTCCATCAATTGGTGCTCATCCATTTTTGTTGGCGGTACAATCCACATGCGCGTTGGCAGGCTGCTTACTTTACTCAGCACATTCCCTGCTGCTCGATAATGACCAATATTTGTCATGCACGAACCAATAAACACTTCATCAACTTTTACCCCTGCGACATCCGATAAGGTTTTAACATCATCTGGATCATTCGGGCATGCCAGTAATGGCTCCTTGATTTCATTCAGATCGATTTCAATGATTTCTGCATATTCCGCATCTGCATCAGGTGAAATTAATTCGGGATTCTGCAACCACTCCTGCATAGCAATAATGCGACGTTCCAGTGTGCGTTTATCTTCGTAACCATTTGAGATCATCCATTTCAACAAGGTAATGTTTGAATTGAGGTATTCAATAATCGGCTCTTTAGCAAGATGCACGGTACAACCGTTTGCTGAACGTTCTGCTGACGCGTCAGATAACTCAAAGGCCTGCTCTACTTTCAAATCTGGCAAACCTTCAATCTCCAGTACACGACCATTGAAAACATTTACCTTGCCTTTCTTTTCGACAGTCAGCAATCCTTTCTGAATCGCCACGTAAGGAATTGCATTGACCAGGTCACGCAATGTAATGCCGGGTTGCATCTCACCCTTAAAACGAACCAGTACCGATTCTGGCATATCCAGAGGCATAACACCCAGCGCTGCAGCAAACGCAACCAGGCCAGAACCTGCAGGAAAACTGATTCCCATCGGGAAACGTGTATGTGAATCACCACCTGTACCTACTGTATCAGGTAAAATCATACGATTTAACCAGGAATGAATAATGCCATCTCCCGGACGTAAGGCAACACCGGCTCGGGTCTGCATAAAATCGGGCAGTTCGTGCTGCAGTTTTATATCAACCGGTTTTGGATAGGCCGCGGTATGACAGAAACTCTGCATCACCAGGTCAGCTGAAAAACCCAGACACGCCAGTTCTTTTAACTCATCACGGGTCATTGCCCCAGTGGTATCCTGCGAACCGACGGTAGTCATTTTAGGTTCACAATAGGTACCCGGACGAATGCCGTCTACGCCACAGGCACGGCCTACGATTTTTTGTGCCTGGGTATAACCTTTACCGGTATCATGACCTTGCTCAGGCCTTAAAAAGACATCGGAAGGTCCTTCATTTAAAAATGACCGTGCGCGATCGGTTAAACCACGTCCTATAATTAATGGGATACGACCATTAGCGCGGACTTCATCCGCCATGGTAGCCGGGCTTAAACAGAACATACAAACTTCTTCGCCGGCTTCGTTGACTATCAAACCGTCATATGGACGTATGGTAATAACATCACCGGTTTGCATTGAATCGACATTACATTCGATCGGTAATGCGCCGGAATCTTCCGCGGTATTAAAAAAGATTGGCGCAATCTTGCCACCAAGCACAACGCCGCCTTCATGCTTGTTGGGAACAAAAGGAATTTCATTACCCATGTGCCATAATACTGAGTTGATGGCAGATTTTCTTGATGAGCCGGTACCAACTACGTCTCCGACATAAGCAATCGGATGACCTTTTTTCTTTAAGTCTTCAATCGTTTCTAAAGGACCTAGTGGCTTACTTGGCATTTTAGTCACTAACATCGACTTAGCGTGTAATGGAATATCAGGACGGCTCCATGCTTCAGTCGCCGGCGATAAATCATCTGTATTAGTTTCACCCGGCACTTTATAAACCGTAACGGTGATCTCTTTTGCCAGCTCTGCTTTTGAGGTAAACCACTCGGCATCAGCCCATGAGCGAATCACTCGTGCAGCAGCAGCATTAGACTTTGATTTCTCAGCGACATCATGAAACGCATCATAAACCAGCAAGGTGTGAGATAAGGCTTTGGCTGCCGCATCTGCAGTCGTTTCATTGTCGAGCAAATCGATCAGTGACTGAATGTTATAACCACCTAGCATGGTGCCCAGAATTTCTGTCGCACGGACGGCGTCAATCAGATCACATTTAGTATTGCCCTTAGCCAGATCAGATAAAAAAGCTGCTTTAACATAAGCGGCCTGATCGACACCGGGTGGCACACGGTTGACCAGCAAATCCATTAAAAACGTTTCTTCACCAGCGGGACAATTTTTAATCAATTCAACCAGTTCAGCGACCTGAATTGCATCAAGCGCTAACGGTGGTAAACCTTCTGCTTCGCGTTCAGCTACATGTTGACGATAAGACTCAAGCACAGGGAATCCTCAATAAATAATAAAGGCACATATTATACCTGAAGAGCTTGATTTATGCTGATTTTTGCACTGGCTTTATAGAGAGATATTAATAAGTTAGGCTAGACAGGGGGTTTAGGGTGTTATAAGTTTAAAGTTGTAAGTTATAAGTAAAAACAAAAAAAACAGCCCACTAATAACTTACAACATACGACTTAAAACTTTATATATTCTTCTTTTTATAATCAGCTATCGCTGCATTAATCGCATCTTCTGCCAAAACTGAGCAATGTATTTTTACTGGCGGTAATGCCAGCTCTTCAGCAATCTGGGTATTTTTGATGGCTTTTGCTTCATCTAAGGTTTTACCTTTTACCCATTCGGTTAAAAGCGAACTAGAAGCAATAGCACTACCGCAGCCATAAGTTTTAAATACTGCGTCTTCGATAACGCCATTACTGTCAACTTTGATTTGCAGTTTCATTACATCACCACAGGCAGGAGCACCGACCATGCCTGTGCCAACATTATCGTCATTTTCGAAACTACCTACATTTCTTGGATTCTCGTAGTGATCCAGAACTTTTTCACCGTAAGCCATAATCTTTACCTCACAAACGCTTTGTTAGTCAGTTCATTACCGATCCGTTTTTTATCGCTACTGAACACGCCCTGATTAATTACAGCGGCCTGCTTTTTAGCCAGTATAAATCGTCCAATTTTTTTATCACGTTGCATCGATAATTCTGGAATACCTGGACGCTCGACAAATTGCGCCAATGTAATACCCGATAAAAACTCATGCAATCGGTCACTTAAGTTTGACCACAATTCATGAGTCAAACATTTTGCACCATCCTGGCAGTTTCCTTCTCCTTTGCAGCGAGTAACATCAACGTTCTCATCAACAGAGCAAATAATTTCAGCAATACTAATTTCAGAAGCGGGACGTGAAAGGCGATAGCCCCCGCCAGGTCCCCGTACACCTTTAACCAGGCCACTTTTTCGCAGCCGAGCAAAAAGTTGCTCCAGATACGATAATGAAATACCCTGACACTGCGATATATCCGCCAATGTCACCGGTCCTGCCTTATCATGTATGGCAAGATCTAACATAGCAGTTACACTGTAACGCCCTTTGGTTGATAAACGCATAGAAAACCCCGTAATTCCTGACTAAAATAGTAGGTTAATCTTACTAATACCTAGTAAAACAGTCAAGTATTATCTGAAATAGAAATATATAATAAATTCAGTAGATTAGATATAAATTACAGAATATTGATTTTAGATTTCAGGCATGAGTACAGCTTTTAAACACTTTTATGATATATCGAAGCCGCTGCCAGCTCACGGGTATACTCATGCTGAGGGTTATTAAATACTTCATCAACATCACCTTGTTCGACAACTTTCCCCTGCCGCATAACAATAACGCGATGTGACATAGCACGTACCACGCGTAAATCATGACTGATAAATAGATAGCTCAACTGATGTGTTTCCTGTAATTGTGCCAACAGGCCCAACACCTGTTTTTGCACAGAAACATCAAGTGCGCTGGTTGGCTCATCCAGCAAGATCACATCCGGTTCAAGCACAACTGTACGAGCTATAGCGATACGTTGCCGCTGGCCACCGGAAAATTCATGAGGATAGCGCCATAAAGTGTCTTCATCCAGGTCAACTTCCTTTAGAACGTCATAAATTTTTTGCAGTCGCTGCCGGGCATTAAGTTGTGGATAATGCAGCTTCAAACCTTCTTCAATAATTTGCTGCACTGTCATTCTCGGTGAAAGCGAGGAAAAGGGGTCTTGAAACACGATTTGAAAATGTCGCCGCAAGGGTCGCATATATTTTTCACTAAATTGAGAGACATTTTGATTTTTAAAGTAGATCTCACCCTGAGAGGCTAACAGGCGAAACATTGCTAAACCTAGTGTTGTTTTTCCAGAGCCAGATTCACCTACAATACCCAGCGTTTCACCAGAACATAATGATAACGTAATATCGTCAACCGCCCTGATTTCATCTATCTTTCGTTTAAAAAAACCTTTATATATCGGAAAATAACAGCGAAGGTTTTCTGCACTGAGTACAATATCAGTACCTGCCTGCACAGTGGCTATTTTTTGATCGGGCTCGCTATCCAGCAGAAATTTTGTGTATTCGTGTTGTGGCTGTTCAAACAACTGAGCCGTATCATTATTTTCAACGATTTGTCCGTTTTGCATAACACAAACGCGATTGGCGAATTTCCGCACCAGATTTAAATCGTGAGAAATAAACAAAACAGACATACCGGTGTCTTGTTGAATTTCCAGTAACAGGTCGATAATCTGTTGCTGAATGGTGACATCAAGCGCCGTCGTTGGCTCATCAGCTATCAATAAGTCTGGATTACAGGCCAGAGCCATCGCGATCATTACACGCTGTCGTTGCCCGCCTGAAAGCGCATGTGGATAGACATTTAATTTTTTTTCTGGTTGATAAATTCCAACTCGATCAAGTAACTCTATGACACGTATTTTTTTTTCTGCTTTATTTAGATTTTCATGCAAGGTCAGCACTTCTTCAATTTGTTGACCAACGGTGAATACTGGATTCAATGATGTCATCGGCTCCTGAAAAATCATCGATATATTTTTTCCACGAACGTCTTTGATTTCATCATCCAGAGTTAATAAATTCTTCCCCTTAAATTCAATGCTACCATTTGAATAAATCGTATTATCTTCATCGTGTAAACGTAATATAGATAATGCAGCCACCGACTTGCCTGAACCGGATTCACCGACTATAGCCAGGTTTTCACCGGAATAAATATCAAAGTTTAGATTATTAATGATATTGACCAGGCCATTTTGTGTATTAAAAGACACGCTTAAATTTTTCACACTTAATAATGTTTGTTTGCTATTCAAAATCTATCTGTCTCAGTGTATGTATAGTAACTACGTATTTAATTTTTATATATCTAACCAGTCTATCTCGGCTAGGTTTTTCGCGTATCTAATGCTCCGCGTAATGCTTCACCGATAAAAATCAGTAACATCAGCGTTCCGACTAGCACAACAAAAGCGCTTAATGATAACCACCAGGCTTCTATATTTTCTTTACCCTGTGAAAGTAACTCACCCAGACTCGGCGTGGTCGGCGGCACACCTAAACCCAAAAAGTCCAAACTGGTTAAAGCCAGGATTGCGCCACTAATCCTGAAAGGTAAAAAGGTGATTACCGGTGTCAAACTGTTAGGCAACAGGTGTTTACTCATTATTGTAAAATTGCTTAAGCCCATAGCCCTGGCAGAACGAACATAATCCAGATTCCTGCCGCGGAGAAATTCGGCACGTACATAATCCGACAATCCCATCCAGCCAAACAATGACAACAATATAATCAACAACCAGATACTGGGCTGGAATATCGATGCAAAAATAATCAGTAAATACAGCTCTGGCATTGACGACCAGACTTCAATTACTCGTTGCATAATCAAGTCTGTTCGACCAGAAAAATACCCCTGTATGGCGCCAGCGATAATACCGATAACGACACCAATAATCATCAATGCAAATGAAAACCAGACAGAAATTCGAAAACCATAAACAACCCGCGCCAGCACATCACGCCCCCGGTCATCAGTGCCAAAATAATTCTGACTTGATGGCGGTGCCGGATTCGGCAAATCACTAACGAAATTAATGGTGTTGTAACTATAAGGAATGACCGGATCAAGCATCCAGTTATCACCTTTTGTTAACTGATGTCGGACGAAACCATCAGTGTAATCCGCTTCGGTTTCGAAGTCGCCACCGAAGGTGGTCTCCGAATAGGCGCTAAAAATCGGAAAATAGTAACTGTCTTCATATTTCACAATTAATGGCTTGTCATTACACAAAAATTCAGCAAAAAAACAAAGTATAAATAAAATGCTGAAGATCCATAAACTGACATAACCACGGCGATTTGATTTAAACCTTAACCAGGAACGCTCTCCTGGCGATAAACTATGTTTATTATTGTTATTCATTTCTGCTTATCTCAAAACGATTCATCGCTAACCAGGGTTCAGACAATTAATGATCAACAGCTTCAAAATGAATACGCGGATCAATGAGCACATAACTTATATCGGCCAATAATTTGGCAAACAAACCCAGCATCGTGAACAAATACAGCGTGCCCAGTACGACTGGATAATCCCGCTTTAATACTGACTCATAAGAAAGCAAGCCTAATCCATCAAGAGAGAAAATCGTTTCAATTAACAGACTCCCGGTAAAAAACGCACCGATAAAGGCGCCCGGAAAACCTGTGATCAACGGAATAACAGCATTTCTAAAGACATGTCGATATAACACTGCATTTTCCGATAAACCTTTCGCTCTCGCTGTTAGCACATATTGTTTGCGTATTTCTTCAATAAAACTGTTTTTGGTTAACATTGTCATAATCGCGAAACTGCCGATTACCGATGCAGTGATCGGCAACACCATATGCCATAAATAATCTGTAATTTGTTTATACCAGGGAAGAGTGTCCCAGTTATCGGAGACCAGTCCACGTAAAGGAAAAATATCGAAAAAACTGCCACCGCCAAAAAAAACCAGTAAGGTAATCCCTAATACGAAACCGGGTATCGCATAACCAATCAATATTAAGGTACTGGTCACCACGTCAAAAGTACTGCCATCGCTAACGGCTTTTGCAATACCGAGAGGAATACAGGTTGAATAGACGATGAGAAAACTCCAGACGCCCAAACTGATAGAGACCGGTAATTTTGATATAACAAGATCGACGACAGTCTCATTATGAAAATAACTATCGCCAAAATCAAAACTTAAATAGTTTTTCATCATGCTAAAAAATCGTTCATGCACCGGTTTATCAAAACCATACAGGACACGGATTTCTTCTATATACTCTTCATCAAGTCCTGTCGCACCTCGATATAATCCACTGGTACCACTACTTGCTTCACTCTCGCCATCTTTGCCTTCCAGCTGACTAACGAGTTGTTCCACCGGGCCGCCGGGGACAAACTGAGTAACAGCAAACGTAATTAACATGACACCAAACAGTGTCGGGATCATTAACAGCAAGCGTTTTAATATATATGCAAACATAAGTTAAATACTTTTTTTATTAATTATAAAATCTAATTACTATCTTCTTTTATCCACCATGCTTTTAACAGCCAGGTAACCGGATCATAATACAATGGTTGCGTCTCAGGCACCCCGAATTTGTTCCAGTAAGCAATTCTATGCACATTGATATACCAGTTTGGCACAAGATATTCACCATGCAACAATACACGATCTAATGCGCGAGAAGCAGTCACTACCTGTTCACGGCTTGTCGCCTGAATAATATCTAAAACCAGTGCATCAACAACTGGACTTTTGATACCCGGCAAGTTGCTTGAGCCTTTCAAATCGGCAGAAGTGGAATGAAACATAGTCATCAGTTCGTTACCCGGTGAGACTGATGATGAGAAACTATGTACCACCATATCAAAGTCAAAAGTATCAAGTCTGCGTTTATAGAGTGATGAATCGACCATCCTATAACTGGTTTCAATACCCAGCTTTTTTAAATTATGCGCGTAAGGCGCAACAATTCGATCAAAACCATTTTGTGCCAGTAAAATATCCAGCTTGAACACTTCTCCCTGTTTATTTTTCAGCACGCCATCCTGAATTGTCCATCCCGCTTCAGCAAGCAGATCTCGTGCCTGTATTAAATTTTTCCGCAAGCTATACGGTGCCAGCGTGGTTGCCGGTTTCCATTGTTTGGTAAATATTTCATTTGATAATTGATCACGATATTTTTCCAGTAATGCCAGTTCCTTGCCTGTGGGCAAACCTTGCGCTGCCAGCTCACTGTTACTGAAATAACTGTCAGCGCGGACATACTGATTGTAAAATAACTTGTCATTCGCCCATTCAAAGTCATAAGCCAGGCTTAATGCGCGACGCACACGTACGTCATTAAACAGCTCCTTACGTGTATTAAAGGCAAATCCCTGCATACCGGCATTGTTTTTATGGGTTAATTCTGTCTTTAAGATTTCACCGGAATCATAATATGACCCATTATGTGATCGAGCCCAACGTTTAGAATAATTTTCAAAGAAGAAATCAAACTCGCCTGCCTTGAATGCTTCGAGAGCAATCGTAGAATCTTTATAATACTTGTACATTATGCGATCAAAATTAAACATGCCTTTGCGGACAGGTAAATCCTTTGCCCAGTAGTCAGGATTTTTTATGTACTCAATCGATTTGCCACGCTCATATTTGCCAACCGTATAAGGGCCACTGGCAACGGGACGTTGATCACTCAATTCATCAAAGGCCTGCTCATTTGCCCATTTTTTAGAAAATATTGGTATCTCTCCAATAATCATATGCAATTCACGATTTATATTTTCAAAGTCAAAGCGAATGGTTAAACGATCAATCACCGTTGCTGATTTCACATCTGCGTAATAAACTCTAAACTGCGGATGTGCAGATTTACTCATCAGGGTATCAAATGAATACTTTACTTCTTCAGCAGTGATCGCATCACCATTAGAAAAACGGGCTAACGGGTTAATATGAAATGTTACTGAGAGCCCGTCATCAGCCAGATAAAAATCATCTGCAATCAAACCATACTCACTAAATGGTTCATCAAGGCTTTTTTCCAGCAAACTCTCAAACACCAGCAAGCCAAGCCCTTCAGCAGAGAGGCCTTTTAGCAAATACGGGTTTAAGCTATCAAAAGTGCCTAATCCCACCATGGTTAACTCACCCTGCTTTGGTGCATCAGGATTCACATAATCAAAATGCGCATAACTATCAGGATACTTCGGCGCATAACCCATGCCCATAGCAGGCACCGAATGCGAATTTACTGGCAGGTAAAATAATAGAAAGAAGAGTAATTTAAATTTTATATCGAATAATCGATTTAACATTGGCGTAATATGACTTTATGGTTATCTTATTGCTAGATAGTTGATTGCAGCATTAGTTACATTCATGGCTTGCATTTACGGGTACAATCCGCCTAACATGTGCCAACTAAGTTTACAGTACTGGTCAGCAACAGACCAATAATAAAAAAATATAGAAGGGGGCTTATATGGGCTTTTTACAAGGCAAACGGGTATTAATTTTTGGGGTTGCGAGCAATCGCTCAATTGCCTGGGGCATTGCACAGGCAATGCGCCGTGAAGGTGCTGACCTGGCATTTGCCTACCAGGGAGAAAGGCTAAAAGAACGTGTCGAAAAATTAGCGGGTCAATGCGACTCCGATATTGTTGTGCCCTGCAATGTTGAAAAAGACGAGGAAATCGAAGCCGTTTTCGATCATCTGGATGACTACTGGGACAGCCTGGATATCATTGTGCATTCGGTCGCATTTGCTCCAAAAGAGATGCTGGAAGGTGATTACCTGGATAACATCACTCGTGATGGTTTCAACACTGCACATGACATTAGTTCATACAGTCTCGCCGCAATTGCTAAAGCAGGCCGTCATATGATGCAAAATCGGGAAGATGCTGCCATCATTACCATGAGTTACCTCGGTGCGGTACGTGCCTTCCCCGGTTACAATGTTATGGGTCTGGCAAAAGCCAGTCTTGAAGCCAATGTTCGCTATCTGGCACACTCTTTAGGCGCTGAAGGTATTCGTGTTAATGCCGTCTCTGCAGGTCCAATTAAAACCTTAGCCGCAAAAGGCATCTCTGGCTTTAATAAAATTATCGAGCATGTTGAACAAAGTGCACCTTTACATCGCAATATAACCATTGAGGAGGTCGGCAATACTGCAGCTTTTCTTTGCTCACCTCTAGCAAGCGGAATCACAGGTGAAGTCGTTTACGTTGACGCCGGTTATCACACTGCCGGACTAATGGGTGATATAACAGCATAAAATAGAGAGCTTTACGCTGATCTTTTCAGGGGTCGGAGTTAATTTACCAGCAGATGCGCAATAAAACACTACCGGTTAATGAATATCCCCAACCCGGCAGTTCAATATACATTTCCACTAAAACATAAAAAAAGACAGCCGGTTGCAATAGCAACCGGCTGTCTTTTTTTATGAAATGAAATGCAGGGCAAACTGTCCGCTATTAGAAAGGATAATTTAACCTGTAAGCAAACGCTTAAACTACGCGTGTTTCTTCGCCTTCAAGTCGTGCAATTGTTACCGCTGCGCAGGAATCACTAAACACATTTACCGAAGTACGGCACATATCCAGCACACGATCCACCACAAGAATTAAGCCGATTGCCTCAAGTGGCAAACCAATCGCAGCTAATATAATCGTAATGGCTACCAGGCTAGCTGAAGGAATACCAGCAACGCCGATAGAGGTTAGTAGCGCGACCAGTACAATAGTGAACTGCGTGCTTATATCCAGAGAAATGCCATATGCCTGTGCAATAAACATTGCTGCAACGCATTCATACAATGCGGTGCCATCCATATTAATGGTCGCACCCAATGGCAGGGTAAAACCAGAAACCTGATTGGATACACCTGCACGGTTTTCAACACAATCCATGGTTATGGGCAATGTCGCAGATGAAGAACTGGTGGAAAATGCCGTTAATAAGGCTGGCAGCATTGCTTTAAAATGTTTCCCTGGTGAAACACGCCCTATATAACGTAACACGACGGGGAGAAATAAGAACAGATGTGCAGCTAAAGCCAGCAACACTGTAATAAAAAACAGAGCCAGTGGAGCAAAGGCTTCGACGCCAGAAATCATTATCACTTTTGTTACCAGTGCATACACACCTATTGGCGCAAACCTCATGACCAGGTCTGTCATCATCATCATGATATTTAACAGACCCTGCCAGAAGTCTTTATGCACCTGCGCCGGCGAACCCTCAAGCCTGGAAACAAAAAAACCAAAAATCAAACTGAAGAAAATCAGGCCCAACATTTGCCCGTTGGCTGCTGCGGTTACAATATTAGGCGGTATCATTCGAAGTAGTACTTCGGCTATGTCGGCGGCACCTTTACCGCCCACTTTGCTCACCACCTCATCTGTTTCTGCGGACAAACCAATGATATGCCGAGCAGGTTCACCATCGACAATACCCGGCTGAAACAGATTAACAAAAAACAATCCTATTAAAATCGCTACCAAACTGGTGGTTGCGTAATATAACACTGTTTTTGTGCCCAGACGCCCTAGTGTTTCGCCACTCAGTGTCATCATACCGCTGATAATTGAAGCCATAACCAGTGGCACAATTAACATCTTTAACGCATTTAAAAACAAGGTACCGAAAAAGGTTAAAACAGAAAGAAAGGAAAGCCCCAAAACAGAAAATGTCTGGTCAACAATAAGCCCGGTAAACACAGCAAGAAGAAGAGCTATAAGTATTTGCCAATGCAAAGCAATTTTTTTAGCTAGCACAATACTTCCCCTTTGCCTGGATTATAATGTTGTGCATCTCTGTGCTTTATCTTAATGATAAGACTACTTGCACAGCAAGCAATGTTTACATTTACTTTTCGATTAAACTTGTATTTTTATCAATATCTGCGCTTTCTTTTATTGCCAGTAAAACACTGGAAAAATCGCGAATTGCATTATCGCGTAAAGCACCACTCTTAACCTGGTCCAGCTTGTCCTGAGCAAGGTTATCAGGTGCATTCACTGCTGTTAACACAATTAATGCAACATCACCTGATGTCAAATCAATTTCCTTAACAGATGGCGTCTCATTCTGATTCGGGGCCACCATCTCAAAAGCATTATGCAATATTGAAGGATCACTGACTTTAGTAATATCTTTACGCCCTAGAGAGCTAATAACATCTAGCTGAATACCATCAGCCTTCAGACTTTCTAAACTTTCGCCAGCTTTAATTGTAGATTCAATTTTAGATTTAACATCTAAAGCAGCTGCTTTTGTTTGTTTATAACCATTTTGCACTGTTAAAATATTTTCAATTTTGGAACTGACCTGCTGCAAAGGAATCGCTGTTGCAGGTATATGATCGTTCAAACGTAAAACGACAGCATGTGTTGGACCAATTTCTACAATATCACTGTTACTGCCCTGTTCTAACACCAGTGGTGAAAAAGCGATATTCCTTAGCTTTTCATTCTCTGCAATTCCTTCTCCTTTATTACGCGAAAAATAATCACTGCTTTTAATCTTTAAAGCTAACTCTTCAGCTGCAATATCGAGGTTATCTGGATTTTCATACGCAGTTGAAGCAAGTCTTTCGCTCAAATCATAAAACATTGAGGCGACACCATCTGCTTTCAGTTCTTCTTCATAGCCATAACGTTTATTTTCAAGCGGTTCGATTGTTTCACTTCTAACATCATCAAGTTTAATTAAATGATAACCAAACTGCGTTTCGACTATTTCACTGACGCTGCCTTTTTCCATATCAAACAAAGTTTGCTCAAATGGTTTAACCATCTCGCCTAATGCTACCCAGCCAAGGTCGCCGCCCTCTTCTGCAGAGCCTGAATCCTGCGAATGTTTCTTCGCTAACTCAGCAAAGTCAGCACCCTGCTCAAGTTCCTGTTTAAGCGACTCAATTTTTTCCTTTGCTGCATCTACTGCCTTGTGTTGTTTTTAACAATATATGCCTGGCTTTACGCTCCTCACGGCCACTGATACTGGCAACATACTCTTCATACATTTTTTTGATTTGATCTTCATCGACTTCAACATTTTCTGATAGAGCATCAGAAGTAATTTCAATGTAATCAACTTTAATTTTTTCAGGCACCATGAAACGATGCATATTTGCTTCATAGTATTGCTTGATTTCTTCTTCTGTGGGTTTTTCCGCTGTAGAGAAATGCTCTGTATCGAACGTCAGCACAGTAATGTCACGTGTTTGCTCATTCAATTCTGCCAGCTTATGCACTTCTTCTTTGGTGACAAAAGATGAGTTAGCAATTGCTGTTTGCATTTGCTGTAACCTTAATTCATTTCTTAATGTCTGCTCATACATCGGAATACTCATACCTAAAGAGCGAGTATTCGCTTCAAAACGAGAACGGTCAAAAACGCCATCGACCGTAAACTGCTGCTTGATCTTTGCAGATAAAACAGAATCTGAAATCCTGTAACCATTTTCATAGGTAACGCTTTCAAGCAATCGCTGATTGATTAATTGCGTTAATGTACGCTCACGCAAATCTTTTTCTTCAATTGGAAGCTGACCACCGTACTGGCGGAGCATTGACTGGCGCTGCATTGAAACTGAGCGTTCAAACTCATTTGCTGATATTTCTATGTTATTAACTTTGGCAGCATAGCGTGGCCCGGCGTCATCCAGATAGGACTGTATACCCCATAACGCAAATGGTAAGCCAATCAAAACAACAATAACAATTCCTAACCAACCTTTTATACGATCATTAATAGCTTGTAACATATTTTTTACTGCCCTAAAACGTAACTTGACTATATTTTTTATAACCAGGAGCTAAAATTTTAATATTATTAATATGGAAAAATGTTTATCTGCGAGATTATACCTAAAACGCTGAATTTACGTGTTGAATTTATCAACTATAGTACAAAAATAAATTCATGTTTTTTAGCAATTTCAAAGTAAGGCATCTTCAAAGTATTTTAATACGCCAGGATAATTAAATTATTTAGTGCAAGAGAGTTGCTAGATAAAAATGCCGCACAAAATCAACATTGAAGTTAAATCTTAGTGCGGCACAGTCTTCATATGGCGGACCGGACGGGATTTGAACCCGCGACCTCCGGCGTGACAGGCCGGCATTCTAACCAGCTGAACTACCGGTCCGTACTTGGTGGGTGCTGAGGGAGTCGAACCCCCGACATTCGCCTTGTAAGGGCGACGCTCTACCAGCTGAGCTAAGCACCCCTGCTTTGATGTACCCGTAGAAGGCGCGCTAGTTTACTGCATCTTTTAAAGCTTTACCAGGCTTAAATGCAGGAACTTTAGCTGCAGCGATTTGAATTTCAGCACCTGTTTGTGGATTACGACCGGTTCTTGCTGCTCTATCACGCACAAGAAATGTGCCAAAGCCAACAATACCAACTTGATCTCCACCTGCAAGAGTATCTGTAATTGTACCAAGTACCGCATCAACAACACGTGCCGCATCAGCTTTAGTTAAATCAGTTGCTTCTGCAACAGCATCAGTAAGTTCTGTTTTATTCATTAAATATTCCCGTTATTGGTGGTTAAAAAGCAGTAGTTATTATTTTAATTTTGATTCCTGACTTATGATTACAGGCATCACTAGAGGCTGACTGCCAAAGTTTTTTCTCAGCGGAGATTTATACAGTGAGTTACCCAGCGTGTCAACGCCAAACTGACAAAAACACTGCTATTTCAAGCTTTTTCACCAATAAACGCATTTACTGTGTAACAAGATTAACATCAACCAGTTTAGAAGATATGTATTCGCCAGCTACTGACAGGTAATTATTCTAATAGCGCACGCACGTCCCATACATATAATTTCGAAAAAACTATTTAGTGCAAACTGACGAGGCATTAAAAATATAAGCAAAAAATGTAGTCCTCGATAAAAGAAAGTGGCGCAATATGAAGAATAAAACGAACTAACTGATTTGTTTTGTTGCTTCTTACTCGCTTAGCTACAGGACAAGGCCTGCTCCTCGGCAATTGCTCCTGCATTGTCCTACTACCGCCCATCCGACCCACATGAACGTGGGAAGTGCGAAAAAGGCCAGGAGCGATTTTCCACCTTGGACATATGCAACATCTGCACTTCCGCCATCCGTGGCGGTCATAATAGTGCAATGCATACGTACAGGACGTACGGTAACACATGGTGCAGTTACCGAGGAACAACCTTTGCGGATTATTCTCCCGGTTTATGACTTTATATAAAACCCTGTCGTGAACGTACCAGATAGTTTATTTTAATGACGCATAGTTGTTTCTGATTTTTTACTTTTTGATGTAGCCGTTGATTTTTCTCCGGCCTTATCATTAACCTTATTATCAGCATTTTTCAATGGTACCGGCATTTCTGTTAACGCCAGTTCCAGCACTTCGTCAATCCAACGCACCGGTTTAACATCCAGCTTACTTAAAATATTTTTAGGTATTTCAACCAGGTCTTTTTCATTTTCATATGGAATCAATACTGTCTTGATTCCAGCACGGTGCGCAGCAAGTAATTTCTCCTTTAAACCACCAATCGGCAAGACTTCACCCCGTAAGGTAATCTCGCCAGTCATTGCTATATTAGCGTTAACCGGTTTTTTGGTTATTGAAGATGCTAATGCAGTGCACATACCAACACCTGCACTTGGACCATCCTTAGGTGTCGCGCCCTCAGGTACATGCACATGAATATCAATACTCTCCTGAAAATCCGGTTTCAAACCCAGGGTAGCAGCACGACTGCGAATAACGGTCATAGCCGCCTGAATAGATTCCTGCATGACATCACCAAGCTGTCCCGTATAAGAGAGTTTTCCTTTACCCGGCATGACTGCTGATTCAATGGTCAGAATCTCACCACCGACCTCTGTCCATGCTAAACCATTCACCTGTCCAATTTGATCATTATTTTCAACAACACCATAACGGAAACGTTTAACACCAAGGTATTTCTCCAGTATTTTCGGCGTAACCTTCGTTGTTTTTTCTGTCTGGTTCTTATTAAGCAGAACTTCTTTAACAACTTTTCGGCAGATTTTTGCAATCTCACGCTCGATACTTCGCACACCCGCTTCACGAGTATAGTAGCGAACGATGTCGCGCAACGCAGCGTCACTCACTTGCAGTTCGCCTTCTTGTAAACCATTATTTTTCATCTGTTTAGGTAACAAATAAGCTTTAGCAATTTCCACTTTTTCATCTTCGGTATAACCCGGCAGACGAATGACTTCCATACGATCTAACAACGGGCCGGGAATATTCATGCTGTTCGCAGTCGCAACAAACATCACATCTGACAAATCAAAATCTACTTCCAGATAATGGTCGGCAAAGGTATGATTTTGCTCCGGGTCTAACACTTCTAATAATGCTGAAGCCGGATCACCGCGAAAATCAGCTGCCATTTTGTCTATTTCATCGAGCAGGAACAACGGGTTGCGTGTTCCTACTTTACTCAGATTCTGTATAATCTTCCCGGGTAATGAGCCAATATAGGTTCGACGATGCCCACGAATTTCAGATTCATCACGTACCCCACCAAGCGCCATACGTGTATATTTACGATTAGTTGCTCTGGCAATGGATTGGCCTAATGAGGTTTTACCCACACCAGGAGGGCCGACCAGACATAAAATGGGACCTTTTAATTTTCTTACACGCTGCTGTACAGCCAGGTATTCCAGGATACGTTCTTTTACTTTATCCAGCCCATAATGATCTTCATTTAGCACGTCTTCTGCACCGTTGAGATCATTGCGAATTTTCGATTTTTTCTTCCACGGACAATCAACCAACCAGTCAATATAATTCCGCACTACTGTCGCTTCAGCCGACATCGGTGACATCATTTTCAGTTTGTTTAATTCGCTGTCTGCTTTCTTTTTCGCTTCCCTGCTCATGCCAGATTTTTCAATGCGTTTTTCCAGCTCTTCGACCTCATTAGGCGCATCTTCCATATCACCCAGTTCTTTCTGAATAGCTTTCATTTGCTCATTCAGATAATACTCACGCTGGCTTTTCTCCATTTGTTGTTTAACACGACCGCGGATTCGCTTCTCGATTTGAAGCATATCAATCTCACCATCGATTAATTTCATAATGTACTCTAAACGCTCCATTACACTAGAAATTTCAAGAATTTTCTGTTTTTCATCCAGCTTCAACGACATATGTGCAGCTATTGTATCGGATAGTCGTGAAGGTTCATCAATACCAGCCAGTGAAGTCAGTATTTCAGAAGGTACTTTTTTATTTAGTTTCACATATTGATCAAACACACTCAGAACTGAGCGCGAAAGAATGTCCAGCTCCTGACCACTGGCCTGATCATCTTTGGACACATCGTCTGACAGTAACTGATAACCCGCAACAAAAAAATCGCCACTTTCTCTCATGCCTTTGATACGTGCACGCTGAGAACCTTCAACCAGTACTTTAATCGTGCCGTCAGGTAATTTTAATAACTGTAATATAGTCGCAAGCGTGCCAATTTCATGAACATCACCAATGCTTGGCTCATCAATATCAGCGCTTTTCTGGGCCACCAGCAAAATTTGCTTGTTATCCTGCATCGCTACATCAAGCGCATGGATGGATTTCTCGCGACCAACGAATAGAGGTATGACCATGTGTGGGTAAACCACTACATCGCGTAAGGGTAAAACAGGAACTTCTGTAGATTGCGGTAAGTTCGTTTCTAGATCTTGTGTGCTAGCCATGGCTACCTCTTTATATTATATATTTCTAATAAGTGTAGACAAATGCAAAGCTTTTCAAGTGACTTTTAAATATTTTATTTTTTTAAAACATTATTTTGGTTACAAACCTCTGTTTCCAGTTTATTTAGTCTCCCGGCTCAGCTTATGTTTTTCGCCACCCTCATACACCAGATAAGGCTGGTTACTGCCTTCAACCACCGTTTCATCTATCACTACTCTTGATACACCTTCTAATGAAGGCAGGTCATACATGGTTTCTAACAATATATTTTCAAGTATTGTACGTAAACCGCGTGCACCCGTTTTACGCTCCATGGCTTTTTTGGCAATCGCATGCAATGCCTCCTCTCTAAGCTCAAGCTCACTGCCCTCCATTTCTATCATTTTTCCATACTGTTTACTTAAGGCATTTTTGGGTTGCGTCAAAATTGTTACCAGCGCCTCTTCATCAAGCTCTTCCAGTGTCGCCACTACAGGTAAACGACCTACGAACTCGGGAATTAAACCGTAAGTGATTAAATCATCAGCCTCCAGCTCATTGATGACTTCATGCGCCTTACGCTGCTCATCCATTGTTCTAACCTCTGCGCCAAAACCTATGCCGCCTTTTTCTGAGCGGTTAAGAATAACCTTATCCAGCCCTGCAAACGCACCGCCGCAAATAAACAGAATATTAGCTGTATCCACCTGCAAAAACTCCTGTTGCGGATGTTTGCGTCCACCTTGTGGAGGAACAGATGCCACCGTTCCCTCAATCAGTTTCAATAACGCCTGCTGCACACCTTCACCTGAGACATCGCGCGTTATCGATGGATTATCCGATTTGCGTGAAATCTTGTCTATTTCATCGATATACACAATACCTGTTTGTGCTTTGTCAACATCATAGTCACATTTCTGCAACAGTTTCTGGATTATATTTTCGACATCTTCACCAACATAGCCGGCTTCTGTCAATGTCGTCGCATCAGCAATAGTAAAAGGTACATCTAACAGCCTTGCTAAAGTTTCAGCAAGCAGCGTTTTACCTGAACCTGTTGGCCCAATCATTAAAATATTACTTTTAGATAATTCGATATCGTCTTTTTTATGTTTTACTTCAAGACGTTTATAGTGATTATAAACAGCCACGGAAAGGATCTTCTTGGCTACTTCCTGACCAATAACATAGTCATCAAGAATGTCTTTGATTTCATGCGGTGTTGGCAACTTTTTGACGGCCGTATTGGTTTCGTCTTCCAACTCTTCAAGGATAATGTCGTTACATAACTCGACACATTCGTCACAGACATAAACAGATGGCCCTGCAATTAACTTTTTGACCTCATGCTGGCTTTTGCCGCAAAAGGAGCAATAAAGAAGTTTTTCAGAATCGTTGCCTGTGGTGTTTCTATCGTCACTCATAAACTATCTCTCAACACATCGTTATGACTATAACCTTGCCAACTCGCTAGCAATCTTTCAAGTGAATTTTGCACGAAATCGGAAAAAATATCGCCGCTTACGGTAAACAATAGCTTATAGACAATATTCATCCATGATTTGCACTAACTCTAAGAAAAAAAACAGGAAAATAATCCCTTTTATACTTCAGATTTCACAAAATCTCATTTAACCAGGAGGCAAACGGGTCAAGACCCA
>CAWDMF010000062.1:0-106400 GCA_963803185.1 uncultured Gammaproteobacteria bacterium | reverse complement strand
GTATCAAATGGCATTGATGTTTCTTGATTAGCCGGTAAATGTTGATGTTACTGACTGGTCGGCAGTTATAATATTCAAAAAGCATGCCCATCATGGTTATGCTCCAGGCAGCATAGTGTAAATACATGGATTGATTAGAGATTCCCATGTATTATTCCCGTTTAGCGGTGAAATAAACCAAACAATGCCAAGAGGTAGAAAATGCACTACTCACAAGAACAACTTGCTGAAATGGACATATTGATTCATTACAATCTGGAGAGTACCCAGCAAGGCATTAAAGTCCACTCAAAAGCCAATAAAGATCTAATCGAAGCGGTAGAACGCTTATACGATAAAGGCCTGGTCACACAAATTGACGGCGGTTATCTCACCGATCTGGGCAGAAAAGCCGCAGAACATGCACAGGCATTAATATTAATACTGGCACCACACCACCAGAGCATTGCAAGTTAGTCCAGGGCGCCTCTGACAATTTTAAAAAATTTTCACCACAGAGGCTCAGAGGGCACAGAGAAAACCTTTTAATTTTTAGAACCACTAACTTGTATTTTTGTCTTGATGCTGCCTTTTTTCTTTAATAAAAGATTCTATAAATAAATTGGTTATATTAACTTTTTAATATTTTACGTTAAGTTTGCATCTTCTCTATTAAAAATAAAAAAGACGTTTTTCTCTGTGCCCTCTGTGCCTCTGTGGTAAATTAATTATGTAGTGTTTATAAGTTATCAATCACTGCATTCAAGGTAACACTAGGTCGCATCACTTGAGACGTTAGTGCTCTATCCATATAATAATAGCCACCCAAATCCGCTGCTTTACCCTGCACCGCATTCAGCTCTGTTAGGATTTTATTTTCATTGTCGCTTAACTGCTGCGCTACCGGGGTAAATAAATCCTGTAAATCTTTATCTTTGGTTTGCTCAGCGAGTGCCTGTGCCCAGTACATGGCAAGATAAAAATGGCTGCCGCGTGTATCCAGCTCACCAACTTGGCGTGAAGGTGATTTGTTGTTGTTTAAAAACTGGCTATTTGCCTGATCGAGTGTTTCGGCGATCACCTGCGCTTTTTTATTTTGTGATTTTTGTGCGAGGTCTTCAATTGAAACGGCCAGTGCTAAAAACTCACCCAGGGAATCCCAGCGTAAATGGTTCTCTTTGATAAGCTGTGCCACGTGTTTTGGTGCTGAACCACCGGCACCGGTTTCAAACAAACCGCCACCTGCCAGCAAAGGTACGATGGACAGCATTTTTGCGCTGGTGCCCAGCTCTAAAATCGGGAATAAATCGGTTAGATAATCACGTAATACATTGCCGGTTACTGAAATGGTATTTTCACCGGCTTTTACCCTTTCCAGGGTGTAACGTATGGCTTCAACCGGCGCCATAATTTTTATTTCCAGGCCATCGGTATCATGATCTTGAAGGTAGCGTTCAGTTTTATTAATAATGTTCGCATCATGTGCACGATTTTTATCCAGCCAGAATATAGCCGGCTGCCCGGTTGCCTTTGCCCGGTTAACGGCTAATTTAACCCAGTCCTGAATCGGCAGGTCTCTGGTCTGACACATACGCCAGATATCGCCCTGTTCGACTTTATGTTCCATTAAAATATTGCCTGCGCCATCACTTACCCGTACTGAGCCGTTGGCCGGTATTTCAAAGGTTTTATCATGTGAGCCATACTCTTCTGCCTTCTGAGCCATCAGGCCAACATTGCTGACATTGCCCATGGTGGTAACATCAAAGGCACCGTGTTTTTTGCAAAATGCAATGGTTTCCTGGTAGATACCGGCATAACAGCGATCAGGAATCATGGCTTTGGTATCATGTAATTTGCCGTCCGGGCCCCACATTTGACCGGAAGAACGTATAGCTGCCGGCATGGATGCATCGATAATGACGTCACTGGGCACATGCAAATTGGTAATACCATTATCTGAATTCACCATCGCCAGTTCGGGACGTGTCTGGTAGACTGCCTGCAGGTCAGCTTCAATTTCACTACGTTGATCATCCGCTAACTCGGCAATTTTTGCGTACACATCACCTAAACCATTACGGGTGTCAACACCCATTTTTTCAAATATGTCCGCGTGTTTTTCAAAAACATCTTTATAATAAACCTTCACCGCATGGCCAAACATAATCGGGTCAGAGATTTTCATCATCGTGGCTTTTAAGTGCAGTGACAGTAATACCCCCTGTTTTTTGGCATCCTGGGCGGCTTCTTCATAAAAAGCACATAACGCTTTTCGGTTCATCACCGCTGCATCGATAACCTCACCTGCCTGTACCGGTGTTGCTTGTTTCAGTACCAGGGTTTCACCAGAATCAGTGCTTAGTTCAATTTTTACCTCACCGGCTGTGGCAATAACCGCTGATTGCTCGCTACCGTAAAAATCACCATCATTCATCGATGCCACATGTGATTTGGAATCGGCTGACCAGGCCCCCATCCGGTGCGGGTGTTTCTGTGCATATTCTTTAACCGGACCGGCTACCCGACGATCAGAGTTACCTTCGCGCAATACCGGGTTAACCGCACTGCCCAGCACCCTGGCATAACGTGCCTTAACAGCCTGTTCTGTCTCGTTCTCAGGCTCTTCCGGGAAATCAGGAATGTTATAACCTAATGCCTGTAATTCTTTAATTGCCGCATGCAGCTGGGGAATTGAGGCACTGATATTTGGCAGTTTAATAATATTCGCCTCTGGCGTTTGTGCCAGTGTGCCAAGCTCAGCAAGCGCATCACTTTGTTTTTGTTCAGCTGTCAGTTTATCCGGGAAATTGGCAATAATTCGGCCAGCCAGAGAGATATCACGGGTTTCAACATCAATACCTGCAACATGAGTATAAGCCTGCACGATCGGCAAAAATGAATACGTCGCTAAAGCAGGTGCTTCATCCGTTAAGGTGTAAATGATTTTTGATGTTGGCTGTGTATGTGGCATGGTATATATCTCGGATAATGGTCATTACGCTCAAAACGCGCATTATATCAGAATGCGGATTTGTTCTCGGTTGAAGAAAATTTTATAGCGTCTTGCTTATTTGCTGTAATGTAACGTATTTCAAAACAAGTGGAACAAGACAGTAGCTATTAATCTAATTTTTTTATGCGCACGATACAGGCTATAAAAACAGCGGAAGTGAGCAAAAGAAGCAGAGCAGACATCACGATTAACATCTCAGCCATGGTTATGCCAAAAAATAGTTCTGGCGTGTAACCACATAAGGTTTCGACACGATACAGCGCTGGCAACCACTCATCGACGGCAAACCACGCCGGCAAGCCAAGATCCAAACCGCAATCACTAAAGATGAAACCGCGTTCAGTACCAAGTAACCGATAGGAGAGTTCAGTAAGTCCGACTGCGATGAGCAATGTTGACAGGTTTGCAATAACGTTCATTATTCTGTGATGTCGTGTCAGCAAGCCCGCAAAGACACGATAATGAACAACGTAATCCATAAGCGAACCTGTATGCACATAGCACAGGGCGGTTTTTCAAGAGAATACTGGAAAAATAAAGCGACAGCCAGCAAAGTTAGGCCAGCAACGATATAAACCAGCCAGTACCAGTGGCCCTGGCTCATGATTTTGTAGTTTTTTAGTTATATCAGTCATCATATTTGTTTTAATTGGCATTCCTGATTATTTCATCTGATCGGTTTTCATTCCTGCTTTCCACAGGCACTATTCCACCATGTTTCTGGACAGAAAGAGAAGAAAAGTGTAGTTTAGCAAATTAGCCATGCAAATTAACACATGCTGAGATAATTAATCATAATATTTTAATATGTTAATCTCCTATCTTTTCTATAAACGGATTTATCATTAATTTATCAAGCTTTTAGTCTAATCGTGAGGTGAATCATGAACATCGTACCGACATTAGTCAAACAATTAACGGTGATTAGCGCCCATACTTAAAAATACTTTATCCGCACTAAAATGTCGGGAGCATTTTGAATGTACGTAAGTGCAGCCTGAAGGGCGTAGCGCAGGAAAGCGCGTAGTAAATACACGCAAATGGACGTAAATAAAAAAACTAAAAACTTAAGAACTTAGTCCGCAAAAACGCAAAGAACGCAAAAAAAACTTTTGTTCATTAACTTTTGCGTGTTTTGCTTTTTTCGCGGATTGTGCTTTTGCTGTTATTTATTTGCGTGTATTTGCGTTGAGGTGCATGGATTACTTCCCGTAAATCACATGCTGGCCCCAGTTCCAGGTTTTCACAATCGGTTTCCCGGCCAAGGCAAACACTTCAACAGTCAGTTCCGGCAAGCGTAAAATTGCACAGCTATTGTTAAACGCCGAACTACCCGGATTGACCACTAGCGTGCCGCCGATAGATTCAGCAAAAACCTGATGAGTATGTCCAACCACCAGTACATCGTAGTTAAAATCGTTTAGTTTTTTTGCCCACTGCTCAACCTTGTCCGCCTGAACTTTAGCTTCTTTGTTTAATAATTTGATACCACCATGACAGCCATCTGGTGGTTGAGCGTGTACCATATACAGGCTGTTATCTTCAATGACGGTTTCATAAGAAGCAGGTAATTGTTTGAGATAAGCAAGGATTTTATTATCTGGCTCATCTTCGTGGTGATCCAGGTACAGTAAATCGTGATTTCCCATAACGGTGTGGCAGCCTACTCTCGACAAGCAGTGTTATGGTTTGCTCAAGCTGGTCCATATAACCTGCAATATCACCAGCACAAAGCACCTGGTCCACACCCGCTCTCGAAAAAATCGCCAGCGCTTCCGCCACCGGTTCAGGTGATGCATGTACATCACTAATTAAACCAATCAATGCCATACCACAGTCCTTTCAAAAGTATTACAGTCGCAGCCAGGATAAATAGCACTATCAGAATAATATGCCTGAATTTAAAACTCAATAAAAATTACGTTATTTACTCTGTTATCTAAGCTAATATTACAATATGAGAAAAAAAGCGATTAACCCAAAAAACATCCTGCCGTTTGCTAACTCACTTGTTGTTAGCGCATTAGCTGCTAGCATACTGGTACTTGCCGCCTGTACTCAACCACAAAGCATGGTAACAATTGCGGACGCCCGCAACAATCCTGCTAAGGTAATCGACATGGGAGAACCCGGTGACTCAATGGGCGACATGCTGGTATTTGATCAACCTTTACTGGATAAAGACTACAATGAAATCGGTAATAATAGCGGCACCTGCTTACGCACCCGAGTTAGTTATAGCTTTCAATGCCAATGGACACTGACATTTGACAATAAAATTAAAAACAACGGAAGTATTCTGGTTGCCGGTCGCGAGTTTGATAAAGGCAGTTCAACCGTTAGCATCATCGGCGGCACAGGTAACTACTCTGGTATTAGTGGTGAAATGGAAACCACCAATAATAACGATGGTACTTTTACCCAGGTATTGTTTTATACGATAAAACCTTAATCATTTTTATCTCATCCCGCTATGTTACTGACCTTGATCCATGCTAACGACCAAACACTTCAGCCATAGTATTTGCTATACCTTTAATCACATCAAGAAAAGTATCAATCCCCGGCTGATTTTTGTTTCTACGACATTCATTAAGCGCGGAAATACTAATGTTCATAGCAGCATGAAAATTGCCTTTGTCGACAAATTGCTGAATAATTTTTGTTTCTGATTCAATGTCCATTTTTCACAACACCTCTCTTGTCGTCATTACGTTCGTTATTATTATCAATAATAATGTTAAATATTTATAGCGGCACCACGATAATCAGTATTAAGTATCCGGTTTAATTAAGCTTTTAACTTAATATTTTCAGTTAATGCCTTTCTTTTTTCTGCTGGTAAAACAGAAGACAATTTCTTCATTACCCGTTCAGCAGTTGATCTGTAGGTTGTTAATTTACCGCCATATATATTAATAACTCTATCATGGCTTTGATATAAAACTGTATCGCGCGGTTTGCTAAAATCGTTTTCTTCACCAGACGCTAATACCCGCAGCCCGGCAAACGCATCAACCACACTGAAATTAGTATTCTGCGGGAAATAATGTTGCACCACTTCGAGTAAATAATCTTTTTCAGCCTGTTGCGGCTGAACATTCTCTGGCTGACCTTTAAACCGGGTTTCAGTTGTACCTAACAGGGTTTTATTTTTCCATGGCATTAGAAAAATAGCGCGTTTATCCTGAGGCGCTTCAAGGTAAAAACAATGCCGAATGGGTATATCATCCAGCACCAGGTGTGTGCCCTGTACCAGGTCGATAGTCACTAGCCGAGCTGGCAGGTGTTATTTTTTCCAGCACTGAATTTATCCATGCACCTGTCGCATTGACCAGTGCACTCGCCTGGCACTTTTTTTCTATGCCATTATCCAGGTAAGTAATATGAACCCGATCCTGCTCACACTGTGCACTGACAAAGGTAGCCGGTATTACCGATTCTGCACCCAGTTCGATGGCACTGCGCATAACAGCATGGGTAAGTGCATGATCATCGGTTCGACCATCGTAATATTGGTAAACTGCTTTTAAACCTTGCACCTTTAGGCCATCCAGTGATGGCCAGTGATTTTTACTTAAGGCATGAAAATGCGTAGACTTTTTTAAACCGCCCAATATGGCATACAAAAACAGACCGGTACGCAAGGTTAGAGAACTACGTGACGTTGTTTCATAGACAGGAATATAAAAACGATCAAGCGACACCAGATCAGGGGCAAGAGACATTAATAGATGACGTTCATATAAACATTCATGGACCAGGGAAAATTGTGCACTCTCCAGGTAACGCAAACCGCCATGTATAAGCTTGCTCGATCGGGAAGAGCTAGCACAAGCCAGTTCATTTTTTTCCAGTAACAAAACAGAAAAACCAGCGGCAGCCGCTGCCTGTGCGACACCGACACCATGTATGCCGCCGCCAATAATGACTACCTCATAATGATCCATCTTATTTATAGTCCGGTAACTGCTTTAACAAGGAACAGATATCATTAGTTTCAACCAGCTCCACACCCAGGTTAAATAGAGCCAATGCTTCATCGGCATCATTTGTATGATATACCATCCAGCTCCAGTCATCTCTAGCAAAGTCATAATGTTGAGCTGTGATATATTTATGATTAATCACCATATAATCCACCTCACTTTCTTTTGCCAGTTTTAAATCATCACTATGCCAGCGATGAACAATCCAGCCTAGCGGGATAGTCGATTGTTGCCTCAAGGTTAACAATGCCTGTAGATTATCGGCAATGACTACACAATGTTCCTGTACCGGTGCAAGTTGCTTAAGCACCTGCTTGACAAAACATTCAATACCAAACACTTCAACACTTTCATTTTTAAGTTCAACAAACACCAATCACATGCGGTGTTCTCTTTTAACATGTTTACCATATCCTGCAGAGAAGGCAGTGTAACGGACAGGTATTGTTCAGCAAATCGCGACTTTTCACCAACGCAAATATCTTTTAAATCAGTGTGATTTGCTTTTGTAATATTAATGTCGATGCCAGCTGTTTTTAATAACGATGAATTATGACAAATCACCGGAACATGATCTGCTGTCATCTGCACATCAAACTCAACTGCACTCGCGCCACAGCATATGGCTTGCTGAATGGATTCGAGCGTGTTTTCCGGAAAGGTAAACTGCTGACCGCGATGTGCCACTAAACGAGACATAGCCTTCACTCCAAAATTACCAGGTATTACTGGAATTATAGACAACAAAAGCTTAAAGAGTGTTCGCTATTTTATGTGCTTGAATTAATTGCCCCGTCAGCCTGCTAACAGGCATTAAAAAACGCATGGGGTAAATAAGTCCATTTGAACGTGACTGCTAGCAGATTAATCAGTATCGCTGAACAAAAGATGGGCACTGCCCCGATTGCGTCACTGTCATAGCTGGAATGTTTGAAGAAAAAGCTGGAAATTTTGGAGCAAGACGCATTCCTGTCGCTATTAACAGATAAATAATAAAGCTTTATAGCTCTGACCGGCTGTTATAGAAACGTTGCAGAGGGTCCTGGCGATAGAACAGCTGCAATTGCTGGTAAATGTCAGCGTGATATTTATGCAGCTGATCAGGGACTACAAAAAACTCTTCACTGACAACAGCGAAAAATTCGGCAGGATTTTCTGCCGCATAAGGATCAATCTCGGTATAGCGATGGCTTTCAATTTGCTTTCGTAAATGCTCATAGGTATCGGTAAATGAGTCTATCCAGGTACGCAAGTCCATGTCCGGATGCAATGGCGGCGTACCATCAGCTGAGCCATCGAGCATATCAAGCTTATGTGCAAATTCATGCAAAATGACATTAGAATCGGCTCCGTGCAAGTGTTTATCTGGACGTACATCTTTCCAGGACAGGATTAGCGGCCCCCTGCCCCAGGCTTCGCCACCAAGCACCGAGCGCTTTTGGTGCACCACACCCATTTCATCGCGTACTTCGCGGTTTACAACAAACGCATCCGGATAAACAATAACTTCAACCCAGCCATCATAATAATCAATATCCAGGTTAAGGATCAGAACACAAGCGTTGGCGGCAATCACAGCACGCATATAATCATCAACATCCTGGTCGCCGGCACCGTTGATGGTTTTACGAATTAGAAACAGGCTGGCCAGTTCCCGTAGCTGATGCAGCTCGTGCTTATCCAGGTGAAAATCTGTTAGTGAATCATCTACCACCCTTTGCCACAGGGCAACAGGTATTCTAGCGTGACGCAACTGTCTTTGCTCTCGCCATCGAAAAAAACGCTTTAACAGCATTAGTTAATACTCATGATTACAAAATATTATCATTTGTAGCATTCAGTTTAACGATGTAATGACCATGATTTCACATCAATCTCACAGCAGGCAGTAGCGGCAGAATAACACCAGTAATTCAGCACACCGGATTACACGTCAGCTCAATATGGTTCCAGTCAAAACCTGTTTACACCATACAATAAAACCAGGGCACCTCTGATCAAGTCTATGTTGTTTCTGGCTAACAGGCTTGCTCGTGATCAAGGCATCCCATAATTTGATATTTGCGGGAAAGCATGTAAGACCCTGGTGAAAAATGATAACGCTGAGCACGAGTAAGCCTGTAAGCCCCTTCGGGCGTCACCTGAAGGGCACATTTGCTGCGTTGCAAAGCTTGTTAAGGACTAAGGTCATTAACTTCACTTTGCGCCTTGCAACTATACCCTTCAGGTCACGCAGAAATAATATAGACTTGATCAGAGGTGCCCTAGAGTAACATTAATGACAAAATTCCGTCTTGACTTAATAAGACAGTTGCATTACTTTGGTGCCGGGCATTTAGCTAACCAGCAAAAAATAAAACCATAAGTTAGGAGAACATAATGAGCGTAGATAACCTGTTCGATCCAGTCACTGTCGGCAATCTCACTTTGAAAAACCGCATGGTTATGGCACCGATGACTAGAAATCGTGCGGCTGAAGGTAACATACCACAGGCCATGAATGCAGAATACTACCGTCAGCGCGCCAGCGCAGGCCTCATTATTAGCGAAGCATCACAGGTCTCTCCCGAAGGTGTTGGTTACCCAGGCACGCCCGGTATATATAACGATGAGCAAGTCGCCGGATGGCAAAAAGTTACCGATGCAGTCCATGACGAAGGTGGTTATATTTATCTGCAACTGTGGTACTGCGGACGTATCTCACATCCAGATTTATTACCTGATAAGCAGACACCAGTCGCTCCTTCAGCAATAAAACCAGAAGGTGAAGCTATCACCTTTGAAGGTATGAAAGCCTTTGTCGAACCGCGGGCATTAGAAATAAACGAAATTCAGGATATCGTAGCGCAATATAAAAATGCCGCACAGATGGCTAAACAGGCCGGTTTTGACGGTGTAGAAATCCACGCAGCTAACGGTTACTTACTTGATCAGTTCCTGCGTGACGGTATCCAATCAACGAACTGATGAATACGGTGGTAACGAAGAAAACCGCATGCGTTTTTTAAACCAGGTAATCGACGCTGTCCTGGAAGTCTGGCAAAGTAATAACGTTGGCATACGCCTGACCCCGGAAAATAGTTTTAATTCCATGTCCGACTCAAACCCGCAAGCTCACTTCAACACCTTCATTAATCAACTAAATGCGCGTAATCTTGCTTATTTACATATACTCGAAGGTGACATGATGAGCGCAGCAAGAAACGTTGATTACCGTGCTCTACGTGACGCCTATAAAGGCATTTACATGGCCAATAATGGTTATGATAAAGACCGTGCAATAGCAGCAATAACAAATGGCGATTGTGACCTGGTCGCTTTTGGCGTTCCATTTCTGGCAAACCCGGATCTTGTACATCGCTATAAAAATAACCTGCCATTAAATGAAGCCGACCAGAATACTTTCTATGGCGGTGATGAAACCGGTTATACAGATTATCCATATGCAAAATAGAAAATCACGAAAACAGGATAATCAGGAGTGATATTATTGCTTAAATATCAGAATAATGAAAAGAAGTTATCATCATTGCAGAAAATTATTTTTGAATGCAATAAAGCCGAACATGAGCCCACTACTGTCCCACAAATAATACCTGGAGACATGAATCGGAAGCACCTCCTGAGACCGTCAGCCGCAGGGATGCGGATGCCGAGCCCCCACGGATGGGTTCACGGCGTGTCTCAGCGAGGTGCTTCCGGTTTATGTCGGTTGTAAACAATGGTTTTAGTTACATACACTGGCACACAAGTCATACCTCTCATATTTGTGGGACAGAAGTGGGCTCATCTTAGGCTTGATTGGTGATAACATTGTCTAACCATTTTTCAGACAAAAAATCATCCGTCTGTAAGCCAATAATATTTCTCTCCCCAAATTTAGCTATTGAATTTAGCTGTAGATGGCGTCATGCTAAGAACATGAAAGTAAAACATACAATCGCACTGCTATTTGCCCAACTGGTTTTCATCACTAGCGGAGTGATTGCAGCTGATGAATACAGCTTGCAACGTCAGCAGATGGTTGCTGAAATAGAAAATGAAGTTGCTATAACAGCAAAATACATCAACAAAAAATCATTTAACCCGGCCGTCATCCAGGCTATGAAAACGGTTCCCCGTCATGAGTTTGTGCCAGAAAATATGCGCTCTGTTGCTTATGAAAACAGGCCTGTACCCATCGGGTATGGCCAGACCATCTCGCAACCTTATATTGTCGCGCTGATGACCGATCTCTTACAGCCTCTGCCAGGTCAACATGTGCTGGAAATTGGTACTGGCTCAGGTTACCAGGCAGCAGTGCTCTCGCAGCTGGTCGAACAGGTATACAGTATCGAGATTGTCGAAGCGTTGGCTAAACCAAGTGCACAGCTGCTAACCCGGCTTGGTTATGACAATGTCGAAACACGTATTGCTGATGGTTATGATGGCTGGCCACAACATGCCCCCTTTGACAGCATTATAGTAACGGCAGCTATCAGCCATATTCCTCCGCCACTGGTTAAGCAGCTTAAAAATGGCGGACGTATGGTAATTCCCGTGGGCACACGATTTCAGACACAGTATCTGACACTGGTTGAAAAAGACAAACACGGTAAAGTAACATCCCAACAGTTACTGCCGGTTATATTTGTACCATTTACCGGTGGCCATTAGCCACTACCCGCCGAAATGCTTCCGCTGACTGACGATCAAACAGCAACACCACCGTTGCTGTCTATTTTTATCCTGTCTGCATCAGCTCTGGCCTACGAAGTTTTACTGATTAGACTGTTTTCGATTGTTCACTGGCACCATTTTGCATTTATGGTGATTAGTATCGCATTACTTGGTTACGGGGTGAGCGGCAGTTTAATTACCGTATTTCGACACTGGCTGCTAAATAACTATGACCGCATATTTATCGCCAACATCCTGTTATTTGGAATTTCATCTATCGCCTGTTTCATTGTTGTTCAGCAATTACCTTTTAATACACTGGAAATATTGTGGGACAGCTCCCAGTGGCAGCGCCTGCTATTGAGTTATTTACTACTGACTCTACCGTTTTTCTTTGTTGCCAATGCAATTGCGCTCACCATAATACGCTTTCATCAAAAAATTCCGCTGGTGTATGGATTTGATCTCATCGGTGCCGGTATAGGTGCATTGTTAATTATGGCACTGCTGCAATTTTTTTCAGCTGATGCCGTGTTGCGCCTTTTAGCCATTATCGGCATTACAGCAGGCTTTTTTGCACTAGCTAACTTCAGCAATAAAGAAAAACAACTAACAGTTTCTTTGCTTTTATTGTGTTTAATCGCTGTCTTTTTGTTACCACAGAAATGGCTTGATTTGCGCCAGTCCGAATATAAGGGGCTGGCACAAACCCTGTTGATGAAAGATGCAAGCTTGCTTTTTTCACACAGCTCCCCGGTTTCACAGACGGATGTGGTACGCAGCCCGTTTATTCCATTTCGAAACGCACCAGGTTTGAGCTTACAAAGTCCCGCAGCGCCACCCGAACAGCTTGCTGTATTCAGGGATGGTGACGAAATGACCACCATCGATCATGTCACCGACAAAAGTTCACTTGAATATTATGACTACATGAGTTCGGCACTGCCTTATCATGTGCACCGCTCAGCGAAAAACACCCTGGTTCTTGCATCAGCCACCGGTGCTCAGATACTGCAGGCACATTTGCATGAAATCGCAAAAATCGATGCGGCCGAACCAGACAGGCAGCTCAGCCGGCTGATCACTGAGCAATATGCAGACTACTACGGCTGGCAAAAGCTGGAAGACAAAGTAACAATACACACCATATCAGCACGCGGATTTGCCGCTTCAGAAAATAACTATGATCTTGTCATCATGGGTCCTTCCGGTGCATCAGCCGGTGGCTCGGCAGGTGTATATGCCTTATCGGCTTCTTACGACTATACCGTTGAAGCCTTACAGTCCTACCTTAAGCTGCTCGCCCCGGAAGGACTGTTAAGCATCACCCTGTGGACCAGTACACCCGCACGTGGAAACCTGAAATTATTTGCGACCGCAGTGGCCGCAATGAAAAAATCCGGGATTGACAAACCTGAAAATAACATCGCATGGATTCGAAGCTGGAATACGGCAACGCTGTTACTTAAAAACACCGCGTTGACCGCTGAAGAAATAAACAGGGTGCGCGATTTCAGTTTATCTCGCAGCTTTGACCTGGCATGGCTGCCGGGTATCAGCAAACAGGAAGTCAACAGATTCCAGCTATTGCAGGAGCCTGTATTTTATCTCGCTGCCCAGTCTTTACTACAGAGCCCGGATGATAGTTTCATCCCGCAATATAAATACGATATACAGGTCGCCACCGATAACAGGCCTTATTTTGATAATTATTTCCGATGGTCAAGCCTTGAAGAGTTGCTGTCTTTACCCGGGCAAGCAGGTATATCCATGATAGGTGTTGGTTACCCCAGCTTACTGGTAACCCTGGTACAGGCTACAATTGCGGCATTTATTCTGATATTGCTGCCTTTGTTTTTTTTAAAAAAAGATAATAAGGAAGTAACCGGCCAACGTAAAAATATTATTTTTTACTTTCTGGCAATCGGGCTGGCATTTCTTTTTATTGAACTCGCCTTTATCCAGAAGTTTACCATGATACTCAGTCAGCCACTGTATGCCGTCGCCGTCGCATTATCCGCTTTCCTTATTTTTTCAGGCCTGGGCAGCCTTTATGTCCAGCACCGCATGAAAATGGCATCAATGTCCATCATACCCATTTTATTGCGCCGCGCAGTGATTCAGATCGGACTGATCGTTATCGTTTATATTGTCATATTGCCGTTGATCAGCGGCACGATTATGGCATTGCCAGAAACAGCGAGAATTATTTCTGCTTTCATTCTTGCTGCGCCGCTTGCATTCGTTATGGGTATGCCATTCCCGCTTGGTTTGGCGACACTGCAAGAAACCAGTCCAGGTCTCATACCCTGGGCGTGGGGTATCAACGGCTGTGCCTCTGTACTCAGTGCAATACTGGCTGTGTTACTGGCAATAGAGATAGGTTTTAATGGTGTTATGTTATGCGCAGTGGGTCTGTATTTCATAGCATGGACAAGCGCCTTCAAACTTTATTCCTGAGGAAAATAGGCAGTCTGCGTAGCAACATATGACTGATCATCAAATACTATAAATTCATAACCGCAAATTCGAATCGCGTCGCCATGTTTAATTTTTTTTTCTTCCACTGAAAGATTATTTACATAGGTACCATTAGTGCTGTGCAGGTCCCTGATACTGATATCTAACTGTTCTGGCAGATAACTATTGGCTACTAGCTTAAGTATTGCATGTTCAGCACTCACATCAGCGCCATCCAGCTGTAAGCTGTTACCATGGTTACGACCAATGCTGAAATCCCCTTCCGTCATAGCAATTTCAGAAACGACAACACCATTAACAATATGCTTCAGTTTAATCAAAACTCACTCCCAACATACGTGTAAAAATACGATTTGTTTTTCGTCATTAAAATATCAACAACTATGGCTTTACCATAGTCCAAATAAAGATTAAAGGTGAAAGTGTCATTAGAAAAACTACTTAGAATAATTCTAATATGTTATTATTTTGACATTAATCATATTAGTAATAAAACATCGGATGTAAGATATTATTGTTGGCTAATAAAGCTAGCAATAAATGACAAGGAAAAAGGAGATGTATTATGGATAAACAGAAACCATTGGAAGATGAAACGAGGAAGCTAAAATTTTTCGTTATTTTTATGTCGATGTTTGTACTCGTAATATTTGGTCTTGGGCCATTAGTATAAACAGTAGGAAATATAACTAGGAAGTATCTTTGCTAAAGCAAATTATACGGCGATTAAATGATTGCCGTATTTTTTTGTGCCATGTTTTCTGTTTGACTACGATAACTACATCCCGGTTGCTGACCTGCCTTGTCGGGTCGGGATTTACACCCGCTTGAATAATCACCCTTGCTCGGCCGCACTCCCGTTAACTGTAAGAGAGATGAATCGGATTTAAGTAAACCAGGCTAAGCCAGTTACATCAATCTTTATGGATAATGAATTTTATATTAACAGGACAGTAGTGATTCGACATTCAATAATGTTTGGTTTTCACATGCTAAAGAAAAGTGCGTGTATATCTAGCAATTTCTGATAAACTTACTATAACCTCTTAATTTACTTATAAAACATGGGCCAAGAGAACGTTATGGGTCAACCGAGTATCATCGAAGTTGAGTATCATGATTTTTTGAAAATTCTGCAGCATGCTACAGACTCGAGAAACAAGATAGACAAAACTGACAAAGATCGCTGGAAGAATTTTGTACGCGAGCACAAAGTGCCTGAAGCCGGCATGGGCGTTAAGGCAAAAGCGGGAGCAATGTCCGGCAATACTAAATCGGTTATTATCGACGGCGATGGCGCAGCCGATGGCTATTACATTTACTCTTCGGATGACCTGTTTTGTTTAAAATATGACCTGGGTGCTGAGTAATAATATAATAGTTTCCATGCAGAAGTGATTTCCTTCTGCTGGGTCATTTCTCTGGACGCGTTCCAGCACAACCTTATTGCTTTCAAAATAAGTATTTCAAACTATTTATTTCGGCCATCCCGATAGCCCAATTTGTACCCCGCTCGGTGAGCCTCATTTAATAAGGCCGCATAGTGAGCAGCGCTGCCCTCGTCATCAAAAACCAGAATAGTACGACCCGAAGCTGCACAAATCTCAAAGTGAGCATTGTGTTCCTGCACGGTATAGCTTAACTGTGGTTCGTCTGTTACAACAGGCATGATTTTCAGATCTCCTGATTTTGTGCAACAGTACAAAAGTTTAAATACATAATTTCCTGTTTGTGTAATTAATCAATCGAGTCTGGCCCCAATGTCAGTAAGTTAAGGGAAATAAGTATCATAGTAGGGTGCGCCGTGTGTACCAAATCCAAGTCAGTAAGCATTTTCACGGTGCGCACGGCGCACCCTATACTGGAAAACATTCTTAACTTACTGGCATTGGCGTCAGACTCGACTAAAACTCGTCCAGTCCTCCCAAATCACTCAAACCCATACTTAAACTCACCATCCTCAATACTCACCTGCACGCGTTCAATCTTATCTCCTTGCATCATTCGAGTGAGAAATTCCTGACTGATTTTTGGTAATACCGTATTGGTCAATATCGCATCCACCACACGTGCGCCACTTTCCACTTCGCCACAGCGGCTGGCGATAACATTGATCACTTCATCGTCGTAGCTAAATGGAATTTTGTGGTTCTCGGCGATACGTTTTTTAATACGCCCCAGTTGCAACTTGATGATCAGCTGCATGACTTCATCACTGAGTGGGTAGTATGGAATTACTACCAGTCGACCCAGCAAGGCGGCGGGAAAAACTTTCAATAGCGGCTCATGCAGTGCTTTGGTTATCCCTTCCGGTTCGGGCATTAACTCGGGGTCCTTGCACATGTTCATAATGAGTTCGGTGCCGACATTGGAGGTGAGCAAAATAAGTGTGTTCTTGAAGTCGATATAGCGGCCTTCGGCGTCTTCCATCCAGCCCTTGTCGAAGATCTGGAAAAAGATTTCGTGCACATCCGGATGCGCCTTTTCTATCTCATCCAGCAATACCACGCTATAGGGTTTACGCCTCACCGCCTCGGTGAGGATGCCGCCCTCGCCGTAACCCACATAACCCGGTGGTGCACCCTTCAGGGTGGAGACGGTGTGGGCTTCCTGGAACTCGCTCATATTGATGGTAATAACATTTTGCTCGCCACCGTAGAGTGATTCGGCCAGGGCGAGCCCGGTCTCGGTTTTACCAACACCCGAGGGGCCACATAACATAAACACACCGATGGGTTTGTTGGGATTATCTAATCGCGCTCTCGAGGTCTGGATGCGCCGGGCAATCATATCCAGGGCATGGCGCTGGCCGATAACACGTTCATTCAGGGTATCGCCGAGTTTAAGTACTGCCTCGGCCTCGTTTTTCACCATGCGCCCGACGGGAATACCGGTCCAGTCGGCAACGACCGAAGCGATGGCCTGTGAGTCAACACTGGGTAAAATTAGCGGTGATTCGCCCTGTAGTTCAGCGAGCTGCTGCTGCAGGCCGCGCAGGGTTTGCAACAGTTCATCTCGTTGCTCCGGGGTCAGTTCTTCTGCCTGTTCAACTGCATCCTCAGTACCTGTGCCAGTGTCCACAGAAACGGATTCGGCAGCGCTATCGGCGGCTTTTTCCAGTTCGCTTTCTGTTCCTTCAACCTTACCCACCTGGCCGCGCAGCTGACTGCGAATATCCAGAATCTGCTGCACCAGTTCTTTCTCCGAGTTCCAGCGTTCATCTAACACGTCAAGATGAACATGCTCTTCTTCTAGTTTTTCATTAACCAGTTCTTCACGTGCTGTGGTGTCCACTCCAACCGCTGTTTCACGATTTATAATCTCATGTTCGGTCTCCAGGGCTTCGATTCGACGCCGTGAATCATCAACTTCAGCGGGCACAGCATGTTGGCTAACGGCAACCCGGGCGCAGGCGGTATCCAGCAGGCTGACCGATTTATCCGGTAACTGGCGTGCCGGTATATAGCGGTGCGATAACCGAACAGAGGCTTCCAGTGCCTCGTCCAGCACCTGTACGCGGTGGTGATTTTCCATGGTCGAGGCCATGCCGCGCATCATCAGTATGGATTTTTCTTCGCTGGGTTCATCGATTTGCACCACCTGAAAACGCCGCGTCAGCGCCGGATCTTTTTCGAAATATTTCTTATACTCAGCCCAGGTAGTTGCAGCAACGGTGCGCAGAGTGCCGCGTGCCAGGGCGGGTTTAAGCAGGTTGGCCGCATCACTGGTACCGGCCGCGCCGCCGGCACCAATCAGGGTATGGGCCTCGTCAATAAACAGGATAATGGGCTTGGGTGAAGACTGCACTTCTTCGATGACCTGGCGCAGGCGCTGTTCAAATTCACCTTTCATACTGGCACCCGCCTGTAACAGGCCGATATCGAGGTTACGCAGGGTCACATCTTTTAGTGTTGGCGGCACATCACCGGAGGCGATGCGCAGGGCGAAACCCTCCACCACGGCGGTTTTACCAACACCCGCCTCGCCAGTGAGTATGGGATTGTTTTGCCGACGCCGCATCAGGATATCGACAATCTGGCGGATTTCGCCGTCACGTCCGACGATAGGATCCAGCTCACCCTTGCGGGCCTTTTCGGTCAAATCCACCGAGAACTGTTGCAGTGCTTCCTGCTTGCCCATTTGTGCAGGCGGGATGGCGCCACTGGCTTCACCGGGCGCCGCCCCACCGCCGACCTGAAAGCCATCGGTAGAGTGCATCTGGTTTTCCGGGGAACTCCCTACCACCTCGTCAAAGCGTTCGGTCAGGGTATCGAGTTTAATTTTCTCAAATTCTTTGGAGATCGCCAGTAATGCGTTGCGCAGACCGGGTGTTTTCAGAATTCCAATAATCAGGTAACCACTACGCACCTGTGAATCACCAAACATCAGCGTGCTGTAAACCCAGCCTCGTTCCACAGCTTCTTCTACATGAGAAGAAAGATCAGAGATGGAGGTGGAACCCCGCGGCAGCTTATCCAGGGTAGCGACAAAGTCCTTCGCCAGATGTGACGGATCCAGGTTGAACTGTTTGATGATATGGTGCAGATCCGAGTCCTGCAATTGCAGAATCTGGTTCAGCCAGTGTACTAGCTCAACATAGGGGTTGCCGCGCATTTTGCAAAACACAGTAGCGCTCTCAATTCCCTTATACGCCAGTTCGTTGAGCTTACCGAACAAGGCAACACGATTAATCTCTGACATTAGCTAACTCCTAATTGATTGTGCTGCCTTTTTTACAACAAGTAAGTACAGCAATTAAGTACCGCTACGAACTAGCAAGAATCTAAAAAAACAACCGGATACAGAACTCAACAACTATGGGCCGAAAGTCCATAGCTTGTTTTTAGAGCGATCAAAAAATCGTTTTCTTTATAATACTGCCTTTTCAGAACTATCTATATCATATATCTCCGTCATCCTGAACGATAGTGAAGGATCTTGAAGGCTAATGTTAAGATCCTTCACTATCGTTCAGGATGACAATATTTACTAAAATCTTGCACTAAAAGTGCATAGTTTTTACTAGCGGCCTGGGACAATAAAAAACAGAAAAATTATAAGCGCAAGATTAATCAGCCCATGGCAGTCATTGGCTCCAGTAACAAGTCATTGGCATCATCATTACTGACCCGATCACCCAGCCAGGTATTCCAGCCCAGCAGGTCATCCTCGCCTAACTGTAGCGGCCTTACTTCTTCATTTTTTAAAACCAGATTAATGTCCCAGTTCATACTATCACCAATGTAATTTCGCACCATTGCACGCAAACGTTTTCCACTATCCCGTCCAGGTAAAAATCGTTCATATTCTTCAAATTCTAATGGCCCAAGAATAAGGCGAAACTTCTGCTGACACTCCCAAACGTGGTCACCGATCGCAATGTTCTCACCTAAGGAACCGGTTTCCGGTGATTCTCCAAGCTGGCAGCAGCAATTATCAGGTAGTTCCATCCATTCACCAACAAACTGTTCAATCACAACCGGTATATTAAAAAAATGTTTGATCATGGCAACCAGGCCTTCGACATTGCGTGACTGGGAAGACAACCTGCCAGCAAAATGTAGTTTTACAAGATCGGGAATTTCATCGCGGTTACGCAAAGACGGCATACCCAGGCCAAACAGGGCACCAGTATAGGTACTAAAACGATCTTCCTCCGGGCGATCAAAGTTGACTGTCGGTTGCGCACTTGCCCAGGAGCGATAAAACAGTGACAGCATGCGGTGATGAAATATATTCAGAAATTCACTGAAAGTGGGATCATCAGAGTTGCGTAAGCGGTCACGCGCATACTCAGTGAGGTGTAGTGGCAACGGCCCATTAGGACCAAACAGTCCAAAAAAGTTAACCGCCAGTTGTGAGGGTTGACCCTCCTTGTCGATTCCCTGCCCGCCAATTTTGAAAGATGCCAGTGTGGATGGCGCAAACGCCATTGTGGGCTCTTGCACAAGCCGCAATACATCATTAACCGGCCGTAATGATGTGCCAATTTTTGCCTGTTGAGGATAGAGACACTCAAAGCGCCGGAGCACCTGATAAAAACCAAATTTATAAGGCTGCTGATGCAGTGCTTTTTCCAACGCTACAATTTCAGAAGCTTTACGCTGAGACGCATCAGTATCTGGCGCCTTAACACCAGGTGTTTTTGCTGGCGATTTCATAACACCTGATTGCGGCCGATTCTCGCTGGCCATCGCATTATCTCCCCTCGTCTGTCTGTCTTAATCACCGTTTCTGTAAACGAATTGATAGAAACAGATTTTGCAAAAAAGTTTTCTAAAATAGCGCCTAATAAAAAGCATCCGGTTCCTTCAAAAGCGGCTTCATCCATGGTCACGGTCACTTCCAGCCCCCGGCCAAATGAGATTGGCCCATCGATTGGCATACGCCGAGTGACAGGAACAGCAGCAACCGATAACACGCCTTCGATTTGTTTTTCAATATGCGCTTCGGTGATATAACCGTATAACCTGAGTATTTCACGTAATGCAGCAGCCCCCTTTTGTTCATCCGAATCAACCAGTGAAAGGTAATTCAGTGATAAATGACTAATCAATCGCCATGCGGTATCACCTTCTGCATACGACGGTTTTGGTTTGCTCGGGCCTACAATACATCGAATCGATTCCACCGGTGCGCCGGACTCCAGGGTAAAGTCCGTTTTGCCAGCAGCTACCGGCATATGCAATGGCAAATCCCGGTTGGTGCATAAAGTCGTCACTGCAAGCTGGCGCAGGTCCGTAGAATAAGGTGCTTCATTAGCATCAACAATGGAGACAAACACCTCGCTGCCTACATAGTTGGAACGCGGTCCATAACGTTGCTGTCGTATCGACAACAATCGAGACTCTCTGCGCACACTGTAATAGGCACTATTCTCACTGCGAAAACTGCTTTCATCAGAAGAATAAAACGGCAGAAATGCCTGTTGCCGGTGTTCCCCCGTGCCATGGCCAACCATGCCGGTTACCTGATAGATTTCAAAATCCATCGGACGCGTAAGATCGGGAACGACATGATACTCATTTTCTCTGCTGTTAAGATGAATGCGGTCTGCCCGTTTGGGAAACAGGTTAATGGCTGTTGAACAAAACATGGCAAACGCCGAGGCATCAATTTTGTGTTCCAGTACAGGATTAATACGATCCAGTAAAATAAACAGTTCCAGCTCATCCTCTGCACACTGACTCACGGCCTCGCCCAGGCCGGACAAATCAACAAACAGGTAACCGCCGGGAAAAGCAAAATATTCATGCAGCAAACGATAGCCACTAAATGACTGTGCACCGTAAGGTAACATCGCCTCATTTTCATTAAAACCAACACGCTTAATGTGGCTTCGATCAACAACTTTTTGCCAGGGTGTTGAAGCAGAAGTTGAACGCAGTACCAGCGCAACACTATTCGCCAGTATCTGTTCATAAATATGCATAGGAATTTCATCACTTCCATGCAGATACAGGGGAAGATGATCTAGCGATAACTTATCAAAAGTTAGCCCCGCCGTTGTACGTAGTCGCAAACGAAAGCCTGCTTTAGCTGTCGGCAAATGGGGTTCATTAATACTGGGTAAAACCAGCGTGTTGGTAACGTATTCCGCTTCTGCAATTTCCAGTGGCCATAAGGTTACATCGTGCGAAGTGCGAAATTCACAGGGTGTCTGTTCGCCTTTTCCAATCAGGCTACGCAAAGCACTCTGCCGTGGCACGGTAAAACCTTCTGCCAGTGCACCTTCGCTCAAGTCCGGTTGCAACTGCACAACGGCCATGGAAGGGGTTGGTGCTAAATAATGCGGATAGACCATCTCCAGCAGATGTTGAGTAAATGTCGGGAATTCAGCATCAAGCTTAAATTGAATACGCGCCGCCAAAAAACTGAAACCTTCCAGCAGGCGTTCTACATAGGGGTCACTACACTCGAAGCCATCAAGCCCTAACCTGCCCGCAATTTTAGGAAATTGTTTGGCGAACTCTCCGCCCATTTCACGCATAAAATGCAGCTCAGAGTTATAATACTTGAGCAATCTAGGGTCCATTAAATGCCTCCATTATATTTCTCCTTTACACAGAGCCGGAATAATCTAAAACTTTTATTTCACCAACATCTAAATCAAGTTCGGTTTTCAAAAAAACATGCAGTGGTACCGGGTGCGCCCACAACTCGCCTTCAATATCAAAAGACATGGCATTATGATTCATCTGTTGTTCATTCACATTAAGCCGAATTCTGATGGTGCGACGAAGAATGCGTGGTTCAAAGTCACATATCACCTGACGTAACAGGCGTTCGATTTCAGGCACATCGACACCCGAAATCGTATGTCCGGTAAAATCGGGCATGCCATAATTGAGAACCGAATTAGCAACCTCAGGATAGCTATCAAGATCCTGAACTGTGCTCAGATTGCTGGCGTTAAATAACCAGTTCAAATCACGCAACACCGATTCACGCAGTTTAGCCTGTGATATTACGCGTTTATCTTTAGGCTCCGTTTTTTTATCGGGCTCATCATCAACGAGCCGGTCTAGCAAAGATGAATGTAATTGATCCTGGTTGCGTAGTTCGGCCATTACCTGCAGCCATTAGTGTCAGCCATTAGTTATCAATCTCTTCTGAAGAGGTGAAATCTGTTGTGTGCCCATTATTGTTTCGGCTGCCTCTGAATTTAAAGTGATCAGACGCAAGTCCATTAACGGGTACTCACCCACATCCGTTGCAAACATACGCTGTCCCATGCCCTGATAAACACCGTTATCCAGTTCCTGCCAGATGGTTTTTTGTGCAAGGCGAACCAGCTTATCTTCACTCGCTTCAGAACCGGAATAACGGGTGGGTATCAAACCAACGGTTTCGCCACCGTTCGCCCAGGTGAAATAAGCGGGCATCCACACCATATCCCGAACATCTTCAGGCGCTTCGATATTAATGGATTGTATACGATGAAATGGTACCCAGTAATATCGACCATTTATGATGGCTTCGAGCACAGGTCCCATTCGAGCATCAGCATCAGCAATCCACTCAAACGTCTCGCTATCCGGGCCTGCAGGGTCTCCAATGATGCCAGAGGTTGCTGGCGCTAGCTCGAAAGCCTGGTTTCTGACGTCCTGCGATTTAGCATATTGCCCGTCAGCCATTAAACGCAGTGACTCTAATAATAGTGCTATCCATTGTTCAGGCTTGCCGAAAACAACTGGCGAACGCTTACCGGCAAAGACGTCTGCCCGCAAACCTTCACAGAGTAAGGCCTCTCGATATGTCTGTACCATCGCTAAAGTACTGGCGTCCAGCTCACCCGCAACATTAAGCTGAGTCAATGCACGGTCCCACTGCCCCATTACTGCCAGCAGTTGAAACAAAAATACTCTATGTTTAACATTGGAAGGGTCGCTGCGCACTGTTGCCTGTAACTGAAGCAGCGTTTCTTCCAGTTTGCCTTGTGATAGACTCACCTGCGCATCCATAACATCTCCTTTATTTCACAGTGGATACTTCTCACCGTGGATTTGTCTGACCCTGGCAATAGTCGACAGCATTCTGGCAACAAATATACAAATACACTCTGCATCACTGCTGTCCCGTTAATTGAATATTTATTATCTATAAAGATCAATGTGGCAGGCCTGATCTTGCATTACTTTAATGCGAGACATGAATCAGGCACAACCACTAACGTCAAGCCGTGAAACGACCTGAAATTAATCCCATCACTTTCAAATCCCCGCATAAGCGGATGGAATTTGAGTTTTGGCCAGGGCACCTCTAATGAGGTGCCCTAAAGATAATAGACATAAGCAGGTGCCTTAGGATGCATCCACGTTATTTGCGATGTTCCAGCCAACAATGACTGAGGCATCACCAGAACCATCGGCCATCTGCGGAACATACTCGGTCTTGAATTCGGAGAAATTTAAAGTGACATTCTCCGTTATCCGATCCTCACCACCCGAGCCCCCGGTGGACACCGAAGAAATCAGACCGCCTTTCATTGTGATAATCATGTATTCAAGGGGCATTTCCCCGGCCTTACGCACCACTAGTGTGGCCTCTTCAAAATGCTTGCCATTACAGCACATCTTCATCAGATTGGCTGAAGCCTTATCAACATAGTGGACAAATGAGAGGTCCTGAACGTTGACCTTGCCAGCACCACCGCCTGGCCCGCTATGTGTAGTGCCAGATTGCGACATCCCCCAACTCCATGACAATACATCTATCTCACCTGCATGTACATCATCTACAGATTCACCTTCTATATCATCAATTTTTAAAAACATATCTACTGCCATGATAATCTCCTTGATCACTTATAGTTTGTTATATACCACTCATTATCGCTAAGAATTACTTTTAAACATCATAAAAATACTCAGCTACTTTTTTCCTTTGTATGTACAGCTCCTTTTTCCCTTTTTATGTACAGCTGTGGTTACATGATTGCGTTAAGGCGCAACATCTCCTCACCGCCTTCAGCTTTAACTACAATGTGCACATCCTGAAACACTTCATTAACTACCCTTTACTGACGGCAGCTTGGATACCAGCCTCAACGACACGGTAAGTCCTTCCAGCTGATAATGCGGTCGTAGAAAAAACTTTGAGGTATAGTATCCCGGGTTTCCCTCAACTTCCTCCACAACAACTTCAGCTGCAGCCAGTGGTTTACGTGCTTTAACATCTTCACTGGAATGTTGTGGATCGCCATCGACGTAATTCATAATCCAGGCTTGTAGCCACTTCTGCATATCTTCCCGTTCCTTGAATGAGCCAATCTTGTCACGCACAATACACTTCAGGTAATGCGCAAACCGACAGGTGGCAAAAAGGTACGGTAAACGTGCCGCCAGATTGGCGTTCGCAGTTGCATCCGGGTCATCGTATTCCGCGGGTTTCTGCAGTGACTGGGCACCGATGAAAGCAGCGACATCTGCATTTTTTTTGTGAAGCAGCGGCATAAATCCATTCTTTGCCAGTTCCGCCTCACGCCGATCACTAATGGCAATTTCTGTAGGACATTTCATATCGACACCACCATCATCGGTGGGGAAAGTATGTGTCGGCAGCTCTTCAACTAAACCACCAGACTCAATACCGCGAATACGCGAACACCAGCCATACATTTTAAAAGACCGGTTGATATTGACTGCCATTGCATAGGCCGAATTAGCCCAGGTGTATTTACTGCTATCTGCCGCTTCGGTTTCTTCCTCAAAATTGAACTCTTCAACCGGATTCGTTTTGGCACCATAAGGCAGGCGAGAAAGAAAACGAGGCATTGCTAAACCAATGTAGCGTGCATCTTCCGATTCGCGCAATGAACGCCAGGCTGCATATTCGGGCGTGGTGAAAATTTTGGTTAAATCTCGTGGATTACTTAACTCCTGCCAGCTATCCATTTGCATCAGGGTTGGTGCCGCTGCCGCAATAAATGGTGCATGAGCGGCGGCTGAAATTTGCGCAACCTGACCTAACAATTCAATATCCGGCGGACTGTGGTCAAAATAATAATCCCCCACCAGGCAGCCATAAGGTTCACCACCAAACTGGCCGTATTCTTCTTCGTATAGTTTTTTGAAGATCGGACTTTGATCCCAGGCAGTGCCCTTGTAACTTTTCAAGGTTTTGTGCAGGTCATTCTTTGAAATATTCAACACACGAATCTTCAGCATCTCGTCTGTTTCTGTGTTATTGACCAGATGATGTAAGCCCCTCCAGGCACCCTCAAGTTTCTGGAATTCTTCATTGTGCATGACGAGGTTAATTTGATCACTCAGTTGTTTATCGATCTCAGCAATCATTGACTCGATCGATTCCATCACGTCCGATGAAATCAGGCTGGTATATTGCAGCGCCTGCTCGGCAAGTGTCCTGACCGCTTCTTCAACCGCCTTTTTTGAACGATCTGACTTGGGCTTGAACTCTTTATCAAGTAGCGCGCTGAAATCGCTCGCTTCCAGTGTTTCAGATTCAGGCGCGACCTGTGCTTCTGTTTCAGTTTCAGCCATTGCTTATTTCTCCTCTTCCTTTGGTGTCTCGGCTGCGTCTCCAGCATCAGGGTTTGGCGAAGACACCAGTGCTTCTAATAGTGCAGGGTCAGCAATCGCCTTGGCAATTAATTCCTCAGCACCGGTTTTTCCATCCATATAAGTTACCAGGTTGGAAAGTTGCGTGCGTGCCTGTAATAACTTATTAAGCACATCGACTTTGCGCGCAATGGCGGCGGGAGAAAAATCATCCATACTTTCGAAGGTAATATCGACGCTGATATTGCCCTCGCCTGTCAGTGTATTGGGCACCTGAAATCCGGCACGGGGTTTCATTGCCTTCATGCGCTCGTCAAAATTATCAACATCAATTTCCAGGTATTTGCGTTCGGCGACTGGCGGTAGCGGGTTGTCCGGGTCCTGTTTACCGGAAAGGTCCGACATCACCCCCATCACAAAAGGTAATTGAACTTTCTTTTCCGCACCATAGACTTCTACGTCATATTCTATTTGCACGCGAGGAGCACGGTTTCGTGCTATAAATTTTTGACTACTTGCTTTTGCCACAATTCATCTCCTTAGTTATATAAACCCGTAAGTGATGAAGCCCATTCATTACAACACTACAGTATGGTACTCCATCCCTCGTTGCTTAATTATTTTCTATTTTTGATGGGGAACTCCACTGATCTCCTCTGCCTGTGTTACACCGGCAGGTGTTAGATCTCGCAGGATTTCCATAAAGTCCTTGGCTACCAGGCGTTTGGCACGCTGTAGCAATAGTGGTACGGGACTGGATGGCTCATGCTGCTTAAAGTATTCACAAGCCATGTCTAACACCCGGATCACATCTTCCTGACTATTTATTGCGCCAGTCATCGGCTGAGCGGATATTTGTGAATCGGGCACCTCATTTATAGCCTCAGAGGAAGCTGCCGCTTCAGCGACACCTCCACCGACGCCTCGCTGGGTTAAATGTTCAGACATAATATGCTGCGCCTCCTTTAACAAGTTCGGCAGTGTACTGAAATCTGCCATCTGCATCGACCCAACCATATCCATCAGTGTTGATTCGATAGCTGCAACGCTCTCAAGAGACTGGCGTATAGCGTCAGCGGTAGTTTGCAGATCATCCAGCTGCGCATCCATAAACGCAGCATTAATCGTCGAAATCTCTATGGCCTGTTCATCGGAACCGGCGGGGAGAGACAGTTTGCCTAAGCTAATTAAAATATCACGCAGACTGAATCGGCCAAGCGCGGTTGAATTAACCAGTGTTGCTTCACGTATACTGTGCAGTACCGTGTCAGGGTCACATAGTGAGGTCAGCGTGTTTATGCGTAACGTAGGATCATTGTTGTCAGCGGGATCCAGTTGCGGATGTACCATCTCCCAATAGCGCTCCACTAAGCCCTGAATCAAACTAAGACCATCCCTTAAGCCGATCAGGCCCTGAGTATGTAACAACGATCGAGTCAGGTAGACTGCCGCACGAAGATCTTTAGTGCGGCCGAACAGCGCAATTGCCTTGCTTTTCACCACAGGCCAATCCGCTTCCTGTGCTGGAATTAAAGTACTACCGATTTGTTGCTCCGGCTTACCCTGAGCAGCTCTCTCCATTTCGCCGAATTCAGCATCGTACTCAAGATCCTCTCCACACGGAAGCTCGGCCGATATTTCTTCCAGTAAGCTATTAACATCGATTAGGCTCATTGCCATTTTTCCATTCAACCTGACCTTACGGCCTACGAAAGCTCTAGCAGTTTATTACGTGTAACACTGCTCTTATAATTGTGTAATTGTGATGTTTGCTAATAGAAAACATATTAATTCTCTAACCTGTGCCATGGTGATGTAAAGGGAATCAATATGTTCATATTACATATATCCGTATATATATCAATGCATTTCATACGAAAGCGGTTTCAGATACTTTAAGTACCACTCCTGATGAAGACGGCTAGATACTTTGGTTGTCTATTTCCTCACTAATGGATAGTTACAAATGAGCGATAAACAACTTGTCGTAAATCAAAGATATCATTTATGCGATGAAAAAAGTAGCTCAGAACTAAAAATATATTTCACCATGCTGGAGAAAATCCTACGACTATTTATCGACCTGCCTGGAGCTAAGGTTTGACCCAATACCAGCATCAGGCGATCTGAAAAATTTGGCAGGTAAACAAAGTGGTTTGTGGCTAAATTATGGTACGCATTTTAGATCTCAATAGCACCTAACTATCAGGTATCGGCAGGCAGCGGCCACCAATTTGTCGCAGAAGTTGGCAGAAGTAGTTATCCCAGCCGGTCTCATGTCCAGCCCCCTCAACCTGGATATGATTTAATCCTGGATGATTCTTCAACAGCCGTTGAACGGGTTCAGACGAAACATTCGTATCTTGCTTGCCGGTAAAATGGAACTGAGCTATGGATTGGGGCAGACCGGGGCGATCGGCTGGATTCAGTGATCCCGCCAGGGGTGAATAGCCATGTTTCAAGGTCCACTGCCTGATATCCAGGTTACCGGCAATGGTTACCAGCATGCGGGTTTGCTGGATATGCTCAGCCAACAGCATTGCCAGGGTTCCTCCGCCACTGTGTCCGATCAGGGCAAGCTCGTCGATCTGGTATCTTTCTATGAGTGTTTCCAGTGCAGCCGCCATGCTGGCGACCACTGCTTCAGAATAGCGCCCATGGGTCCAGACCCAGGGCTGGCACGCTGCTTCGTCAACCCTGCCGTGATAACAGGGGCGGCCCAGATAGATCGCCGGTGATGAGTCTTTTACCATCAACCGCAGCATCAGTGGCTTGTCAATTGTGGGGTCGGGCGCGATTGCATAGCGCCCACTCCAGGGACTCCCGTCCCCTTCGATATAGATATGCCAGAGCGAATGATCCTTCTGTCTGTTCAGGTAGACGGCGTGGGTGAAATCGCCTCCCCTGATCTCAAGGCGGGTAAAGCCGTGTGAGATGGCATAGTGCTCGTTCCTCACTGCAGGACTGCTGCAGCCCAGAGTGAGAAGCGAGAGGACAGCGATGATGAGTTTTTTCAACCCGCCGAAAGCCTCAGTTCTTCACAAAAACGAATTCACCACCACTGTGGCCGGTAAACTTGATCGGTGCATAGGTCGGGTTTTGCGTAAAACCCAGCTGTGCGGAATCCTGCTGCACTTTTTGTGAGACGCGGAGATAGAGCTTGTAGGCATCAACTATGCCCTGCTTCTGTTCAAGCTCCTCTAAAAATGCCCGGGCGAAGACGGAGTGTTCACCTCCCCCGCTATCCAGCACCGGTGCTATCCCGCCTGAGGTGAGTACGGTGCGGGAACTGGTTTTCGACATCACCTTGAGCCATTTTTTTAGTTGCGCATCGTTCAGTTGTGTATCCAGTCGGGCGACCGAGCTACTGGTCATGGACCCGGAATAGCAGGAGTCGGCAACCACCAGGATATGCTTTGCACTCAGAGTATTGAGCAGGTCGGAAATAGCAGAGTTCGGTATCCAGTTGGCGGTATTTTCCGGTTCTGCATCGACCGGTAGCCAGTAACCCTGCAGCGTATTGATATCCCGTTCGCCATGGCCCGCATAGTAGATCAACAGGTTGTCATTTTCGGTAAGTTTGCCTTTGATCTCATTCAATGCCGAGAGAATCGTGTAGCGGTCGGCATTGCGAATAAAACGGGTGTTGAAGCCATACTTGTCTCTAAGAATCGCCGCCACATCCTCAGCATCATTGATCGCGGTTTGGAGCGTAGGGAAATTTCGGTAATCGTTATTGCCGATAATCAGTGCATAGTAGCGACCGAAATTAATCGAGCCTGCGACACGGCTAAGCTGGGAACTGTCCATCGCCATCGGGGCTCTGCTTATGTCTGGAATCAGCATGAATGAGAATTTAGCACTTTGTCCCAGTTTGTCTTCAGCCTGAATGAGGATTCTCTGTTCTCTATCCGCTACCCCTACCGACGAGTGGAATGCTCCGCTGCTGTCCGCTGAGATAGATTTGCCATTGATGGTTAAACTGCTCAATCCAGCCGGAGCGGAGATCCTGCCGCTGATCATCCTGGTCTTGCTCCCGGCGCGGACACGGACCGTGGGTTCGCCACTGCGGGTGATTGCGAAAGTGGGGTCGAAGACCTCGATGGTTGGTCCTGCCAGGTCCTGTGAGCTCAGTTGCTGTTTTTGTGTGGAAACGTCAACGGATTTTCTCTTTAACGACTGCCTGTTCCAGGGTGATCCGTTTTTGCAGGTCCGTCAGTCTGCCTTCCATCTGCAGAACTATCTGCTGCTGCACCGCATAGTCATCTTTTAACCTCTCCAGGCTGGCGGCATCTGTGGTAGTGCTCATTTTCAGCTCAAGTTCATGCAGCTTTTCTTTTTCCCCTTTCAGCTGCTGCTGACTATTGCCTAATTGTTGTTGAGTCGATACCTGGCTGGATTTCAGTGACGAGATCTCACGCTCCCGGCGCTTGATCTCCTGCCTCAGCAGGTCATTCTGCTCCTGTGCCAGGGTTGCGGCCTTCACTTCGATGGCGGAAGTATATTCGATGTCATCATCTTTGATGCCTGAGGCCTTGCGGTACCAGTTGAGAGCTGTCACCGAGTCTTTTTCCACCCCCAGGCCTTTCTCATAAAGATAGCCCAGGTTTATCTGGGCCCGTGAGTAGCCCTGGTCGGCTGCCTTCAGATACCAGGACAGGGCTGTTTTGTAATCGGCAGGCAGTCCTAGTCCCTTTTCATAGATCTCGCCGACATAGGTCTGGGCCTCTGCATCCCCCAGTTGCGCCTTCTCCAGCCAGACATTGAGAGAGGTTCTGTAATCTGCCCGATCATAAGCGATATACTCACCACCGCGTATTTCACAATCCAGCGCGGTGGTCTTGATTGCCCTGCGTGGGGCCAGGTAGGTCATCTGGGCTCCCAGCTTTCTTACCTGAGAGGGCAGCAGGCAATCCACAGGCAGAAGCTTATCGGCATCTACCCGTCCTTCCGGACTGGATGTTTTGCTGTTCTCCGCCGTCGTAGCAACGCAACCGGCGAGTAGCATGAGGAGCCCGATGATCGGGATAATACGAATTACATTTTTTTCAATCACTGGAAGATTCTCCAAGTTGGTTAAGCTGCTGGTTTAATGCCTGCAGGGCCTGGTGTTTGTCATCAATTTTCAGGCCCTCCTGAACGATCTCTCGTGCATGCTCTTCATGACCCGCTTCCATGTTGCTCCTGGCCTGCGCCACCAACTGCTGCATGAGTACCCTTAATCCGGCGATTGCCTGCCGGTTATAGGGGTGCATCTCCAGTACCTTTCTATACGCATCCAGGGCATTGCCTCCCGGTGGATTGAGCAGTCGGCCTACCATCATGTGAACCTCGGCCACTTCCAGTGCGGCATCAACGGCAGAGCGTTGCTCCAGGCTCAATTCTGTTTCCGGGAGTGGGTTTTCGAACAGGCTGGGTTCTACGATAACCGTGGGACGAAACAGATAATATGCACCACTGAAGAGGGTTACAATAATGAGCAGGATCAATGCCACTTTACTGGATTGCCGGCGTTTGGGCAGCAGATCCCGGATAAATTCAGCGACAGTTTCCGTCCTTTGTTCACGCTTGAGCGCCAGCCCTTTCAGTAGCGCCTGCCACTGACGCTCTTTCAGTGTGGTGATTTTTTCCGGTACCCAGCCCTTTTCCTGGGCTTCCTTCGCCGAACGTCTTCTATAGGGGTGCGATTTCGCCAACAGCTGATAACAGATACAGGCAAAGGCGTAAATGTCATCTCTTGGATCAGGGGGTTCACCCAGAAACATCTCCAGGCTGGCATAGGATGGAGTCAGGGCGATGAATGTTTCACCATCCGATTGTTGAGAGTCGGCTGCACCGGACGATGGCCGCGGTCTGGAATCGGATTGTTTGGCGGCACGTGCAATACCAAAGTCGAGGACCTTTGCACCTTTATCAGTCAGAAAGACGTTGGAAGGCTTTAAATCGGAGTGAATGATATTTCTCCGATGGGCATACATCAGCCCATGAGCAATGTCAGCGATGATGGGGATGACGTCGTTCAGATCTATCGTTTTATGCCGCTGCTGTTTCAGGTAGGCATCGAGGGACTGGCCTGAGAGCAGCTCCATGGTCATATAGACCAGATCGTTATCCCGATCGAAGTCGTAGACAGTGACGATATTCGGGTGCGCCAGTTCCCTTGTTTTTTTTGTTTCCTGTTGCAGCATACGCAGGGCATCAGGATGATCCTTGAAGTTATCTGACAGCAATTTTATGGCGACCAGCGAATCACTCTCGCCCGCCTCTTCGTGCACCAGATCCCGAGCCGTATAGACCACACCCATGCCGCCCCGACCCAACTCCTCCACCAGCAGAAACCTGTTTTTTATCAGCGTTCCCGGCCCCAGTACACGGTGACCATCCTCGGGCTGCTCTGTATCGGGGTTGTCTGACTGCATGCCCGAGACAGATTTGCCGTCTGTTACGACAAGTCGTGTAGGCAGATCATCGGTATCATCGGGTAGATCTGTCCCGGGCGTGGCAACACGGGTTTTATCTTCATCGTCTTGCGGCGAATATAGCTGCGTTGAATCATCTAAAACCCTGGTTTCAGGGTCGTCATTTTTGTTCATATTAGTCCATATTTAATCCGCAACCTTTGCTATTTTCTGCTTCCTGCCTCCCTCTAAAAGAAGGAAGTTACTAGCCTGGATATTTCATAGGAATACTAAAAAGTGAGCCGCAAGCCGGCAGAAATGGTATCCAGGTTTATGTCTTCGCGTTGCAAGTTGGTTTCATAGAAGATAAAGGCCGATTTGCCTTCGGCAAAGGTAGCGGACAGGCCTGCACCCAGGTTGAAATAGTCCCTGTCTGGGTCATCTGTCGCCAGATTAAACGGTAACGGTGTGCTGCTTGTGTCATACAGAAAGCGTGCGGTAATAAACCGGCTATCATCCTTGAATTCATGTGCCCACTCGAAAAGTAACTGGGGGGTGAAAATCCCGTTCGAGGTGCTGATGGCATAACTGAGCTGTGCCCCCAATATTGAAGTCAGGGACTCCACGTCCTGACTGTCATAGTCTAACTCGAAGCCGGTTGCGCTGCTCTCAGCATAACTGTCTATATCTGCTTTTATGTAATTAATCCGGGCAACAGGACCGAAACTGAAGCTTTTATGGTAGAAGTCGTATCCGCCGCCAATACTGAATGCAACTTTCTGGCCGTTGGTATCACCTTTTACTTGGGCCTCGGGGAATGCTGCTTATACCGATATCAACGGCTCGCCCGTTGGTGAAATCGCTCCAGCCCACACTACCGATAGCGTCCAGGTATGTATTTTCATCGTGGTAGTAGGTGCTGTAAACAGAGAGGGTATAACCGTTCACGTCCATACTACCGCGATTGTTGTCGAAGTCAGTCTCGCTATCAGCATAGCCAATGGCGCCACCCAATACGAATTTGTCGGTAAAGCGATAGTCCACACCAACGGTGAGACCTGTTGTGTCGAGATCAAAGCCAATTTCGTTACTGGATGACGCCTTGTCACCGAAGCTCACTCTGCCGTTGATGAAAATCCCGAGCTTGCCGATGAGCAGAGTGTCGTCTGATCCCGCAGAACCACCACTCGGCGTGTCGGAGTCGGCAGTGAACAGGCTTCCAGGCAGGGAGAGCTCCTGGTATTGCAGGGTCAGCCCGGCAACGCTCATGCCCGTCGCACCACTGCGCAGCGCAGCCATTCGCGAAGTGATATTGTCAAACTGCCGTTTGTTTGTCTCGACGGATGAGGTGCCCTGGGCGGGTCCCTGTTTCGGTGTTAACTGGCGGACTGCGTTGGTCAGGGTTTCCTCATCCGCATTTTCCAGGGCCAGGCAGGCCTCACGTAAATTATTTTCTCCCTCTGAGCCGCACCGCCGTATCACCGGTAAAGGCGGCACAGGCACTCAGCAGGGAGTCATAAACCTCATTCTCACTGTCAGTCAGACCGGAGATCCAAAGGATCAGGTGGAATGATGACCGCGCTCACCACGCTTGTAGTGATGGCCACGCTATCAACACCTTCGCAGTTGCTGCAACCAACAACAAAAGTCAAAGGATAAACGCCCACAACAGGAGGAGTGTTCCATTGGAATTGATAATCGATTGTAGCGCCTGCACCGAGTTGATCACAGAAGAAAGTCTCACCATCAAGTTCGCAGTTAGAGAAGGAGGTAAAGGAAGTAGAAACATCAACTCCCTCCAGTTGGATGGTAATATCTGGGAACGTGGGACTTTGCTGGTCAAGATTAGTAACCGTGATGGTATAAACTGGATTCACACCTTCGGGAACGTCCTCTGTCTCTGGTGGGGACTGGCTGCCAGTTGCGGTGACATCCGCATACAGTGAACCTGAAATGATGAAAAGCAGGATGAATGGGACAGTGTAGAACAGGATCCGTTTTGCCATGAAGTATCTGTCTCCATTCATCATTTGCAGCTCCTTTGATTACAGTACAAAAAGTATAAACACACACTCTCTGCTCAAGTCAAGGATTTAAAACCTCCATAATAAACGCCTTATGATTCAGCACTTCTGTCCTGTATGGCACCTAAGTTACAGATTTTTAGCACTGATAGCCTGGCGCATAGTGAGTGGCACTAAGTTAGCTATATTAACCGCAAGGGATGGGAACCGGACGCAGTTGGCAACGACCATCACCCGCATGGATGCGAGTGTTGAGCCACCATGGATGGTTTCACGGCGTGTCGTTGCCTACTGTGCCCGGTTCATGTCCCTTGCAGTTAACGTGACAGCAGTTTATGTCGCCAAGTTGTTAAAAGGTCATGCAAAGAACTCTTAACTTAGTGTCATTCGGCACAACAGTGCTATGTTTAGTGACATTTTCCGCTACGCCTGCTGAATTAAAACCTGCCGTACTTAACTATCTTTGTTTTCGCATAATAGCCAGTCTATGACCTGTGCCTGTAATTTCAGATACTCCGCGTCAGTTGACGCAGCATGTTGCCATTGGGGATGCTGGCGCAGAACTTTTAAAACTTGAGACCATCGTTTAGGGAGTGAATGTTTCACCTCATTAAAGAGCTGCAATTTATTCTGCGCGGCATGACCGCGCTGTGTCAGGGTATGCAGCAATTTGCGTTGCCTGAGGTACAACAGACTGACCGTGTCATCATCGACACACAACCATTTATGTCCGCGCCAGGCGGCCTGTAACTCCTGCTTATAGCGCCGCGCTGTTGCCCACCCCGCTCCCAGTGCTGCACCCAGCATTGTCGCTGCACCGAGACTCAAACCACCAACCATCAGGTCAATACCCGCTCCCGTAGCGGCGCCCGTTAAAGCAGTAGCACCAGCATTTAGCCCGAAGTCTTTTAACATGTTGGGCGAAAAAATATCAAGCTGCCATTGCCCGTCAGACATGGGTAATTGTTGCAGGTCAACGTCCAGCTGGGTAAAGGCAAATATTGTTAATAAATCCTGCAATGCAAGCTGCTCTGCATGACGCACGAAGTTCTGCATCGAGCTTACATCGCTCTGAGAGATGCCACTCTTGCCTTCTACTTCCAGTCGATAACAGGCAACCTCGGTGAGTAATTGAAAGATACGTTGCGCAGCTGCATGATTCAGCTTGTTCCATACTTCCTGTCGATAGTCGATCAGTGCCTGTAGTGTATCGTACTGCTTTTCAAGCAGGCTTTGCAGTTTCTGGTAAAGTCGCTTCTCGGCCTCAAAATCAAAAGCGACGGTATCAAATTCCAGCGCCGAATGTAGATTGAACTGCGCCATCTGTTCACGCCAGCGTTTCAGGGCTTCACTGTTGCCAGCGATAAAATTGAACACCGGAAGAATCGGTTTGCCAGCCTTACTCAATATTTCTACTTCATCGCTGTATTTCCCCAATAAAGGTTCGCGTACATCAATCATATAGAGCAACACGTCACTATTGATTGATTGTCGTAACACCTTGATTTCCTGTTCGAAATCAGGGTAATCGTCTGCCTGTGCTATAAAAGCACGCAATAAATCTGCTGGCAACCTGGCCTCAACTGTTTTTGACAGATCCTCAAGTACTAACAACAAAGCACTGGAATCCTCAAACCCCGGTGTATCATAAAGATCCAGTACTTCATCATCACCGGAAAAAATCGCCGATTTTTCTACGTAACGCGTGGTGCCGGCTGCATCATCGACCTGACCAAACTGATCGTCTCGCAGCAGCGTACGGATCAACGATGTTTTGCCGGCATTGGTGTGGCCAACAATGGCAACGTTAATCGGTAGATAATGGGCTTTGTGCCACATGTTTAACATTACGCTAAGCCACACTCATACTGATAACGTGATCGGCAGGCACTTTGCTCGCCTCGGCCAGGCGGTACCATGCCGCCAGTCGAGTGCTTGAAACCGGTCCATCCTGGTGACTTTGCAACAGCACCAGCCAGGGTTGACTGCTGTTCGCCATCAGGCTGGAAATCACACGTTGTATGCCGCGATCGGGAGGCCGTGCAGACGACACCGCAACAGCAACCACAGGGCTGCTTGCACTCTGCAGGTGCTGCAAAATAGATTCCAGTGAGGCACGATCAATAACCTGCCCGAGGTCATTAGCAGCACTAACAGACAGCGGTGGCCAGGGTATATTTACGCCAAGTTCGACCGCCACCCATAAAGTTTCAGCGGGAAGAGTATGCGGCACCGGTGTTTTCGCCGGTGTTGCAGAAATAACGGGCGGTGAATTATCCGCATCTATAATCTGGCCGTGACTTGCCAGTGGCATCAACTGTTGCCGTAAACTAATATAATAAGGCAGGTAGAAATCCAGCCTGAAGCGACGACGGGCAATGCCACTCATCAGCACAGACCAGGCCAGCAGCAGTATTCGCGGCACAATGCCAAAACACAGTAATGCACCCAGCAAAAATTGCGCCCAACGGGTGCGATGCTCAACAGTTAATGTTTGCGCCAGACCAACTCGTGTTTCATGAACCAGCTCTGCTGACGGCGTGGCAAAACCTAATGCTTGCAGTGGTTCGCTTAAAACGTCAGTCAATGTTAAAAAGACAGTGTCTGACAACAGCGTTGTACCCCAGACAAAATCATATTGGCGTACCATTAACATCAGCACTAAAAAGGCCAAACCCGCGAACAGATAAACCAGCCATAATTGATGTGTTATTTTGCTGAACTGCCACTTGCCTACAGAACCAGTAAAATTACAGTTCAACCACGCACGGTCTGCCAGCTTGCTGGTGCTGCTTTTACTTTTAACATGGTCAGGCAGCCAGCTTGTTAGCCTGGCTAACACACCTGCTGTCAAACCTTTCATATTCAGGCTAATGCCTGTCAGCCATAACAGCATGGATAAAAGATTAAAGCCAAGTAAGACCAGCAGTAACCAGTAGATATTAATGGTAGAACTGTCGGTAATTGCATAGACAATACCCAGCGCGCCGAACACAGCCGCTACAATAAAAGCAATGGTCCTGGCGTAACGTGATAGCCTGGCAGCCCGGCCTACAGTACGAGACAGATCATGCTGCTGCAGCAGGCACTGTGCCCGTTGCCAAAGACGCTGTTCAAAATCTTTGTGTACGGAAAGATCGGAGAATGCCTGTTCATCATCGCAGGCAAGTTTATGCTCCGTTTCCATGTAACGTATTTGTTCGATCAGTAACCGCTTGTCGAAATTAGAGGTTGTCACTTTATGATTTTCACACCATTACAGGAAATATCGGGACATTCTATCTAGCCCTGGCTTATTTGTAACTAAATGAGTACTCGTCCTGGGTCACGGCAAGTCGTTTTATTTCTTCATTTTCATTGTACTGTTTCGCAATAAGGGTATACATAACCGGGACAACAAACAAGGTAAACAAAGTACCAATACTCAAACCCACGGTAATAACCAGACCGATATTGTTGCGCGAGACGGCGCCGGCACCGGAGGCCAGCACACTACCGATATCACGCATGCTTATACCCAGTTGTCGCTTTTCGCACGGTCGATCAGAACATGCACCTGCGGCTTGTTCAGACGCAGGGTATTGTTCACTATGGCGAAAAGGAAAATAATTGTGCGTTTAAACATAGGACGGCTTCCGCATTACACTAATTGAGATTCAGCATCCATAGTTTACTTCAGCAGTCTGTATTTGGCTAAATATAAGCGGAATCAATGCTGTTCAACAAAACACTAAAGCAAATGTAAAACCCCTTCTTTAAGTAAGTTATGCAAAGCAATAGCATTGCTTTCATGGCTGACACTGTCAGTGCTCCACATATTACGCACGCCAGCCTGTAGCAGACGTTGTTGTGCATCCTTCGCAAACAGCGCATGGGTTACCAGTACATCTACATGTTTTGCCTGCTGTGATAGACATTTTTTAATAGCGACGACCAATGTTTGCCCGCTACTCGCCACATCGTCCACTATTACCACCGAACGTCCGTGTAAATCAATTTCAGGTAAAGTGATCTCGACTTCCCTATCGCCAGTGCGTATTTTTTTACAGACTCCATAGTCCCATTGATTTGGATTGGCGACAGCGCTTACCCACTGCTCTGCTTCACTGTCAGGACCCAGTAATACGGGATTTTTCAATGACTGACGCAAAAACTCTGCCATTAAAGACGTGGCTGACAGGGTCACTGCATTCTTAGCTGGCACTGCCTGTTCCAGGCGCTGGATTCGATGCAGATGTGGATCGACAGTAATAACATTATCGAATAGCTCAGCAAGAAAGCTGCCAACGATAGTTTGACTGATGGCTTCTCCAGGATGGAAGGCTTTGTCCTGGCGCATATAACAGAGATAAGGCGCAACCAGGGTAACGACTTTCACACCCAGTTCACGCGCCGTTTTTACCGCAAGTAATAACTCAAGTAATTTTTCATTCGGCTGATCAAGACTGCGACAAAATATAACATGTTCGGGGAGTTTGGCTGGCAGCGTAAGTTTGTTTTCACCATCAGGAAAACGGTGCCGCTGTATTAGCTGACAGGGACTATTCAGAACCTCTGCCAGTTTGCGAGACTGCAGCTCATAATCATCAAAGTAAAGTAGCATCAGAATTCCACAAAAGCTTTGGGTATCTGATCCTCTTTACCAATCAAATAGCCGCTGTTTTGCTCGCACAAGGTAAGCGCAAAATTAAAGTCAGCAGGAAACACTGCATAGATGCGATACAGTGGCTCGCCCTTTTTGACTTTATCGCCCAACTTTTTAAACAGATCCACACCCGCGCCTTTATCCATCGGGGCACCGGCGAAACGCGCAATGTGCGCCATCTGCAGATTATCGATATTTACCACAACACCCGTGGCAGGAGAAAGGACTTCATGCGTCAGTTTGCCCAGTTCAAACTTTTCACTCTGAGCGCCCTGAGCTTTAATAATCGTATTCATCATCTCCAAAGCACGACCGGAATCCAGGATATCCCGTGCAATCGCATAACCATTGCCACCACGAACATCGGGATCGAATTCCAGTACTCGTCCTGCCAGACGTAATGATTTTTGCCTGAGATCGTCAGGCGCATCGGGTGAGTTCTGCAGCACCTGCATCACATCGCGGCATTCCAGCACCGGACCGATACCAGAACCAACAGGCTGCCGACCATCAGTTATGACAACTTCCAGATGGATAGCCAGCTGATCGGCAACAAACTCAAATAATTTACGTAAGCGCTGGGCCTGTCGCATCTGGCGAACCTTTGCCGTAGCCCCCACAGGAATATCGATAACTAAATGTGTTGAACCCGCTGAAAGTTTTTTCGACAGAATAGATGCCACCATCTGGCCGAGTGAATCGATACCAAGCGGTCGTTCCACGGCAATCATGATGTCATCGGCCGGTGATAACTCGGCCGTGCCGCCCCATGCCAGGCACGCTCGATGCTTGCGCACGATGTCATGCATTTTTTTGATATTCAGCTCCACATTAGCCAGCACCTCCATGGTATCGGCGGTACCTGCCGGTGAGGTAATAGCACGACTCGATGTTTTGGGTATTAACATGCCGTGCGCAGCAACGATGGGCACCACCAGCATCGAGGTACGGTTACCGGGAATACCGCCAATGCAGTGTTTATCTGCGACCAGTGATTCGTTCCAGTTTAGTTGCTCACCGGATTTCAGCATGGCTCGTGTCAAAAAAAATACTTCATCACGATCCATATCGGTTTGCCCGGAGGCAACGAGAAAAGCAGCGATTTCAGTTTTCGAATAGCGCAAGTCGGTAATGTCGCTAATAATATGTTCAAAGTCCTGCTGACTGAGCCGTTCACCGGCAATTTTACGGCGCACCGCATTCATCGATGCCGGCGGTTCGGCGTGTTCGATACTGACCAGGTGACCTTCCTCTACGCCTAACTTGAGAAAAGCTTCCTCAGATAAGCCCAGGTCCGTAGCAGTGACGATACTGTGATCATCGACGACATTTAATACCGCAAGAATGCGCCGACCGTCGACGCATATTTTTACCTTGGAAAGCGCCTGAAAACCTTCCGCCCGGTATAGCTCACACTCGCGGTGCAAATAGGCAACATTTTCACGATAGGTATCGATACCCAGGCGACGTACTTGAAGTGTTTCCCTGATTATCTTTGATTTAGATGTTTTAACCATGAGTTATTATCTTTATTGATTGCTAGTGTGATAGTCGCGCTGGTGATTTTACCCCGCAAACTGCTCTGATCAAAGAAAGTAGCCATTATAAAAACGCAACCATATGGTACAATTCGCATCCACACTAACACACAGGCAGTTATTGACTTGAACGATGTTAAACAACTAATTTCGTTTGTGAATGTTGCCTATTGCAACGCCTACTCAAGTATTCCGTTTATAACTTTAGCATCCTCTAATATTGGCACGAGTGTTGCCTAATAGAAACAAAAAATTTCATGTGAGATTTTATATTATGAAAAACTCAGTAAAAAACTTAAAACGAATGTTAACCGGCCTGGCCTAACAGGATACCGGTGTTTACTTTCAGCGAATTCAATTTGCAGTTAATACAGTCAATGACATCGTTGAATACATCAATAAATACCCTTCTCTTTTCTGTTCTATCTTATCGCAGTGCCCGGTGATGATGTAGTTAGATTACTTATAGAAGAAGTTTTACCCGGGCGCAGAGGTCGCATCCATGCCCCCTTGTGCTCATTGAAAATCATATGACGGCAACATTAGCTAAGCAATCTGCTGCCTCAACGTATCAAGCAGTTGAAATATAAAATACGTAAATACAAATGAATTAAACATTAATCAGAGAATAACAATGAATACACTTGCGGACGAAGAACAAACTATCGCAAAGCCAGGAATTATCTCCCTAAAACAGATTATCGCAGCGGTAATTTTTGCAGCACTGGCAATATTTCTCGCCAGTGTTGTGCCCACTGTCGAAATAGCCTGGGTCAGCGCTATCCTGGTATTAACCATTTATCTTTTCGCCTTTGAAATTGTAAGCGTTGACGTTGCTGCCGCCACGGTCATGGTGACATTGGGCTTGACCACTTTGTTAGCACCTTATATGGGACTGGAACAGGGACTGGTAGATAACAAACATCTGTTCGATGGCTTTTCTTCTAATGCGGTGATGTCCATTATCGCGGTGATGATTATCGGTGCAGGCCTCGACAAAACCGGCATTATGAGCAAAGTCGCTGGCTTCATCCTGAAAATTGGTGGCACCACTGAAACACGCATCATCCCTATCATTTCTGCAACGGTTGGTTTCATTTCTTCATTTATGCAAAACGTCGGTGCAGCAGCCCTTTTCCTGCCGGTAGTTTCTCGTATTTCTGCACGCTCAGGTATACCTATGTCTCGCTTACTCATGCCGATGGGTTTTACAGCGATTCTTGGTGGTACCATGACTATGGTGGGTTCTAGTCCATTGATTTTACTTAACGATTTGATCCTCACATCAAATAAGGCGCTTCCTGCCGACCAGCAAATGGACACCTGGGGTTTGTTCTCGGTCACCCCGGTGGGTGCCGCTTTGATTGTTACCGGCATTATTTATTTTGTGCTGGCCGGGCGTTTTGTATTACCAAAAACGAGGAGTGAGAGCGGCACTAAAGGTGCCGATCCAATGGCTTATTTCCATGACGTATACGGTGTCGATTATCAAATATCTGAGCTCGTGGTGTTAAGCGACAGCAGCCTGATTGGCAAAAAAATTGACGAAATAGAGAGTGCTTATCGAGTACGTATTATCGCCAACAAGCTGCCTGGTGAAGCGGCCAGGATGGGCCCCGGTACCCTGGCAAGAGATACCGAGGTTTTAAATGGAATGGTATTAGGTGTGGTCGCAGATCCGCATGATCTGGATCATTTTATAGAGAAATATAACCTTAAAAAACGCAGGCTGTTACGCACTTTTTCTGATTCACTTTCCCCCAGAATATCCGGTATTGCAGAAATTGTTATTCCACCGGGTTCCAGCTTAATAGGTAAAAGTGCACGTGATATCTGGATGCGCAAAACCTATGGTCTGGCATTGATTGGTCTGCATCGTGATGGTAAAACACTGCGTGAAGGCGATGATATTCGTAACATGGCGTTTCATCCTGGTGACACACTGGTGGTACATACTGCGTGGAACGCTCTGGAGAGAATAGAAAAGGACCGTGATTTTGTGGTGGTGACCACCGAATATCCCCGAGCTGAAGAAATACGACCAAACAAGATCCTGCCGGCGGCTATCTTTTTCGGCATTGCACTTTTCATGGTGTTATTTACCGATATTCGACTGTCTGTTGCGTTACTTACCGGCGCCATGGGAATGGTATTATCGGGTGTGTTAAATATTGAAGAGGCTTACCAGGCAGTGAGCTGGAAAACCGTGTTTCTGCTTGCCTCACTTATCCCTCTTGGACTGGCTGTCGAGACAACCGGTACAGCAAAATGGATCGCTGAACAGGTTCTGTCCGTTGTGGGCCATATGGACATCTGGGTTATCCAGACGGCAGTAGCAATACTGGCGACCTTCTTCACCCTGGTTATGTCTAATGTAGGCGCTACTGTACTGCTGGTACCACTGGCAGTGAATATCGCAATCGGTGCCGGTGCTAACCCGGCCGTGTTTGCACTGACCGTTGCCATTGCAACTTCTAACTCCTTCCTCATTCCTACACATCAGGTTAATGCTTTGATTATGGGACCGGCCGGTTATCGAGTTGCTGACTTTTTGAAAGCTGGCGGCATTATGACGATTCTGTTCCTGGTAGTAATGATGGTCATGATGAACCTGGTATTTTAGTAAATAAATGATGATGAAAAAGAAAAATATAATACTGAAATTAATACCCGCTTTACTAGTTGGCATGCTTCCAGGTGTAGTAATGGCTGCCGAGCACGTAGAAACGCGTATGGACCTGACAAATCACTGGATAGGTTTTTTATCCATTGCTTTATTTATGCTGGCTTATGTACTGGTGATGGCAGAAGAATTTACCCATCTACGCAAATCCAAACCGGTCATTATTTGTGCCGGCATTATCTGGGCCATCATTGGCTGGTTTTATACAAACCATGGGATGCCAACCATTGCCGAGCACGCTGTCCGGCATAATCTGCTGGAATATGCCGAGCTTATGCTCTTCCTGCTGGTGGCGATGACCTATATCAACGCTATGGAAGAGAGACGAATATTTGATGCACTTCGTGCCTGGTTGATTCGTAGTGGATTTGGTTTTCGTGCGCTATTCTGGATAACCGGTACCCTGGCATTTTTTATCTCGCCGATTGCCGATAACCTGACCACTGCACTATTAATGTGTGCTGTGGTACTGGCCGTAGGCGGAGACAATAGCCGCTTCGTTACCCTGGCATGCATCAATATCGTTGTCGGCGCCAATGCAGGTGGAGCGTTCTCTCCTTTTGGCGACATCACTACCTTGATGGTCTGGCAGAAAGGAATTGTAGAATTCTGGACATTTTTCGCCCTCTTTATCCCGGCGGCAGTTAACTACCTGGTACCGGCAGCGATCATGCATTTTGCCGTACCCAATGTTAAGCCTGAGGCATCAGGTGAGAAGGTGCAGATGCAACGCGGTGCAAAGCGTATCATCTTTTTGTTTCTTGCAACCATTGCCACTGCGGTTTCATTCCATAACTTTTTCAATATGCCGCCGGTCATCGGTATGTTAACCGGGCTTGGTTATCTGCAATTGTTCGGTTTTTTCCTGAAAAAAACCGCACACAAAGAACTACGCGGCAAACCGGATAACATAGAGCATGATGAACAAATGGGTTCAGCTGTACCATTTGATGTCTTCTCACCGGTGGCAAAAGCAGAATGGGATACCTTGTTCTTTTTCTACGGTGTAGTTCTTTGTGTAGGTGGTCTAGGTTTCCTTGGTTATCTAGGCCTGGCTTCCGAAATGATGTATACCGGCTGGGGCGCAACCAATGCCAATATCGCTGTCGGCGTACTATCTGCCATCGTTGATAACATCCCGGTAATGTTCGCAGTACTGACCATGAACCCGGAAATGTCGACCGGTCAGTGGTTGTTAGTTACCTTAACTGCCGGTGTTGGCGGTTCGCTTTTATCAATCGGTTCAGCCGCAGGTGTTGCACTCATGGGTCAGGCTCGTGGTAAATACACTTTCTTCGGTCACCTCAAATGGACACCAGCGATAGCTGTCGGTTACATCGCCAGTATCTACGTCCACATGATAATTAACAGTGCTTATTTCACCGCTAGTTAATAATGATCGAACAATTGAAATCAATCATACTGCTAACAGGTCAAGTATTATGGCGGAGGTTTTGTACTGATGTCATTTTACTATCTGTTTCATTCAAGGCGTAACCGCCAGTACTGATTGCTACCAGGTATTACACCAGGCTGTTTGATGGGCGGTTATATAATTTTATTTGGCCATCATTTTTAGCCATACTGTGGTCACTATGGTGCTTGCCTGGCTAATAATAAATTTGATCTTTATGCTTGACTCATCCATAGTTCTTTAACAGAAAACATCTCTCTATACAGCAGTCAAATTCAAATTACTATGCACTCATTCCAGGTAAATAAATAACCATGTTAGTACGTATATTTTCCACAATCATATTTATAGTCTTTTTTAGCAGCAAGCTGTTAGCTGAAACTTATAGCCGCGAATACACCTATAATGCAATACAATCAGACAACGAATTCACCAGCCGTATAATTGCAATTGATCAGGTAAAAACGCTTCTCTTCCACAAAATCGGTTCACACATTCAGCAAATAATTAATATTAGCGAAGATGGTTCTGTAAATTCATACGCCAGAGAAGATGTTGAAGCGGTTACGGCTAACCTGGCAACAGTTAGATTCCTGGAAGAGAAATGGGATAAGACAGATTATTATATAAAAGCCGAAATTGAAGCTGATCCTCAGCACATATTAGATACACTTGAAAAATACAAAAATGACCACTCAGAAAAGAGTCAACAACTACTGAAAGCGTTAAAACTCAATGAGCGGGCACTGCAAAAATCACGAGAGAAAATAGCACGTTTGAAAAAGGAGCTGGAATCATCGAAGACTGGTGCACAAAATATAAAAACAGTAACTGCATACAAGGCTGAAATCAATAAACTTTCGACAGAAGAAATATTTGCTGAAGGCTTTAACTATCAGCTACAGGAAGAGTATGCAGAAGCCATTAAAAAGTACCGTGAAATCGCAGAGCAAGGCAACGTAGTGGCGCAACAACTGCTCGGCTGGTTTTACATGAACGGTCAAGGCGTAGAACAGGATATTACTAAGGCTATTTACTGGTTTCAGAAAGCCGCAGATCAGGATGAGGCAATTGCACAATATTATCTCGGAATTTTATATCTTGAAAGTAATGACGTAGAGCAGGATATGTCCAAAGCTGCCCACTGGTTGCACAAAGCAGCCGAGCAAGGTGATGCTTTAGCACAGTATGAACTTGGCAGCATGTACCTTGAAGGAAAAGGTGTGGTGCAAAAATATTTTATGGCCGCTCACTGGTTTCGCAAGGCGGCAGACCAGAGAGAAGCGGCAGCGCAGCTGCAACTTGGCAAGATGTATAGCATGGGTAAAGGTGTCGCACAAAATGATGATGAAGCATTATACTGGTATCAAAAAGCAGCTGAACAAGGTTTGAATGAGGCAAAACAGATGATTAAAGAAATTGATAACGCTGCAGTCCTGAAGTAGCGTTGGTGCGCACGGCGCACCCTACAAAACTGCGTTCCGGTCAGGATGATAGTAATCTCATGACACTATGTAGCTCAAATCCTAACTGGCAAATTACTATTAGTTTTAATTATGCCTTTACTCCTTCAGGTTAAACTCCTTCCTGGGCAGCATTTCACTACGGGGATAACGCACAATGGCGACGACCCGCTTTAACACATTAGCAATTAAAATTTCATTAAAATGGATGGTGTTCACAGATTGTGAGGAATTTTCACTGGCCACTATTCCCAATTGAGTTATATTGAAAGACTTCGCTTTGATACCTATAAAGTTCTCAGGGTGTGCAAGGATGTTTTTAGTAATTTCCATATAATACCGAGGTGCGTTCCAACTGGCGGGGTGCTTTTGAAGCTTTTTTTCATTTTCTGCAATTTGCTGTTCAATATTCACAGATAGTTCTGCTTTAGTTGCACTGGTCAGCATCTTGCTTAGACCGTCACCCTGTGATTTCCTGGCTTTCAGTCTAGACTTCAGTAAACTGCGTTGTGTTTCCAACCCCTGTTTCTGCTGTTTAAGATCAACAATTTCTTGCAGTGCGTGGGTGATCAAGGCATCAAAAATACATTGTTTAATTCCTTTGCGTACATCAGCCTCACATGTGGCCGGTGACAAAATCTTATGTTCGGAAAAATTCAGTGCAGTTTGCATAACATCACGTTCAATAACATCTCCATGCAGTTCCATTCCCAGCACCGTTTTTTCTGTCTCGTTCATGCATAGTAATCCACAGGCTTCGTCCAGGTTGCAGTTTTCTGGCGCTGCAAAGAAGTCTCTTAGTTCCTTGTTGCTACTGAAAATATCATGAATATTTGCAATGGTTGCAAAATAAACTTTCAGCTGCGGGTCGGTGAAAAAATTTTTTTCGCTGATAAAAATCGGTTCGGGAATGGCATCGACCAGATTACTGATATAAACCAGAGAAGTGGCAACGCTATGGTTAAGAATTTTTTTATAACCGGGAAAATAGCGCATTTTTGGCTCAATGCCGTCGACTACACGCTCTATCGCCTCGTTAAGCATATTGGCTGTAATACGTGTCTCATCAACTGACTCAGTATTGCTATTCGTCAGGCTTAAAAAGTCAAATAGTTTAGATAATAGTTTCATCTCTTCTGCCCTCTCCATGATTTCAATGGCCGTTTCAAGATCAATCTGTTCAGGATTCGTTACTACTTGTGCCTGCAGCTGCTGGTAAAGTTCTGCCAGCGTTGCGTTCTATAGAGGATTGCTGCGTATAAATTTCCTGCAGCTGTTTTTTCATGCGGAACATATACCAGGTCTGAGCACCGACAAATAAAATAAGCAGAAGGACGATTACAATTAATATTGTTTGCTTAAAGTAACTGTGACTGGTTTCTGACATTTGTCTTCTCCAACATTTAATATAATCTAATACTGTTATTTTGAGAGAGCCTTATTCAAAAAGTTTACAATAATATTATACGTCGGTATTAATGTGAATGAAAAATAGCATATTAACACCAGTATTGCGAAATTCAGATCAGTGATTCACACGCAACCTGATCGAAACCGCTAACGATAATATACTGCAAGCGTTACCTGATGCGATTATATATACCCTGATTGTGCCCATATTTTTTCTCGGCATCTTCCGCGCGATTATCGTCACCGGACTATCTATCACGTTGGTATTTTTTAGCACCATGGCCATTATTTATTCGGTAGTGAGCTGAACATCCTGGTTTATACCGCCATCATCCAGGCACTGGCTGTGCAGGTAGATTGGGACTGAATCATTAAAAATGCTGTGCTACTGGTGTATTTCTAGAAGAACTTCAGCTGTCTCGAATCGCCGCTTAAAAGTACCGTGCAGAGCGCACGCATCCGATTGTGCCCGGTAATGACTGCCTTTGGTACAATCACTGGTATCATACCAGTAATTATTGCATAAGCTCGACTCAATAAACTGAAACTGACTTAATACCATGACAGGCATACGACATCACTACACCTTACTCCCACCGGTAATTAAATTACTGCTCATTTCAAACGGGATTATTTTTTTTCTTGAAATGTTCTTCGCTAATTCTCTATTCAGCTATTTTGCATTGTGGCCGCTATCTGATTACATCCTGCCAACAGGCACACAGCTATCTCTGTTTATGCCATGGCAACTAGTCAGTTATGCATTTCTGCACGGTAGCCTGATGCATATACTGCTAAACATGTATGCTCTATGGTTATTTGGTACCGGCCTGGAAAACCTGTGGGGATCAAGAACTTTTGCCGTCTATTATTTCGTGTGTGTACTTGGTGCTGCATTAACACAGCTACTTGTTCAGAACATGACCGGGCAATATTCACCAACGATTGGCGCCAGCGGCGGGGTATTTGGTGTATTACTGGCCTTCGGCCTGTTTTTTCCAAACCAGGTATTGATTCTGCTGATACCGCCGATGCCGATAAAAGCTAAATGGTTTGTTATTATCTATGGCGTGATCGAACTTGTGTTTGGTGTAACCGGCACCGAGGACGGTGTTGCACACTTTGCCCATCTCGGCGGCATGTTATTTGGCTTTTTATTACTTTACTACTGGAAGAATAATCCACCAGGAAAGATATAATTACCGCTAGATAAGCATTACAACCCTGAAATAATCCAGCTAAGGAACAAAGTCCAGCTATCTTTTTTTTCACTCTGAGTGAAACCGGAGGGTCTTGCTGCATGCAAATATTAAGTGGTTAAGATACTTCGGCATCGCTCAGAATAAAGAATCATTACTAACAGGATAGCTGACCTGATAATTTATTAATTACTTTAAGTTAACACTTAAAGAGTATATTCCTGAGCCAATATTGGCATTTCACCCCGTGTATCTTTTAGCTTTCTGGCTAAGCTATGTAAGCTCTATTTCTCGCCATGCACAAGAAACGTTGTTTTCGGTTTACCTGTCTGCTGATGCCAGGCAAGTAATTTTGCCTGCTCAGCATGTGCTGAGAAAACGCCGATAGCTATTCGATAAAGTAATTTCCTTTAAGAAGAAGGCCCCAGGTGATTTTTCAATGCGTTACAGGCGGAATTTCTGCCATTTATTTACATCAGGCCAACAAAACATGGACCCTCTGTGTTATCAGGAAAATCTAAAATAGTTGATTCAAATCAATGTCTGTATTGTTGGCTTAATTATAGTGTTGTTTTGCAGGTGTATACATTGTGGTTAGCATTCTGTATAGAATGCTATATATGATATTTACAGAAGATAATGCTGTTAACAACAATTTGATATTGTCTTCTACTAACAAACCAGCCGGGAGCACGAATCATGTCAAAAATAACTACAAACAAGAGTTTCATAGACGCCCTTTCCTCTCTTTCGCTCCAGCAACAACGACTAGTCGGTGCGAGCTTTATTAAGAATGTCCTCGACCTGACAGAAGACAGCCATATTATTCATGCGCAATCTGTCGCCGCAACCAGCAATGCTAAAGCTGAAGAATTACTCGACGCTTATCATTCGGTTCATACCAGCTATGTAAAAACAAAACCTCGATCAGATATGCATGCTCTGCTCTGGGAAAAACAGGCTGAACATTTTGTCGCTGAAGCCTGCATGACCTGCCTGGCCCCGACTTACCCGGAAGCATCTACGCATCATCTGGCCCAAAGGGTGAGCATGTATTGTCTGATGGCAAGAACCTGTTCCAGTATTAACCATGAAGGCGACTATCCAACATTCGAGACAAGTGAAGAGGTGATAAAAAAGGAAGTAAACGATCAGTACAGGAGAGTCGAAATGTTTCTGGAAAATTAGTAATCATTCAATATTCGATGAGTACACGATCACCAATTCGACACCGGGGCAATACGTCTGAAACAGACTTCAGCGTAGATGCCTGTTAACCAGTAATTAAAAGGATAATCATGAACAAATACAAATATATTCTGTTGGCTACTGATTTCACTAAAACGGCAGAAACCGCGGCAAAGAGAGCTAGTGAACTTGCCGCGTGTGTTAACGCCAGGCTCTGCTTGCTGCATGTTATTGAGCATTTTCCTGGTGATCTTCCGAATAACTGGATAGCGCCGGAAGATCATGATCCCACGAGTTATTTGACCGAGCGTTCAATGAAGGCACTTGAACAGCTTGGCTCACAGCTCAATTATGACAATATAGAGACCCGCGTTATACTCAGTGAGCATTCTGCGGCCCATGAAATAACACAATACGCCAAACAAAATAAGGTAGATCTTATTGTAACCGGATACCCTGTTCGCCACGGTATTACTAATGTTTTTGGATCAACCAGTTGTGCGGTTTTGCACCTCGCCGAATGCGATACACTGTCAGTACAGTCCAATTGACCGCATGCTGATATTATTGACCTTACCTTACGCTAAAGCAGCGTGTTCGTTTCAATACCTTCATTAGGAATCTTCTGACAATGAACTGGCATCGCTTTATATAGATTAACAATTTTCTAACACTCAATCCCCTGTCATGGCCTAAGCTATAGCAAAATTCTATGCCTGCCTTTTTTCCCCGTTCGTTAGCACAAGGCCTGGAAGCCCTCACCGATCTGGCACTAAGTTAAGCTATATTTGCATGAATGTGGGACATGAACCGGGCACAGTTGGCAACGACCATCACCCGCAGGGCAGGTTTTTTGCTCCTCGGCAACTGCTCCTGCGTTGCCCTAATAAGTTACATCCATGTAACGATGCAAAACCTGCACTTCCACCTTCCGTGGTGGTCGGCTGCGGGTGTTGAGCCACCATGGACGGTAGATATTTGCTCCTCGGCAATTGCTCCTGCATTGCCCTACTAAGTTACATCCATGTAACGATGCAATATCTACATTTCCTACATCCTCGTAGGTCGTTTCACGGCGTGTCGTTGCCAACTGTGCCCGGTTCATGTCCCTTGCAGTTAACGTGACAGCAGTTTATGTCGCCAGTTTGTTGAAAGGTCATGCTAAGCACTCTTAACTTAGTGCCATTCTATATTGTTCCCCAAAGTGCGACACATGCACATGCAACAAATAAGCATCACTTTATATAGATCAGCTATTTCTCGCAAACAGGCCTTTTTTTTAAATCTATCTGATTTACAATCACAGGGTAAGTGATAGTTTATGTAAAAAGTTCATACGGATTGAGATAACGATCAAATTGCACCTATGATTAATAAAACGATCGAGACAGATATTCAGCACGAGTATATTGGCAACACCGTAGGTGTTCATGGCCCGGTCGTGATCATTGCCTGTAACCGGTTGCCTCCATTGCATCAGGCTTTGATCACTTATATAAATAATGAAAGTTATCTGTTTGAGGTGCATCAGCATCTTGATGAATCCCATGTTCGAGCCATAACCTTACACACTTCCTCCGGTCTTAGACGGGGTATGCCTATTTATGATACCGGCTCGCCTGTCCAGATACCGGTTTCCCCCGACTGCCTGGGTCGTTTACTGAATATTTTCGGCGAGCCCATGGATGATGGCCCGTCCTTACCCAAACTTAGCTACCGGCACATTCATGGTCATCCTGTCTCACTAAGTGAAGCCGTGGGCATGAGTGATGTACTTGAAACAGGTATCAAGGTTATTGATTTACTCTGTCCCTTTGTTAAGGGAGGAAAGACCGGACTTTTTGGCGGTGCCGGCGTCGGCAAGACGGTATTGATTATGGAGTTCATGCACGCGGTGGCGACACTGCATAAGGGTGTATCTGTTTTTGCTGGTGTCGGTGAGCGTATCAGGGAGGGTCATGAATTATGGCATGAGCTAAAAAAAACCGGGGTCTTGCCGCAGACACTCATGGTCTTCGGCCAGATGGATGAGTCGCCGGGTGTACGCTTCAGGGTGGGGCTCACCGCCCTTACCTACGCGGAATATTTGCGTGACACATTAGGCAAAGAAGTACTGTTTGTTATGGATAACGTATTTCGCTTCGTACAGGCAGGCAGTGAAGTATCCAGTCTGCTTGGTCGAATGCCGGCCATCGTTGGCTACCAGCCGACCTTAACAACCGAGGTGGCAGAGATGCAGGATCGGATTCTATCTACGCGGCAAGGCAATATTACCTCTGTGCAGGCGGTTTATGTACCGGCAGATGATATGACTGATCCCGCCGTCAATGCCATTCTTAGCCACCTTGATACCAGCGTTATTTTATCCCGTATTCAGGCCGGTAAAGGTATTTATCCCGCTGTGGATCCATTGCTGTCGAGTAGCTCTTTGATGGATCGCCATACCCTGGGTGCAAAACATTATGCTGTTGCCGAGGGTGTGCGTGAACACCTGGCCCGGTATAAAGAGCTGGAAGACATTATTACCATGCTGGGTATTGAGGAATTATCCGCTAAAGATAACAAAATTGTTTTGCGTGCGCGTAAATTGCAACGTTATCTTACGCAACCGTTCTGGTCTACCTCTACACGTGCAGGTATAGCGGGTGTATCGGTGCCATTGCAACAGACGCTTGTCGACTGTGAGGCTTTTTTACAGGGTCAGTATGATCACCTGCCCGAGGAGCAGTGTTATATGCGGGGTAGCATGGACAAGGTATTATGAAAACCTTTAGCCTTATAATTCAGGATGCGACCCATGCGGAAAAAATCGACGGCATAGCCTCTTTTGTCGGTGAAGATGTGTCTGGCTCTTTTGGTATTTTCGCCAACCACACGCGCATGATGACGACACTGGTGATGGGGCTTGCGCGTTATCGCAAGGCTAATGAACCCTGGCAATACCTGGCTCAGCCCGGTGCTGTATTGTATTTTCATAACAACCTTCTCACCATCAGCACCCGTCATTATTTTCGCGATGAAAACTATATGCAGATAAGCCATGATTTACAGCAAAAATTACTGGTCGAGGAAGAACAGTTGCATTCTATAAAACACAGTCTGCAGCATATGGAAAAAGAAATTCTAAAACACATGTGGAAATTACATCGTCACCAATAATCAATATGATGAATAAGCAACAGGAACTTCGAAAACAGGTCGAACAGCAGGCCCGACGCATGAAAAAAGCAGAACAGGACCGCCCTACTCTGATGGGACAAACTGTTTATATTGGCACACTGGGACTGCTGTTTGTACTGCCGGTGATTGCTGGTGCCTATTTAGGAAGCTGGCTAGATACGATGGCTTCCGGTTACTCGGTTCGCTGGACGATTAGCCTTATCCTGCTAGGTGTATTCATCGGTATGTTTAACGTTTATTATTTTATTAAGGAATAACATAATGGCTGAAGACAGTCTGTTTATTCGACCCATGTTTGAACTGGGACCAGTACAGCTAACCAGTACGGTGATTACCACCTGGGTGGTGATGGCCATCATCGGCTGCCTTGCATGGCTGGCTACACGGCGACTGCAAATGAGTCCCAATCGATTACAGGTCCTGGTCGAAGCAATTGTGTCAACTATTGAAGAATCAATACACGATATTGCCCCCCAGCATGTTCAACAGGTCATGCCCTTTATCGGCACACTGTGGCTGTTTATTGTACTTGCTAATTTGATTGGACTCATTCCCGGCATGCATTCACCGACACGGGATCTGTCGGCAACCGCGGCTATGGCGTTTCTGGTTTTTCTATCAGTACACTGGTTCGGCATTCGCATACAGGGCTTAAAAAACTATCTGCTTCATTATCTAAAACCCAGTCCATTCCTGCTGCCAATAAACTTAATCAGTGAAGTAACACGCACCATCGCCCTGGCGGTACGCCTGTTTGGTAATATGATGAGTCTGGAAATGGTAGCACTGCTTATTCTGATGGTAGCCGGTTTCCTGGTGCCCGTGCCGATACTTATGCTGCATATTGTCGAAGCACTGGTGCAGGCTTATATCTTCGGCATGCTGGCACTGATCTATGTCGCCAGCGGCCTGCAATCTCAACAACTACGACAACAAAAACAAGGAGAAAACCATGCCTGATTTAACTGCCTTTGTGCAAACCTCTACGCTGATGGCCATTATTGGTATTGCAGTGGGTGTCAGTCTGCCAGCCATTGCAATGGGCTGGGCCATCAGTCGTGCACTGGATGCACTGGCACGTCAGCCGGAAGCCGAGCGCTCTATCATGCGTACCCTGTTTATCGGCCTGGCGATGATTGAATCGCTGGCCATTTATGTACTGGTCATCGTGCTGATTGTGCTGTTCCGCAACCCCTTACTTGAGTACCTGACGCAATAAGCAGCCGCAGTAACAATCCATAGTAAACATCTACAATAATTATGGCGAATAGACTCAACACTAATAAACGCAACAAAAGGAGAACAGGTTTTGGAACTTAACTGGTCCACCTTTGTGTTAGAAATCATCAATTTTCTGGTTCTGGTCTGGATCCTGAAACGGTTTTTATATCAGCCGGTACTGAATGTCATAACACGACGTCGTGCAATGATAGAAAACCAGCTGGCAGAAGCCAGACAACTTCATGCAGATTCCGATGCCTTAAAGGAGCAGTATGAACATCGTCTGGCTGACTGGGAACAGGAACGTCAGAAAGCCATGGACAAGTTAAGGCATGAAATCGAAGAAAAGCGGCTACGTCAACTGGAAAACCTGAAGGCAGAACTTGCACAGGAAGAGCAGAAAATACAGGTAGCCAGATCACGGCAAAATAAACAGCTAATGCGTGAGATTGAACAGCGTGCCTTGCAACTAGGGGCAGAATTCGCCACTCGGCTCCTTGCCGAGGCAGCAGGACCGGAGCTGGAAGACCGTTTATTTGATTTACTGCTGGATGGCCTGCGCGCTATGCCTGCTGATCAAATCAGCGACCTCCGTAATAAATGGGGAGATTCCCCTGAACATATTCTGGTCACCAGCGCTTACCCGCTGACAGATGAAAAACAGCATCAACTGCAAGAGACGCTGATTCAAGCTACCGGTTTGTCAGCCCCTGTAAGCTATGAACAGGATGCCAAATTACTGGCTGGTCTAAACATTACAATAGGTGCCTGGGTACTGCAATTGAATGTGCGCGATGAATTGCGGGGCTTTTTGGAGTTTGCCCATGTTGAAGGCTGATCTCAAAACAGCCGAGTCAATTGACCGGCAGGCGACCTGGCTAAAAGATTATCGTCCGTCGATACGCATCAAAGAACAGGGAAAAGTGATTTCAATCGGTGATGGCATAACCTGGGTTAGCGGCCTGCCCACGGCGGCTATAGATGACATACTGGCCTTTGAGGATGGCAGTCGCGCCATGGTGTTTGATCTGACCGAGAATCAGCTCGGTGCCGTGCTGCTACACCAGACTGACCAGTTAACCGCTGGTATAACTGCCTATCCTACCGGCAAGATGTTAAGTGTGCCGGTCAGCGACAGCCTGCTTGGCAGGGTGATTGATCCACAGGGTATGCCTCTCGATGATCAGTCCTTACCGCCCAACCTGCCCTGGCAGCGCCTTGAAGCGAAATCACCCGTTATTATGGCGCGTGATTTTGTGCACGAGCCGCTCTACACCGGCATTAAAATTATCGATACATTGATCCCTATCGGCAAAGGTCAGCGTCAGTTGCTTATCGGTGATGAGGGCCTTGGCCGCAGTTCGATTGCGCTAGATACCGTTATCAACCAGCAGGGCAAAGATGTTCGCTGTGTTTATGTGCTGATTGGCCAGAAGCGCAGCAAGGTGGTGAATATTATTAATACACTGCGTGAGTACAATGCGCTGGACTACACCACCGTGGTGGTCGCGGAAGCGAGCGGCTTGCCCGGGCTGCAACATTTAGCTCCTTTTGCCGGTTGTGCCATCGCCGAATTCTGGATGCAGCAGGGTCATGATACTTTGGTGGTTTATGATGACCTGACGACACATGCCAAAACCTACCGTGAACTTTCATTACTGCTGCGCCGACCACCCGGACGGGAAGCCTTTCCCGGTGATATTTTCTCTGTTCATGCCAGGTTGCTTGAACGTGCCACCTGTCTTAATGCCGCCCATGGTGGTGGCAGCATGACCGCACTGCCTATTGTCGAAACCAATCAGGGTGAGATAGCTGCCTATATTCCCACTAACCTGATTTCTATTACTGATGGCCAGATTTATCTGGATCACACGCTTTTTGTCAGCGGTTTTCGACCGGCGATAGATATTGCCCGATCCGTCTCCCGTATCGGTGGTGCTGCACAGCATCGTCGCATCACAGGAGAAGCTGGACGGATGAAACTCGACTATCTCCAGTTTCTTGAACTGGAAGTTTTTACACGCTTCGGTGCACGTCTTGAAGCTTCTATGGAAGCTTCAATTAAACGTGGCAGAGTGTTACGTGAAATACTTAAACAGGACCGGCTGATGCCCCTGCCGGTAACCGTCCAGCTAGCCTGGCTGGTGGCCTTCAATGATGGTTGTTTTGACGACGTGGATCCAGAAGACGTAGTCAAACAATTCGATACTCTGGTACAGCATACACAAAACACCAGTCTTACACTTGATAGTCCCAGAGAAGAGTGGTTGGCTCTGATCTCCAACTGCTTAAGCTGCCCGCAAAGGAAAACTAAAAAGTGAGCCAGCGGCGGGATATTGAACAGCATCGTCACAGTCTCAATGAAATTCGTGAAATCATGAACTCCATGAAAAATCTGTCTTATATGGAAACGCACAAGATTAGCGGTTTTCTAGATGTGCAACATTCCGTGGTCAAACATATTGAAACAGTTGCGGCAGATTTTCTTAGCTTTTATCCTGATACCCTGGCAGAAACTTCAGGCACATCTGTTGACGATGTTATTGATGTTTATCTTTTGATCGGCGCCGAGCGTGGCTTTTGCGGTGATTTTAATCACGCTTTGCTGCGCTACTTTGAAACCATGCCGATATCTCAAACCATGGATAAAATACAACTCATCTGTGTCGGCCATAAATTAGCAACGCTTCTGGAAAATGATCAGCGGGCAATAATATTTATCGATGGCGCCAGTGTTGCAGAAGAAGTGGGTAGTGTCCTCAATCAGATTGTTAATCAACTGGTTTCCATACAGGAAAACTCTGCCTTACTGAATTTATATGTGCTTTATCATAATGATGAAAATCAGCTTATTAATCAGCCGCTATTGCCGCCTTTTCAAAACCTGCTTAAGCAGCAGTCAGAAGAACCGCATGCCCCACAATTAAACCTTGAGCCCAGAGAATTTTTAATTGATCTCAGTTACCACTATCTGTTCGTTGTTTTATATGAGATTCTGTACACCTCTCTTATGGCTGAAAGCCGACAGCGCGTGGCACATCTGGAAGGCGCTGTTCAACACATGGATGAACAATCTGAAGAACTGTTTCGCCAGGGCAATGTTTTACGCCAGGAAGAAATCATCGAAGAAATTGAAGTCATACTGCTGAGTGCAGTTAGTCTCGACAAACGATAAAGCGGTAACACTCTCAAATACACGCTTCATTGGAGCAGTATCCTGCTGTAACATCACAATCTCTTTGCTGCCATAACCCGGTATTCATTTTGCCTGGCTAACACTTATATCTCTTACCCATGCCTGCATAGCCGACAACATAGCTAGCAGAGCAGTAAGATAATTAATGTATATCGCCAGTATACTTGTAAGACTCTAGCCAGAAGAACATCAAATAATTCTGCATAATTACTGACATTCCTTGAAGATGAGTGCGTTACAGGTCAAGCATACGGATCTATCAAGACGTTTATCATACTGGTGCCTGCGTTATCTCTAATTTTGTATATTTCTATTGATAAAGGATTAAAACCGTTACAACGACTTGCTGCACAAATTGACTGTCGCAGTGGTGATAACCTCGATCTGATACCAAACGATTACAAGTACGATGAAATCGTTACTATCAAAAACGCACTCAATCAATTACTGCGCCGCTTAAATGCAACACTGTCTCGCGAAAAACGTATTACCTCTGATGCTGCACATGAATTACGCACGCCACTGGCCGCCATACGTTTACATACTGAACTGGCAAAAAATGCAAAAAACAGAGAACAGCAAAACGAATCACTGGATCAGGTTATTCATGGTGTAGATAGAACGACACACCTGGTCGAACAATTACTGACTTTAGCGCGACTGGAACCAGAACTGCTGGTAAATGATTTTGCCGAAGTTAATTTAAGCGCTTTAATAATTGAAGAATGCGCACTGCTATCGCCGCTGGCGATCAATAAAGATATAGATATCTCCTTTAATGAGGCACAGGCTGGATCTATTAACGGCCATGAATCCTCTTTACGCCTGTTAATTCGAAACTTGCTGACTAATGCTATCTCCTATACACCAGCGGGAGGCAAAGTAAGCATCAGTCTTGCAAAGCAGAAACAGCAGACAATCTTAACTGTCGAAGACAGTGGCCCCGGCATCTGTGAAGAAGATCGTGAACGCGTGATGGAACGGTTTTACCGTGGAGAAAATCATCAGACACCCGGTTGCGGTATAGGACTATCTATTGTTGATCGAGTCGTTCAAATCCATCAAGGATCATTACAGTTACATCATGCAGACAGCGGGCAAGGCTTGAAAGTTGTCATACAAATATAAATAATTAATTGCTGCATTATTTAAATTGCCTCATTTTTTAAGAAGGCACATTCGACTGCTTAACGCCCTGAGGTTTGCCGTTTGACTGGCGAACTGCTGTGCCGCCATTAGCCAGCAGTCAAGAAAACAGACAATAACAAAACAGCCCGTGTTTTCATTGAATGTTGAATTGTTAACCCGGATATTTCATAGGAGCACTATAGATCTCACTTAACATTATGATTGCTATAAGAAATATAGGTATATTAGAAAAGTACACTATGTACCTGGCAACGCTCGGCAATTGCTCCTGCATTGCCCTACTACCTGCCATCCATGGCAGTATATGCAGTTTTTGGAAAAATATCAGCGGCCCCAGGATTAATTTATTTTGGGTACGATTCAACTGTAACCATAGCTTATGTACAGGAAGTACGGTAGTAGGGCAATGCATGGAGCAATTGCCGAACGGCTATGCTTTAATTACGGGCGTCCTGCCCGTTACCCTTCGGGCTCGCTTCGCTCATGTAAAATTGTTCCTACAATTTTATCGGCGAATCGTACAAACGACCGCCACGGATGGCGGAAGTGTCGATTTTGCAGGAGCATCACATCGACCTGACTCACTGACTGATTTTATAAAATATGCCCCATTGTCTGCATTCCTATGAAATGTCCGGGTAAATACTCTTCTGCTAAAAGACCAGGGTCATCATTACCATCATCACCACTAAAAACAGGATGGTCATAATGCCACCTGCTTTCATGAAGTCAACCACCCGGTAACCAGCCGGTCCCATAATCAAAGCATTAACCTGATGCGTTGGAATGAGGAAAGAGTTTGAAGTAGCAATCGCTACAGTCAGAGCGAAAACAGCGGGATTAGCACCTGCGCCAATCGCAATATTGACTGCCAGCGGCACCAGTAAAACGGTTGCACCTACATTTGACATAACCAGCGTGAAAAAAGTGGCCAGTACGGCTACCGCACTCTGGATCACCCAGATCGGCATATCACCCACTACATATAAAACCTGCTCTGCTATCCATTTCGCTGTGCCTGTGGTCTCTACCGCCAGCCCTAACGGTATCAGTGATGCCAGCAGGAACACGGTCTTCCAGCTTACCGCTTCATAGGCTTCCTCTATATTTAGCACGCCAGATAAAACCATGCCTATGGCACCGGTCAGTAGCGCGACAGAAAGTCGGATATCGGTAAACAGCACCATGAAAAGCGCGATAGCAAAGAAAATAACTGCGGGCAGAATTTTTTGCGGACGCATTTCCTCCTCACGCGGATATTCCGTTGTTACCACCACAAAATCACGATCTTTTTCAATACGTTCCAATGCGTTCCATGCGGTGTGTACTACCAGCGTATCACCCGCATGAAAAGGCATATTACGGATATCGTCACCCTCGCGTAAGGTCTCGCCATTACGATGCAGACCGATCATGGCAAGTCCATAAGTTTTGCGCATCCAGACATCACGGGCACATTTACCGATCAGGCTGGAACCAGGAGGGATAACAATCTCTGCAATACCTGATTTAGCGGGTGACAGTGATTCGGCAAAGCTACGCAGTTGACGACGCTTCTTTAGTTTGTATTTTTCCACAAAATGATCGAGATGCTCAGGCTCAGCAACAACACCCAATACCATACCGTCCTGGATCACTGTGTCACGGGCCATGGTGCCCGGACCAATTCGAACTTCTTCACCAGATCGTTTGCTAGCGATGACTCGTACCCGGTAGCTGGTCTCTACAGCATCCAGTTCTTTACCAATCAGCTCACTGTCCTCAACAACCACAACTTCATTTATGGTGTAATTCGCACCATAGACATCATGGAAATAAGCCATTGGATCGGCACCTTTAGTGCCGCTCTCAGTCCTCGTTTTTGGTAATACAAAACGCCCGGCCAGGACAAAATAAAGAATACCGGTGACGATTAACGCTGCCCCCACGGGGGTCACAGAGAAAAGGCCCCAGGTATCCATCTGCTGGTCGGCAGGCAAGGCTTTGTTCGATGTGAGGATTAAGTCATTCAGTAAGATTAATGGACTGGAACCCACCATAGTCATGGTGCCACCAAGAATTGCGGTAAAACCCATCGGCATGAGTAAGCGAGACATAGGTATACCGGAGCGTGCGGAAATACGAGAAACCACCGGCAGGAACAGTGCCGCTGCTCCAACATTCTGCATAAATGATGAGATAAAACCCACGGTAGCAGAAATAATGGGAATAATACGAGTCTCGGTAGTACCACCAATTTTCAGGATAAAAGCAGCGACTTTACTCATGATGCCGGTCCTGTCGAGACCTGCGCCAATAATCATCACTGCAATGATAGACATCACCGCGTTAGAAGAAAAACCGTCAAATAGATGTTGATTATTGACTAGCCCCTGCTCCAGCCCCATGAATGGAGCCAATAGTTCGGTCAATCCCAGGATCACCATAATAGAGACGGCAGCCACATCAACACCGACCACCTCAAAGACAAAAAGATAAATAGTCAGCATTAAAACAGCACATACCCAGGCGATTTCGATGCTAGGTACCACGGTGGATAAGAACACCGCAATGGCTGCAAATACTATTGCACCAATAATCTGTTTTAGATTGATAATTCCCGGCTTTGCGATAGTTTTTTCTTCATCCGCAAGTGTGTTCATTGCTTATTCTCAGTATTTTATATTGTTAGTGCTTGTTAGTGCTTTTTAGCGCTTTCTCAACTTATTCATCTTCACCTTTTAAATATTAGCCCTTTATTATATATGGTTATACAAAAATAGTCATGCTGAGTTTGAGCCGCAGGCGTAACTAATATAAAACGTTGTGTCTTAGCGCGACCTGCAAAACAAGGATTGTTGCCGCAATCCCATTACATCTGGCCAGCCATGGACGCATCTGTGCGTGCCGCCTCTGCGATAAAAATTAATTTAAGCCAACTTATCATCCGCCACATGATAAGTTGGATCTTCCATAACATTTACCTCAACCAGATCACCCGCTTTAGTCAATAATATTGCACACTCTGGACTAAGGTGGCGCAAATGTAATTTTTTGCCTGCTTTAATATATTTTTCAGCGAGATTATCAATGGCTTCAATGGCAGAGTGATCAGCTACTCGAGAATTCTGGAACTCGATAATGACATCATCGGGATCATCAGCTGGTGAAAACAGATCAAGAAAATTTTTCACCGAGCCAAAAAACAACGGCCCGTTTAATTCATACACTCTGGAACCATCTTCAGCATCGTAACTTGTCACATTGATATGGCTGGCATGTTCCCAGGCAAAGAATAATGCTGATACGATGACACCGACAACAACCGCAAGTGCAAGATCAGTAAATACGGTGACTGCCGATACCAGCACCAGCACAAAAGCATCTTTTTTTGGAATTTTTCCCATGATGCGCAAACTGGACCATTCAAAGGTTCCAAATACAACAATAAACATCACCCCGACCAGCGCCGCCATGGGAATCATTTCAATCAGGCTGGAAGCAAACATAATAAACATCAGCAAAAACAGGGCTGCCGAAATACCCGACAATCGCTGGTGGCCACCTGAGTTCACATTAATCATACTCTGCCCGATCATGGCACAGCCGCCCATACCACCAAACATACCGGTGACTGAATTTGCTATACCCTGGCCGATACATTCACGATTACCGCGACCGCGAGTACCGGTAAGGTCATCAATCAGACTCATTGTTAATAATGACTCGATCAAACCCACTGCCGCCAGAATGATTGAATAAGGCAATATAATTTTTAATGTTTCCAGGTTAAACGCGACTTCTGGAATATGAAGTGTCGGAAAACCACCTTTAATGGAGGCAAGGTCACCCACGGTATTGGTATTAACATCCAGTCCTATAACCACCAGTGAAACCACAATAATCGCTGCCAGCGCTGCCGGAAAAGCCATTGTTAATTTTGGCAGAAAATAAATGATCGAGATGGTCAGCACGATAAGACCAACAAACACCATCATGTCCTGCCCTGCCAGCCATTCACCATTGCTGCCGGGAACCTGAAAATGCGGTATTTGAGCAAGAAAAATGACAATTGCCAGGCCATTAACAAAACCCAGCATCACCGGATGCGGTACGATACGAATGTATTTACCGAGACGCAGGATACCTGCCAGAATTTGAATTCCACCCGTTAATACCACCGCAGCAAACAGATATTCAACCCCGTGCTCAGCTACCAGCGCCACCATCACCACTGCCATAGCGCCGGTTGCACCCGAAATCATGCCGGGGCGACCACCAAAAATAGATGCCAGCAAACCGACCATGAAAGCTGCATATAGACCGACCAGTGGTTCCACGCCTGCGACAAAAGCAAACGCAACCGCTTCTGGCACCAGCGCCAGTGCAACGGTTAACCCGGAAAGAATTTCATTTTGAAAACAAACACGATTTTGACAACCCAAATCGAACATGCGCACCTCGGTGGTTTTGCGGCGGGTAAAAAGTGCGTATGATAGCAAATTAGCGAAAACTAATATATGCGAATTTAATTGTTAGTCTGTTTCAGCCTCATTATCACTATGTTAGATGCAACGAAAATCGCGAAACCATTCCACATAGACTAATTGGCAAAAGCGGCAATACCCATAGCTAACATCTCAGGCTGCGTTTTGCCCAAATTTTCAATCACACCCGGAATTCGCACAGCAATCCAGTTTAAAAAGGGGGAAAATATATTCAGCAAAATGCTCCACATACAGTAAAATTAATTATCTCAGCAATTTATTGCCGATGTACGGTGAGCTCACATGTTGACCATGGCTGCTAAAAATAAAAGCTTGGAATCTTACATTGACTGGTGTTTTTTCTAACAAAAAACAGGCTGGCAAGAGGTCTATGGGGTAATAGATGGATGAATATACGTAAAAAAAGATGAAAAATTAAACGTCTTTTGTACGATAATAAAGCTTAAACTAAGTTAACAGGTTCAATTCTTAAGCCGTTAACTAAGAACGCTAATATAACCATTGCAAAACAGAACAAAACGATGAAAAAAGGTTTCGATAGATTACGCGGGGTTGCCGCCGCAAGTGCAATGGGTCTGGGTCTAATGGGCGCAGGCAGTGTCCGGGCAACCAGTACAGCTTTACCCATCGCTAATTTAACGCGTGGTACGGCCATCTGGAAAACGATCCAAAATCAATCCCTGTTATTTAGTGGCACGATTTGCGTACAATTGTTAACCACCGCTCTTCCCACGTCGCAGAGATTCTCTCATTTTCCAGGTTCCGCCTTATACAGCATTTGCTATTGCTGATGTAAGTGCGTCAGGTTTTGCTGAAGCGTTTAACAATGTTCTGCACCTTGCCGTTAACGGTGTATTGTTTGTAAATCCTGATGCTACCGTTGATCTAACGGATGATACAGTCACCTCGGACACGCAAACGCTGGTGACTGGTATTGATACAAATATTCAATATTATTTTCACCCTACTCGTCCTGTTGTCAGAGCCATGTATAGCTTCGAAAATACCTCAACATCAGCAATAGCTATCAAAGCACTTGTTGCTGGCGCATTAGCATCGGACTTTACTACCACAATTCAGGCAACGAGCACTGCTGATACCAGCAACAACATCCCCGTAGTTGACGACACCCTGGACCTGTGGCGTGTTAGCAATGACCAGACCAGTATAGGTACAGATTCAAGCACCGACCCTGCTATTACACTGACACGATTTGGCACGGGTGCATCGGTTATACCAGTCAGTGTGCTCACATTAGGTGATGCCTCTTTCAATACCGGCGCTGCTGACAACTTTGGCGAAAGATATGATCTGACCATTGCCGCTGGTGAAACCGCAAGAATTCTTGTCTTTGCAGAAATCAATAAAACCATAGACGAGGCAATAAGCTGCGCGGTTGACTTTGCCAGCCTGGATGCAGCTGCCAAAGCGGATATGTTAACCGGGTTATTAGTTGAAGAACTAAACGAAGTGGTTAATTACGGTGCTTTGGGTGATATTGCAGCGCCCGATACAACATGCAGCAAAGTCATAACAATAACGCCAGATCCTGGCCCGGCACCACCTGATGACGGCGACCTGAGTACTGGTACACTTAACCTCGCCAGCCTGACCACGCTATTAGGTTTGCTTACCCTTGTACGTGTTAGCCGAAATAAAAAATAGTATAATTTTCTACAGATGCATGTCAAAACCTTTTCAACAAGCAGAAATTCTTGCGCTGTTAAAGACCGGACAATATGATATAGCCCTGCACCAGGCACTGGCCTGGTTAAAATGTTCAGCCGATAATTGTCACGCTTTATATGTCGCCGGATTAGCTTATTTATTTAGCGAACAATTTGAAAAAAGCATTTTTTATCTGCAACAGGCGATTAAACAAAAGCCGGATAACGCGGTTTATATTACCAATTTAGGCATCGCCTTTTTACGTTCAGGTGACGTTGATGCTGCCATCAACAATCTACAGCAGGCGATAAATAAACAGCCTGATTATAAACAGGCACACTACAACCTGGGCAGTGCTTACATAAAAAACCAGCAAGCTGAACTGGCCATACCTCATTACCAATGGCTAGCAAAACAACAACCCGATAATGCTGAATATTTGTCTGCACTGGCGGATGCTATCCGCGAAACCGGACAATGGCTGCAGTCCATTAAACTCTATAAAAAAGTTTTACGACTAGATGCAAACCATATCCGTGCACATACCAACATGGGCCCATTAATGATGCACCTGGGGCAGATTGAGGATGCTGTCAAACACTGTAACCGCGCTATCGAACTTTCCCCCGAACTGACCATTGCCAGGAAAAACCTGGGCGATTGTTATCTGCAAATGGAACAGCTCGACAATGCCATGGAAGCCTATGCCGACGCCTATGAAATAGAAAATAACAACGTTGAGCTTTGTCTTGCTATCGGCAATGTCTGGCTGGAAACCGCCGAATACTCAGAAGCATCATCCTGGTACCTTAAAGCTAATCAAATCGACGATGGCAACATTTCTGCACTCTGCGGACTGGCGAATATCGAACGTGAAATGAACAATCTGCCACAGGCACTTGCATTACTGCTATCACTACACGAACAAGAACCGGAAAATATCGATGTTTTACTTAGTCTGTCTGACACCCTGTGGGATGATGGTGATGCACAAGCGGCTCTACAGCATCTGAATACGGTACAGAAACTGCAACCGCAACGCACAGCAGTGCATGCAAAAATCGGTTCTATACTATCCTCTGCGGGCCATATTGATACTGCAGTAAAACAGTACCAGACAGCATTAGAACAAGACCCGTTATCTATCCCGGCGTTTAGTGGCCTGGCAACGACACAACGCGGCAAACTTGAAAACAAGATCGTAACATCAATGCTGACGCTGCTGGATAATAAAAATGCATCAGCAGAGACGAAACCCGTGAAGCCTGCATCCGTAAACTTAAAACCCAGAGCACTCAAACCCGGGGCTCGGGCATCTTTGCATAACGGCCTGGCGTTTTATTATGATGGCTGCAAACAATACAAAACAGCCACGTTTCATATGCAACAGGCCAACCATTATCAATGGCAGCACAAAAGCATCCGTGGCTGGCAATACGACGCAGAGCAACATGAAGACTACATTAGCCGATTAATTGAAACCTTCAACAGCGAATATTTCAGCTCTATTGCCGCATCAGAAAACGACGAAGTAGACAATATTAATAGCGGCGTCAAAAGTGACGCTCCGGTTTTTATTGTTGCCATGCCTCGCTCCGGTACAACCTTAAGCGAACAGATCCTGGGGCGACATAAAAACGTACTGGGCATTGGCGAACGTAATTTTGCAGCGCAGTCATTCAACCAGATAAAAAACAATCAACAAACCGGTAAGCAGACAAATAATTTTGAGTTTTTAACGAACTTAACAAAGACTGATGTCAAATCGATTAGCCGGGCTTACCTGAGAAAACTTGATGATTTGACCAGGCAAGCCAGGAAACCCGATGTGTCTCGTATAGTGGATAAAATGCCGGATAACTACAGTCAACTAGGCTGGATACTGACCCTGTTTCCCAAAGCCAGGATCATTCACCTGCAACGTGAGCCTCAGGCAGTTGCACTGTCGTGCTGGATGACACAGTTTGCTTCGATTCGCTGGGCCTGTCACAAAGAACACCTGATCCATCGCATACTTCAGTACCAACGTATTATGCAGCACTGGCGTAATGTTATTCCGCACAGGTTCATCGAAGTCAGCTATGAACAACTGGTGGAAAATCAGCAAGCAGAATCGAAACGATTAATTGACTATATTGGCCTGGACTGGGATGAAAACTGTTTGCAGTTCTACCAGTCAGAACAACTCATTCGTACCGCCAGTATCACCCAGGTTCGCCAGCCTATGTATCAAAAATCTGTATCACGCTGGAAATCATACCAGCCCTATCTTGCTGATTTGCTCGATCCTTTAGCACCGGCTAAAAACCAGGTTAAACAGACTAATTAATAAAACTGAAGCAGAAAAAAACAACAATATATATTATTATCAGTTAGTTAAGTTACATTCTTAACATTCTACTTAATACATCGTATCATCACGTGTCACATATATATCAGGTGGTGAAATTTTAAGCCATTAAGACAGGAACACTGCCAGCCGAGCGATACTGACTTAATACAGCTTCACGCCTCGCCATTATTGCGACAGGCTATAAGAAGTAGACAGGTTTAATTCGAATAGTTTTAAGGAATACAGACTTTTCAGAGAATCTCAGGACAAGGGAGTATTGCCGTTACACGAACAGTGGCTGGTTAATTAAAATATTGGTCCTAACGGGCGGACAGACTCATGCTCCATGATGATGTCGGTTTCATTCATATCACCGGTAACATCAATATTGACTGATTTTACCCCAGGCATAGTATGTAAAATATACGCAGCCATCATCATCAGCAATTTTTCATTATCCGTATCAATAGCCGTTAAAATTTTGTCTGCTGCAATTTGGCAACGCTGTTCAGCATCCGGTTTTTCAACCCAGTCACGGCTCATTTGCCAGCCTTTGTCCATATCCTGATCTAACTTTGCAAAAAAATCTTTCGCTTCAAGAAGAAGGTTATCAGGTACTTCAAATGCATTTGTACGACCATCAACGATGATATTTAGTTTCATGGCTTAATCTCCTATTAAACTCGTTCTCTGTTAAAATTGACGTGATTTTAGACAACGATCACCTCATTGCACGCCCACAATTATACTCGAACACAATCAGAAAAATTATGCTTGTTACTATTCCTAAGGTACTAAATAAAGAAGACATTAGTGTTATCCAGGACCTGATGGCTACAGCCAACTTTCATCAAGGCACGACTTCGGCCGGCAGTGAAGCCAGGCGCGTTAAAAACAATCACGAAATGTTTATTTCAGAAGTAGAAACCCAACGCTTAAATAACCTGGTAATGGGTAAGCTGGTACAAAACCCCACTTACATCGCGGCTGCTTTTGCGAAAAGAATTGCCGCACCTTTTTACGCAAAATATAGCGCAGGCATGTTTTATGGCAATCACATTGATGATCCCATCATGGGACCGCCAAACCAGCGTTATCGCAGCGATATTTCCATCACTATTTTTTTAAATGAACCCGATGCTTATGACGGCGGCGAGTTGATTATCAGCACCGCTTTTGGTCAGCAAAAAGTTAAACTGAACGCCGGCGATGCCGTGCTCTACCCTTCATCAAGCACACACCAGGTTGCAGAAGTGACTCGAGGTGAGCGCCTGGTGGCTGTCACCTGGTTACAGAGTACCATTCGCGACCCTGCCAGGCGTGAAATTTTATACAACCTGAGCCAGGCACGAGAAACCTTAATTCAGAAATCGCCCGATTCAAAAGAACTGGAACAACTCAGTAATGGCTACGTTAATTTATTGCGGATGTGGTCAGACATATAACTTTAGCCCTCTTTATTACAAGTTAACTAAAATGAATAACGTGCCGTTACCGCGGTCGTTGGCAAGGATTATCCGGTCGATTGATCTCCTTCAGGTCGCGATGCGGTAAACGTTTGTGAGCCAGCCGTGCTGATCAGCTTGCTGCCGGGTGAGCACACGACAACAGCGACTCAAAGCCGCGTGTTGAAAGTCTCGGATCTAGCTTGAACTTTTCATCGCCAGTTCCGCCTCGGTCTTCAGGCCGAATTTCTTCATCAGCCAGCTTGGCGGGCAAAAGCCGGTGAACGAGCTCTGGAAGCAGTTGAAGCCGATGAACAGGGTGAACCAGGTCCAGTACGGGTGGTGAAACAGGGCCAGCAGCGATGTTGCCATAACCATGGTGCCGCCGAAGGCGAACAGGGTGCGTTCAATAGACATTGACATAGAGTATACCTCCTGAAAATTTAATAACCGCGATTATACGCTAATTCGGCCTGATAAGTGTAATTTGAACCGCCCAGCACACCAACAAATATCTGCCCAGTACGCATCTCACCGGTGCTCGCATTAACCACGGGCACGGTATGGCCGCAGTAGTCAACAAAGGCTTTTTCACCGGCCTTATGGGTTTGGCGCATGCTAGATCTGTCTCTTTTTTATATAGGAAAAACGAAAATATTATTTATCCACAGATGAACGCAGATAAGAACAAAAGCCTATTGACGGTAAAGCTTTTGAAAAAGTTTTGTACTCTTAATCTGTGTTCATTTGCGTTCACCTGTGGGCAATGATTTTCGCACTTTTCATACATAAAAAAGCCGTGATAAATCGCGGCTTTTTTATTGAAACTTGTTACTGAAGCTTAACGCTATAAATTATCTCTCAGAACCGGCTTCTGTGTGAGCCATGTCAATAACCTTGTTAGCCAGTTCCTGGTATTTTGCACGGTAACCATCAAATTCAGAACCCGCTTCAGGGGTAAAATATTCCTCTGGGTCAACACCGTTTGCTTGCTCGTAGCTAGAAAACTTCTTTTGCATTTCCAGCATTTCTTTAATTAATTCTTGTTTAGTGCTCATATCTCTCACCTTATGTGAAAAGGTCTTAATGACCTAATAAATTTTTGCGTATTTATAAACGAAATTTTAGCCTGTGTATTATCTTACCAATATATCTACAAATGGGAAGAACAAATACAAAAGTAGTCAATAAATCTAAATTTAGTAACCGCCTTTACGCGTACTCTGCGGGCAACCACCAATCTTCAGGCCCTGTTTTGATGGCATACCAGGAAACTTTTCATACATTTCTTTAGAAGAAACTTTACGGCCCCAAAGCTTGCCCATCGCTTTCATAATGCTGCGCTCATTAGGCTCATTGCCGTCCAGAACTTCCTGACGTACATATTTAACGGTTTCCCAGTGCTCTTCTGTAGGTTCAATACCTTCTTCGGCAAAGAGTTCTGCTGCTATTTCTTCATTCCAGTCAGCTATGTTTTCCAGGTAGCCGTTTGCGGTTCTATCTACTGAGTCAAGTGCTGCCATGATTTATTCACCTTTATCTGTATTGTAAATGTGGCGCGAATATTAGCCGAAGGCTTTAATTTATTCCAGTATGTCTAATGGGATAGTTTCCTGTTTACATACGCCAGAGGCGTAGCAAATAGCTCATACCTAATAATATATTTAACTTTAACTATGTTATTTAACTCCCTGAAAAATGAGCCTTATCCTCCGTCTCGCCAACAGCTTTTATGCCTTTATGAGGCACAAAAATTCCGCAGCCAAAATGCCGGTGCGGACCGATACCAGCTTCCTGTAATGCCAGCGAAGAAGACTTATCGAGATCGGCAATCATCAAACTTCTGGTTCTGATTTCCTCACCATTGACAGCAAAGGTATGCCCTATTCCACACAATAACTTACGCACCGTCAGGTCTCGTGATTTTAATTCATCAACAACCCATTGCAAAAAATCATCTTCCGTCATGTCCTCTGAGGCCACGATATAGCGCGCAAAAATAGTAGAGAAAGGATCAATAGGTTTAGTCGCCATGTTACCGACTACAACGGCATTACCGGCAATATCCAGCGTTTTACCTACCAGCTCACCGGCATCCTCAATGCGCGACGTTGGCACACGCAGTTGCATCCGTGTACGTTTGGAGAGGTGAATCAACTCACCATCCGCAGGCCGCTCCCAGCCATTTCCTGATGCTGCTCCATGTATCTGATGAATGCCTACTTCCGGCTCATTTTTTAACCAGGGTAACGCTGCATACAAAGCTTGCGACAATTCCTCAGCGTGACAGACTGGAATTTGCTTGCAATCTATCCTGTAACTTAAATCAACCACCTTGTCAGAAGTGGTGATATCGTTTTTTCTGTCGTCTTCTTGCCAGTACATCTTATCTACGCCTACTTAATCTATAAACTAAAACTACAAGCTGAAATTACAGCTTCGAGGTGAACGCCGCTTCCAGTTTATCTTCCCAGTCAGCCGGGGTATCTGAAAACTGCGGTTTGACATCCATACGAAAAAACAACTCACCGGCTGCCGCGCGTTTTTTGAGTCTCGTCTTTTAGCTGCTCAAAATTTTCCATATCCGGATTCTGGATCATTATTTCACTTAACCACAACATTATTACTAAACCTCTAAAAATTGTTTTAAGTATTTAAGTTTTAAGTTTTAAGTTTTAAGTTTTAAGTTTTAAGTTTTAAGTTTTAAGTTACAAGATACAAGATACAAGATACAAGATACAAGATACAAGATATAAACTTTTAACTTTTAACTTTTAACTTTTAACTTTTAATCTTTTAACTTTTAACTTTAACCAACAGCATCATAATATCTCGCACGGTAGATCAGCCTTTTTTGCGACTCACTATCAGTAAAACCGCTGCGATTATGCAATACGTTATTACATATAATGCCCTGGCCCGCTTGCAGCGTGACTTTAACCACATTCTGCTCATCAGCCATCAGATCATTAATCATGGCAACCGCTGTTAACGTATCCTGCGTGTCCCGCCAGATTATATTGCGTTTTCTGGCTGAAAATCGCATATGTAAACGCCCGTCTGCCTTAAGCATAAATACCGGACCCGTTTGCGCTTTACGAATCACTTTTCCGGCTTCAGCATTTGCCGGAATTGTCATCGCCTGAGGATGCATTAAAGCTTCTATATAAGCCGGGTTTTCATCTCTCAGCGCGATATAAACATATTCCGGATTGAGCAATGAATTCATACCGCCTTCAAATGCCGGCCTCACACAATGCATAATGATGCCAAAAATCTGTTTATCAAGGGCGTTATAATAACCGTCTGTGTGCCAGCTTAATGCTTTGTTTGTGTAGGGAATATATTTATTACCTGACTGCTCTCGTACTTCCAGGCTGCTCACACTATCCTCATCCGCACGTATGTTGGCATCCAGATTTGTCATCGCCAGCTGTTTACCAAGGGCATGCACCAGTGATTTATTCTTAATATCAGGGTCAAGCAACTGATAAACAGCCATATTGAAATTTTTACAACGTTCAATAATGGCCGCCTTTTCATTATCAGACAACTGATATGGATTGTTTATCGGCACCAGCAAATCACTTAAAGCCGGATTATTCGCGCGCATTCTTGCCTCGCGCCACAATAAATAGGCTGCATTATTGCTCAGTGTAAAGGCTGAGTCTGTTTCAAAGGACTGCTTCGCTTGCTCTGGCATGTCAATATGGTACCGGTTTAAGTTGTACAAAAGCTTGCCTAACTATGGCCTGTTTCACAATACCACTATAGGTTCACATTTTTTATGTTTTTACACATTAATATATATGTCTGCAACAGCAACACAACTAAAGCCCTCTTCATATACGCATAAGATATTGATTTTATTGGAAATATGAAAAATAAATACGATCATAAATATAAGCCCCTATCCCATAGGGGATAAAGCATAATTTGCTAACCCTCCCATGCGTAAGGTTCTACAGTTTGGCGTCGGCACATAAACTGCGCCCCACAAATAGAAAAGCCCGATTGATGTAGAAAAACACATCCGACCCACAAGGAAGCGGGAAGTGCGGAAAAGACAGGAGGAATATTTCCGTAAAGGGATATTGTTAAAAAATTAGATTGGTACTAGAATCTGCAACCCTAGTACTAAATCGATCAGTAGTTTACTGACATAACCATAGCGGCAGACAGGAGAGATTCCATGGCCAAGAAGATTTATGAAACACCCATGCTCGATGAGCTCGAAAACGGCCCCTGGCCGAGTTTTATTTCCGGTATCAAGAAATTACGTGACGATCACCCTGATGAGCGCATCCAGGAAGTAACCAGCAGCTTACTTGGTCAGCTGGAACACTCTTACGAAACTCGTAAAGGTTACTGGAAAGGCGGCACCGTATCTGTATTCGGTTACGGTGGCGGCATTATTCCTCGTTTCTCTGAAGTTGGTTCTGCTTTTCCTGAATCAAAAGAATTCCACACTATTCGTGTACAGCCACCTGCGGGCAACCACTACACCACTGACTATGCTTCGTCAACTGGGTGATAGCTGGGAAAAATTCGGTTCAGGCCTGCAAACATTCCACGGTCAAACCGGTAACATCATGTTCATCGGCACCACGACTGAAGGTACGCAACACTTCTTTGATGAAATCAATGATTATGGTTGGGACTTAGGTGGTGCTGGCCCATGTGTACGTACGGCTATGTCCTGTGTTGGTGCGTCTCGCTGTGAGATGTCCTGTGCAAACGAGCACGGTATCCACCGTCACCTGGTAAACAACTTTACTGATGACGTGCACCGTCCTGCTCTGCCTTACAAATTCAAATTCAAAGTATCTGGTTGTCCTAACGACTGTCAAAATGCTATTGAACGTGCTGATATGGCCATTATCGGTACCTGGCGCGATGACATGAAAGTTGATCAGGAAGAAGTTAAAAACTACATCAATGCCAAAGGTGAAAACGGTCGTCAATACTATATCGATAACATGACTTCACGTTGCCCAACCAATGCACTGTCTATTAGTGAGGACAACACACTGGAAGTTGATAACCGTAACTGTGTACGTTGCATGCACTGCTTGAACGTAATGCCTAAAGCACTGCATCCTGGTGATGATCACGGTGTAACCGTATTAGTGGGTGGTAAGCGCACACTGAAGATCGGTGACCTGATGGGTACTGTAGTCATTCCATTCAAGAAAATGGAAACAGAAGAAGATTACGAAGAGCTGATAGAACTGGCTGAAGAGATGATCGATTTCTGGGCTGAGAACGGCCTGGAACACGAACGTACAGGTGAGATGATCGAGCGTATCGGACTGGTTAACTACCTGGAAGGTATCGGCATCGAAGGCGTTGATCCGAACATGGTCAATAACCCTCGCCAGAGCTCTTACGTCCGTATGGATGGCTGGGACGAAGAAGCAGAAAAATGGTTCGAGCGTAAAGCCGAAGCTGCAAACGCATAATTGGCCCGTAATCTGCTGATTTTAACTTTTAGCAAAGGGGGCTGCGCTGCGTAATACAGCCGCCCCCTTCTAACAAACATTGATTTTTGAGGAATAAATAATGAGTGATAAACCTCGTTCACCAATAGAGTCTGGTTGTCCTGATGGCTTCCAGTATATGCATCCTGTTATGCGTAAAAACTACGGCGCATGGAAATTCCACGAGCATCCAAAACCAGGTGTACTTCGCCACGTAGGTTACAGCGGTGACGAAATCTGGACTGTTCGCTGTGGTACACAACGTATCCTGGATATCTTTACATTACGCGAACTGTGTGACATCGGTGACGAATATGCGGACGGTTATATCCACTTCACTATTCGCAGTAACGTTGAATACATGGTTTCTGATCCTGCGAAAGTTGAGCCACTGATCAAGGCGATTACAGATGCCGGTTACATCGTTGGTGGTACCAAGAACTCGGTAACCATGCTTTCTCACACACAGGGCTGGTTGCACTGTGACATCCCGGGTACAGACGCATCTGGTGTTGTGAAATCGATGATGGATGAGCTGATCGACGAGTTCCGTGAATGTAATATGCCTAACCGCGTACATATCACGACATCTTGTTGCCAGATTAACTGTGGTGGCCAGGGCGATATTGCTATTAACGTTCAACACACTAAGCCGCCTAAGATCAATCATGACCTGGTATCTAACGTTTGTGAGCGTCCATCTGTTGTTGCGCGTTGCCCGGTTGCTGCGATTCGTCCTGCAATGGTTAACGGTAAGCCATCTCTTGAAGTTGACGAGAAGAAATGTATCTGTTGTGGTGCATGTTTCCCACCTTGTCCTCCAATGCAGATCAATGATGCTGAGCACTCTAAACTGGCTGTATGGGTTGGTGGTAACCACTCAAATGCGCGTAGCAAACCTACTTTCCAGAAACTGGTTGCTGCTGGCATCCCGAACAATCCACCACGCTGGCCTGAAGCAACTGCTATCGTGAAAAACATTCTTAAAGCATACAAAAACGATGCTAAAGACTGGGAACGTATTAATGACTGGATTGAACGTATTGGCTGGCCTCGTTTCTTCGAAGTGACTAACCTGCCTTTCACCAAGTATCACATTGATAACTGGCGCGGTGCTCGTAACAGCCTGAACGCTTCGACTCACATTCGTTTCTAAGGAGCTATTGTGAAATTTAGTATTCAAGTTAACGAAGGACCTTATCAGCACCAGTCATCTGATACTGCGTATCAGTTTGCTAAAGCTGCTATTGCTGCCGGACATGAAATATTTCGTATCTTCTTCTATCACGACGGTGTTAACAACGGAACTCGTCTTGCGGTTCCACCACAGGATGACCGTAATATTAGTGCCTTGTGGACTGCACTGGCAAAAGAGAATGACCTGGACATGGTTATTTGTATTGCCGCTGCACAACGTCGCGGCCTGATGGATGCTGATGAAGCAAAACGTCAGGGCCTGGATGCAGATAACATCGCTGAAGGCTTCCGCATCTCTGGCCTGGGCCAGTTGATTGAAGCCGGCATTGAATCTGACCGTCTGGTCGTTTTCGGTGCTTAAGGCAAAGAGGATATAGATATGGCAGTTAAAAAATTCATGTACGTCAACCGCAAAGCTCCTTACGGCACAGTTTACGCCCTGGAATCTCTAGAGGTTGTCTTAATTGGTGCAGCTTTTGATCAGGATGTTAGCCTTGCATTCATCGGCGACGGTGTTTACGAACTAACCAAAGGTCAGAACACTGAAGCAATCGGTCAGAAAAACTTCTCACCGACCTACGCAGCTTTAGGTGATTACGATGTAACGAAAATTTATGTCGAACAAGAGTCACTGGAAGAGCGCGGTTTAACATTAGACGATCTTCAACACCTGGTATGGGAAGATGAAGATGAAGACTGGGCTGAAAAAGACTCTATCCGTCTGGTAAGTCGCGCCGAGTTAGCTGATGTTATGGCTGAACAAGAAATAATTTTAAGTTTCTAGGAGATTATGATGGGACTATTACACACAATGAACAAATCTCCATTCGAATCTAATGCATTCGATACCTGCCTTGGTTATGCTAAAGACGGTTCTACCGTTCTGCTGATCGAAGACGGTGTTTATGCTGCAACCACTGGAACCAGTGCTGCAGAAAAAATCAAAAATGCCAGTGGCGTTTCTTTCGCTGTTCTCGGTCCTGATCTTCAGGCTCGCGGACTGGAAGGTAAACTGGCTAACGGTATCAAGGTCGTCGATTATGAAGGCTTTGTAAGTTTAGTAGCTGAGCACGACTCTGTTCAATCTTGGCTTTAAAATAACTATTAATATTAAGCTCACTACGAGGTAATAAACATGTCAACAATCGAAGTAAACGGTAAATCATTTGAAGTCGATGAAGAAGGCTACTTAGCTAACTTAAATGAGTGGGAGCCTGCTGTTGGTGAAGCAATGGCTGCGGCTGAAGACCAGCCTTTAACTCAGGAACACTGGGATATCATCAACTTCCTGCGTGAATACTACGAAGAATACCAAATTGCTCCAGCAGTACGTGTACTGACTAAAGCTGTTGGTAAACGTCTTGGTAAAGAGAAAGGCAACAGCAAATACCTTTACGAGTTATTCCCATACGGTCCTGGTAAGCAGGCATGTAAATATGCTGGTCTTCCAAAACCAACAGGTTGTGTATAAAACCTGTAAATAATTTTGGCGTTATAAAAGTCAAAGATTATTAAGTTCGGGAGCAACTGTATCCGCTCCCGCAACTTTAAATAAGACACATTTGGAATTATTTTTATGTGTTTTATTTAAGGTTTATAGATAAATAAATTTTTGTTAGAGAGCTTTGCACGAAGTATATTTTTCGTCAGGGCAAGGCAAAAGTGGGCGAAAAAGCACAGCTTACACATAAGTAAGTGAGCATTTTGAGGTCGCTTTTAACGCATACATGGCGAAAAAGATGCTTTGGCGGAGCTCTCTATTCACTTAACGAGATATTTTAATGAGCGCACTTAGTATTTTGTACGTCTTACTTTTTTATGTGGCAATGATCACATTAATTGCTGGCGTCACCAACAAGATATTACAGTACAAGCGTGTTCCCGCACCATTGAAAATTGCCGTTACTCCTGCGCCTCTTACTAGAACCGGTGTTGTCTACAGATTTTTTACAGAGGTCGTTCTTTTCAACAGCCTGTTTCGCGCAACAAAATGGACCTGGATATTTAGCTTCATGTTCCATGCATCATTGCTGCTCGCGTTTTTCCGTCACTTACGTTACGTGATTTCAGCTGATTCGTTTTTCTGGCCATTGGTGAACAACATGGTTGTGCAAAGTTTTGGTCACTATGCTGGTTTTGCAATGGTGGTTGGCCTGCTTGGTTTATTAGCTCGCCGCATTTTAGTTGATCGTGTACGCTATATATCATCACCTTCTGATTATCTGATGCTGATTTTAATCATGGGCATTGCTGCTACCGGTTTAATGATGGCTTATGTTGCACATACTGATATCGTTCAACTTAAAGCATTCATCATGGGTCTGTTCCTGTTCGACTGGCAGGACTTACCAACGGATATTGTTTTATTAGCACACCTGACAATGGTGCTATTTTTAATGGTCATTTTCCCTATCAGTAAACTGTTACACGCGCCGGGCCTGTTTATGTCACCAACGCGTTATCAGATTGATAACCCACGTGAGAAGCGTCATCTGTCTCCATGGGGCGCTGAAATTGAAGCAAAAGATGGCCGTAACGCATAAAGCGGCATAATAGTTAGTTAACTGGAAATATAAGAATGGCTGATTACGAAATACCAGAAACGCACGAATTTCCCATCATACCTTCCATAATGGTAGGTGCGATGGCGCACAGCTCACCTTTTGTTGCCGGTGAAGAATTCCAGACTGCCATGGGTTTCCCTTCTGCAGACGAAAAAGGTCTTGTTGATGGCTGGAAAGAAATCTTTCTTGCACAGTTAAAAGAAAAGCTCAGTAAATACCGCTCTTTACTTGTATTTATGGACACCTGCGTAAAATGCGGTGCCTGTACCGATAAATGTCACTACTTTATTGGTACTGCTGACCCTAAAAATATGCCTGTCGCACGTCAAGATTTACTGCGCAAGGTTTACCGCCGTTACTTTACCTTCGCCGGTAAATATTTCCCTAAACTGGTTGGTGCTATTGATTTGACCGAGGAAGCGGTTAAAGATATGTACGACTACTATCACCAGTGTTCTGAGTGCCGCCGCTGTGCCGTTTTCTGCCCTTTCGGCATCGATACAGCTGAAGTCACCATGGCTGCTCGTGACATACTGGCGCATATTGGCATGGGTCAGAAATATTCCAACCAGATTATTCCTAAAGTACACAAGATCGGTAACAACCTGGGTCTACCTGAACCTGCTCTGGTTGATACCCTTGAAGGCCTTGAAGAAGAAGTTGAAGAAGATATCGAAGTAAAAGTACGCTTCCCGCTAGACGAAAAAGGCGCGGAGATTTTACTGGTCACGCCGTCTGCTGATTTCTTCGCTGAACCACATATTGACGGCTTAATCGGTTACGCAAAAGTATTCCACGCTGCCGGTGTTACCTGGACAATGAGCTCTAAAGCATCAGAAGCCGCTAACTTTGGTCTGTTCATCGGTAATTACGAGCACATGCGTGAGATTTCACTGCGTATTCGTGATGCAGCAAAAGAGCTGGGTGTTAAGCGACTTATCTTCGGTGAGTGTGGACACGCATGGCGCGTTGCATACAACCATTTAAATACACTGGCTGGACCATGGGATTTCCTTGATCAGAACTACCCTATTCCACAGCACATCTTAGAATTTACTAAAGATTGCCTGGATCGCAATATATTAAATATTGATAAGACTGAAAACGATCACATGACATTGACCTTCCATGACTCCTGTAACATCGCGCGTGCTTCACGTATCGGTGAGACACCGGGAAGTCAGTTCACCACACCTCGTCAGGTAATTAAGGCGGTATGTAATAACTTCCACGATATGTCTGCTGACACAATTCATGATCAGACATTCTGCTGTGGTGGCGGTGGCGGACTATTAACGGACGACCTCATGGAATTACGTATCAAAGGTGCGCAGCCTCGTATGGAAGCACTGAAAAACGTCAGTAATGATCATGGGGTAACACATATGGCTGCTATTTGCGCCATCTGTAAATCTCAGTTTACAAAAGTCCTGCCGTATTACGGCATGACCATGGACCAGATTGTGAGTGTTCACCAGTTAGTGAGCAACGCAATTATTCTAGAAGGACAAGGTGAAGAAGCTACAGATGGCGACGACACTAAAGCAGTGGCGTGAGGTAAAATCGTTGGCCGGGTAAAAAGTTCTACCGAAGACCAAATTTAAAACACATATTTATTGACAAAGACCTGGGACATAGTCCTTGGTTTAAGCAACAGGAGAGCTGGCATGGCCACTTCGAAACAAGATATGCAAGACAATAAGTTAACCTTCAGAAAATATAAAGATGGCGATTTCATCAATAATGACTTCGGCAAACAAATTTTCAACGAAGACACCTCATTCAAGTGTCCTACTTATGTACACCGTACGCCACCTTGTCAGGGCAGCTGCCCATCAGGCGAAGATATTCGTGGCTGGTTAGACATCGTCCGTGGTATTGAATTACCTCCCGAAGGTGTGTCGATGCAGGAATATGCTTTCCGTCGCTCCACTGATGCAAACCCGTTCCCGTCTATGATGGGTCGTGTCTGTCCTGCGCCCTGTGAGACAGGCTGTAACCGTAATAACGTAGAAGACTTTGTTGGTATTAACTCTGTTGAGCAATACATCGGCGACACAGCGTTTAAAGAAGGTTTCAAGTTTGATAACAGCGCTGAGATGACTGGCAAGAAAGTTGCTATCATCGGTGGTGGCCCTGCTGGCATGGCTGCGGCTTACCAGCTGCGACGTAAAGGCATCGCTTCTACCATCTTTGATGATCACTCAGAGCTTGGTGGCATGATGCGCTACGGTATCCCTGGCTATCGTACACCACGTGATTTCCTGGACAACGAATGTCAGCGTATTTTAGACATGGGTCACATCGAAACACGGATGAACACACGTGTTGGCCGTGATGTTGAACTTGCCGACGTAGAAAAAGAACATGATGCAGTTTTATGGGCATTAGGTTGCTGGACTGGTCGTGGTGTTCCTGTAGAAGGCTGGGATGAAACACCTAACTGTGTATCTGCTGTTCAATTCCTTGAGCAATTTAACAAAGGCGAAATGAAATACACGGGCAAAAAAGTCCTGTGTATTGGTGGTGGTGATACCTCTATCGATGTTGTCTCTGTATCACGTCGTATTGGTACACTGGCTGACTACAACGAAAAGCCTGAAACCGTTATTAATGGTGATTCTTCACACGCTGGTCATGATTCTTCTAATAACGTTCCCTGCGAGCTGGTAACACTAACTGCATTGTTCAAGAAAGAAGAAATGACTGCAGCACAACACGAAGTTGAAGACGCTACTATTGAAGGCGTTAACATCATGAATGAAATAATGCCTGTTGAGCTCATTCGCGATGCCAACGGTCGTGCTACCGGCATGAAATTCGTAGACTCTAAATGGGAAAACAATGCCCCTGTCGCTGTAGAAGGTGGTAAAGAATACATCGTCGAAGCTGACATCATCGTTGCCGCGATTGGTCAGGGTGGTAACCTCGACGGTGTTGAAGATTTAAATAATGGCCGTAACCTGATGGACGCAGACAACCTGTATCGTGTACCAGGCAAAGAAAATCACTATGTGTGCGGTGACATCGTTCGCCCTCACCTGTTAACAACCGCTATCGGTCAGGCTTATATCGTTTCCGAAACTATCGAAAACGACTTCAACAATGTTGTCGTTAAAAAACGTCCTAAAGTTGACGTTCACCATTTCGACCTGACTGACAAATTAGTTGAAGCCGGTTTAAATGTTGAGTCTTATGATGCCAACGAACACAAAGAAGATGGCCAGCGTGGGACTGAAACATCTAATTATGCAATCCATAACTACGAAGATCGTTCATCTCAGGAAATCATCACCGCTGATGAGTTATTCCTTGGTCACTTCGACTATGAAGAACGTAATCATCGCGGCACTGACGTGCCTTCTTCTGACGAAGTATTAGGTCATTTTGCAGAACGTCAAATCAGCCTGGAAGAAGAAAAAGCGGTTGCAGAAGCAAGTCGCTGCATGAGTTGCGGTATGTGTTTCGAGTGTGATAACTGTGTTATTTACTGTCCACAGGATGCTGTTTTCCGTGTTAAGAAGGACAGCAAAACCTTAGGTCGCTATGTCGATACTGACTACACTAAATGTATCGGCTGTCATATCTGCTCTGATGTATGTCCTACCGGCTACATTGATATGGCACTAGGTGTCTCGTAAATAAGGCTTCACCACCTGTAGCAGCGGAATCTATTCTGCTGCTACAGGCAAAACAATAACTGTTCATTACAGGTATAAAAACAGGTAATCTGATGACAAGATTTTTACGACAAGTTGCAGTTCTAGTTTATGCATTGATAGGCTTCACGCTGCTGTCGACTTCGGCACTGGCTGAGACGCCTTTTCCTACGATTCATGAACCAGCAGATAAAAGCGCTAAATGTATTCATGACGAAGATGAAATGCGTAGAAATCACATGAACTACATCTTGCACGAACGTGATGAAACCATGCATGAAGGCATTCGTGACGAACCGGCAAGCCTGGCAAACTGCATAAACTGTCATGTAGTAACAGATGATAAAGGTGAGGTTGTTGGCATCGACAACGAAGAACACTTCTGCAGTGCATGTCATCAATATGCCGCCGTGCAGATTGACTGCTTCCAGTGTCATGCTGATCGCCCACAAAAATATATCAAGCGTAGTTCACATACCTCATCATTAAAACAGCAGTTACAACAAACTCTTGCTGCCAGCGACACAATTGAACGCACGACTGCAAAGGGAGTTAACCAGTAATGAAAAACACTGAGAACAAAACGATTAATAACTCACGACGTGACTTTTTATCTAAAGCCGCTATCGCTGGTACTGTCACGATTGCGCCGGGGGTCCTGTTACACCAGACCGCCAATGCAGCTGATTCAGATACAGTTATTAAGAATACATCGGTGTCAACAAGACCACTGGATCAGGATGTCAGCAGCAAAAATCGCTGGGGCATGTTAATTGATACCAACAAGTGCGCCAAAGGCTGTACAGACTGTATCGATGCCTGTAATGAAGAAAACGGCCTGGTTGGTCATAATAGACCAGAAACCGATACCCAGTATATTCGCAAAGTTACTTTAAAGAGCAAATCAACCGGTCATGAACTGTCACTACCGCTAATGTGCCAGCATTGTGAAACCGCACCCTGTGTAGACGTATGCCCTACCGGTGCATCCTTTGTACGTGCAGACGGTATCGCACTGGTAGACAAACACATCTGCATCGGTTGTCGTTATTGCATGATGGCCTGTCCTTACAAAGCACGCTCTTTCGTACATGAAGATGTTGAAAATCAGAAACTGTCAGCGCCACGTGGTAAAGGTACGGTTGAATCCTGCACTATGTGTGTTACCCGTGTTGATAACGGCGGTATACCTGCCTGTGTTGAAGCCTGTAGCGCTGAAAACCATAATGCAATGATATTCGGCGATCTCAACGATGCAGACAGCCCGATATCTGTCGAGCTGAGAAAGCACGGCGGCAAACAACTTCGCCCTGACCTGGCGCTGAATACTGGTGTGCGTTACCAGGGCTTGTAAAAACAATTTGTCCGCAAAAAACGCAAAAATCGCGAAAAAAGCGAATAAATAATTACTTTCTACGCTTTGCGTAGAAAAATAAAAACTGTTTCTATTTGCGTTTTTTTGCGTTATTCGCGGATAAGAATATATTTTTAGTTACTACTTATTAGTTGTAGTTATATATACGAGAAAACAATGAGTAAAATAGAATACACCTCTGTAGAAGGCAAAAGTCTGGCTTATTTCGCTTTGCTTGGCGGTTTAGGTTTTATCATGCTGCTGGCGATAGCTTCAGTATTTTATATGGAACATGAAGGCCATCATGTAACAGGAATGACCAACCAGATAGTCTGGGGCATGCCACATGTATTTGCTATTTTTCTTATCGTAGCCGCCTCTGGCGCTTTAAACGTTGCTTCGATAGCTTCGGTATTCAGGAAAAAAATATACGAGTCAATGGCGCGTTTATCGGCACTGCTGGCTATAGCCTTACTAACCGGCGGTCTGGTTGTATTGTTGCTTGATTTAGGTCGACCTGATCGTTTGATCATAGCCATGACCTATTACAACTTCAAATCAATCTTTGCCTGGAATATTATTTTATACACTGGCTTCTTTGGTTTTGTTGGTGCTTACCTGTGGACCATGATGGATCATAATGTATACCGGTTTAAACCTTATGCTGGTTTCTCTGCTTTCATCTGGCGTTTGATCCTTACCACTGGTACCGGTTCAATCTTTGGTTTTCTGGTAGCACGTTCAGCTTATGATGCTGCCCTGATGGCACCAATGTTCATCATCATGTCCTTCTCTTTCGGTCTGGCTATTTTCATCCTGGTATTAATGGCTTCTTACAAATGGACTGGCATGGAACTGGGTGATGTGGTTGTCAATCGCTTACGAAACCTGCTGGGTATCTTTGTGGCTTCTGTACTATATTTCACAGCTGTTTATCACCTGACCAACCTGTATGCTACACAACACCATGACGTTGAAAAATTTCTATTACTTGAAGGCGGTATATATACCAGCGTATTTTGGGTTGGTGAAATCATCGTCGGTGGTTTAATTCCCCTTGCTTTGATTTACGCACCCGGTGTTAAGAATTGCCGAACCACTTTAGGTTTAGTTTGTACCCTGGTTATAATCGGTGGCCTGTCTAAAATTTACACTATCTTAATTGCAGGTCAGGCTTTTCCACTGGAAATATTCCCTGGCTATGAAGTAAGCAGCTCTTTCTATGACGGTGTTATCAATAGTTACACTCCCTCTCTACCTGAAATACTTTTAGGTTTAGGCGGCATTGCCTTGTCACTTTTTGTTGTGGTATTCGCGCTGAAGGTATTACGCTTCCTGCCTGCTTCACTTGCTGATAGTGTTACAGATCCACATTCAGCCAAATAAAACAAAAGACGGTTTATCCGCAAATAAACGCAAAAAACGCAAAAAAAACACAAATTAGAAAAACCACTAAAAGCTTTTATTTGCGTTTTTTGCACTCATTTGCGGACTAAAATCTTTTCTTTTACGTTTCCCCTCTCCCACGCGCCGAATGGGAAAAAGAGTACATGTAAGCTATAATCCTCCACCATGTCATCTCGAATTTTCATTTCTGCCGCTCTTAAGTCTTCTGGCAAAACCACTGTCAGTATCGGTCTGTGTGCAGCTTTAAAACAACGTGGTCTGGTAGTACAAAGTTTTAAAAAAGGCCCTGATTACATTGATCCCTACTGGTTATCGCAGGCTACTGGTCGTGATTGTTATAACCTCGATTTTTATACCATGGAACGTGAAGAAATTCTTTCGCTGATGTATAACAAATCAGACGGCGCAGACATCAGCCTGATTGAAGGCAATAAAGGACTGTATGACGGTCTTGACCTTGATGGCAGCAACAGTAATGCCGCACTGGCAACATTAACTTCAACGCCCGTGATACTGGTACTCAATGCCCGTGGCATGACCCGCGGCATTGCACCATTGATACTGGGATACCAGGCCTTTGATAAAAAGGTTGCAATTAAAGGCGTCATTCTCAATCAACTTGGCGGCTCGCGCCATGAAAGCAAATTACGCAATGTCATCGAACATTACACCGACGTTGAAGTGGTTGGTGCAATCCATAATGATCATCGATTTGATATTGATGAACGCCATCTGGGCCTGGTGCCAGGACATGAAGATCCATTTTGCACAGAGAAAGTCGCACTGCTCGGTGAAGCCATTAACGAACAGGTTAATCTTGACGCGGTTCTTGACATCGCAAACCAGACAGACGAATTACAACCAGCTGAGATACCTGGCGAAATTCAGAGTAGCAGCCAAAGCAAGGATATAAAACTGGGACTGGTTCGATGTTCTGCCTTTGGTTTTTATTACCCGGACGACCTGCAGGCACTGCAGAATGCGGGCGCTGAATTAATCGAAATAGACCCCTGTCATCAAACTGAATTACCTGAAATTGATGCACTGTTCATTGGTGGTGGTTTTCCAGAAACCCATATGAATGAACTGGAAGCCAATAAAGACTTACGAACAGCGATAAAATCAGCCATCGACAATGGCATGCCGACCTACGCAGAATGCGGCGGATTAATGTATCTGGCACGTTCCATCCAGTGGAATAAAGAAATATGCCAAATGGTTGGCTGCATTGAAGCTGATATTATTATGGAAAAACGTCCACAGGGTCGTGGTTATGTACAGTTAGAAGAGACTGAAAACAGCCCATGGCCCAAAGCAAAACTACTGGACAAACGAAAATAAAACCAGTCACCATCTCATCAATGCCCACGAGTTTCATTATTCACGTTTCAAAACTGTTGATAAAAATGTACAATTTGCCTTTCGTGTCAAACGCGGCACAGGAATTAATGGTGAATCGGATGGTTATATGTATAAAAACCTGTTGGCAAACTATACCCATCAACGCAACACCTGGAATAATCCATGGGCACAGCGATTTATAAACTTTGCCAGAACTTGTAAATTCGATAAAAACGCTGATAACACAAAAAAACTATTATGATTAAAGTCACACCAGCTGCAGTTGCACAAATCAAACTTTCTGCTGAACAGGGAAAAACTGAAGGCATGTCGTTACGCCTCGCTGCTTCGCGCAATGACGATAACAGTATTCACTACGGCATGGGTTTTGATGACAGTAAAGAAGATGATATAACTGTCAGCGCAGATGATATTGAAATCATCGTATCAACGTCCAGTGCAGAACTATTAAAAAACACCACAATTGATTTCGTGGAACTGGAACCCGATAAATTCCAGTTCATCTTTATGAACCCAAATGATCCCACTTATAAACCACCCGTAGAATAATTCCTGAAAGAATACAATTGAATAAGCTGTATCTCTAACCACATGACTGACAAATCATCATTTGAATGTAGTCATTCATCACTTGTCCTGCTCTACCGGGTTGCAAGCGGCTTAAATTCGGTCAATGAAAAAAACCAGAGCCTTCACGATTTCCTTATTTTATTAAAACAACATTTTTCTGTAACTGCAGGCTCAATTCAGTTAATTACAGATGAAGGCCTGATGAATCTAATAGCCTATTTTGGTTTTACTAAAAAACAGGCCTATAGCATTCAACACGCGCCTATCGACGGGCATTTGTTCAGTTTTGAAACAGATGTACTAGATGACATACATATCTATGAGAATAAACTGGATATTGATACGCTGCCACCTAAACAGCTTTGTATTCCCATACGTTATAAAATTCAAACGCTTGGTGTCATTAATCTATATATTGAAAACGATTTTTGCATAAGCGAAGAGCTTGCTTATTTATTACTTTCAATCGGCGCCCATCTCGGTGAATATATTGAACGCAACAACATTGAGCAAAAATATCATCGCCAGCTTATACAGAATGAACGCAACATTATCGCCAATGAATTACACGATTCATTAGCACAAACATTGGCATCACTTCGTTTTCAAGTACGTATTCTTGATCAAGCGCTACAACCTGTCGGTGATTTCATGGCATTCAAAACCATCGATTCAGTAGAACATGCACTTGATGAAGCCAGCACCGACCTACGCGAGCTTATCGCCCATTGTCGTATTCCTATCGAACAACAGGGCCTGGTCCCTGCTGTCAAACGTGCCGTAGAAAAATTCCGCAAAGATACCGGTATACATATTCTGTTACAGTGTGATGAACAGGTTTCACCCTTGCCTTCTAATATGGAGCTAAATGCCTATCGCATCGTTCAGGAAGCACTCACCAATATAAAGAAACACGCTAATGCCTACATCGTACGCGTTTTATTAAGCCACGATGCCGATGGTAATTACCGCATTTTGATTGAAAATGACGGTAAAGGCTTTGATCAGAACAAGATACACAGCTCGGAAGGTGAGCACCTGGGTTTAACCATAATGAAAGAAAGAGCAAAACATCTTGGCGGTTCATTAAAAATAGAAAGTGAACCCGATGAAGGTACCCGTGTTGAACTTCGTTTCAGATATAAGGACACTTCCGTTGATTCGTGATAAATTCCCTATTGTTACTAATTAAAAGGTTGATTAGTATATAATTAATTCGGCTGAAAATTGCTCCTGCATTTTCCGCACTTCCTGCATCCGTGTAGGTCGGCTGAAAATTGCTCCTGCATTTTCCGCACTTCCTGCATCTGCTCTCCATGTATGGAGGAAATGTAACAGGATTGCAGGAACAATACTTGCCATCTAGCTTGGCTGATATTCACTTTCTAACGGGAAAAATATGCGCGTAATAATCATTGATGACCATGCACTATTTCGAGACGGCCTCAAAGGTCTGCTAGAACTACGTAATATTGATGTTGTCGGTGTTGCCGCTGACGGCAAAGAAGGGATTGAGCTGGCTAAAAATATTCAACCCGACATTATATTGCTGGACTTGCGTATGCCAAATATGGGAGGCCTGGACACGCTGCCGATACTACGCAAGGAGCTGCCAACCATACCCGTGGTTATGCTCACCACCAGTAATGATGAAAGTGACTTGATTAAAGCGCTTCGTTCTGGCGCCCAGGGTTACCTGCTTAAAGACATGGAACCGGAAGAACTGGTCGGCGCCTTACGCGATATTGAAAAAGGCAAAAATGTGGTGGCTGCAGATTTAACCGATGCTCTTGCCAGAATGGTACAGGGTGAAACCACCATGGACGATGACGATGGTCCTTTTTCGGAACTCACCCCGCGCGAAACAGAAATTCTTTGCCTGCTTGCTGAAGGTCAGAGCAACAAACTTATTGCAAGAAACCTGGGCATATCAGATGGTACCGTTAAATTACACGTAAAAGCCATTCTCAGAAAACTGAGCATACATTCACGTGTGGAAGCGGCAGTAATGGCAGTTGAACATGGCTTACGTCAGAAAAATAAAGAAAAAGATTAAAAGCTACTATCCACAGATGAACGCAGATAAACACAGATAAACTGTTTATTAAAGTTTTAAATCATCTGCGTTCATCTGTGGACTAAATTATTTTTTTTATTTACAAAACTTAAAGATTAAAGATGAAAACATTTGCACAAATTGCTGCTGAGATCGCCCCTAAAATTACCGAAATGATGCCCTGGGATGTAGAGGAATATCTCGAATCACATCCGGAAACACTGATTGTTGATATTCGCGAAACGCATGAGTATGACACCATGCACATTCCTAATTCGTTACATGTACCCCGGGGTATTCTGGAAAATGCCTGTGAATGGGACTTCGAGGAAACAGAACCAGAATTGGTAACAGCCAGGGAAAAGCCGGTCGTACTGGTTTGCCGGTCAGGGAATCGTACGACACTGGCAGCCTATACATTGCAGCTGATGGGCTATGATAATGTCATATCTATGAAGACCGGTTTGCGTGGCTGGAGTGACTATGAGCTGCCATTGGTAGATATCGAAGAGAAACCGGTTGATCTTGAAGACGCAGATCGTTATTTCGCTAACAAGATTCTCCCAGAACAGCATAACCCGGACAGTAAAGATTAGGATGTAACCTGATAAACGGGACCGGAAAGCGGGCTTCTGTTTAGCATTCATTCACCCGGACAGTCGTTCGAACATTGCTTAAATTTCACTTTTCCATTTTCGCGTTTCCGCATGGGAATGCATGGTATTTTTAGTTTTTCTTTTTATAGCATTTACGATTGATTTCTTCTCTGGCATTGCGGGTCTCGCCCCGCTGGCGAGTCACTTTTTTCTACAGCTAAAAAAGTAACCAAAAAAGCCGCCACAACAGCTGCGCCCCGTAAAATGCACGGGTTTCCCATTTAACCAGTATCGTTATCATGCTGTGCCAGAACTCGCAGAAAACGCTCAGACATGCTGGCACAGAAAACCCATGATAACGATACTGGTTAAATGGCTTGCTGAAGTGGATTGAAAATCAAAGTCAAAAACAGTAAAACACTCTAACTATGCGTTTAAAAATGAGCTTTTGCTTGTGTTGTTAGGTTTTGTTTTTCTTGTTTTTAACCCCTCTTTCGTTTGCTGAATTCTCCGGTATTGGTAGAGTAAATTCGCCAGGGATGGCGAATTTAGCCTTGTGCGCCCGGACGGCGCATCAAGGCGGGCTCGTAGGCAATACCGGAGAATTCAGGAACCCCGAACGCTTTTATCGGGGCAAACGAATAAGGGCGGCCTTTTCTGGTTACTCTTTTGGGCTGTAGCAAAAGAGTGACTCGCCAGCGGGGCGAGACCCGCAATGCCAGAGAAGAAATCAATCGTAAATGCAAATAAAAGAAACAGAAAGAGAAAGCAAACAAAAAGAAAAAAGCAGCAATCAATCTTTACCGTAATGTTTATGATCTTTACGGCGTCTCCCCGCCTTCTGCGTAATCACTCCCTGGATCACATCCTGCCCGCTGATTTCAACTGTATCGTATAAATCATTTAACGGCTGCAAATAATATTTTCCTTCAACTATACGCAACTGGCGGAAAATATACTCATTGTTGACCTCCGCCATAACGTAACAACCATCACGAATTGCCCCGGCCGGGTCGATAATAATAATCGCACCCTCGGCGAATTCAGGCAACATACTGTCACCCAGCACCCGCAATGCAAACGGCTCACTCGCCGCGCAACCCCCACTAGATTCCATAAAACACCTACCGTAAATCAATTACCACAAAACGACAGTATTATACCTCGATTAAAAACTATATTAGTCCACAGATGAACGCAAGATAAACACAGATGTTTTAGAAACTTAATTATGCTGTGTTCATCTGCGTTCATCTGTGGACAATTTTTCTTTTAATCTTGAAAGCTGACACCTGATGTAGCCTGCAAAGCACAGTAGAAAGGTGTAAAATACGCGCTTTATTTCTCAGTCATCAACGAATCCATGTCAGATAAAATCACCAACAACAAATTTGTTTCTCTCACCTACACCATCACCGATGAAAACAATAATATTCTGGAGCGTATTGATATGCCTGTCCAGTATATTCAGGGCGTGAAAAGCCAGGTTATTGAAAAGATCGAGAACGCGCTTGATGGACATAAAGAAGGTGACCTGGTTCAGGTCACATTAAGCCCTGAAGAAGGTTTTGGTCCGCATCAGCCCGAACTTACCTTTTCTGATGATATCAACAATGTGCCGCCACAATTTCATTCCATCGGTGCTGAAGTTGAATTCCAGAATGATCAGGGTGAAAGTAAAATCTTTCGCGTAACCCATATAGAAGATGGCAAATTAACCGTCGATGGCAATCATCCACTTGCCGGAAAAAACATCACCTATAACATCACCGTAACAAAAGTCCGCGACGCTACCGAGGATGAGTTGAAACACGGCATTGAAAACATGAATGCTCTGCATTAGTACACATTGATTAAATACCCCTAAAAAAACCTACTATTTAGGGATACTAACCCAATTTAGGGGCTGAAATTTAGTACAATTTAAGGTAATCTCGCCGCCCAAGAAAAAAATCCAGGTCCAGTCTTAATGTCAACAATTAAAGATATTACTGATACTGAACAATGGGCAGTTAGTTCAACGTTAAAACAACGTTGGCCCAATCAGGAAGTTGAAATACAGCTGGCTGATGTTGAAATTAAACTGTTTCCTCATGATCGGGAATTAACCACATGCCCGGCATTGTTCTGGCAAGTTGGTGAAACCAGTTTCATTATTGTTAAAGTTGGCGAACGCACATATCGCAGTCAATTTTATTACAGAGGCTATCAACAATACGGCACTGGAAAATCGGAATTTGATGAAATTGCCGATTGCGTCACAACCTTATTACAGGTTCATGCAGATAAAGAAACCGATTTACGAAAAGAACAAGAACAAGAACAAAATTAAAACACTTACCACAAAGGCACAGAGAGCACCGATAAAAAACTTATTTATTGCTTATTTGCGTATAGCGCAAACAATAAAAACTCTGTGTACTCTGTGACTCTGTGGTGAACAATTAAATTTAATATAACTCCTGGGGAATATTATGAGCAAAATGAACGCATTTTATGCGCAATCTGGCGGTGTAACCGCAGTAATCAATGCATCTGCATGTGGTGTAATTGAAACCGCACGTAACCATAAAGATAAAATCGGAAAAGTATTTGCCGGCAGTAGCGGCATTATCGGTGCATTAACCGAAGAACTCATTGATACCAGTAAAGAAACAAAAGCAACCATTGCTGGTTTGCGCAGTACCCCGTCAGGTGCTTTTGGTTCATGCCGTTTCAAACTAAAAAGTCTTGAAGATAATAAAGCTGAATACGAACGTTTAATCGAAGTATTCAAAGCCCACAACATTGGTTATTTCTTCTACAACGGTGGCGGTGATTCTGCTGATACCTGTTTGAAAATTTCTCAAATCGGTAAAAAAATGGGCTACCCTATCATTGCCGTACATGTACCAAAAACAGTCGATAACGATCTGCCTATTACCGATAACTGCCCTGGCTTCGGTTCGGTTGCAAAATACATCGCCGTTTCAACAATGGAAGCAAGTTACGACGTAGCTTCTATGTGCAAAACATCAACCAAAGTATTCGTCCTTGAAGTGATGGGTCGTCATGCTGGCTGGATCGCAGCGGCTGGCGCGATGGCATCGACAGAGGATCATGAAATTCCAATCGTTGTACTGTTCCCTGAAGTAAAATTTGACCAGAAGAAATTCCTCAAGAACGTTGACGAAAAAGTTAAAAAATTCGGTTACTGCTCTGTCGTTGTTTCTGAAGGTGTTGCATGGCCGGACGGTAAATTCCTGGCTGAAACAGGTCTGAAAGATGCATTTGGTCATAGCCAGTTAGGTGGTGCTGCTCCAGTTGTAGCGGGCATGATCCAGGAAAAACTAGGCTACAAGTACCACTGGGCAGTTGCTGATTATTTGCAACGCGCTGCACGTCACATCGCATCTAAATCCGATGTTGAACAGGCATATGCCACTGGTAAAGCCGCTGTTGAGTATGCAATTAAAGGCCATAACGCTGTTATGCCAGCAATTAAACGTACCAGCAACAAACCCTATCGCTGGAAAATTGAAATGGCACCACTTAGCAGAGTTGCTAACGTAGAAAAAATGATGCCTAAAAGCTTCATTTCAAGAGACGGCTTTGGTATTACCAAAAAATGTCGTGAATATTTAGAGCCACTGATCAGAGGCGAAGAATACCCTGCATATAACAAAAATGGCATGCCAAAATACGTGCAACTGAAAAAAGTAATGGTCGCTAAAAAGTGTCCAGACTTCAAGCTTAAATAAAAGCTGGAAGTAACACCAATATGACTCTTGAAAAAGCACATGAACTGATTGCTATGCACTCAAGTCTAGGCAGTGGTTACAATCGAAATGCCGCAAGAATGGTATTAGGGGAAGTCATGCGTGACTTTGGCCAGGAAACAGTTGATGCGCTAATTCGAGAGTATGATCTGGAAAAACAGTGGGAAATAAAACCCGGCACAAAGTTTGAAAGTGCCTTTAAAAGCTAAAAACAATGCCTGCTTCATGTACACATGAGCAGGCATTTTTTTACATTATCTAAACTTAAAGAGTGTTTTGTACGACGTAGATTTTTCGAAAGAGCAAGGCAAAAATTTTCAAAAAGCGGAGCTTACAATTGTAAGTGAGCAATTTTTGAAAATTTTTAACGCAGCTATTTCGAAAAAGATGCGCCGTACAAAGCACTCGTAAACTAGAGAAGACATATGAAATTAATCTTATTAGGCGGCCCCGGTGCTGGCAAAGGTACTCAGGCAGGCTACATCACAAAAAAATATAACATTCCACAGATTTCTACCGGCGATATGTTACGTGCGGCAGTAAAAGCCGGCACGCCGATGGGTCTGGAAGCTAAAAAAGTAATGGATGCAGGCGGTCTGGTTACCGATGAAATTATTCTGGGCCTGGTAAAAGACCGTATTGCCGAAGACGATTGCAAAAACGGATTTTTATTTGACGGCTTTCCACGTACGCTACCACAAGCTGATGCATTAAAAGCCCAGGGCGTTGATATTGACGCTGTCGTAGAAATTGACGTTGATGATGCTGAAATCGTCAAACGTATGTCAGGTCGACGTGTGCATGTTGCATCTGGCCGTACCTACCACATTGTTTTTAATCCACCTAAAGTTGAAGGTAAAGACGACGTAACAGGCGAAGATTTGATTCAGCGTGATGATGATCAGGAAGAAACCGTCAAGAAAAGACTTGATATATATCATGAACAGACTGAGCCGCTTATCGCATACTACACCGATTGGTCTAACTCGGGCGAAGCTAACGCACCCAAATATCACCACATTGCCGGTATTGGCGGTGTTGAAGACATCCGGGATGCAATATTTGCTGCCTTAGACAAGTAAAGTTTGCAGTTATCAGTAGGCAGTTGGCAGTTAAGAGCTCTTAGCTTTTTTTACTGCCAACTGCCTACTGCCAACTAACCCTGTTAGTTAACCTATAAATTTTTAAAAAACTTCTCAATATTAGGAGAAAAAATAATGTCTACTGAAATACTAATTGCCCTGGCATGTTCCCTGCTTGGAATAGGCTACGGTGTTTTCACCATTTACAACGTACTTTCAAAACCGATGGGTAATGAAGAAATGGTACGTATACAGGGCGCCATTCAGGAAGGTGCCCAGGCTTACCTGAAACGCCAGTACACGGCTATCGGCATTGTCGGTGTTGTTGTCTTTATTGTCATCCTGTTTGCACTGAATGCAACCACTGCCATCGGCTTTGCCATTGGTGCAATCTTCTCCGGCCTGGCTGGTTTTATCGGCATGAACGTCTCTGTGCGTTCCAACTCACGTACAGCAGAAGCGGCACGTGATGGTATTGCACCAGCATTAGATATAGCCTTTAAAGGTGGCGCTATCACCGGTATGCTGGTTGTCGGCCTTGCTCTGCTCGGTGTTGCCGGCTATTACGGTATTTTAATGGCGATGGGTTTTGAAATGGAAGGAGCCCTGCATTCTATGGTTGGCCTGGCATTCGGTGGCTCATTAATTTCTATTTTCGCTCGATTGGGCGGCGGTATCTTCACCAAAGGTGCCGATGTTGGCGCAGACATCGTGGGTAAAGTTGAAGCCGGTATTCCGGAAGATGACCCACGTAACCCTGCTGTAATCGCTGATAACGTTGGCGACAACGTGGGTGACTGTGCGGGTATGGCGGCTGACCTGTTTGAAACCTACGCGGTAACACTGATTGCTACCATGTTACTGGGCGCCCTGCTACTTAAAGATGCCGCTGACCTGGCTGTTACCTACCCGTTAATGCTGGGTGGTATCTCTATCGTTACTTCAATTATCGGCACATTCTTTGTAAAAACATCGGATGGCGCGAAAATCATGAACGCACTTTATAAGGGCACATTGATTTCAGCCATTCTCTCTGCAATCGCTTTCTACTTTGTCACCACCAGCATGATGTCAGGCCTGGAAGGTTATTCTGCTATGAATCTGTTTTATTCTGCACTCATCGGCCTGGCTTTAACCGTAGCCATGATCGTGATCACAGAATATTACACTGCTACCGAGTTTGCACCTGTTAAACGTATCGCCCAGGCATCAACAACCGGCGATGGCACAAACGTGATCGCCGGCCTGGGTATTTCAATGAAATCGACTACCGCCCCTGTACTCGCTATTTGTGCTTCTATCTGGGGAGCTTATGAGCTTGCCGGTTTATACGGTATTGCTATCGCGGCAACATCTATGTTATCGATGACAGGTATTATCGTTGCACTGGATGCCTATGGCCCGATCACAGATAACGCCGGTGGTATTGCAGAAATGGCTGAACTGCCTGAAGACGTTCGAAATACCACCGACAAGCTCGATGCTGTGGGTAATACCACCAAGGCGGTAACCAAAGGTTATGCGATCGGTTCAGCCGGTCTGGCAACACTGGTATTGTTTGCCGATTACACCAACACTCTGAAAGCTGCAGGTATGGCCACGTCTTTTGATTTATCAAATCACATGGTCATTATCGGTCTGTTCATCGGTGGTCTGGTGCCTTACCTGTTCGGCGCCATGGCGATGGAAGCGGTTGGCCGTGCTGCTGGCGGTATTGTTAATGAGGTTCGCCGCCAGTTTAAAGAAATGCCCGGCATTATGGATAAAACACAAAAACCTGATTATTCTAAAGCAGTAGACATGCTGACTAAAGCAGCCATCAAAGAAATGATGATTCCTTCATTATTGCCTATTGCTGCCCCCATCGTTGTTGGTTTAACACTGGGCGCAGAAGCATTAGGCGGCATGTTGATCGGCACCATCGTTACCGGACTGTTTGTTGCTATTTCGATGACTACCGGCGGCGGTGCCTGGGACAACGCCAAGAAATACATCGAAGACGGTAATTTCGGCGGTAAAGGTTCTGATGCACATAAAGCGGCCGTTACCGGTGATACCGTTGGCGACCCGTACAAAGATACAGCGGGCCCTGCGATTAACCCATTAATCAAGATCATCAACATTGTTGCTCTGATGATGGTGCCATTGCTGTAATTGTAACAAGCTAAAGTTACACAAAAAAAGCCGAGTCATTTATGATTCGGCTTTTTTTATGCCCATGGATGGGCGGTATATCACAAGGAGCCATGGATGGCGGTGTGAATATGCCCACGGATGGGCGGACAGATAGTATGCTCCTCGGCAACTGCTCCTCGGTAACTGCTCCTGCGCTACCCTAGTACGACCACCACGGATGGCAGCTCCGTAGGGTGCGCCGTGCGCACCAAAACACTATAACGGAAGATCCATGTTACACACTGCCCACCGAAATACAACGAACAGTTATAGCGAAGGCGTACAATGCCCTGGCTACCAATCAAAAGTTGAAACAGGTAGAACCTGTGTTACTAAATTTTACGCCATGGTAACTTATATTATTTTCACTGATTTAGCATCAGCCGACATAATATCTAGACTTAGTGAATTCCCATACGTTTAAGTTTTCGATATATAGTACGCTCACTAATTCCCATTGCGCTAGCCACCAGTCTACGGTTACCGTTATAACGATCAAGCAACTCTCTTATATAATTTTCTTCAATGCTTTTTAAGGATGCGGATTCTTCACGGACATTAACCAAACCTGTCGCTAATGAATTTTGCGATGTGATCTGGTTAATTTCATTCACCTCAATTTCCTTACAGTGCGGTAAATTATTTAACACGTTTTTAATTAAAGCAGCATCAATCTCGCGGTTGCGACTATGTGTTGCAGCAATAAATAAAATATTGCGCAACTCGCGTACATTACCCGGATATTGATAACTCTTCAGACACTCATAAACGTCAGGCATCAGATGATAACTACAGCGCATCGAGCGATTAATACCTTCAATTAAACTGCGCGCTAAAACAGGTATATCGTTGATGCGTTCCCGTAAACCCGGCAAACGGATGTTCAGACAGGCTATCCTGTAATACAGATCCTCACGGAAGGTACCGGCAATCACTGACTCCCATAGATGCCGATTGGTCGCACATATGATGCGTACATTGGCCTTACGCATGCGTTTTCCACCAACACGCCTGTATTGTCCCGACTCCAGCACGCGCAACAGCTTGGCCTGTTGTAAAGCTGGCATATCACCAATTTCATCGAGAAAGATAGTACCGCCATCTGCCAGCTCAAACAGTCCCTCTTTATCTCCTACACTTCCGGTATACGCCCCGCTGGCATGGCCGAACATCTCTGTTTCAAACAGGCCTTCGCTTAATACCGTGCTGTCAACAATCTGAAAAGGTTTCATCTTACGCGCTGAGTGCGCATGAATAAATTCAGCGGCCAGCTCCTTGCCCGTTCCGGTTTCACCCTGCAACAATACCGGCGCTTCAGAACTGGCAGCCATACTCAATTGATCAATACAGGCAGTAAATTCGGCTGATTCACCGACCATCCGATCAGCGCCACACTGGCTTTTTATATCAGGTGAGATTTCTTCAAGGCACTCCCCTAAATATAATTCATTATTTGCCCCTTTTAGCGGAAAAGCTGAAACTTTGACCTGGTGTAAATGATGCTCTGAATCACAATGTATATGTGCACAGATTTTTGCTTCACCGGTGTTAAAAACATACTCATACGGACACTCTTCGCCTTCGTCACTGCATGGCTGATTTTTTCCATGACTGACCTGGTAACACATTTTACCGACCGCACTCTCGTGCGTTGCACCATATTGCTGCTCATAAGCTTTATTGACAGCCATAATTCGATAGTCCTTACCGATGACAACAAAAGGCTTATCATGGCTGTTTACCATCGAGTTCAGATCAATAGACGTTTTAGTTTCAACTTTTTTATCCATGCCCCCCCCTAAAAACGGTGCATAGCGGCATGACGGAGTGACATGCCGTTACATAATTTGACAGCATAACACGCCACTAATGTCATGTTTTTGATAAATATCAATAAATATAGATAATGAATATTCATCTATTCAATAACTTATAAAAACTGTAGTGATGGCATGAACCTTGCAAAAATGTTTTAAATTTTCATCAGCTTAAACACTCACCACTATGGCAGATATTAAAATGTTTAAAAACAATGAAGAAAAAACAATGGGTAAACTGATACGGGTGACACTATTGGCTTTACTATGCTCTTTACTGAGTGCATTTTATCTCAGTATGGTTCAGGAAGCTGACAAGGTAGCGGATGAAATATCGCAGCCCGGCTGATCCGAACTGAGCAAACAAAAGTTGCGACACGCCTGAAAAAGCTTTCTTACAAGGGGAATATTGAAATAATGCCAGGCCGTTTTCTGATCGATGACAATGGCCATGTTCGTTACCTGATACCCGGTGACCCTGGCTGGGATGATAATAAACTATTATATTAGTGCAATAACGCAACGACAATGGACTGAAAGTCCATAGTTTGTTTTATAGTGATGAATAAAAATCGCTTCACTGTATTAAAACAGGCGCACTCACAAAAACTATCAATAATATTAACTGCTGTCATCCCAACCGGAACGCAGTTTTGCAGGATACGACGTGCACACCGAAACACTATAACGGAAGATCCATGGTGCGCACGGCGCTCCCTACCAATAATATGATTGCTGTTATTTCATGAAAAACGGTTACTGGCCGGTTTAGCTATATCACCATAGATTTCTTAAAGTCGACTTATGGGTTTGTGACCTCCACCTGTGTGTAAACTGTGAGAATTAGTTTGCCGTCATTTAGTAATTTGCCAGTAAGATTTGAGATACGACATTTTAGTATCGTGATATTACTATCATCCTGAACACTTAAAGTCTTACACTAAAGTATATAATTTTGCCTGCATGGTTCGAGGTAAGGGGCGATAGCATATGTCTATGGTTGAAAGTTGCTCCTTGCATTTTCCACACTTCCCACATCTGACCTCCATGGATGGAGGAAATGCGATAGGATTGTAGGAACAATCCTTGCCATGTGGGTCGGATGGACGGTAGCAGGACAACGCATATGTACAGGATGTACGGACAGATATTTGCTCCTCGGCAATTGCTCCTGCATTGCCCTACTAAGTTACATCCATGTAACGATGCAATATCTGCACTTCCACCATCCGTGGTGGGCGTACTAGGGTAACGCATATGTACAGGATGTACGGTAGTAGGGTAACGCAGGAGCAGTTACCGAGGAGCAGTTACCGAGGAGCAATTGCCGAGGATGCGGTAGCTTTAACTTACGCCTTGGGACAATAAGCGTTTTTTATTGTTAAGCACCACGATACCCGTTTATGTCACACTCATGCAGAGACCAGTGCTAGAATTATCTACAGGAGACATCAGGAGACAGGATCATGTCACAACGATTACAGTATGACTTCACCTTTAGCCGCTCGCAGAAAGATCCTTCGGCAGAGCAAAGCAGCAATGGTGCAATGCGTATTTTACTTATGGGTGACTTCAGTGGCCGCAGTAACCGTGGCATAAATGAACCTGGCGATAAGCTGGCAGAGCGCGCCATCGCCGCTGTGGATTTTGATAATTTCAATGAGACGATGGCCCGTTTCGCTCCCCAACTGCGACTACCCATTGGTGACACCACTGAGTCGGGCATGGCAATTCAATTCGGCCAACTCGAAGACTTTCACCCCGATAAGCTATACCAGAACCTGGGATTGTTTCAGGCATTGAGAGAGCTTCGGGCTCGCCTGATGGATCCCACGACCCTGCCTCAGGCCGCCGCTGAATTACGCAACGATGCGCTAAAACCGCAACAACTGGCTGAGCCTTCAACTGGCGATACAGAACCTGCCCTGCAGGAAGATGAATCGTTAATGTTCGAACGTTTACTGGGCAGACAGCTCTCAGATAAAAGACAAACCTCTTCAGGCAAAGCCGAGTCGCAACCTGCAATCCATCCGTTTATTCAGAGTATTGTTAAGCCCTACATCATCCCCGAGACCGATCCTTTACAAGCACAATATGTAGCAGCAGTCGATGATGCCATCAGTGAACAAATGTGCTCGGTGCTGCATCATGCAGATTTTCAGGCCCTTGAAGCACTTTGGCGTTCGGTTTTCGGGCTGGTCACCGGGCTTGAAACAGGTGAAGAACTTAAGCTTTATCTACTGGATATAACGAAGGATGAACTGGCTGAAGATATCAGGGCAACACAGGGTCAACTGGAGCAATCAGCACTGTATCAACTAGTAGTCGAGAGTGGCGCAGGCTCTCTCGACGGCGAAGCCTGGTCGCTGTTAGTTGGCGATTATAGCTTTAGCACTGAAGCACAAAACCTGTCTTTATTAGCAGCACTGGGGGCAATCGCTTCACAGACCGGCGGCCCCTTTCTGGCAGCGGCAGATGCCAGTATACTGGGCTGTCGCTCGCTGCTGGAGACGCCTGATCCGAGAGACTGGAAGTTGGCAGATAAAGAAGCCGAAGAACGTTGGCAGGCACTGCGGCAGAGTTCTGTAGCATCCTGGATCGGCCTGACTCAGCCTCGTATATTACTGCGCTTACCTTATGGTAAAACCAGCGATCCACTGGAGTATTTCGAGTTTGAAGAGCTTCGACCACAACATGCACATGAAGCTTACCTGTGGGGAAACCCGGCATTCGCCTGTGCGCTGCTGATTGCGATGGCTTTCCAAACCAAGGGCTGGTCGATGCAACCGGGAGATTATCTGGATGTGGAAGACCTGCCTGCGTTTACCTTTGAGGAAGAAGGTGAAGCTAAAATGATGGCCTGCGCCGAGGTTTTCCTCATCGAGCGCGCCGCCGAAGCCATGCTGGATCGTGGCGTGATGCCAATGATAAGTTACCGCAATCGCAATGCCGTTCGCCTGATGCGGTTTCAGTCAATCGCCGAACCACTTAAGGCGCTGTCGGGCCCATGGGTATAAACCTGGAAAGATCAGCCTGTTACGGATATTACACCTTACCCCGCCACCGAGTATTCCTTCCATGGCATTTTATCAATGGGAGTATCGGCCAACGCACGCACCAGGTCTGCATCGCCGTAATACACCGGGGAACCATCTTCTTTTTGAGCCATTAACACAACAGGAACGCCAGCAAAGCCGGGGCTTATCCTTGCAATCGCCGTGTCTGCCTCACCATGAGAATCAACCACGGCAATGGCAAAATTCACACCTTGTAGTGAAATGGCTGCAGCTTGAATTTTCATCACATTCTCCTAGTACCCAGATCCCTACATAGAAATCACAAAGAGAGCACAACCCCTTGAGCCCACAGCACATTATTATAGATTGGCAAAAAACGCCCGCTGGACCTATGGGTGTAACTAAGATTTTTGCAAAACCTGTGAATTCAAGGTGCAGCACTCCTTTTTGCAATTCTATGCAAGGATCTGGGTATTGGCAATAATCGCATCAAGCTAATAATGCCTGAAACTTTACTTATTCGACATCACTGCTGGACGAGCAGACCGGCAGTGACATCTAATAGAAAAAAAACTGTTTGCTAGATGATTCATACCTGGTCTGGGTAATCACGACCAGGTATTTTTATAAACAGAACAGCAACCATTAAGGTTGCTGTTCTGTTTGATAACTTATCCTGTCAAGAGTCTATTATATAGCTTACTGCACTGGAGCGGGAGCGGGAGCTGGAGCTGGAGCAGGAGCTGGAGCTGGAGCTGACACTGCTGGTGTTGGAGATGGTGTTGGAGATGGAGATGGAGATGGAGCAGGCTCGCCTGCTTTCTTCTGTTCACCTTGTCCACCGCCTTTCTTATAACGGTTCTGATTCTGGTTTTGGTATTGCTTAGATTCACTCTTGCCGCTGTTGCCACTACCTTGAGCCTTACTTTGCATAGAACCACTGGGTGCACTGCCGCTAGCACTACTGCCACCCTGGCCACCACTACCACCTTTAGCGAATGCACTAGATGAAGTTGCTAAAGCTATGGCTACGAGAATACTGCCTATTGCACTTTTTGTTTTTAAATTCATTATAAAAATTCCTCATTTAAGGTTTTGTAATGTGATTAATGTATAGTCGAAAATAACAGCCTACCAACAGAATAAGCAATGAATTCATATTCGACTGCGCTTAAAAATAACATTATATTGATAAAATAACATTGATGTATGTCATTAATATTTAGCTGCTTTAATCGCCTTGCCAGGCAATATCCACGGTAAAGCCCGCTGCCTTTTTATGACCACCACCACCATACTTTTTAGCCACTTTAGCTACATCAATACCATCTTCACTTGAACGTAGACTAAATGATCGACCATCGCGGTGGTCCCAGTAACAGGCGGCAAAGGGTTCGTCAATTGACAGAATATGGCCAGCATCAGATACATAGGCTGATGGCGCATTAAGTATCGGTACATCATAACCACCAATGATCATCCGTCTTACGCCAGACGCGATTAATTGTTTTATATCTTGTTGTAGCTTGCGTTCTATCGCTTTGCCATCACGTTTTAATGCTTCAAGTCCATCCTTATTACTGGCCATGAGTTTGTCCCACACCTTGAAATCATATGGGTAAGATGAAAGCGCAGCATTTATCTCCCTGCTGCCTTCAAGCTTAAATAACCATAAGTCGCGATCCTGAATATGATTAATGAGTTCTGGTGGTTGCTGACCCGGATTAAACCATTGCCATGCCAGCATAGCGCCGGATCTGTTCATATCAAACAGCCCTTTTATTTTTCCGCTTGCTAATAAACCGGACAGGTCTTCTTCTGCTGATATGTGGTGATCAAGTATCGTGATGCTGGCTGCTGTTTCCAGCATCTCTTCCAGCACGGCCTTGTTATAGGAGAAATCGACCAGGAAAACATCCATACCTTTTACATCAGGTGGCGGCTGTTGATGAACACCTTTATAGAATTCGACATCATCACCGAGTGCCTTACGGACAGCCCACGCGGCACCAAATCCGTCAAGGCAATTACTGTGGTAGATACAAATACGCATAATTTAATTATATGGGAAAATAGTCGAGTCTTGTTAAAAATCCCGTATGCACATTATAAATCATCTATTTATCCTGAATGTGAGATAATGACAGAACTGAAATCAGGTTTGATATTAAATTTTTAACTCAGCTTAACATCATGCCGCAACAGCTCTATTACACTTTTTTTGTGAGAGAAGGCTCAGTAAAATCGGTGCGATAACTTGAATGCCTGTTATTACCTGACAGGAATCCATAGCTGATCTTTTTGCTATCGAGACCACATCAATTTTCTCAAATAAAAGATTAGTTTGCTCTGATAATAAACAGTGCATAGTCTGAAAGACGCCCACATTTTCAGCAGAGGTCAAAATAGCGGATGAGACTTCTACTAAAAATCGATTGACCTGGTCATCAGAAAATTTCTCATCGATTAATCTTTCCGAAAAAACCGTATCTAATTCGTCAAAACATTTTTTTATAACCACCATACGATTCTCCCGTAGCCGTTAAGCTGAACCTGTTGAAGGTAACTATAAAAAAATCATACCCGGTGAGCAATAGCGTAAAATAACATTTAACATTTGTTAACGTTGTTGTGCCACTATTGTTAAACTACCTATGGCAAAATTTGTGACAAATACTGCTCTTGTGAGGACTATTCTGTGCGTATTGGATTACTGGAAGATGATAAAAACCAAATTGAATTGATTAGCCTGTGGGCTAGTGAGGCTGGCGACCAGCTACAACCTTATACCACGGGTAAAAGTTTTCGTGAGGCGATGAACAAAGAAGAGTTTGACCTGCTGGTACTCGACTGGCACCTGCCTGATACCACGGGTATCGAAGAACTTGACTGGTTACGCAGTGAAAAAGCATCGACTACCCCGGTTATTTTCATCACTAGCCGTGACAGCGAAGAAAGCGTGGTCGAAGCGCTGGATCATGGCGCTGATGATTACATGGTGAAACCGGTCAATAAAAACGTTACCTTGGCCAGAATCAAAGCACTTCAGCGTCGAAACAGGATCAATGATACAGTCGGCAGTTCAGCGATTGAAGATACAAGCCAGGCGAAACAAGTGGCTGATATTCAGTTTTTTGAACCCTACGAAATCAATTATGCGGAACATTGCATTACGGTTAGCGGTGAAGCGACAAAACTCACCAATAAAGAGTTCGAACTGGCCGCATACCTGTTTCACAATGCCGGTTGCCTGATTTCACGTGAAAACCTGATGGAGACAATCTGGGGCACAACGGCAGATCTTAATACACGTACGGTTGACACACATGTCAGCCGTATACGCTCGAAGCTGGGAATCAGTCCTGCTGTCGGCTGGCAACTCAGCAGCATCTATCAGCGCGGTTATCGTTTGTTTCACGTTGCAAAAGAGTAAATCATGATGTTTCGAACTATTACTATACTATTTTTATTGCTTGCTTTTTGTATGCCCGGGCTGGTTTCGGCTGAGGAAGAATACTGGGAATATACCTTTCGACCCGGTGACAGCATCTGGAAAATAGCTGAAAAATACACAACCACGGTCAATAACTGGGATGAAATCCAGAAACTAAACCAGATACGCCAGGGGCCGGATAGAAGAATTCGCCCGGGTACACGTATCATCATCCCCATTTCTATGCTTAAGCTGCAGCCAGTTCCGGCACTGGTGATTGCTGTCAACGGTGGTGCCAGCCTGATACGCGCTAATGGTGACAAGGCAGAAATAAGCACAGAGACACGTCTATATAATGGTGACCGGGTGATTACCGGCGATGGTCAAAGCCTGCGTTTACAGTTTGCAGATAAATCCGAGTTACAGATTTTACCTAATAGTGAGATAGTACTCGACAAACTCAGTCATCACAAAAATACCGGCATGGTTGATACCCGTATTCACCTGAATTCTGGCAGTGTAAATACCTGGGTTGAAAAACTAAAACCGGATAGCCATTATGAAATCATAACGCCAGCTGCCATTACAGCCGTCAGGGGTACCGCTTTCAGGTTGACGGCTGCAGGCGAGCAGATCAGCCGAACCGAGGTTACAGGAAAAACTTTCAGGGTGGTTTCGGCGTATCAGCTGGAGACTCAAAAAAAGACGTAAAGGACGGATACGGCATCGTTGCAGAAAAAGGCAAACCGCTGCCAGAGCCGGTAAAATTATTGCCTTCACCACAGATCAGCGATAACCTTTTTGCAGACAACAGTGAATTACACGTCAGCTGGAACAAGCTGGATGGCGCAACATTCTATCGTTACCAGTTAGCAAAGGACGAGAAATTCAATCAAATGGTTACTGATAAAACGACGACGGACAACAGCATCAAAATGACGCAACTCCAACCCGGTCATTACTACCTGCGCATTAGAGGCGTTGATACTAATAAACTGCAGGGTCTTGATGCCATCAACCATTATGAAATCAAAGAAGCAGCCATCGTCGAACCCGTTGTTGAAGATGACTCCTACTGGAAAATTATCATGACCACCGGGGTAGTCGTACTGTTACTGCTCTGATGAAATACCTTTGATTCCGTGAACCTGTTGCTGTTAATCTGATCAAGTGAATTTGTTAGCGGTCAAAAGCAACGCCTCGGGCATTCTTGAACACCTCTTCCTGGTTGCAATGCTGGCGTTTATTGCTGGACTGTTTGTTCACAACAACGTTCTGTGGCGTTGGGATAACCTGTTGTATGACGCCCAGTTGTCATTCTGGTCACGAACCGTTTCCGATGACATTATTATTATTGCCATCGATGATGAAAGCCTCAATAATCTGGGTCGATGGCCCTGGCCAAGATCAATACATGCACAGTTAATCAATAAACTCGAACTCGAATCCCCGCGGGTGATCGGACTTGATATCATATTCAATGAGTCCGATATGAATAATCCGTTGTCTGATGTGTTACTGGCGCGTGCTATGCGGGCCAGCGGAAAGGTTGTATTGCCGCTGTTCATGTCACAGGAAAGCAGCAATTCGTATCCGATAGAAGCACTGCCCTTACCGGAGTTTACCCTGCAGGCAGCGACACTCGGGCATGTTCATATCGATATAAGTGATGATGGTATCGCACGCCGTGTTTTTCTCATCGAAGGTATCGGCGAACCGCACTGGATGCATTACAGCCTGGCCATGCTCAGTATTACCGATGATGCGGTCGAGCTTGAGCACAGGCTGACAACTAAACCTGAGGCGAAACAATATTCCTCCATGCAATGGAATCGTGAATACCCGTTCCTGATCCCGTATGCCGGCCCGCCTGGTCATGTGCGGCACATCGGTTATTCGCAGGTATTATCAGGACATTATCCGAAAGATCTGTTTCGCGACAAAATTGTACTGGTTGGTACCACCGCTGAAGGTCTGGGTGATGCCCTGCCCACTCCATTATCAGGTAACAGCGGCCCTATGCCGGGCGTAGAGATCGTCGCCAATATAGTCGATGCGATACTCAACAATCTTCGTATCAGCGAAC
>CAWDMF010000061.1:0-20636 GCA_963803185.1 uncultured Gammaproteobacteria bacterium | reverse complement strand
GGTGCTGCATCATGCAGATTTTCAGGCCCTTGAAGCACTTTGGCGTTCGGTTTTCGGGCTGGTCACCGGGCTTGAAACAGGTGAAGAACTTAAGCTTTATCTACTGGATATAACGAAGGATGAACTGGCTGAAGATATCAGGGCAACACAGGGTCAACTGGAGCAATCAGCACTGTATCAACTAGTAGTCGAGAGTGGCGCAGGCTCTCTCGACGGCGAAGCCTGGTCGCTGTTAGTTGGCGATTTTAGCTTTAGCACTGAAGCACAAAACCTGTCTTTATTAGCAGCACTGGGGGCAATCGCTTCACAGACCGGCGGCCCCTTTCTGGCAGCAGCAGATGCCAGTATGCTGGGCTGTCGCTCGTTGCTGGAAACGCCTGATCCGAGAGACTGGAAGGTTAAAGACAAACAGGCCGAACAGGCCTGGCTGACCCTGCGGCAAAGTTCTGTAGCCGAATGGATCGGCCTGGCTCAGCCTCGTATATTACTGCGCTTACCTTATGGTAAAACCAGCGATCCACTGGAATATTTCGATTTTGAAGAGCTTCGACCACAACATGCAGATGAAGATTATCTGTGGGGAAACCCGGCATTCGCCTGTGCGCTGCTGATTGCGATGGCTTTCCAAACAAAGGGCTGGTCGATGCAGCCGGGAGATTATCTGGATGTGGAAGACCTGCCTGCGTTTACCTTTGAGGAAGAAGGTGAAGCTAAAATGATGGCCTGCGCCGAGGTTTTCCTCATCGAGCGCGCCGCCGAAGCCATGCTGGATCGTGGCGTGATGCCAATGATAAGTTACCGCAATCGCAATGCCGTTCGCCTGATGCGGTTTCAGTCAATCGCCGAACCACTTAAGGCGCTGTCGGGCCCATGGGTATAAACCTGGAAAGATCAGCCTGTTACGGATATTACACCTTACCCCGCCACCGAGTATTCCTTCCATGGCATTTTATCAATGGGAGTATCGGCCAACGCACGCACCAGGTCTGCATCGCCGTAATACACCGGGGAACCATCTTCTTTTTGAGCCATTAACACAACAGGAACGCCAGCAAAGCCGGGGCTTATCCTTGCAATCGCCATGTCTGCCTCACCATGTGTATTAAGCAGATCCATATCAACCACGGCAATGGCAAAATTTACGCCTTGTAGTGAAATGGCTGCAGCTTGAATTTTCATCACATTCTCCTATTACCCAGATCCCTACATAGAAATCACAAAGAGAGCACACCCCCTTGAGCCCACAGCACATTATTATAGATTGGCAAAAAACGCCCGCTGAACCTATGGGTGCAACTAAGATTTTTGCAAAACCTGTGAACTCAAGGTGCAGCACTCCTTTTTGCAATTCTATGCAAGGATCTGGGTATTGGCAATAATCGCATCAAGCTAATAATGCCTGAAACTTTATTTATTCGACATCACTGCTGGACGAGCAGACCGGCAGTGACATCTAATAGAAAAAAAACTGTTTGCTAGATGATTCATACCTGGTCTGGGTACTCACGACCAGGTATTTTTATAAACAGAACAGCAACCATTAAGGTTGCTGTTCTGTTTGATAACTTATCCTGTCAAGAGTCTATTATATAGCTTACTGCACTGGAGCGGGAGCGGGAGCGGGAGCTGGTGCTGGAGCTGGTGCTGGCACTGCTGGTGTTGGAGATGGTGTTGGAGATGGTGTTGGAGATGGAGATGGAGCAGGCTCGCCTGCTTTCTTCTGTTCACCTTGTCCACCGCCTTTCTTATAACGGTTCTGATTCTGGTTTTGGTATTGCTTAGATTCACTCTTGCCGCTGTTGCCACTACCTTGAGCCTTACTTTGCATAGAACCACTGGGTGCACTGCCGCTAGCACTACTGCCACCCTGGCCACCACTACCACCTTTAGCGAATGCACTAAATGAAGTTGCTAAAGCTATGGCTACGATAATACTGCCTATTGTATTTGAATTCATAATAAAAATTCCTCATTTAAGGTATTGTAATGTGAATAATGTGCAGTCGAAAACAACAATTAAATAAGCACAGACTTCATATTCGACCGCGCTTAAAAATAACATTATATTGATAAAAAAACATTGATGTATGTCAGTAATATTACAGCTGCTTTAATCGCCTTGCCAGGCAATATCCACGGTAAAGCCCGCTGCCTTTTTATGACCACCACCACCATACTTTTTAGCCACTTTAGCTACATCAATACCATCTTCACTTGAACGTAGACTAAATGATCGACCATCGCGGTGGTCCCAGTAACAGGCGGCAAAGGGTTCATCAATTGACAGAATATGGCCCGCATCAGATACATAGGCTGACGGCGCATTAAGTATCGGTACATCATAACCGCCAATGATCATCCGTCTTACGCCAGACGCGATTAATTGTTTTATATCTTGTTGTAGCTTGCGTTCTATCGCTTTGCCATCACATTTTAATGCTTCAAGTCCATCCTTATTACTGGCCATGAGTTTGTCCCACACCTTGAAATCATATGGGTAAGATGAAAGCGCAGCATTTATCTCCCTGCTGCCTTCAAGCTTAAATAACCATAAGTCGCGATCCTGAATATGATTAATGAGTTCTGGTGGTTGCTGACCCGGATTAAACCATTGCCATGCCAGCATAGCGCCGGACCTGTTCATATCAAACAGCCCTTTTATTTTTCCGCTTGCTAATAAACCGGACAGGTCTTCTTCTGCTGATATGTGGTGATCAAGTATCGTGATGCTGGCTGCTGTTTCCAGCATCTCTTCCAGCACGGCCTTTTTATAGGAGAAATCGACCAGGAAAACATCCAGACCTTTTACATCAGGTGGCGGCTGTTGATGAACACCTTTATAGAATTCGACATCATCACCGAGTGCCTTACGGACAGCCCACGCGGCACCAAATCCATCAAGGCAATTACTGTGGTAGATACAAATACGCATAATTTAATTATATGGGGAAATAGTCGAGTCTTGTTAAAAATCCCGTGTGCACATTATAAATCATCTATTTATCCTGAATGTGAGATAATTACAGACCTGAAATCAGGTTTCATATTAAATTTATAACTCAGCTTAACATCATGCCGCAACCGCTCTACTACACTGTTTTGCGAGAGAAGGCTCAGTAAAATTGGTGCGATAACTTGAATGCCTGTTATTACCTGACAGGAATCCATAGCTGATTTTTTTGCAATCGAGACCACATCAATTTTCTCAAATAAAAGATTAGTTTGCTCCGATAATAAACAGTGCATAGTCTGAAAGACGCCCACTTTTTCAGCAGAGTTCAAAATAGCGGATGAGGCTTCTACTAAAAATCGATTGACCTGGTCATCAGAAAATTTTTCAGCGATTAATCTTTCCGAAAAAACCGAATCGAATTCGTCAAAACATTTTTTTATAATCTCCATACGATTCTCCTCTGGCCGTTTAGCTAAACTGTTAAAGATAACTATAAAAAAATCATACCCGGTAGGCAATGGCGTAAAATCACATTTAACATTTGTTAACGTTGTTGTGCCACTTTTGTTAAACTACCTATGGCAAAATTTGTGACAAATACTGCTGTTGAGAGGACTATTCTGTGCGTATTGGATTACTGGAAGATGATAAAAACCAAATTGAATTGATTAGCCTGTGGGCTAGTGAGGCTGGCGACCAGCTACAACCTTATACCACGGGTAAAAGTTTTCGTGAGGCGATGAACAAAGAAGAGTTTGACCTGCTGGTACTCGACTGGCACCTGCCTGATACCACGGGTATCAAAGAACTTGACTGGTTACGCAGTGAAAAAGCATCGACTACCCCGGTGATTTTCATCACTAGCCGTGACAGCGAAGAAAGCGTGGTCGAAGCGCTGGATCATGGCGCTGATGATTACATGGTGAAACCGGTCAATAAAAACGTTACCTTGGCCAGAATCAAAGCACTTCAGCGTCGTAACAGGATCAATGATACAGTCGGCAGTTCAGCGATTGAAGATACAAGCCAGGCGAAACAAGTGGCTGATATTCAGTTTTTTGAACCCTACGAAATCAATTATGTAGAACATTGCATTACGGTTAGCGGTGAAGCGACAAAACTCACCAATAAAGAGTTCGAACTGGCCGCATACCTGTTTCACAATGCCGGTTGCCTGATTTCACGTGAAAACCTGATGGAGACAATCTGGGGCACAACGGCAGATCTTAATACACGTACGGTTGACACACATGTCAGCCGTATACGCTCGAAGCTGGGAATCAGTCCTGCTGTCGGCTGGCAACTCAGCAGCATTTATCAGCGCGGTTATCGTTTGTTTCAGGTTGCAAAAGAGTAAATCATGATGTTTCGAACTATTACTATACTATTTTTATTGCTTGCTTTCTGTATGCCCGGGCTGGTTTCGGCTGAGGAAGAATACTGGGAATATACCTTTCGACCCGGTGACAGCATCTGGAAAATAGCTGAAAAATACACAACCACGGTCAATAACTGGGGTGAAATCCAGAAACTAAACCAGATAAGCCAGGGGCCGGATAGAAGAATTCGCCCGGGTACACGTATTATCATCCCTATTTCTATGCTTAAGCTGCAGCCAGTTCCGGCACTGGTGATTGCTGTCAACGGTGGTGCCAGCCTGCAACGCGCAAATGGTGACAAGGCAGAAATAAGCACAGAGACACGTCTATACAATGGCGACCGGGTGATTACCGGCGATGGTCAAAGCCTGCGTTTACAGTTTGCAGATAAATCCGAGTTACAGATTTTACCTAATAGTGAGATAGTACTCGACAAACTCAGTCATCACAAAAATACCGGCATGGTTGATACCCGTATTCACCTGAATTCTGGCAGTGTAAATACCTGGGTTGAAAAACTAAAACCGGATAGCCATTATGAAATCATAACGCCAGCTGCCATTACTGCCGTCAGGGGTACCGCTTTCAGGTTGACGGCTGCAGGCGAGCAGATCAGCCGAACCGAGGTTACAGAAGGCATAGTCGGCGTATCAGCTGGAGACTCAAAAAAAGACGTAAAGGACGGATACGGCATCGTTGCAGAAAAAGGCAAACCGCTGCCAGAGCCGGTAAAATTATTGCCTTCACCACAGATCAGCGATAACCTTTTTGCAGACAACAGTGAATTACACGTCAGCTGGAACAAGCTGGATGGCGCAACATTCTATCGTTACCAGTTAGCAAAGGACGAGAAATTCAATCAAATGGTTACTGATAAAACGACGACGGACAACAGCATCAAAATGACGCAACTCCAACCCGGTCATTACTACCTGCGCATTAGAGGCGTTGATACTAATAAACTGCAGGGTCTTGATGCCATCAACCATTATGAAATCAAAGAAGCAGCCATCGTCGAACCCGTTGTTGAAGATGACTCCTACTGGAAAATTATCATGACCACCGGGGTAGTCGTACTGTTACTGCTCTGATGAGATACCTTTGATTCCGTGAACCTGTTGCTGTTAATCTGATCAAGTGAATTTGTTAGCGGTCAAAAGCAACGCCTCGGGCATTCTTGAACACCTGTTCCTGGTTGCAATGCTGGCGTTTATTGCTGGACTGTTTGTTCACAACAACGTTCTGTGGCGTTGGGATAACCTGTTGTATGACGCCCAGTTGTCATTCTGGTCACGAACCGTTTCCGATGACATTATTATTATTGCCATCGATGATGAAAGCCTCAATAATCTGGGTCGATGGCCCTGGCCAAGATCAATACATGCACAGTTAATCAATAAACTCGAACTCGAATCCCCGCGGGTGATCGGACTTGATATCATATTCAATGAGTCCGATATGAATAATCCGTTGTCTGATGTGTTACTGGCGCGTGCTATGCGGGCCAGCGGAAAGGTTGTATTGCCGCTGTTCATGTCACAGCAAAGCAGCAATTCGTATCCGATAGAAGCACTGCCCTTACCGGAGTTTACCCTGCAGGCAGCGACACTCGGGCATGTTCATATCGATATAAGTGATGATGGTATCGCACGCCGTGTTTTTCTCATGGAAGGTATCGGCGAACCGCACTGGATGCATTACAGCCTGGCCATGCTCAGTATTACCGATGATGCGGTCGAGCTTGAGCACAGGCTGACAACTAAACCTGAGGCGAAACAATATTCCTCCATGCAATGGAATCGTGAATACCCGTTCCTGATCCCGTATGCCGGCCCGCCTGGTCATGTGCGGCACATCGGTTATTCGCAGGTATTATCAGGACATTATCCGAAAGATCTGTTTCGCGACAAAATTGTACTGGTTGGTACCACCGCTGAAGGTCTGGGTGATGCCCTGCCCACTCCATTATCAGGTAACAGCGGCCCTATGCCGGGCGTAGAGATCGTCGCCAATATAGTCGATGCGATACTCAACAATCTTCGTATCAGCGAACTGCAAACACCCTGGCTGATAACCATTACCGCCCTACTCGTCGCCCTGCCTATCCTCATCTACCCTTTCCTGAATCCGACCAGTACCTTGCTGGTGTTGTTCAGCATCGTTGTCGGCACTCTGCTCGCTGTCGCCCTGTTGCTATGGTTAGCGGGCATCTGGGTGCCGGTGGCAACGATATTGCTGTTTCAGTTTATCAGCTACCCTTTATGGAGCTGGCGCCGCCTGGTGCTGGCGATGCGCCATATCAACGCCGAACTGAATCAGCTTTCAGCAAAGCAAAAAACATTAAGCATGCGTCAGCATAGAAACATATCGGATGAAATCAACTTTATCTCACAGTTCGTGCCGATCAAAGGCTGGGTATTGCAGGATGAAAACGGTCTGAACCTTATCGAACAAGGCAGTATCCCGACCTTCAAGCTGAATCGTTTAAAACCCGATGGCTGGAGTGTAGATGGCTACCGCTTCTGGGCACAGACGCGCTATCACAATAAACCCTGTCGCTTAGGTTTGAGTATGGGCATGGAAGCGATGATTAGCGACGAAGAAATGCGTCTATTAAATAGCCTGATCAGTACACCGCTGAGCGTTGAAGCAGATCATGCTGCTTACGTTGAAGATGTGCTGCAGGCAAAAATTCAGCAGGTACAGTCAATAGGTAGTGAATATGAAGAGCTAAGACGTATCATCGATGACAGCCTGTCAGGTATGGCCGACGGTGTATTGATCTGCAGCAGTCGCGGCCAGGTGATGTTATCTAATCGTCGAGCAGGCTGGTATCTGTATGGTGATGATAATGCCAATATTGATGGTGAGTCACTCAGTAATATACTGCTGCATGTCCGTTTAAAAGATGGCGACAGCTGGAAGCCCCTGTTACAGCGTGTTATGTTTAAACAGGATCGTGTACTGACTCATGCACAACACGAAGACGGCCGCGACCTGATGGTTGAGATCAGTCCGCTGCGAATTATCGGTGATGTGTTTGACGGTTTCGTGGTCAATTTATCGGACATCAGTATGTTAAAGGCCAGTGAACGCAAACGTAACGAGGTGCTGAATTTCCTCTCTCACGACCTGCGTTCACCGCTATCATCAATGATCGCCATGATCGAACTGACAAAAAACAAAAATAGTATCGATGAGATGCGTATCATGCTGCAAAACATGGAAAAGAATACGCATAAGACCCTGCACCTTGCCGAGCAGTTTTTACAATTATCACGTGCCAATACCAATGAGAATATTAATTTCTACGATATTGATTTTAACAGCGTGGTATTAAATGCCATTGACCAGATTTGGGCGCTATCAAACAAGATGAAAGTCAGCATCATTCACCAATTTGATGATGAAGAGTTATGGACATATGGCGAAGCCGACTTACTGGAACGTGCCATCCTCAACCTGTTATCCAATGCAATAAAACACAGTGAAGCCGGTGCCACCGTCAGTGTCACCGTGCAATTGAATATTGATGTGATCAGCTGTTGTATCACCGACCAGGGTTCAGGTATTTCAATGGAAGAGCTACCGCATCTGTTTGAAATATTCAGACGCACCCGGGACTCAGCTGTTGAACGTAAACGTGGTATCGGTCTTGGACTGGCTTTTGTCGATGCCGTCGCCAGGCGGCATTCGGGCCATGTGGATGTCGAAAGTACACTGCATGAAGGCTCAAGCTTCTGTTTGAAAATCCCGAAAATCGAGCCGGCCGAAGTAATCGAAAATACTGGCGGCCAGGAAGCATAAATAAGCGAAATTAACAAACGCTTAAGCTGCATAATTCCCCTGGGTAAAATGTCGTTAAGCCCTAACCGGCGAAATGTGATCAATTGTTAAATCTGCTTTTTCACTGTTGTTTATCAGCACTAGCTTTTCTATAGTAACGACGTGATTCATGATTTATCAATCATCGTTTACGGTTGCGACTGCAGGAGAGTTTGATGGACTTTATTACAAATTATTTCGATGAATATGGAACTGCTTTTAGCGGGAGGCTGAAAGCTATTGGCTTTTCTGATGATTTAGCCAAAGAGTTCTTAATTGAAACAGCATCGGAAATTTTGTCTGTTATTAAAAATACAAACCTGGAAAAGACAATAAAAATTCTGCTGTCAGATGACCCTTCCCAGTTATTAAACTTAGTTAACAGTGATGTAATAGCCTCAAATCTTGCCATAAGCAGCGAACAGGTAAAGTCAGGTCTTGACGCGATTGCACCTGTTATGTCACAAGTGTTTTTACTTAAAATGGACGAGATCGTTTCTGCGACTGCTTCTTTGGCCTGGGTATCGACGAAGTTATCGGTCAATAAAAAATAAGTGCTTAGCTAATTCATAATTTTAAGAATAGTGAATAAGTAATGTCAAAAAGTATTCAAGATATAACAGGTATTGGACCAAAAGATGCAGGACTATTATTTCAGCAAGGCATCTATACCTCCAGCAAATTACTGGAAGTCGCAGGTAATCGTTCTGGCAGAAAAGTATTAGCCATCAATACTTCGATCAGTGAATCTAACATTTTGAAATGGGTCAATTTGTGCGATCTGTTCCGTATCAAAGGTATCACCGGACAGTTTGCAGAATTACTTGAGGGTGCAGGTGTTGCAACAGTAAAAGAACTAGGCAACTGTAATGCTGCGAATCTCGCACAAAAAATGGCTGCAGTAAATAAACACAAGTACCTCTGCAAAACAACACCCAACGCAACAATTGTAGCTGGCTGGATAATACAGGCAAAATTATTAGAACCGATGGTTACAGATTAATATCACAATGCAGTTGCTGATTGCAGAAAACACGCAGTAAAGGTTTTTGATTTCAAGCGGACATCTAAACCTATAATAATAATCGTCTGCTTATATAATCATTCAAGCCTGCTGTTTGCAGGCTTTTTTTATTTATGCCGGGTTAAAGGGAGTCAACTGACAAAACGAAATGAGAAATTAGCTTTTATCAATTTCATCGAAAGCCAGATGAAAATTAACGGAAAAAGAATGGTTTGCATGGTGAATACAACAATCAGGTTAATTATATGATTTGTTAAATTCTCTGCCTCTATTTTTAACTGTTCAACGTGTTTATCAACATTTATAGAATCTATCGCTGAATCAATGCTGTTACTCATCATCTCCAGCCAGGAGATATCTTTTTCTTCGTTATTCATTTTCTGATTATCTTCGCTAATGCTGGCAATCGTAGCATTTGATTTCTCCAACTGCTGTTTTGATTCGATATATGTTGACTCTAGAAATGCTTTGTATAACCCGTCGCTAGTAATCGCCATGATCGGAATAAAAAATCGTAGTATGACTAAAAAAACCATAGCTCGGTATAAAATATTTTTCAAACTAGTCGGCGATTTATAATGTTTCCATAGAAAACCCAGCATCAGGAATAATGATGCCGCCACTATAATTGAAAAGTAAAATGAAGAAAATATTTTTAATAAAATAGATTGAATACCCAGTGATGTTGTACATACAAGCATCACCCAGGAAAATCGTTCAATCAAATCATTCACCGGGTCCAGGATCTGACCGGGTGTTAAAATCAAACCAATACCTGCTGGTTCGATAGCCACTTCCGTTCCCTGCACTACAGATATTGCACCATTAAGTGTTTTTGCAATAGCAAATGCAACTAGCGAACGTTGAAAACCTTCCTCTGTATACTGTTCGCCGTAACCATCAAACAGTTTTGATACCGAAAAGAATGCTAATAAAAGCAGACAGGCAGTAATAAAAACTTTAGCATAATTATCTTTGATGAAATTCATTTGATCTTGACACTAATTATTATATGCAAAAAATATCTCACTAATTAACTGAGCTCTGTTGATGTGATAACCCTGAGCATAATTGACACCGAGCTTGCGTAAGTCCTGCATTATCTTTTCACTCTCTACAAATTCAGCAATGATTTTTATCCCCATTGGATGACCAATTTCATTGATTGCTGCAACCATAGCAATATCGACTGGATCAGTGACCATATCTTAAACAAAAAAACCAACAATCATAAATCATTGCTTGCCTGCCATGACATTTAACCTGCCATTTCACCTGTATCACTGACATCACGTAACACAACAACCACGCCCAATACCTGGTTTTGATTATTTTTAATGGCAGAGACTGACTGCTCAATATCAGAGACTATACCCTTACGATCTTTAATAGGTAAATTACTCGAGCCTAAAGAGCTATGACCATTGTGTAAATACTGTTCTACCACATTGTATAGTGATGGTTTATTACCGCTATCAGCTTTTCCACATACTTTACTCAAGTGTATACCCATCGAGTCTTTTAAAGGCCATCCCGTTAATTTTTCTGCAACTGGATTCATATAATCAATATTTCCCTGTGAATCTGTCGTGATCACGGCATCGGCGATGGAATTCAGAATAACCTGTGCTCGCTCTTTCTGCTTGCTAAGTTCAGAGTCAATATTTCGTCTTTCAATTTCCGCACTGGCACGGGCGGCAAAGACAGGCAGGATTGCACGTGCGAGATCTTTCTTCCACACTGGTAAGTTATGTGAATCAATCAGTGCGAGCACACCGATGACATTATCTTCATGGTCCTTCAAGGCGACGCCCATATAACTTTCTGCATCAAGTAATTTCAGCATTTGATCATTCGGGAAAGATTTCTGCAGGTCTGTATCAATGAAATACTGGCCAACGCGAAAAGTTACCGCACACGGTGTGCCAGTGACAAAGCAGTTGCCACATTTTTCAGTAAAATCACTGTCCCAGGCAGCTAATGGATTTAAAATATCAGGGTTTAAATTATTCATTTGAGCCAGCAGGACAAAACGTGTACTTAAAACATCCGACAGGGTATGCGCAAGATTCTCAAAAAAATCCTGCCCAACAGTAACAGCGGTGCCAGTAAGTAATCCCTGCAGTGCATTTTCAATACGTTTACGATCAGTTATATCGGACATGGTGCCAACGGCACGTGTCGGTGCACCACTGTCATCATATTCCACCGTCTGACCTTGACCCTGTACCCATACCCAGTTGCCAGAAGCATTTTTGAGGCGAAACTCCTCCAGGAATCTCGGAGCTTCACCATAGAGATGTAATTCAAGTCCATCTAACACTCTTTTTGCATCGTCCGGGTGCAATGCATTACGCCAGGTATCTAGAGTGAAAAGTACTGAATTTTCTTCATAACCTAACATCTGTTGCCAGCGAGGGCTGTAATAGACTTTGTCGGTTTTGATGTTCCAGTCCCAGAGACCGTCCTGTGAGACTTTAATGGCGTATGACAGGCGTTGTTCCATTTTAGCGTGTTCCTTGCGCTGCTTTATTTCCCGGAGTAACTGATCTTCTTTAACCGCTAATTCAATTAGCTGCTTTTTCTGTTCGTTCTGCATCAGGCGAATAGTGGTGTAAAAAAAACCAATGGTTGCGCCTACCAGCAAAGGTATTAATAATAAACGAAGCGATATTTCCTGAAACGGTATTTTAAGTACTAAAAGTTGCTGTATTAAAGCTATTATCAGAATAGCGGCTACTGACAATGAAATACGCCAGAGATATCCTTTCCAGTTCTTGCTAATGAGCGCCAGAATTCCTGTTTTTCTAAAATTAATATTTGTCATCTCTTCCTGAAAACATTCCTTTTTTTTGCTGGAACAATTATCGTTAAAATAAAGTCAAACCAGGCATAAATAGAGTATGCATAACTTATTGACTCTACAGCATGTTTTGTATTTAATTCAACAACTGAAACCACATCTTAGACATAATTCAGTAGTTATTAAAACATTGTTTATAAGCAGTATTGATTCCAATTTATAGAAGTAGGCTGAATAATAAGAAGACTCCTTGCATGACTTTATCAGTAAAAACAATCTTACTAGATATCAATTATATAGATAGTGATTTTCTTTAGTGATTACATAAGCAAGAGCCATTTCCCACTGCTGCCCCACAAATATGAGAGGCATGGATTGTGTGCCAACGCCAAAGACCGTATCCCGCAAGGACGCGGGGTTCGAGCCCCCATGGATGGGTCTACGGCGTGTCTTTGGCGTTGGCACACAATCCATGTCTCGGTACCAGTGTATCTGCCTACACGGATGTAGGATGCGGGTGTTGAGCCACCATGGACGGTAGATATTTGCTCCTCGGCAATTGCTCCTCGACAACCGCTCCTGCGTTGTCCTACTACCCTCTACCGTCCATCCATGGACATATGCATTGCCCTACTAAGTTACATCTGACCTCCATGGATGGAGGAAATGCAATAGGATTGTAGGAACAATCCTTGCCATGTAACGATGCAATAGCTACATTTCCTACATCCTTGTAGGTCGTTTCACGGCGTGTCGTTGCCAACTGTGCCCGGTTCATGTCCCGGATTCATGCAAATATAGCTTAACTTAGTGCCATTGCGAACAGAAGTGGTTGTTCCTCTTTTTATTTCTGCAATAAATCGACACGCATCGGCATTAAAAAATGCGCTCCATCATCGCCGATATGTTGTTCAAAACGTTGTTTTACCAGCTTATATAATGTCTCATCCAGCTTGTGGCTGGAATGCGTGGCTTTTATCGTGTTATTTTCAAACTCAGCAAAATTTTCAAATTTCATCGGCGAATGAAAAAATATTTCTTTGACCAGGTTAAACAAACCTTGTTCAACTGCATTTTCTATTGCGCAAAACGCGGCTTGACGAACTTTTTGCTCGTCATGGAATAAACGCAGAAGGTCATTAAAATCACCGGCAAAGACTGGCTCGGATATATAAGCAAAACCACCGGGCTTCAACACACGTCTGATTTCATGCATGGATGGCTCCATTAGCTCGAGCGGTACATGGTGCAGAGATTTAAACATAAACACCACATCGACCGATTCATCTTGTAGTGGAATTTCCTGCGCACCGGATAGAGCAAATGACACATTAGGCAGATCTGTGATCAGCAGGTTTTTTTCATGGGCAATATCGTCAACTTCTAAAGCGGTAATCTTACGATTTTTACCTGATGTGGCAATGTTACGGGTAATTTCTGCACTACCGCAGCCTAACTCCAGAATATGTTTGCCATCCAGCGATAACAGCTCATTGTATATTTCGTATTCAGGACAGTTATTTTCGATTGTGTCTACTGCTATTCTCATTAATTTGCCTTTTATAAAAAACCGGGTAGGAAAAAAATTGCCTCAAAATTATGCTGCGAATGGTTATCAATTATCATATACCTCATTTTTTTGAGCTTAACTTACTGCTAGCAAGTATGGCAATTATGTTTCTTATTACTCTGCCGAAAGATTACAAACCTATACCTACACCAAGATGAAAACGGGTTTGATTACGTCCACTGTCAGGCGACCACAGGTATAACTGCTCACTGCTTATAACTGCAAAGATATAGGTACTTTCACCCACATTGCCACTTCGGCTACCACTGACCTTGCCCAATACCGTTAATACTCGACCTTGCGCATAACTGGCCGGTTCAAGATATCCCTGGTGCACAATAATGAAGCGTCCCAGTGGTTTGCTTTCCAGTAATGGCCGCTGCGATTTATCCAGCGGGTAAGCCAGAACTTCAATGTTTGTTGCGTCTTTAAGGTTCCGGGTGTCCAGAATGGTGCCACCCCAAAGTACAGTCTTGCCGCGATTGATCTCAGCTTCTGAGATTACGCTTTTCGGTGTAAGTGATTGATCGACCTGTGTGATATCAAAATCAGGTGTACTGGCACAACTTGTCAGTACTGCGACAAGAGCGAGAAAAACAAGCTTGCTGTTCATTGTTTATTGCCTTTAGCATTAATAATGGTGACGATATGGATAGTAGTAGGGATAATCCCACGGATAATAGGGTCCGTAGATCCACGGGTAAGGCGGGTAATCGAGATATGACGGTTCCGGCTCAGGGGGCCATAAGTAATAGTGATCTACCTGGATTACCGGATATTCATAGGCAAACTCTCCCACTTTAAGTGTTTCAGCTCTGAGTACCTGGCCGGTTATGGTGATTTTTCGTTCCGGGCTATACACCTGTGGTTCCAGGAATTCATCAATTATGGCGATAAATCGCCCCGGGCTTTGATCAGATTTCAGAGTTTCTCCATTTTTACTTAAGGGCAAGGCTACTATCGTCAATTCAGTGACATTTTGTTTGTTCTCCGTTTGCAGAATAATACCACCCCAGCGTACTTTTTGAGACAGGTAAGCATCTATCTTATGGCGTACCTGTGTAACACCGGGACTGCCCTCCAGCGGCTGTTTTATTTCAGGCGGGATGTGTGTGCTACAGGCAGATACAAGCACAAAAAACGGAAGCCATCCTAAATTAGTTATCGATTTTAGAGAAGTCATTCTGATTAGAAAAACTCGGCAGATAAAGGTTCAAACTATATTAGCTATAAACAAGTCAACTATCTTTATTTCTTGTGTAAAGCACAAGTGGTTCAGCAAATAACTGATTTGACCTTATAATTTCAGAGCTGGCCTGGATATTATTTATGGCGCAGCCACTGCCTTTCTGCGGGATTGCTTTGTACTGGTTTGCTGGATTTAGTATTTACTTTTCATCCTGTAGAAATACACTCAACAACCCACATCATTAGAAACAACTGCTGCATCAGTATTTACCTGGACGCCTGCAGGCATAAATAAGGCCAATGACTGGCTAGAAGAAATCAAAAGAAGAACGGCAATAAAGAATTTAATTAAACTCATAACTGGCTCCTGTTTTTATAGCATTTATCACTATGCTGCAAAATACATACCAGAAAATAATTACATAATTATCAATTAGATAAAAATATAGCATCAAGAATCTGTAAACTTTATTGACACCCGCTTGAATCTCTTTTTCAGCTCAAAGCATGTCATATAGGGATTTCAGTGATATTTATCGACCACCTTTCCTACTGTTAATTATTACGACATTATTGTTACTACGAAAATGTACGTTTTTCAAGAACACAGGCAATCACTGTAGTGAAATGCTGATTCTGATCTCAACTGACAAGTTACATATTCTTTAACAACCGGAGAAAGAGGTTATTCAGGTTAACCCGGATATTTCATAGGAACGCTGAAAATATAGCTTAACATTATGATTCTATTACAAAACATTAGTATATTAGCAAAACACACTATGTATCGAGCATCGCTATACAGTTTTTGGAGAAATCTCAGCGGCCCCATGTTTAATTTATTTTGGGACCGATCCGCCTGTAACCATAGCTTATGTACAGGAAGTACGGTAGTAGGGCAATGCATGGAGCAATTGCCGAATGGCTATGCTTTAATTACGGGCGTCCTGCCCGTTACCCTACGGGCTCGCTTCGCTCATGTAAAATTGTTCCTACAATTTTATCGGCGAATCAACCAAACGACCGCCACGGATGGCGGAAGTGTCGATTTTGCAGGAGCATCACATCGACCTATCTCGCTGAGATTTCTCCAAAATTCTGTATTCCTATGAAATATCCGGGTTAACGAGTTCGGTGATATGATATTGAAACTTGCAGGTATCAGGGGCAGTTAAAGTGATCGGTAATACAATTTATATTACTCACAAAAAAATATTTTTTTCTGGTCATGCAGCAACGCACAGGGTTTGTTGAAGCTCATCAATTTCCTGTCGTGATTCTACCAACAGCTTAAGTGAATTATCAGCTTCTAATTGTCCGCAAGGCAGTTTATTAAATACCGGCATATCAAGAAAAGATGGGCAAGCAGAAAATTCATCCGTTCCCATTAATGAATGCCATCGAGCAATAAGTACGATATCACTCAAATCCAGCTCCTCCTTTTCATTACGATGCCATTGTTTACGTGTCCGAACCACGTCAATTATTTCTTCATCAAAGCCCCAAAGTTCAAGTATCAACGAATTAACCAGAGGTGATAGTTCATCTATTGCAGCCAGCAATTTTTCCTTATCATTAAATATATCAGGTCGATTCTTAAGCCTGGTAAGCAATGGAGGCAAGGCAATGTCCTGTAATAATCCGGCCAACATCGCTTTACCTGGATCAAAACCGGGTAGCTTTTCCGCGAGAAAATAACTTATTACTGCAACTTTTGTCGCATTCCTGTAACTCTTTAACAGCGTTTTTTTCAATACTGGTGAAGAAACAGAAAACATAGAACTTGTAGCATAGGTCGTAGCCAGATTCAGTGTTGCTGACAGTCCTAATCGTAATACTGCACTTTCAATATCACCAGGCGGCTGTCTTAACATATACCTCACACTGTTTGATGAACGCATGATAAATGCCGCCAGACCAGGATCTGATTTCAACAGATCTGCAGCGACCTTATTTGTGCAATTAGGATCACGTAATTTTTGCCTGATTGTTAAGGTTATTTCAGGCAACGCAGGCAAAAGATTGGTATCTGATACAAAACTCGAATATATATCAGCATATATACCTGAAGTACTCATAGTGCTCCCATCCTATGTTAAGACAATTTTTGTTGTAATGTAAATTCAGACTATTTATTCTTTTATGGCTTTTAAGTCCGAATAAAAATACATTATTGTTAACAAGTTAACGGCAACTGTTGTTATATTCTTTAAAAAATATTTTTGATATAAAATAAAAGGCCTTTATAGCAGAAATAACTGCCTGTTCAAAATCAGACAGATAAAATTCAGATCCATTAACCTAGTGACTACACACCTGACCGACAAAATCAGGTATGCATGACAAGAAATCTCTGATTTGTCGTCACTCTTGTTATTAGATAGTGTTAACCCGAGTATTTCATAGGAACGCTAAAAATTTAACTTAACATTATGATTATATTAAAAATTATTGGTATATTAGCAAAGCACACTATGTACCCAGGACCGCTATGCCGTTTTTGGAAAAATCTCAGCGGCCATTTTGAACGATTCGCCTGTAACCATAGCTATGGCTATGCTTTTCGCCGAATCGATCAAACTGACTCGCTAAGATTTCCCCAAAATTCTGCATTCCTATGAAATATCCGGGTTAAGGCTTGTGTGTTATGCAGGCGTAAAATAATCATCCCATCGCTTATCCAGGCTTTTGATAGCAAGTTCAAGCGTAACGGCACTGAACTGTCCGTTTTCTTCACTGACCAAAGATAATACCAGCAATTTATTCAAGGCATCATCGATCTCGAAATCGACATGGCAATACCATTGGTCAAGCAGCCAGTCTTCTATTGCGCTATCGAGTTGTTTCCGTGACATTGGCCCCTGTATCAGTAGAAAATAGTAAGCCAGTATCGCCTCCTTGCACTCCTCCTCTTCAGCATCATTTGCCAGCCGATGAAAAACGCCGGCGTTATTATCCAGGTTTTTAAAGTACAGATTTTGAGTCAGTGCCTGCATAAAACGTAATTTACGATTCTTGAAGTTGCTAAACTGTTTCCACAGGTAACCACCTAACGTAGCGATACCAGCAAGCAGGATTGTTATCGAGGTTTTATTCAGCTCCGCCGGTTCTGCACTCAAACCCAGCCAAAAACCAAATAACGAACCAAGTAGCACCATCGATGCACCCAGTTTGGTGGTTAATACGATACCGCCACTGACGACCGCCGGGACACCAATCATCAACTTATCTCTGGTACGCATACGCACCGCGGTATTGGGAAATAACATCTCAAGATCGGCTTTAGGCACATTCTGAAATAACTTGAGCAATGTCGCACCGGGTTTACAACCTGGCAGGGCCGCATTTTCCTGCTGGTAATCATCGCGAAACCGAATATACAGCACCACACGATCATAATTTGTGAAACTGATGTTTTTTTTGAGCAGCCCGAAAAAACGGCTGATGGTTTCACTGCGTCGAGATACGCCTCGACAGAAAAGTAGCGCTTCAGAAAAATCGTCAAAGTCCACATGCAGGCGAATCTTGAAAAGCGATGACTCGTTTAAAGCCGCATCCAGATCCTGCTGTCTCACTTGTTCGTAATTGGCTTTTTCCAGTAAATTGTCGAGCAATTCAACAAAACTAAGATCAGACAACGGCATGCGATTATTAAAAATATGTGTATCTGAATCCGGATCAAGTAAAGCATAACTATCCTTCAATGACTCAACGATTTTATGAAATTCAAAATGAAAAATACTGCTCAGCATGTAATATAGCTGACGCAAATTGTCTTCCTGCCCGGCCAGTTTGCCATCCTGTAAACACATCTCGACGATATCGTGTTTGCGGTATGGGATGAAACGGTATTGTTTATCGGTAGCGGGTTCAGACATCAGCTATGGTTGGCTAAGGTATATTACGTAAAGTAAAAAATCAGGTAAAAGCACTAAGCTAAAATAGATAGTCAATCATTTTCAAGATCCACTTTATATTCACCCAACATGGCCAGATGATTGAGCCGCGCACGTTTCAGCAGTGCCTGTTGTGCAGAGGGGATATTTTCAGATTTTCCACGCCAGGCCTGTAGCGCCGGTTGTTGCAGGGCACGGCCATAGGAAATACTCAATTGCCATGGCGCGTTGACTGCCTGCTGGTTTATAGCATTGAGATTGGCAGTGGCTTCTTCAGGCCCCTGACCACCAGAGAGAAAATTTATGCTGGGCATAGCTATGGGTACGGTGCGTCGCAAAACCTTGTTGGTAGCGAGAGCGACTTCCTCTGGCTCCGCACGACGGCATTCTTTACCCGGCAGAACCATATTAGGTTTAAGGATCATCAACTCGAGAACCACATTGTGCCGAATCAAAGCATGGAACACAGCGTGCTGCACGGCTTCGGTGACTTCAGCATGACGTTCTATATCGTGGTTGCCATCCATTAGTACTTCTGGTTCTACTATCGGTACCAGCCCCTCTTCCTGACATACTGCTGCATAACGTGCCAGCATTTCGGCATTGGCCTCGATACCGTGTTGTGTCGGCGCGCGGCTGTCGTTAGCAGAGCCGTCAATGGCATAAACTTCACGCCACTTGGCAAAGCGCGCTCCTTGCTTTTTATAAGCACGCAGACGCACGGCCAGGCCATCCAGTCCCTGAGTGATCAGGTCCCCGGGGGATAATGCTAGCGGGATCTTGCCTTTGTCGACTTTGATGCCGGGTACTATTTTCTGAGCCCATGCAGCCTGCGGGATGGTTTCGTCTTCATCTGTTTTTTGTTCCAGAGTTTCTTCAAACAGAATAGTACCACTGATATATTCACCCAGACCGGGCGTTGTCAGCAAAAAACTGCGTAAGCTACGACGATTTTCTTCAGTTGATTCCAGATCAATCGCCTGAAAGCGACTGGCAATGGTAGGTGCACTTTCATCAGCAGCAAGAATACCGCGCCCTTTTTGCACCATATCGTTGATGGTAGCTTCCAGCTCTGTCAAATATTGCATGTTTACGGCCCTCGATATTTTTAATCAGATCAATCTATCTGTATTCGATGAAAACTTGTTTTATGACATTTTGGACAAGGTGGTATTTTCCCTGCTTTATGAAAATGCAGCTTTTCTCCGCATTGATCGCAAATCAATGTGCCAAAACCTGCAATCTCTCCAGTACGGTAGTCGTAGGGTTTATGCGCATTTTCTTTCATCCGCAGTAATTCAACGGTGGTTTTATCTGCGGTCTCAAGCATCATCCGAATCATTGCGTTTTTAATTAGTGACGTCTCAAAACCCAGCCAGTCTTTAACTGCATATTCTGTTTCTGAAAGGTAACTAATAACATCATCCAGATCACGTTTAAGCCAGGCGCCAAGTTTCTCGGCATCCTCTTCTGTTACTTCTTCAATTTCTTTTGCTTTTTCCTTTGCTTCATCAACAAGCTGGTGAATTAGCGGGCCCGTTTTATCTTTCGCTTGTTGTAAGTTCTCCGCAACGTGCTCATACATCGTTTCATAAACAGCACCAAGGCTATCAAGAGGGTCCATATGTGGTGTTTTACTCATTTTATATACCCTTTTATTTTTTAATTATGTCATCTTCAGTCTAAGCATATTGCCCTGTTTTATGTTGATACAAATCAATCTCGCGTGCGATTTTTTGAACTCCCCATGTATTTCGAACAGTTAGAACAGCAGCTTTTATTTTCTCATAGTCAAGAATTGGCCTATTTATTAAAGTTTGATGGCTGCTTTGCCGATTATAATATTTCTATGTTTTCATAAAATTGTAGATCGTGCTTATCCATAAAAAAGAGGCCGATAAGAAGACCGTTCTTGTATAAAAATAATCCTATGATCAATATCTCAGCCACACCATCGTTAAGTAATATTCTGACAAAACCAGTACCGGATGTAACGAA
>CAWDMF010000060.1:0-21487 GCA_963803185.1 uncultured Gammaproteobacteria bacterium | reverse complement strand
GCAACGCACAGAGTTTGTTGAAGCTCATCAATTTCCTGTCGTGATTCTACTAACAGCTTAAGTGAATTATCAGCTTCTAATTGACCGGAAGGCAGTTTATTAAATACCGGCATATCAAGAAAAGATGGGCAAGCAGAAAATTCATCCGTTCCCATTAATGAATGCCATCGAGCAATAAGTACGATATCACTCAAATCCAGCTCCTCCTTTTCATTACGATGCCATTGTTTACGTGTCCGAACCACGTCAATTATTTCTTCATCAAAGCCCCAAAGTTCAAGTATCAACGAATTAACCAGCGGTGATAGTTCATCTATTGCAGCCAGCAATTTTTCCTTATCATTAAATATATCAGGTCTATTCTTAAGCCTGGTAAGCAATGGAGGCAATGCAATGTCCTGTAATAATCCGGCCAACATCGCTTTACCTGGATCAAAACCGGGTAGCTTTTCCGCGAGAAAATAACTTATTACTGCAACTTTTGTCGCATTCCTGTAACTCTTTAACAGCGTTTTTTTCAACACTGGTGAAGAAACAGAAAACATAGAACTTGTAGCATAGGTCGTAGCCAGATTCAGTGTTGCTGACAATCCTAATCGTAATACAGCACTTTCAATATCACCAGGCGGCTGTCTTAACATATACCTCACACTGTTTGATGTACGCATGATAAATGCCGCCAGACCAGGGTCTGATTTCAACAGATCTGCAGCGACCTTATTTGTGCAATTAGGATCACGTAATTTTTGCCTGATTGTTAAGGTTATTTCAGGCAACGCAGGCAAAAGATTGGCATCTGATACAAAACTCGAATATATATCAGCGTATATACCTGAAGTACTCATAGTGCTCCCATCCTATGTTAAGACAATTTTTGAAATCAATGTAAAGTCAGACTATTTAATTCTTTTATGGCTTTATAGTCCGAATAAAAATACGTTATTCTTAACCAGTTAACGGCAACTGTTGTTATATTCTTTAAAAAATATTTTTGATATAAAATAAAAGGCCTTCATAGCAGAAATTGCTGCCTGTTCAAAATCAGACAGATAAAATTTAGAATCATTAACCCAGTGACTACACACCTGACCGACAAAATCAGGTATGCATGACCAGAAATCTCCGATTGATCATCACTCTTGTTATTAGATAGTGTAATGGCTTACGTGTTATGCAGGCGTAAAATAATTATCCCATCGCTTATCCAGGCTTTTGATAGCACGTTCAAGCGTAACTGCACTGAGCTGTCCGTTTTTTTCACTGATCAATGATAACACCAGCAATTTATTTAAGGCATCATCGATCTCGAAATCGACATGGCAATACCATTGGTCAAGCAGCCAGTCTTCTATTGCGGTATCGAGTTGTTTCCGTGACATTGGACCCTGTATCAGTAAAAAATAGTAAGCCAGTATCGCCTCCTTGCACTCCTCCTCTTCAGCATCATTTGCCAGCCGATGAAAAACGCCGGCGTTATTATCCAGGTTTTTAAAGTACAGATTTTGAGTCAGTGCCTGCATAAAACGTAATTTACGATTCTTGAAGTTGCTAAACTGTTTCCACAGGTAACCACCTAACGTAGCGATACCAGCAAGCAGGATTGTTATCGAGGTTTTATTCAGCTCCGCCGGTTCTGCACTCAAACCCAGCCAAAAACCAAATAACGAACCAAGTAACACCATCGATGCACCCAGTTTGGTCGTAAATACAATACCACCACTGACGACCGCCGGCACACCAATCATCAACTTATCTCTGGTACGCATACGCACCGCGGTATTGGGGAATAACATCTCAAGATCGGCTTTTGGCACATTCTGAAATAACTTGAGCAATGTCGCACCGGGTTTACAACCTGGTAAGGCTGCATTTTCCTGCTGGTAATCATCGCGAAACCGAATATACAACACCACGCGATCATAATTTATGAAACTGATGTTTTTTTTTAGCAGCCCGAAAAAACGGCTGATGGTTTCACTGCGTCGAGATACACCTCGACAGAAAAGTAGTGCTTCAGAAAAATCGTCAAAGTCCACATGCAGGCGAATCTTGAATAGCGATGATTCGTTTAAAGCCGCATCCAGATCCTCCTGTTTCACTCGTTCGTAATTAGCTTTTTCCAGTAAATTGTCGAGCAATTCAACAAAACTAAGATCAGACAACGGCATGTGATTATCAAAAACATGTGTATCCGAATCCGGATCAAGCAAAGCATAACTATCCTTCAATGACTCAACGATTTTATGAAACTCAAAATGAAAAATACTGCTCAGCATGTAATACAGCTGACGCAAATCGTCTTCCTGCCCGGCCAGTTTGCCATCCTGTAAACACATCTCGACGATATCGTGTTTGCGGTATGGGATGAAACGGTATTGTTTATCGGTAGCGGGTTCAGACATCAGCTATGGTTGGCTATGGCATATTATGTAAAGTTAAAATCAGGTAAAAGCTCTAAGCTAAAACAGACAGTCAATCATTTTCAAGTTCCACTTTATATTCACCCAACATGGCCAGATGATTGAGCCGCGCACGTTTCAGCAGCGCCTGTTGTGCAGAGGGGATATTTTCAGGTTTCCCACGCCAGGCCTGTAGCGCTGGTTGTTGCAGGGCACGGCCATAGGAAATACTCAGTTGCCAGGGCGCGTTGACTGCCAGCTGGTTTATAGCATTGAGATTGGCAGTGGCTTCTTCAGGTCCCTGACCACCAGAGAGAAAATTTATGCTGGGCATAGCTATTGGTACGGTGCGTCGCAAAACTTTGTTGGTAGCGAGAGCGACTTCCTCTGGCTCCGCACGACGGCATCCTTTACCCGGCAGAACCATATTAGGTTTAAGGATCATCAACTCGAGAACCACATTGTGTCGAATCAGAGCATGGAACACAGCGTGCTGCACGGCTTCGGTGACTGCAGCATGACGTTCTATATCGTGGTTGCCATCCATTAATACTTCTGGTTCTACTATCGGTACCAGCCCCTCTTCCTGACACGCTGCTGCATAACGTGCCAGCATTTCGGCATTAGCCTCGATACCGTGTTGTGTCGGCGCGCGGCTGTCGCTCGCAGAGCCGTCAATGGCATAAACTTCACGCCACTTGGCAAAGCGCGCTCCCAGCTTTTTATAAGCACACAGACGCACGGCCAGGCCATCCAGTCCCTGAGTGATCAGGTCCCCGGGGGATAATGCTAGCGGGATCTTGCCTTTGTCGACTTTGATGCCGGGTACTATTTTCTGAGCCCATGCAGCCTGCGGGATGGTTTTGCCTTCATCTGTTTTTTGTTCCAGAGTTTCTTCAAACAGAATAGTACCACTGATATATTCACCCAGACCGGGCGTTGTCAGCAAAAAACTTCGTAAGCTACGACGATTTTCCTCCGTTGATTCCAGATCAATAGCCTGAAAGCGACTGGCAATGGTAGGTGCACTTTCATCAGCAGCAAGAATACCGCGCCCTTGTTGCACCATATCGTTGATGGTAGCTTCCAGCTCTGCCAAATATTGCATGTTTACGGCCCCTGTTATTTTTAATCAGATCAATCTATCTGTATTCGATGAAAACTTGTATTATGGCATTTAGGACAAGGTGGTATTTTCCCTGCTTTATGAAAATGCAGCTTTTCCCCGCATTCATCGCAGATCAGTGTGCCAAAACCTGCAATTTCTCCAGTACGGTAGTCGTAGGGTTTATGCGCATTTTCTTTCATCCGCAGTAATTCAACGGTGGTTTTATCTGCGGCCTCAAGCATCATGCGAATCATTGCGTTCTTAATTAGTGACGTCTCAAAACCCAGCCAGTCTTTAACTGCATATTCTGTTTCTGAAAGGTAACTAATAACATCATCCAGATCACGTTTAAGCCAGGCACCGAGTTTCTCGGCATCCTCCTCTGTTACTTCTTCAATTTCTTTTGCTTTTTCCTTTGCTTCATCAACAAGCTGGTGAATCAACGGGCCCGTTTTATCTTTCGCTTTATGTAAGTTCTCCGCCACGTGCTCATACATAGTTTCATAAGCAGCACCAAGGGTATCAAGAGGATCCACGTGTGGTGTTTTATTCATAATATATTCCCCTTCTATTTATCTGATTACACACCCTCAGTCTAAGCGTATTGCCCTGTTTTATGTTGATACAAATCAATCTCACGTGCGATTTTTTTGAGCACCTGAGATATCCCTAACAGGTAGAAGCAGCTGTTATTTTCTCATATTCAATAATTGGCCTATTTACTAAAGTTTGATGGCTTCTTTGCCGATTATAATATTTCTATGTATCCATAAAATTGTAGATCATGCTTATCCATAAAAAAGAGGCAGATAAGAATACCGTTCTTTTATAAAAATAATCCTATGATCAATATTTCAGCCACACCATCGTTAACTAAAATTCTGACAGAACCAGTACCGGATGTATCGAAAACCTGGAAAGTCGGACAGATATTGAATGCTACCGCCGAACGCAATGTACATGCTCAGGATAATATTCTTATACGTATCGGGAAATCAATTCTGCAAGCAAAAACCCCTGTCGCGCTAAATGCGGGTGATCCACTCAAGCTGTTAGTCAAGTCGCTTGGGGATATACCTGTTTTAAAAATGCAGACAATGGCCAGACAACCACCTGCTACAGCTGCTTTAAACCTGAAAAGCTTTATCGGTCGGCAACAGGACCTAACGGGTTTACTGCAAATTAGTCAAAAAATAATCGAAATCCCCGCTACGACGAAAAGTCTAAAACAGCAGCTAATAAATTTAAACCAGCAATTACCTAATATAACGCAGGCAACACAAGCAACAACATTAAAGAATTTGATTAAAAATAGTGGCGTCTTTCTCGAGTCTAAATTAAACCACCTGCAACAGCATGCACAACAACAAAATGCGCTACAACACGTTCAGCTACGTCACCATGTACTTAATCAGGATATTAAAAGTCAGCTACTCAGAATCAGCGCCCAGTTGCAAAGTGATGTGCCTGAACTAACAGTAAAATCACAGATAACACCGACAAAAAATATTCAAGCAGTATTAGATCCACTAGTAAAACAGTTTATTAATAGTGAAATCAACCTTAAACAGCTATCTACCCAGCTAACCATTCTGCTATCTAAAAACCAGAGCCAGTTAGTTCAGCAAGCGTTGACCATGTCAGATACAACCCTGATACCGAAAGCATTACAAAATAGCTTCACCCTATTATTGAACCACATACAACATCACGCCAATCCGAAACTAATACAGGATAATTTATCCGGCCTGTTAAAAACCATGGAGTTATTTCAGGAATTAAAAACAGGTATTAATGGCGCATTAGCAAAAATAACATCACAGCAACTTACAACATTAACCCGCGAAGCAGACAGTTTATTACTGCTATTATTTGATATTTATTTAAAAGACAAAACTGAAAATCATTTAATTCAGTTTCGATTAGAACAGGAAAAGTCAGAGCAGGACCCAAACTGCTCAAGCTGGACAGTTGCCCTTAATTTCAATTTCAACGGACTCGGCCCTATGCAGGCACGACTGCATTTAACAAATAATCATCTTTCCACCGTGTTCTGTGCTGAGAAGGAAAACACGGCCAAACAAATATCAAAACAAATCAACTTACTTGACACAGCCTTCAGACGCATTGGCTTTGATGCAATAAACCTGGATGTAACCCAGGGTAGCATCAGTAAACCCAGAGACCTTGCCAAAAATATTCACCTACTGGATGAAAAAGCATGATCACGAATACGACAAACAGAATAGCCGTTGCACTGGAATATGATGGCGAAACTGCGCCTAAAGTGACAGCAAAAGGCATGAACGATATTGCTGATAAAATCATTGATGTTGCCACCCAACACGGCATACCTTTACAGCAGAATGACGGGCTGATTGAAGTACTGTCGGAGATGAACCTGGGCGATGAAATTCCTGAAAACTTATATAGGGCAATCGCCGAGGTCATAGCATTTGCTTATATTCTTACCGGTAAGTTTCCAAAAAGTTACAGACCTTAGATGTCTATCTAGCCCATTAGTCTAATATGGAATTAATTACTCAACGCATCATTATAACAACAGTGTAATGTAGGGTGCGCCGTGCGCACCAAAACTGTTTATCGGAAGATTCATGGTGCGCACGGCGCACCCTACCAACCAGGAATATGATGTTTTGCCTATAAAGCCGGTATGCTAAGCGTAATAAAATATATAATTTCACTGCTGTCCCGTTAACTGGTAGAGGTTTATGAAATGGGACCCGTTGCCTGAGACCGTATGCCGCATGGCAGGTATTTAGCTCCTCGACAACTGCTCCTCGGTAACTGCTCCTGCGTTACCCTACTACCGTACGTCCTGTACATATGCGTTGTCCTACTACCGTCCATCCATGGACATATGCAATATCTGCACTTCCTACATCCATGTAGGTCGTATTTACAGCGTGTCTCAGGCAACGGGTTCCATTTCATGTCTCGGATAGTATAAATATAGCCTCATCCAGTTAGTGTAGGGCCGGTAGACAACTCATCAAAGTTAACGGGACAGCAGTGATATAATTTACTCGCTATTTTCAGAGAATACGGACACCTGTTTGGATCAGACAGCAGTTCCCTATAACCACCGTGCACAGATGCCAATTGTAGATACAGCTTTTTTCAACCGCGATGCCTGCCTGGTAGCACAACAATTACTCGGAAAAGTCATTCGCAGAAAATACCGTGAATATTGGCTGTCCGCTCGTATCATTGAAACCGAAGCGTATTACCAGGAGGACAAAGGCAGCCATGCCTCTCTAGGATATACAGAAAAAAGAAAAGCCCTGTTCATGCCAGCTGGCACCCTCTACATGTATTACGCGCGAGGCAAAGCCTCATTAAATGTGAGCTGCAAAGGTAAAGGCAACGCTGTTCTGATAAAGTCTGCCTACCCTGTTTCCGATAACCACTCACCACCTGCTGCAATTGAAATCATGCAACAATTAAACCCAGCAATTTCTGGCGAACTGCGGCCTGTAGAAAAACTTTGTAATGGCCAGACCTTGTTATGCAAGTCACTTGATCTAACGGTTAACGAATGGGATCAGCAGCAGTTTGATAAGAAGTGTTTTTACATCGAAAACATCAATAAAATTCCAGAAAAAATAATTCAGACAACACGTCTTGGTATCCCTGCAGGTCGGGATGCAGATTTACCGTATCGCTTTATAGACTATGAGTTTGCAAGATTCTGCACCAGTAACCCACTATCAAAACGAAATATCGATAAAAACCTGCATATAATTGTCAAGCCTGTATAGATGATGAAACAGGATCGAACTATAGAATCCTGTTGACATCAAATGGCTCTTTTTAAAACCACAAAGCATCACATCACAGGGCTTGAAGCAAAGGTTTCATCGCCGAAAACAGGCATTCAGGCTATCAGCGCTGGTATTAACAAATACAGACACATGCCCTGATCCAGCCCCAAGAACCGTATTGCATGATTCAAGCCCCGGTTATCCAGCAAAGTAATAAAAGGATTACAAATAAATATTTGTAATCCTTTTTTTACCCCATATTCATCGGCCTTTTGCCGGGCAATTAAGGCACAAGTCCACTCGGTCCGGGCGGCTTGAAGAAGAATCTTTTCAGGATCGCCAGATCAGCAGCATTCACGGAACCGTCACCGTTAAGATCTGCATCAGGATTCGTGCTGAAAAACCTGGTTTTGAAGAAACTAAGGTCAGCAGCATTCACGATCAGATTATTATCAAAATCCGGGTCGCAGATATTGCCAAAGCCGTCGATATTCGTATCGCGCTGATTTGTATTCAACACAACAAGACAGTTATCACAGACGTCGCCTACCCTGTCCTTATCTTCATCAGCCTGGTCTCTATTGGGAATGGTAGGACAATTGTCCAGCAGATTGGCAATGCCGTCATCATCAAGATCGTCATCTTTATCGATCACAGCCGAGGCATTGCAGTCGTCGGACACGTTACCGGCCCGGTCGCGATATTTGGCATAGACAGTGCCTACATTGCCGTTTCCGGGAACAAGTACCCACGCAGTCTTGCCGGGATTGGGCTGGAACTTGGCTCCTTGATAAAGCGGATCGTTAGAAATCATCACTTCCACGTTATCTGGATTAGTGTCCAACAGCAGCGTCACATTGGTGCCGGGAACAACCGGACCTTCTGCAATTTTCACGAAACCACGTGGTGGCACGGGATCTTCTTTTGGCGTACCCTGTGCCATCGGTGAAGGCGGCGTCTCTTCTCCCAGTCCGCAGATGCCCTGCATCTGGTAGAAGTAGGTTTGACCCAGCACTACCTCTTTATCGAAGAAGATTCCCGGGAACTCAAGCTCAAAGGGCGCCAGCTCCCTGTAGGGTTTCATGGTCGTTGGAGTATCCCCGCGCAGAATGCGAATGGCCTGGTAAGCCTTGCTGAGCGGGAAGCGCAGGGTATTTACACCGGGCCGCAAGGCCGAGATGCCGGGCTCCTCGTCGCCCTCACTGGTGATCACCTGCAGCTCGCCAGGACGCGGGCAGGTATCATCGCGCGGATCCAGCGGATTGGTCCCGATTTTGACCTCGGTGCCGTCGAGCACACCACCGCTATCGGTATCGGGCACCAGTGGTAAAGTACCCAGCCTCTGTTCATCGAAGTTGCTCAGACCATCATTGTCGGGATCATCGAGCTTGTCAAAAACGCCAAGCTGGGTGCCATAGAGTGCCTCCCAGCGGTCCTTCAGATCGTCCTTATCTGCGTCCGGGTTGATCTCCTGCTCGAACTCGTAGACCTGGAAAGCGCGATTGATCTCGCGGGTGAATCTCTCCTCTTTGTTCGACACACCTGCTACCGATACCTGAACGACATAGCTGCAAGGCACCCCGGGATCATTACTGTCATCCGGAACACCGCCGTTTCCGCAGGCTAGCAATGTTGCCGTGTAGACATTACCATAGCAGCCGTCACCGTGTTCGCCGTCGTCATGGGCACCATCGTCAAACAGCGGCAGGTTAATAATTTTGCCATCGGGCGCTGCCACCTGCGCTTGCACACTGGCGCCCCTGACCGGCCCGCCAATATCACTGACACAATTGAGAATGGTCACCGGCAGACCTGAGAGAAACTTCGAGCCGAACAAACCGGCAAAGTCACCGGGAAGCTGGCTGAGGTATAAATCCGCTGCTACACGTGAGCGCGGTTTGCCTGAGAGCACCACCAGCACCTGGGTAGCAGATGAGGCCTTGATGGTTACGGACCAGTTGCCAGCGGGCACGGGATTTTTGAACTCGAAGACCCAGTGATTACTATCCGTGCGCTCGGCAGGTATTTCGACGCCAGGTGCGGACAGAGTAACCCCCGAAATTGCCTTCGCATCTGCCCAGCTCACAGAGAGCGTAGCCATCTCGACATCGGCTTCATTGATCTGGAAATTGACAACCCGGGTGCCACCGGCAGCAACACTGCCTGCGTCCGAGAACAACCGTTGCTTTCTTAACAGCTTCTCGGCAACACCAAGATAAACATCGGAGATGCGATTAGTCAGTTCCAGGCTGGACGGCAGCACGGCTGCTGATACAACTGCCCCCTCGGCGTCAGTGGCTGCAGCAGCTATCGCGGCAGAAGCGACCTCGCTCACATCAACATAGAAATAATCACCATCGGTCGTGGTAGCGATGTCCTGCATCAGGGCCTGATCTGCGGTCGGGCCGAAGGCAATAGCATCGACGATCGTGTCAGCACCATCGCCACTGGTGAAGCGTACTTCCGTTAACGGTCCAATCGGAGAACAGCTGGCCGCATTGGACCAGCACCGGTCCTCATTCTCCTGGCCATCACTGAGCAGTATGATGTGGTCGATCGACGCGGGAGTGGTTTGTGGCGTGAGAGAATCCTGCGCCTTCTCCATGCCGTCACCTATGGAAGTCCATCCTGTCGGAGTGATGCCGGCGATCTTGAGCTGTGCGGCCAGACGATTGCCTGAAACCACCTGCAGGTTATGGTCCAGCGAAGCATCGCCAAACAGTATCGCGTCCGGCTCAAAATTATCCCCGGCGAAGCTGACCACACCGAGGCGATCATCGTCAGCCGCGACGTCGACAAACAGCGCTGCAGCCGCTCTGGCTGCTTCCATCTTGGTTGTGGTTGCGCCGGTGGGACCGGTCATGCTGCCGGAACGATCGACCACCAGCATCTGGTGGCGCTCGATCTTGGCATAGACGACGGCGTTGTTCTGGCTGGTTTGAACGATGCAATCGCCACCCGCCTCACACAGGCATACGCGCACATTAAAGAAGGTTCCATCTGCAGGATTCATCACAGGTGCCTGTACGCTGATCCAGTACTGACCGCCGACATAAGCAGCGTTGAGGACAGTGGCCGGCTGCGAGGTGCTGGAATTCTCCACGTAAACGTTGAACTGTTGCGCAGACAGCCCCTTGACCGAGATGGTGCCGCTACCGTCCGGGGTAAGCAGGCTGGGGCCGGTGACGTTCATCCGTAACAGGAAGCGATCGGGATCCGTGTGCTCGCCAACATAGGCCTGGCGGGTAAAAGTCGGACGCAGGATTTCCAGGTTTTTTGTATCCAGGGGTTCGCGCACGAAGGCGTAGTCGAAGTTATCGCCATCACCCAGCCCGGTTACCACGGCTGCGATCTTGACGAAGGGGTCGACCGGGTCGTTGACGAAAGCCTTGTAGATGGAGGTGCCGCGTCCCTTGTGCAGCTCTCTGACCTGGTTGCCTGCGGTGATACCTATGAAGGTCCAGCCAAGCTGGCGACCCTCAGTCTGGCTCTCGCCACGAAAGCCGACGATGTCGCAACGCTGACCCGGGTCAATATCGACCTCAAAGTATTTTGCTGCCCAGGCATTGACACTGGATGATTTCAGCGTTGTGGAGAAAGCGTCCGTGGTGCTTGCCACCTGGTTGTAGGCGACGGCACCGGGATTGTTCTGGCCGGCATTGGTTTCGTCCACATAAACGTAGCGCGATGCATTGAGCACCGTTGAAACATCTAAATTCTTGGTGTAGTTGGCAATGGTAAAGTCATGGAATACGTCTTCCAGGGAACGAGTAGTGAAATCGGCGATGGTATCGCGCAGTACCTGCAGGCTGTTTGGGCTGGTCGGATCGGTATTGCTCCAGAAAGTCTCAATAAAGTCCACACCACGCTGAGGTTCACCGGCAGTGGTGCCCAGTTGATATCTGGCATACTGCCACCAGAGGGCGGCCTTGTACTCTGCGTTGGTCAAACTATTATTAGGATTAGCCAGGTACTGGTTTATTTCTCCAAGAAAGGTAATGCAGCCCGCATTGGCATCCAGATCATCCCACAAAGCATCCTGCATCATCCTGGCAGAGCCTTCGCAGGTCCATTGCCCCCAGGTACCGGAGCAAGCCACCACAGCTACTCGAGCCGTTGTTAACGTAGGAATACTGTACGTGATGAAAATTCTCGTGGTCGGTAACCAGGCGCACACAGGATTCCGGCTGGCCATTCACATTGACGTCGATGCTGATGGTGCAGAAGTTGGCCCCGCCTGTGTCGGACGAGTCGAACAGGCATGTTTCGTTGGGATTGGTGTTAAAGAAAGGGGCATTGAAGCCCAGGTTTACAAATTGCTGATGGGATCCCTGTAATGCATTGGCAACATCCTGTGCAGTAATGTCGCCGAAGAAATCACCGTCAGTGCTGTCATTGGTGTATTCGACAAGATAGTTGTCGCCTACAGCAGTAAAGGCAATACTGTCGTCCAGATTAGACGGACAGGCGCCAATTGCTGACGATGAAAAAAAGATGATCCCGCTGATGAGACTAATGGTGGCTAACGCTTTCATTACAAACCCTCCCTAATAATTCCTTCTAAAATTTTTATTATAATATCCGTCTAAACAGCTGCCTTGCCGCAAGTTTCCGGCAACCCTTCAGCTTGCCAACGTGTAACATTAAAAATAATAAAAGCTCTTTTTTCAAAAGTCAAGTTCTAATATCCCAGGCAGCGAATCAGCTAGCCTCTTTTGAACGTCGCCTCCATTACTACATCAAAAAAAATGAATTAAAAAGAAAATTGGTGAAGGTCACAAACCTATAAGCCGACGCTCAGAAATACTAGAGTGATATAGCGAAACCGGCCACTAACAGCTGTTTAAGAAATAGCGGCAATTATATTATTGGTAGGGTGCGCCGTGCGCAGCAAAACACTATAACGGGTAATTGATGGTGCGCACGGCGCACCCTACAAAACCAGAGTCAATTTAAGAGTACGGGTTAACAAATGACCACCAAGCGTCTTTTTTCCCAGTCAAATTTGAATTTCAATGGCCTTTAATGCTGTGGCAAGCAAGCCTGGATTAGCAGTATCTATAATGGTTGACCGGTACTAGTTGTAAATCACTAGCAACTGTCGAATTATATAGAAACTAATATATCAATCTCTCAGAATCTAATCTGATCTAGTACATTTTATTATTTCTCTACCAATTTAACCTTAAACACACCTACCTCAACCGAGCTAACTGATACCCTCTGCCCCGCCTGTATGGTGTTTATACCGGCATCTTTATCAATCTCAACTTTCCAGCTAATTCCTGAATAATTTGTCGAACCCGGTTTGTTGACGCTTATATCACTTTCAACAACAAATTCATGCCCGACCAGATCGCTGCTATTGTCTTTTTCTGTTGCACGGTCACCCTGTAAATTTTTCAATGGTCTCCACAGCAATAAAGTAATAATTCCCGAACTAATACCGGTACAGGAAATGCCAGCAATCCATGTTTCTGGCAGCAAGCCAGAACTCATTAACACCCCGGTCGTGAGCGCGCCTAAACCTGCAAACAAAAATACACCGGTGGTAAAGCCGGTAACAACTTCAATGGCCAGCATGGCGAAACCAAACAGCAGCCAGAACTCTGCCTGGTGACTGACAATATAATCAGCAATCATCTCGTTCTCCTGTTATGAGCCGGTGATTATTGGCCAGCCGCTTTTTCACTGTTTAATGTATTAATAATGGTCATGGCTTCAGCAACCACATTTGCCGCACTACTGTTGTTCTCTGGTAATAACACCACGGTTGAATCTTTGGCTATGGCATGTTTTGCCGCAATCGCTTTATCCGCAAGATCTAGCTGAATCGCTTTTTGACCTTCTACGGTATTAGCAACCTGTCCCACTGTATCAAGGGCCTTTGCCTGCGCATCAGCAACGGCGATAATCGCCTGCGCCTCACCTTCTGCACGTAATATCTGTTCCGCCTTATCTGCCTCGGCAGCTAACACCTGTGCCTGTTTGGCCCCTTGCGCTACATTAATAGCCGACTGCCGGTTACCCTCAGATTCCAGAATAGTGGCACGCTTTTCACGTTCGGCTTTCATCTGGCGTTCCATTGCATCGAGGATAGTACGTGGTGGTTCAATATCCTTAATTTCATAACGCATTACCTGCACACCCCAGGGTTCTGATGCCATGTTAATTGCATTAACAATATTGATATTCAGGCTTTCACGCTCTTCGAATGTTTTATCCAGATCAATTTTACCAATCTCACTACGCATAGTAGTTTGTGCTAACTGGCTGACGGCATACACGTAATTATCAACGCCATAGGACGCCTTATATGCGTCAAGTAATTTCAGGTACAGCACACCATCAACCACCAGTGAAATATTATCTTTGGTAATCGCTGCCTGGCTGGGCACATCAAAAGCATGTTCTTTTAACGACTGATCATAAGCCACTTTATCGATGAAGGGAAAAAGAAGATTTAGACCGGCGACCATGGTCTTGTTGTACTTACCAAATCGTTCGACGACAAACGCCCGATTTTGCGGCACGAATTTGATCGAGGACTTCACCAGGATAATAGTTAATACGGCCAGTCCTGTCCAAAAATTAAAAATCACAGCCAACAATTCATCAACACCCATACGTCGTCCCCTTTAATTTTAATAATGAATCTTTATTTAATCAGTAAGAATAGCAGATTGACTACTAAATACGGCGGCCGTTGCCTGTTTGTTTTAAAAAATAGCAAACTTGCGGGTAATAAACCTGAATCAGTCTCCATAGTCGTTTTATAAAATCCTGTTCATAACGATAGATTAATCGGCTAGCGGGATAAATCAGGGCAGATTAAATAACACCAGGAGCCAACGCATTGCATTTAATACTTTAGATCGATCAGCAGCAGTAGGGAGTTCGTCTTTAAACAACAAATGAAAAGGTCAGTACTGTCCTGCTCTTGACCCTCTTTATCACCTTATTTTCAAAATTTCATTTACAGCGTGCCTTTTTTGCTTACCTCGATGCGTGGTTTAAAAACACCCACATCCAGTTTTGCATTAAATTCATAGTCGATATGCTCTTTATTCTCATTCATCAGCCCTGTTATTAACTGAAAACCACCAAGTAAATCAGCGCTAGCATTGAGTTTTATATCCGTTTCACCATAAGGTTCAATCGTAGGTAAATCATTGGCAACGCCCGACATCACTTTATTGCCATCTAAAGAAATGCTGTAAGACAGCCCTTCCAGTGCTAATGGCTCCCGGTTCGGATTAATAATATGTAAAACAATCTCAAATTGAGGCGAAATACTGGCAGAGCTTATCGGCGTAAACGATGTTACCGATACTGAAGGTTGTTCAAAGTCAGACGATGTAGTGACACAAGCAATGAGAAACAAAGTGGTTAATGTCAGTGTTAAAAAAAGTCGGATAGAATAAAGCATAACCACTTCCTCGGTTAAATTATAATGATAATTGACCGGATATTTCCAGACATAACGTCATCATGATGAAATATCCGATTTTGTATCTTGATTAATTGACTGGAAAGCATCAATAATCACTGCAACCAGTAGTTTATCTTTAATTAAAAGGCACGATGAGATTATTATTTGACCATATCCTCTCGTTGATCAAGATTTAATTCATCTAAAGCTACCAGCATATTGTCAGCGCCTGACTAAGGAGCCTGGACTTGCTTCGTTTCAGTGGACTTTTACCTACCTCATATCGCAGCCTTTGATTTCCACCCTTGCCAATATTTTAAATCTTGCTCAGCATCAGCGTGTAAAATTATCATGTAAAATGTGACTATTCTTTAGCTTTCAGTCTCTTTGTAAATAAAAACAAAAAATTACAATAATTGATATATGTCTCAACAACATCGTTTACAAGTAATATAAAATCGAGTTTTCAGGAGAGAAAAATGAAAATTACCACACGCATGGTCAGGCTTTGTTTGCTTGTCACAACAGTTATTCTGGGTAGTTGTGCCTCAACACAAGCTAAATTAACTCTGGAACAGGTTCTGGATCAGTATCCACAGGTTGCACAACTCAATTCAGCCTTTAAAAATTCTAAATCAAAAGGGGCAGAATTATTTGCACCTGAAAGATATAACAGTGTCAGCGATTCACTGGAAAGTGCAATGAATGCTGCACATAATAATAAACAGGAAAAAGCAAATAAAGCGGCTGCTGAAGGCTTGAATATTATTGCTACATTAGATAGCGATACACAAAAAAGTCGTGAAATACTGAGCGAAGTGGTTAGTGCTCGGCAAAGCGCAATTTCTGCTGGCGTCATTTCATTGCAGGTAGAAAAACTCAAAGAGATAGATAAAAAACTTAAAAAGGCGTCGGCACTGATTGAGAACGATAATATAGAGGACGCAAAACAGCTTCGAGCTGAGCTTATTGAAGATTACACACAACTTGAACTGGCAACCTTGAAAATGGGTACCACAGAACTCGCTAAATCCGCAATTGCTGACGCTAAACAGCATGACGCTAAAAAATATGCACCTAAAACACTTGCCCAGGCTGAAGAAAAACTGGCATTGGCTGTATCTATCCTTGAGTCCGACCGAACACAAACAGACAAGGCAAATGTACAGACAAAGAATGCAAAATGGCTGGCTGAAAAAAGCTCATCTATCACTGAAACAGTCAAAGACTTTGAACGTCGCGATTACTCCCTTGAAGATGTTGTGCTTTGGTATCAACAACAGCTAAGCAAGATCAATGAACCCATTGGTGGGCAACTTCCCTTCAATTTATCCAATGACCATATGGTGCAAACATTAAAAACTTCTGTTGATCAGCTTAAGTCCGCTGAAGTTGAATATGGAGAGCAGCTAACATTAACAGAAATAGAACGCACAGCCATGCAACAAAAGGAACGTGCGGACAAAGAGAAATTTGAAAAAGTACAAGCTTTATTTACTGCAAATGAAGCAAACGTATATCGTCAGCGACAAAATGTTCTGATTTCTGCACATGGATTCCAGTTTCCTACTGGACAGAGTGAAATTCAAACAGAAAATTTTCCGCTGATGAATAAAATTATACGTGCGATAAATATCTTCCCTGAATCACGTATTGAAATTACCGGGCACACCGACTCAACTGGATCAGACAACATTAACCAGTCTGTCTCACAATCACGTGCGGAAAAAGTAGGTAAATTTTTGATTGAAGTGGGAGAGTTATCTAAAAGCCGTATCAAAACCATTGGATATGGTGAAAGTCGGCCTGTTGCCACCAATAAAACGGCAAAAGGCCGTGCAGAAAACCGACGTGTTGAAATCAAGATTATTAACGAATAATACGTTTTAACCTTTTTTTTCCACAACTATCCGGACAGGGATGTTTAGATAATATTAACCTGGTCTGAAGATCAACGGTTTCTACTAGTTGAAGCCATTGTTCTCTGCCTCAGATTTTGCAAAGCAACTACAGGTGCTAAAAATATCTGAAACCGTTTTCACCTAAACACTTAAGAAGAGAAGTATTCAATTGTGTTAAATATTCTATTTATACAAAACGATTTATTATGAAACAGGGCTTGAAAAGTATATTCCTGATTTTATTTTTTTCCATAGCGCAAATAAGCAATGCTATTGCATCTGATGTTTTTGCCGATAGCCACATTCATTTCAACTGGGACCATCGTGAGGTAACATCGGCGCAAGAGGTCATAGATATACTCAAACAGCATAATGTTGGCCTTACTATCGTCGCAGGCACCCCTTCCGAGCTGGCGTTAGAGCTAAGAGAAAAAGGTGGTAACTGGATAATTCCTTTTTTCAGCCCGTATATACACGAGTTAGGCAAACGAGACTGGTATAAGAATGAAGAGGTCGTTAAAAAAGCCGAGTCAGGTTTAAAAAGTGGTCAATATTATGGCATTGGCGAAGTCCATTTTATGAATGGTTTCTATCCAAAGACTGACAACACTATTTTTGTTCAACTGCTGCGGTTGGCTGAAAAATACAATGTCCCGGTACTTATTCATATCGATTCGTCTAATGAAAAAACATTCCTTAATTTATGCCTGTCCAGACCAGGCGTCAAAATCATCTTTGCCCATGCCGGTGGTAACCTCAGGCCAGACCATATAGAGAAAATTCTGAGCCAATGTGATAACACCTGGATAGACTTTGCAGCGCGCGACCCATGGCGATATGACGGCATCAGTAAAGAGGACCATACCCTGCTACCTGAATGGAAAAAACTGGTTTTAGATTACCCGGATCGTTTTATAACGGGAACCGATCCTGTGTGGAAAGTCACTCGTGGGCAAACCTGGGATACCGCAGACGAAGGCTGGCAGCATTATCAAAAATTATACGATTACCACTGGACATGGTTAAACGATCTACCCGAAGATGTCAGAAAAAAAATAGCCTGGGAAAATACGCAAACCTTATTAAAAAAATAAGCCTGGATAATTTGCCTTATCAGCAGCGAGCATAAAGGATTCTGCTGGTAATGCCGCTTACTTAAGTAAGCGGCATTAGTTTCTGCTAGCTCGTATTCAAGCAATCAGGCATTACCTGCCTGGCTGTAAATTTCTTTTAGCTGCAATATCACTGCACCGAGTCCAGCCAGCAGCAGCGCAAATATAAGCAGGCCGCCAATCACTGGAATATTCTTTAATAATCCCAATACAAGAATAGCCAGAGCAACAGAAATGAACCTTCTGCCGGTCGTTGTCACATCTTTATTCAAGCGTCTTGCTGCCCAGTCGCCAGCAAAGAAACAGGAAACGAGAAAACCAGTCAGTAATGCCAGCAGATAAAGCGCCATAATACTGAGGCCAATCCATATACCCAGAATAATAGCCATTAATAATGCAGCAATTACAGGTGCGATGATAAGTACAAGAAAACCGGCACCAATGCTTTTCAATGGCTCCGCAGAAATCCGGCCAACTGACGACATAGTGAAGCCAGGTAAAAGTTTATACAGGGCAAAACTGGCAACTATCATGGTGATAATAAAGAAAATGCCCGCTCCTCGATGCGAGTGATCCCACTCGACCTGCTGATATATAACGTTGCCTGTTATTTTGGCAGCAGAATGTATATTCGCTTCATTGGGGCTTTTGTAATCTAAGTCGCCATCGATAATGGCACCTTCAAGTATTTGTATATCTCCGCCTTCAAGTCTCACATCGCCATGAACCGTACCGGATAAACGAATGCTACCTGCTGCGATAACCAGGTCTTTGTTAACCGTACCTGCGACTCGTACATCACCCCCTGCCAGCCAGGCTTCTCCGCCAATAGTTGAACCTGCAGAAAGGTTAATTCTGCCGCCACTTGCAATAAGGTCATCACCAATATTGGCATCAATAGAAATATCCCCGCCGGCGGTGCGAACATCATCCTGAATCTCCCCACGTAGATGAACCGAGCCACCAGCGGCAATAACATCACCTTTGATGTGATGCCCGATAAACAGCTCTCCACCGGCAATCACAACGTCGCCAGAAATAACCGCATTGATATCCACAGTACCACCCGCAGCGTAATAATCATCATTGACAGTACCGAGCCGCGTTACCGTCTCGCCACTCTCTGGCATAGAGATACTAAGCAGTGGAAAAAGAAACAGCAAAACAAAAGATAAACTTGTGATTATATTTTTTTGTTTATTCATGTTTAGTTACCATTTGGTTCATTAATTTATATTACTTAACTTTCTATTTTGCATATTTCAGGAAATTTTTATATACGGGTACACTGCTATCCCGTTAAGAAAAAGAAATTATCTAAACAGGCTGATGTAGCAGGCCTGTACCAGGGTTGTACAAATCCGAGATATGAACCGGACTAAGGACTCGGATTAGCATGCGCATGATGAATTTCCTCAATCGCAGATAACACCTCATCCGATAAAGATAAATTGATACTATCTACATTACTGCGCAACTGTTGCATCGTGGTGGCACCAATAATCGTGCTACTCAAAAATGGCCGGCTGTTGACATAAGCCAGTGCCATCTGCGCCGGATCCAGACCATGGCTTTGAGCCAGAACAACATATTTCTCGGTAGCAGATACCGCTGCCGGGCTACTGTAGCGGGTATAATCCGGGAACAGCGACAGGCGAGTTTCATCAGGTAATGCAGCATTCAGGTATTTACCCGAGAGCACACCAAAACCCAGTGGCGAATATGCCAGCAATCCCACCTGTTCACGCCATGATATCTCCGCCAGACCAATCTCATAACTACGGTTCAGTAAACTATAAGGGTTCTGCACACTCACAATACGCGGTAACCCGGCCAGCTCTGCATAATGCAGAAATTGCATGACACCCCACGGGGTGTCATTCGACAGGCCGATATGGCGAATTTTACCGGCCTTTACCTGCTCAGCCAGCGCTTCCAGGGTTTCCAGTATAGGGGTGATGTGCTCTTCGGCAGGTACCTCAAAACCAAGTTTGCCAAAAAAGTTAGCCTGACGTTGCGGCCAGTGTAATTGATACAGATCGAGATAATCGGTCTGCAAACGTTTAAGACTGGCATCCAGTGCCAGGCCAATATCACTACGATTAAAACGGGTTTTACCACCACGAATGTGCGCTATCCAGTCCTCTCCGGGTCCGGCTATCTTGCTGGCCAGCACAAGCTGCTCACGTGCGCCCCGTGCCTGCAACCAGTCACCAATAATTTCTTCCGTGCGCCCGTATGTCTCGGCCTGCGGCGGAATTGCATAAAGTTCAGCCGTATCAATGAAATTCACGCCCTGAGAAAGTGCATAATCCATTTGCTCAAAAGCCTGTTCGCGGGTATTTTGCTGCCCCCAGGTCATGCTACCAAGACAGATAACACTTACATCAATTTCAGTATTACCAAGTTTTCGATATTGCATGTTGCTCACCTAAATACCGGGAAGGTATAGTTTATAAATGACGATCTCTATATTAGCGTAAACGGTGTTCAGAATTCACCTTCGTTTATTGTTTTCAACCATAACCGTTAATGGGACAACAGTGATCCAGTTTATTTAGTTAAATAATCAGGTTTTTATAAAATAACAATAAAATAAAACATAACATAACTGGCATGTTTTATGTGTTGTATAAAAGTGAAAATATTACAACGAGCAAACAATGAGGCTAGCAATATGAATGCGCACTACAATTACTCAAATTTTGCTGGAATGAACTTTACTGCCGGGAATGAACTGGAATCTTACGGTTGGCAACTTGAATTACAAAAGGTGTCTACTTACTCGGTAGATACTCCAACTGAAAAGCGTATCGAACATATGTTACTTCTTCACGGTAGATACTAGATTTACTGCGAATAAAATTTTTTCTACTATAAAAAAACAGAGGGCAGTATCAGATCTTTATGATAACTACCCTCTGTATTTAGTTTAAAAAAATGCCAGTATTACCTTTGAGCACTCATGGGACCACTTGGCTCTGCATCAGCCATTGAACTCTCAACTTCACGTGATTCCATAGCTGCGCCAACATCTTCCAGGTCACCGCTCATTTCAGCGCCGACATCTTCCAGATCTCCGCCCGGTGCAACGCCTGCATTACCAACATCAGTATCGCGTGCTTCTGCTGCGCTGCCAACATCAGTGGTATCGCTACCCATATCATCAAACGTCATGTCAGCATGCACATCGGATACATTCTCATCGATCATCTCATAGATTTCCGAATCAACAATATCAGCAGCAGGATGGTGAGCAAATGCTGCGGAGCTACCCATTGCTATAGCGATTGCAGTAGTTAGTAATAATTTATTCATGTTCTTTATCCTCTTTAAAATGTAATTTTAACTATTTATTATCATTTAGCGCGGGATCATTTCCCACATGCGCCTATTATGCGTGGTATTTTTTCCCACGTCAAATGTTTTGTGAGGATATTAATAAATAATTGCCTTTTATTGCTCTATTTATTGATAAAAATCAAAAAGGAAACGGTTTGTACTAGTGTAATAAGAGGTTATTCATTGACTCAGCAATTAAGTACAATGCCTTTGATTTGTTTTCCCTTTAATTGTATTTAGAAAAAACATCAATTAATATTAAAAAAGCGACCTCTACCATTGGACGTGGTTTGTATCTTGCTGCAGAAAGTAGACGTAAAATAACCCGGGGAAATATGCAAACCACATTAAAAAACAACCAGGTTAAATAGCACTACCCTTTTATATCCCTTTTTCCATACTACAGAT
>CAWDMF010000059.1:0-13792 GCA_963803185.1 uncultured Gammaproteobacteria bacterium | reverse complement strand
CCACCAGTAAATATTTGCCGAAGTTTTCTTCCATGGCAGCTTCACGTGCTGCTTCAGCTGCATGACCGGAAGCGGCCTGCAGCGTATGGTGATAGTCCAGCGAGATCGTATCAAAAATCAGGCTTTCAACCGTAGGCGTGTGCGCGCGTGTTAATGACTCGGTGCAGCCGGTGCATTCCTGGAAAGATAACCAGATAACAGAGGGCCTTCTTGCGCTTTCTAAAGCATGCGCAATTTTTGGAATCATCGCTGGTGACATCGCCATCATCGAAGCGGTGGCGGCACAGAACTTTAGAAAACTGCGGCGTGATATGCCCTGACTGCGTAAGGTTTCACCCAGTGTTTTATCAAGCTGTCGGCTTTCTGGCTGAATGCTCTCTAGCTGATTAAGATCAGCAGGGAATTTATCTTTACTATTCGTTCTGTCGGTCATACTGTTTTCTCCACCGATGACTAATTGGTTTTTTGGTTTTCGTCCAAATCCAGGGTCAGACTGCTATAAGCTGCCAAAATATCCTCTGTTTGCGAACAGAGAATCTCCGGTATGGTTGTCACTTCAATAAATCGGCTGATGATGTGGTTTTCATCGTTATAGTGAGTAACAAGCCAGACTCCTGCATACTGTGTTTCGATGACTTCACTTAAACCCAGTGCATTAAGTTGAGCCAGAACCTCACCTCGACCCAGAGTATTTAAAATTTTGTCTTCCTCACCGGGCGCAAGCGGGATACTGCGCAAATCAATAATGCTGGTTTGGCCTGTTTCTATAAGGTTATCCAGGGCATGTTTGATCTCGTGCAACAGAGGTTTAACATTCTGCGTCAACTCATCACCAATCTGGATGTTAAACTTTATATCTGCAGTTACTGATTTGGTTGTTTCAGACATAATTTTAACAGTCTCTTTAAATTCAATATACTGAAACTTAAGATACAATAGGACACTGTGGCTCAGCTGACCACACCAGTAAAGGACAGTTGGAATGCCGAATAATCTCGGCTGTAACTGACTCATCCATCGCACGTCTCTCGCCTTTATCACCATGTGTTACCATTGAAACAAGATCAATATTCATTTCATCGATCCTGTTTAAAATTTCACGAATCGGTCTTTTGTAAGTGGTCATATCAAGTGAAACGGTCATACCGGTGTTTGCCAGTTCAACACTTTGATCCTGTAGTCTTGCCTTGATGGCAGCTTTTTTGTCTTCACCTTCTGCATGTTCCATCTCATCGTGAAACAGTATTACATCCGCATTATGCATTTTTGCAAAGCGTTCAACACATTCAAGTATCGCAGAGGATGCAGCAGTGCCGTCCAAAGGCACAAGGATGCGTTTAAATAAATGTTCGGTACGTTTATCAACAGGTTCTGCGCGCGTACTGTGCAGAATAAAAACAGGGCAGGGTGATTGTTTTAGCACCTGCTCGGTGACACTGCCTTCACGGATACGCTCGATGCCTGATCGACCATGTGTAGACATAAGCAGTAACGTGGCCGGTAACAATATCGCCATTTTTAGAATTTCAAAAACCGGATCACCCATGCGTGTTTCGATATTAACGGTCCAACCTTCCTGTACCAGTATCTCGTAAATCTTATTTACATTTGGAACATGATCAATTGATGCATTTGATGCATTAACAGTGGGTGTTACATGCATGAGGACAATGCGAGTCTTTTCTTTGGGTGATATCTGTTGCACATAAAGTGAAGTGCTCTCAATAGATTCGGAACCATCAATTGGAATGAGTATTATTTGTTCCATTGTTTGTACTCCTGGTCAATTAATTCTAATCTTGTAGTGATACAATAATATTATGCTGCAGAAACTTCTTGATCTGTATTAATTTTCTGCCATTGTTTTATTAATTTTACAGCTTCATTTATCGCATGAGGCAAGGCATCTTGAACAGGTTTACTAGGATGCATACCCCAGTCCATTGTTTTCGGCTGAATACCAATCAAGGCGCGGTTTTCTGGCAGGTGACCGGTTAAACGTGATATGTCCATCAGGTCAAGCAGGCCAACTTCATGGGCGCTGCGTTTTTTACTGCCAAGAAACTCATCCATAGCCGTATTAACAAAAGTGTTTACTGTGCCGGCAGGCTGATGTAATTCAGTGGCATCAAAAACGATTAGATTGCTGCAATCCTCAATCCATACCGCTAAAGAGAAGCTGAGGGTGCCACCATCAAGGAAAGTCAGGTTTGGTATATCAGGATGTTCTAATTGAAGCAGCTCGAGTGCATGGATGCCCGCACCTTCATCTGTAAGTAAAGTGTTGCCGATTCCAAGGATTAAAGTATCATTAGAGTTCATCGAGCTTCCTGTAAGTTCACTATACTTTTTATCAGTATATCGTGCTACTCTTATTGACATATGTCAAATTGATGGTGCATTTTCTAAAGTTTAATATGTATTAACAGTTTGTTTTTTAAGCACTTACTTTTTAAGTGGTTTTTTGGAGTGGTAATTTATGTGTCTTGGCATACCCATGCAAATTAAATCTATCGATGGTTTTATGGCTCGTTGTGAGGCTAAAGGTGTCGAGCGTGATGTCAGCCTGTTTATGATGCAGGATGACAATCTCGAGCTAGATGACTTTATTGTTGTGCATGTGGGTTATGCTATCCAGAAAATTTCACCGCAGGAAGCGCAGACTGCGTGGCAGATATATGACGAGATGCTGGCGGCGGAACAGTTATAGATATGCATGAGCTTGCTATCTGTCAGTCGTTAATCGATCAGGTTGAGGGCATTGCCATGGAACGCAAGGCACAGAGTGTAACCACTATCGTTATTGGTATCGGTCCATTGTCGGGTGTAGAAACGCAGTTATTAAAAAATGCTTACCCGATTGCCAGCGCGGGAACAATCGCTGAGTATGCAGAGCTTGTTGTAGAACAGCTACCGATTAAAGTGAAATGTACTAAGTGCGGCAGTGAGTCGGATGCCTTGCCAAACAAATTAATTTGTAAACACTGTGGTGACTGGCGGACGACCTTGATTAGTGGTGATGAAATGATGCTGATGAGTGTTGAGCTTGAAAAACGCAAGGACTCGGCATTGGAAGCGCTGCATTAATAGTTTTAAGTTACAAGTTTTAAGTTATAAGAATAAACTTTCAACTTGTTGTTATATTGTCTCAATAGTTTCTTCGTGCATCATAGTAGTGAAGAAAACTAAAAAATATTTGGAGAGTACAAATGTGTGATACCTGCGGATGCAACATAACCCACGGTAATGAAGGTTTAATTAGACCCGGTGGAAAACTTCAAAAAACAGAAAGCGGTAAAGAGGCTGTTACTGTACTACATAGCCTGCTGCATGAAAACGACCACACGGCCAAGCACAACCGTGAACATTTTGACCAGTTTAACGTATTGGCGGTCAACCTGATGTCATCACCCGGTGCGGGTAAAACAGCGCTGCTTGAAGCCACCATTCAACAGTTAGATAGCAATATTAAAATAGCGGTTATCGAAGGTGATCTTGAAACCGAGAACGATGCCGAGCGCATTCGACAACATGGTGTTAAGGCGATCCAGATTGCTACCGGCAGTGCCTGTCATCTGGATGCACACATGATTCACCAGGCCTTGCATAATCTTGATTTAGCTGAATTTGATATTGTGTTTATCGAAAATGTCGGCAACCTGGTTTGCCCGGCCAGTTTTGATCTGGGTCAGCATTTGAATGTTACTTTACTATCAGTGCCGGAAGGTGATGACAAACCGGCTAAATATCCGGTCATGTTCCGTACTTCTGACCTGGTTTTAATTAGCAAAAGTGATCTGTTACCAATACTTGATGATTTTAAACCTGAAAATGCAAAACGTTATTTGCATGATATCGCCAGTACTGCACCCGTGATGGAACTCTCTGCCAAAGATAAGTCTGGTCTGCCGCAGTGGCTTGACTGGATTACTAAGCAAATAGAGAGTCGTAAGGCCTATCTGCAGGCACATCCGCTAGCGACCAGGCATAGTCATCATCAGCATCATGAGCATGAAGAGAAAACAGCTTAAAAATGACCATTAGCGCAAAACAATGGCTAAAGCGCATTCAGACCTTGCCGCAAAAAAAAGACAGGGTGAAAATCATGAATGTCTGCGGCGGCCATGAGCGTTCCATTACCATGGCGGGTCTGCGTAAGGTATTACCTGATTATATTGAGCTGGTTCCCGGTCCCGGTTGTCCGGTATGTATTTGTCCGGAAGAAGATATTTTTGAAGCAATCCAGCTGGCACTCAATGAAGAAATCATCCTGGTCGCATTTGGTGATATGTTGCGTGTGCCAGTCAATGTGCCAAAAGCCAAAGCGAGAACACTGGATCAGGCCAAAGCACTGGGCGGTGATATCCGGCCGATTGCATCCCCCACTGAAGCGGTGAAAATTGCAAAAGACAATCCCGATAAAGCGGTAGTGTTTTTTGCGGCCGGTTTTGAAACGACCACTGCGCCGGTGGCCGCGATGATGGTAGAGGGCGTGCCTGAAAATTTGTCTATGCTGTTGTCCGGTCGTTTGACCTGGCCGGCAGTGGCAATGTTGCTGGAATCTGGTGAGCCCGGATTTGATGCATTGATTGCTCCCGGTCATGTATCAACTATTATGGGGCCTGAGGAATGGGGCTTTGTGGTTGAAAAACACAATATTCCGGCAGCGGTAGCCGGTTTTAAACCGGAAAGCCTGCTGGCAGCCATGTATTCGACCTTACGCCAGCTTAACGACAAGCGCTATTTTCTGGATAACTGTTATCCAGAGCTGGTAAAACCAGGCGGTAATAAATCTGCACAGGCACATCTACATACAGCGATGAATGTTTATGATGCTAACTGGCGCGGGGTGGGTATTATTCCTGCGTCCGGTTACATGTTGAATAAGACCTACAGCAAGCATGATGCCAGAAAACTGTTTCCATCTTACGCCGATGATGCACGCAAACGCGCAGGCCAGATGCCACCGGGATGTGACTGCGCACAGGTTGTACTCGGTAAAATCTATCCCAATGAATGCCGGCTGTTTGGTAAAGCCTGTATACCCAGAAATCCGATAGGGCCGTGTATGGTTTCAGATGAAGGTGCCTGTCGAATCTGGTGGGCAGGCGGCATGCGTGAATCGGTTAACAAAGAACCAGTCAAGAAAGCGGTTGGTTAAGTTTAATACCGTAGCATATCGCTAATACATGATGACAAAACTTAAACTATTCTTTCACCGCCGAGACGCAGAGGCGCAGAGGTTTTTAATGTTTGTGCTTGGTACAAATAATCATAAACAGGTTTTTCTCTGCGTCTCTGCGTCTCGGCGGTGAAAAAAGCAGTTAAACAAAAGCAATTCTGCAAAGTGGATACTTGTTTAAAGAATAAACAACAAACCAACACGGCACTATCAGCCAGGCATGTTGTTTTATCCGGACAGGTACAGGGTGTTGGCTTCAGGCCATTTATCTATCGACTGGCGGTTGAGCATAAACTTACCGGCTGGGTAAGAAACTGTGTTGGTGTTGTGGAAATTTGTGTTCAGGGTCAGTCGCAAAATCTGGAAAATTTTCTCCTCGACATATTCACTAAGAAACCACCACTGGCAAAACCCAAACTCGAATCCGACAAGCAAACAGATGTTGGCGAGTTCGAGACTTTCCGTATTCTGCAAAGCCAGGCTCAGGTTCAGGGCGAGGCGCACATCAGTGTGCCGGCTGATCTTTTCCTGTGTGATGACTGTCTCGCAGAATTAAACGACCCGTCAGATCGTCGTTACCATTACCCTTTTATCAACTGCACTCAGTGTGGACCGCGATACACCTTGATCAGAATGTTGCCATACGACCGGCCCAATACAACCATGGCAGATTTCGAGTTGTGTCCATCGTGCCTGGCTGAATATGAAGACCCGAATAACAGGCGTTTCCATGCAGAACCTGTTGCCTGTGCAGAATGTGGCCCGTCGCTGAGCTTTGTTAATGAAGAGGCAGAAATTAATGATAGTGAAGGTGCACTGAATCACACTGTAGAAACTTTACGTCAGGGCAAAGTCGTTGCAGTAAAAGGCATCGGCGGGTATCACCTGATGTGTGATGCGAGCAATACAGCAGCGGTTGACCGGTTAAGAAGAAACAAACCTCGAGCAGACAAACCGCTGGCCGTTATGTTCCCTGTTGCTTTTGATGATCCATTTGAATATGCAGAAAAGTCAGTCACATTAAGTGAAAATGATAAAGCGTTTTTGTTACAACCCGCCAGGCCTGTTCTGCTGGTTAAAAAAAATAAGCAATCGGAATTGTCTAAGCCCACGTTGTCTGAACAAGTCGCGCCGGCTTTAAATGAAGTCGGAATGATGTTGCCATACAGCCCTTTGCATCATTTACTTTTAAATGTATTTGATGGCCCGCTGGTTGCTACCTCGGCAAACATCAGTGGTGAACCGGTTTTAATCGATAATATTGATGTTGAAAAACGACTGGCCCATGTGGCCGATGCCTGTTTACACCATAACCGGCCGATTGAGCGACCGGCTGATGATCCGGTATACCGAACCATTGCTGGCAAAGCCAGGCCGATACGAACAGGTCGTGGCTCTGCGCCGATAGAGCTGACACTACCGTTCGAACTGGAACGTCCCATACTCGCAGTCGGTGCGCAGATGAAAAACACCATCACGCTGGCATGGAAAGACCGTGCTGTTATATCACCACATATTGGAGAAATGGACTCCGTTCGCGCCCTGGTTGTTTTTGAAAAAACCATTAATGATTTGCAAAAACTCTATGGCATTAACGCTGAGAGTTTAGTTTGCGATGCCCACCCGGGTTACACAACCAGACGTTGGGCACACAAACAGAATCTTCCTGTACAAAGTGTGTTTCACCACCATGCGCATGCCTCTGCTGCTTATTATGAATGTCAGCGTATGGTGAAAGCGGGTGAGCCTGTTATTGTATTTGCATGGGACGGTGTTGGTTACGGTGAAGACACGACACTCTGGGGCGGTGAAACCTTTGTTGGTAAACCGGGTGGATGGCAGCGAGTTGCCAGTATGCGAGCATTCAATCTGCCCGGTGGTGACAAAGCCGGACGACAGCCCTGGCGAAGTGCTGCCGCATTATGCTGGGAGGCCGGACTGGACTATGACGATACTCCAGAAAAAAATCCGATGTTACATTCAATGTTAAAGCGGGCATGGCAGCAAAAAATTAATGCGCCGCAATCAACATCAGTTGGACGTTTATTTGATGCTGCTGCGGCACTTACCGGTGTCTGCACCACGGCCAGTTTTGAAGGGCAGGGGCCAATGGCGTTTGAAGCATTGTCTGAAAGCAGTAAAGAATCAGTTGATAATTATGTAGATCTTGGGTTAGAAAGGAATGGTAACATGTTGATAATTGACTGGAAGTCATTGATTCGTGTTATGTTAGATTCTACTTTAAGCGTAAAAGCACGCGCTACTTTATTTCATAATTCATTAGCGCATTCTATCCTGCAGCAGGCAAAAATCATCCGTGAAAAACAGGCCGTTAATACAGTTAGCTTTTCCGGTGGTGTCTTTCAGAACCGGGTTTTAACTGAAAAAGCCATGGCATTATTGTTGGACGATGGTTTTGATGTTTGTCTGCCTGAGTTGATACCGGTCAATGATGCGGGCATCAGTTTCGGGCAAGTTATGGAATATGGCTATAAAAGTTAATGCAAAAAATTAAAAGATTAAAAGCTTTGAACCGCCGAGGCGCAGAGACGCGGAGAAAAACCTTTAAATTAGTTTCGCCGTAGGCGAAGCTAATAACAAAACTCTGCGCCTCGACGGTTCAAAAATAATTAACAGGTAACACTAATGCAAGATACCCACATCTCACTGGCGCATGGTAATGGCGGCCGATTCATGCGTGAGCTCATCGAAGAGATCTTTGCGCGCCACCTTGCCAACCCGGATCTTGATGTGCAGGCTGATGCTGTTCCGATTTCGCTCGATGGAGGTGAGGTGCTGTTTACCACCGATGGCTTTACTGTGCAGCCACTGGAATTTCCCGGTGGTAATATCGGTTCACTTGCCGTGCATGGCACCACCAATGATCTTGCCGTAGCCGGTGCTATACCAAAATACTTAAGCCTGAATGCATTTATCGAAGAAGGTCTGGAAATTGCCACGCTTGAACGTATCATAAAAACACTGGCAGAGACGGCAGCCGAGATCGGTGTCAAGGTGGTTTGCGGAGACACAAAAGTTTTACCTCGGGGTGAGGGCGGTGGGCTATACCTTGCAACCACGGGTGTGGGTATTCGTCAGGGACATGTGATGTCGATGAATAATATTAAACACGGTGATGCTATTATTGTCAGCGGCCCCGTTGGTGATCATGGTATTGCGGTGATGCTGGCACGAGAAGAATTCGGCTTGCGAGGTGATATCCAGTCTGACGCTGCCAGCGTATTAAATTTAACAACCGCTGCGATGAACCATAAAGGCCTGCGTTTCATGCGGGATCCGACACGCGGGGGCATTGCCACCGTTTGTTCTGAGATATTGCGGGCAACCGGGTTTGGTGTTCGTCTATTAGAGAACAAACTCCCTGTGCGTGACCCAGTTCAGTCCGTTTGTGACATGCTGGGCTACGACCCGATGTATCTTGCCTGTGAGGGACGTGCCGTTGCTGTAGTGGACCCGGCTGAAGCACAGGCATTACTGACAACCTGGCAAGCGCTTGAAGAAGGCAAAGATGCTGCCATCATAGGTAACATAGACTCGAACATAGCCTATGTTTTAATGCAAACCGATATCGGTGGTGAGCGTATACTTGAAGAACTCGAAGACGACCCTCTGCCCAGGATTTGCTGATTAGTTAAGGATTATGCAAGCACATACCTTTTTTCTGTATCTGCTGGTTATTTTACTTACGGCACGCCTGTTCGCTGAGATTGCAGTGCGACTGAAGTCGCCATCGGTCATTGGTGAATTGTTTGCAGGTGTTGTGATTGGTCCCAGTCTATTAGGCTGGATTGAACCGGTAGAAGCACTCAAACTAATGGCTGAAATCGGTATCATTCTTTTGTTGTTTGAAGTCGGCCTGGGTACGGATGTAAAACGCCTGATCAGGTCAGGAACAAAATCTAGCATAGTTGCGCTCACAGGTTTTTTTACGCCATTGCTATTGGGTTACATCATAGGGCACTGGTTTATCGGTTTAACATTGTTGGAATCGCTATTTATTGGCGGTACCTTGACTGCTACCAGCATTGGTATAACCGTACGCGTACTTACCGACTTAAAACTTAACCATTCTCACCAGGGGCAGGTTGTTCTGGGTGCAGCAGTAATCGATGATGTGCTCGGTGTTATGTTGTTGGCGCTGTTATATGAATTTTCCATCGGTGGTGGTGTAAACTGGATCAATGCCGCTAAGGTGCTGGTATTTATCAGTACCTTTTTTATACTGGCGCCGATACTTGCAAAGTTCATGTCTGTCATCATTAAACATTTTTCTCAAGTCAGCGAAATACCGGGACTTCTTCCAACTACAATTGTTTCTCTGGTTCTGTTTTTTGCATGGTTGGCACATGAGATCGGTGCGCCGGAGCTGCTTGGTGGTTTTGCAGCGGGACTAGCTTTATCACGGCGATTCTTTCTACCGCTGGGTGTAACTTTGCGTATGGATGGAAAATTCGCCAAAGATATTGAGCATCAAATGCAGCCTATCATTAGTTTGTTTACACCTATCTTTTTTGTTGTTGTTGGTCTGTCAATTAATCTTAGAGAAATTGACTGGACATCGCATCATGTCTGGGGTTTTTCACTGGCATTACTAGTGGTAGCGATTGTTGGCAAGATGATTGGGGCATTATTTCTTCGTGAAAGCTGGGCTTCACGTTTGATGATTGGTATGGCGATGGTCCCCAGAGGTGAAGTCGGACTGATTTTTGCAGAACTTGGTCGTTTTAGTGGAATTTTTAATAACGAAATACATGCTGGCATGGTTATGGTGATTGTATTTACCACGATTATTCCACCATTTACCATGAAATGGTTCTACAAACATTATTCGCAACAGTTATTAGCAGCTAAATAATATAGAGGTGCCCTTAGGCCGGGGTAGAGATGATATGTCGATATCTGGCGCACTGACTGCCATCTAATTATTTCCTGTTTCCAGGCACGTGGTACGCTGAGTAGAATGCTGGTTGATTCAGAAAGTGAATCTGTTACAACATTTGGCTACCATTTAAGGTATTATTTGATAAGTATCAACGAAAGATGGACAAAGCTGATGTTTAATATAAATGAGTGGTTAGTATTGATTAAATAAAATAGTGAGGAATAACGATGAAATTAACATGGTTAGTTGTTGCTGATAATAGTAAAGCCCGTATTTTCACAGTAGATTCGCGTATGGGTCCAATAGAAGAAATTGAAAGCATTGTGCACGCAGAAGCACGCCTGCATGAACAGAACATGACCAGTGATTTACCCGGGCGCAGCAATGGTAAAGGTGGTGCCGGCGGACATGCTTATCAGGATGAGGTAAGCACTAAAGAACAGGAAAACATAAATTTTGCCAGGAAAATTGCCAGTGAACTGGATGCCGCACGTAAAAATAATAAGTTCAAACAATTTATACTGGTTGCCGCACCGGGTTTTTTAGGTAATCTTCGTAATCAGCTAAATACGCAGACGCAGAAACTGGCATGTTTTGAGCTGGCAAAAAATTTGTCTTCTCTTAATGCGAAGGAGATTCGGGAACATTTGCCTGAACGCCTGCCAAGTTTTTAACTTAGTATGCACTAATCCATAGTTTGTCATAGTGACCAACTTAAGGTTCCAGTGGAACATAAGTTGGTCACATCATGTTAAAAATGTGGTTTTTACTCACTACTGTCCCGAATGGCACTGAGTTAAGAGTGCTTAGCATGACCTTTCAACAACTTGGCGATATAAACTGCTGTCACGTTAACTGCAAGGGACATGAACCGGGCACAGTTGGCAACGACACGCCGTGAAACCGTCCATGGTGGCTCAACACCCGCATCCCTGCGGGTGATGGTCGTTGCCAACTGTGCCCGGTTCATGTCCCGGATTCATGCAAATATAGCTTAACTTAGTGCCATTCACTACTATCCCACAAATAATATCTAGAGGCATGGATAGTCTGATTAGTTTTGTCTGTTTTCCCGGTTGTACTTAGCAGCTTGCCATACTGTCCTGACATCAACATGCTCATGATGCATCAACAGGGTTATAGCAATTTCTTCAATAGCTGCGTACGCACAGAACAGGGCGGCTATGCGGAAAGGCCAGTCGAGCAGGCCGGAAAAAAGTAAAATATAACTTATAATGGTAATACCAACAGCAAGCTTTACGCTCCAGGTGTGGTAGCTGGTGAAGCGATGGAATTTGATAAAGCCGATCACTGCTGGCAGGGTGAAACTAAGCACAATGATAATAAAATAGAGGCTCTCGCGTTGCGAGATATCAGGCCATAATATCCAGGCACAAACCGCAATCGTAGAATAGATCACAAAATCACCCCAGCTATCGAGGCGTGAACCCATCTCTGTTATCTGGTTCAAGGCTCTGGCCAGAAGTCCATCAAGCACATCGGTGAATGCTGCAAACAGTAATGTCCCGATAAACCAGTATGGCTGCTGTGTGAGCGCAAAGTAAAACAGTACTGGCGCCATCAATATTCTTATGAAACTAACCAGGTTTGGAAGATTAACTATTTCCTCTTTTGTCTGAAGCATAAATCGTAACCTTAGTAATTATTAATAGGGTCTATTACGTACACCCCATTTATAAAGTATATGGGAAAGAAACAACTCCGTAATGACAAAAATCAATACCAGTAGTATTACTGAATAAATATCAAGATTAAATGCTTGTTTTAACATCAATGCGGGAAATAGCGACTCCGGCACCTGGTCCAGCAAAGGCGCCATACTGCTGGGCTGCATCGACAATCTGCGTTTTATAAAACTGGAGCTCAGGTCGCCAAGAGTTGCATAGCTGGCAACCAGCAAACCTGTTTCAGGAGAGTAGCCAAATAACCAGGCAGCCGCCGTTGTGGCAAGCATTGCAGCTAAAATCCCGCGCCATGTTTTTGAAGGACCAAATAGTCGATTTTTATCTGGTAGTTTTTGACCGAAATCAACAGCAAGCTTAAAATTATCATTTAATAGCAGCTGAATTAATATTGGCGCACCATTTGCGATTATAATTAACAGCAGAAGCAGAAATAATTCAACGGTCACTATGCGATTCAAGAGTTGGCTTATATGAAGCTTCTATTTTACATAGATAAATGGAAAACAGAATAATTCAGCAAGCCCATGCCCGACACATCAATTAAAGTTCTGACTTACAATATTCATAAAGGATTCAGTACTGGTAATCGTCGTTTTATCTTGCATGATATAAAAGAATCATTGCGTCTTGTTGATGCCGATGTAGTGCTATTGCAGGAAATACATGGTGAGCGCGCCATATCCAACAACCGCTTTGATGACTGGCCAAATAACAGGCAGTTTGAATTTCTTGCAGATCAGGTTTGGTCGCATCACGCCTACGGTAAAAATGCTATCTATAAGTCCGGCCACCATGGTAATGCTATTTTAAGTAAATATCCGTTTATCAAATGGGAAAATATAGATGTTTCTTTCATGCGTTCAGCCAGCCGCAGTTTGTTGCATGGCATTATTCAGCTACCAGGTATTGAACAAAAAATTCATATTATTTGTGTTCACCTGGGTCTGTTTGGGCCCGAAAGGGCGTCTCAGCTTTCAACCCTGGCTGAACGTATTAGTTCCCATGTGCCGGCGGATGAGCCACTGGTTATTGCCGGTGACTTTAATGACTGGCGTGGACTAGCAGAACGTTACTTACATCAGGGCCTGGGTGTTACGGAGGTTTTCAAAAGCACACGAGGTTCCTATGCACGCACCTTTCCTGCTGTGTTACCCGTATTATCAATGGATCGTATTTATTATCGCGGCTTTGATGTTGTTCATTGCCAGCGCCTGCATGATCAGCCATGGGATCGCCTGTCTGACCATACACCGTTACTGGCTGAATTTATATTAGCTTAATTTATTATGAACAACGCTGTGTATTACCTGAGAAATAGTCAGGCACCAAGACTGCGAACTAGTGGATAGAGATGTTCGGTTTCATCCTGTACGCGATCTAACACGATATCAAATAGTTCATCCATAGCATCTAAAAACTTTTCATGGTCTTTAATTTTAAAGTCACCGGTAACATTGTTTTTTGATGGACACCATTGCTTGTTAAATTTTTGCAGTATTTTTTTTACTTCCACCGAGCCTGACATAAAATTCTTGGCTACATTGTTAACTTTTTCATCGCGGCTTGCCAGCAGGTCGCTGTACATGCTCTTGTCGACGAGTTCTATGTGTTCATTTACCTTTGTCATGTAATTGCCGAAAAGGTCACAGCAGGTTTTTGTGTCACACATGGAACGATCTCTTAAGAGATAACGAAGCACATTGGATAATTCTGTAATATGATGATTCTGTTCGTTAAGTTCTTTGTATGTAATCATTGTTAACTCCCGCTCCCAGGGTGAATTTATGGTGATATCAGCTTATTATTATGTCAGTTATTCGAAACTGACTCTACGCCTATTATACTAAAAAAAATATGATATAAATCAATCATGCGATGAGAGTTACTCGACACACACAGAATACGGTCTGTTCCGTGAATGACATTCGAGTAAATGATGAAAAAGCATGCATTTACACAACGAGGATTGCAACATGCAAAGGACAGTTAATATATGGCCTA
>CAWDMF010000058.1:0-30407 GCA_963803185.1 uncultured Gammaproteobacteria bacterium | reverse complement strand
AATATATAGTTGTATGTGTTTTATATAGCATAATTTTTATAAAACACATTCCTATAACTGTTTTTAAAGCCGGTCTTGTTTCGTTACATCAACCCACTGCACGTGACAGCTTGAATATCGGCAGTATCAATGAACTCACCAGCAATCCAACGACAACCCCCATTACCAGTAACATGATCGGTTCGATCATGCGTGCAAACAGGGCCAGCTTCTTTTCCAGCTCTGTTTCATAATAATCGGCAATTCGTGCCATAACTTGAGCTAAATTTCCGGTCGCATCCCCGGTTTTAATCATTTGTTTTACCGTGGGCGGTATAAAGTCGGCCTGTTCAAAGCCACTGGCAAATCCAGCACCTTCTTTCACATGGGTTTTTAACTGTGCTATGAAACGGTTGAACACGGTGTTATCGACCACTTCACTGCATGCCCCGAGCGTATCTATGGCACTCACCCCATTAGCCATCGACATCGCCATCAGGCGCATGGACTGGACCAGGTATAGCTGAATAAAAATATCCTTGATTATGTAGAGCGACAACTTGAGCCGGTCCAGCACCTCGATACCATGCGCAGAATGCAACCAGTAAAAGCCCGAGAAAACAATCAATAATATTGCTGACAGAAAAATCCACCAGTAGTTGATCAGTGCATTACTCGCCGCCATCAAAAATAAAGTAGTAACGGGCAACTCGTCGTGGATGCGTTCAAATAAGACGGCGAATTTCGGGAACACGGCAATCAGCACAAAAATAACAACTGCAATAGAAAACAGGATAAGAAAGGCAGGGTAGATCATTGCCGAGACCACCGTGGACTTGAGCTTTTCACGCTTCTGATCCATCACCTTAAGTTCGGTGAGCACTTTATCGAGAAAGCCGCCGTTTTCTGCCGCCGCGACCAGGTTGATATAGGCCAGTGAGAAAAAATCCGGATGAGAACCTAATGCCGCGGAAAAACTTTTACCCTCTTCCACGTCATTCATCAGCTGCGTCATTATTTTTTTTAATTGCGGCTTGTTTTCCAGCGAGCTAAATGCTTTCAATGACTCAAATAATGGCATGCCCGATTCAAGCATCAGGGACAACTGTTCGGTAAAAAATATACGGTCATTAACATCCAGTTTCTTCTGCGTCAGGCCGGCCAGCAACGACGGTAACTGCACAGCCGAAGCTTTTGCTTTAGTTTTTTTTGCAACACTGAGTTCAATCGCCATATGACATATCCGGGCTAACTGTTCACCACACGGGAGACTTCTTCGATGGTGGTATAACCGCCGGCAACCCGTTCCAGGCCATCATCAAACAGGGACTTGTGTTTACCGGCCTGCATGTAATGTTCAAGGTCGTCGCGTGAAGGATTACCGGTAATCAGGTCCTGCAACTGGGCGTCGGCTTCGAGAACCTCGTGTATGCCAATACGGCCTTTATAACCTGAGTCATAACATTCCGGGCAGCCGCGCCCCTGTGCCAGCTTCATACCTTTGCGGTCGCCCCAGCCATAACGCTGGGTGATTTCCGGTGAGGCAATATAGGATGTTTTGCATGACGGGCACACCGTTCGTAGCAGTCGTTGTCCGACCACACCAATCAATGCCGATGACAGCAAATAGGGCTCGACACCCATATCTATCATTCTTGAAATGGCGCCAATAGCGTGGTTGGTGTGTAAGGTTGACAGCACCAGGTGCCCGGTAAGCGCTGCCTGCACGGCAATTTCCGCGGTTTCCCGGTCACGTATTTCGCCTACCATGATAATGTCGGGATCCTGCCGCAGCACATGTTTGAGAATGTTATCAAAAGTCAGACCGATGTTTTCCCTGACTTCGTTCTGATTGATAATTTCCATCTGGTATTCCACCGGTTCTTCAATGGTGACGATATTTTTCTCGATTGAGTTCAGGTAATTCAATGCCGCGTAAAGACTGGTTGTTTTACCGCTACCGGTAGGGCCGGTGGCGAGAATCAGGCCAAAACTTTTGCTTAATAACCGCTTGTACGCCTGCAGGTTATAATCGACCATGCCGAGTTTGTTGAGATCAAGCAATGATTCGTTTTTATCCAGCACCCGCAACACCACCTTTTCGCCAAACAGGCCCGGCAGTGAACTGAAACGCAGGTCGACCTGCCGGCCTCGCGTATGTACCTGGATGCGACCATCCTGTGGCAACCTGCGCTCAGCAATGTCCAGGTTAGCCATAACTTTAAGGCGTGAAATCAGTGCCGGATGCAGGTCTGCACTCAGGGTACTGAATTCATACAAAACACCGTCAATACGAAGTCGAATCCGGCTCTTTTTTCTGCCAGGTTCAATGTGAATGTCACTGGCACCATCACCTATTGCTCGTTGAATAACAGAATTCACCATATTGATAACGGGGCTGCCTTCTGCCATTTCATCAATTTGCGAATAATCATCAGGCCTGGTGTTTTCCACTACCTGAAAATCGTCTTCGACAATATCAAACAGGTCCATGCCGATATCGTTTGGCGTTTCAGAATACGCTTCACTAATGGTATTCATCACATCTTTACGCGCGGCGAGTATGGCTTTTATCTTGCAGCCCGTGCGATCTTCTATTTCGTCATTTACCGGAATGGATAGTGGACTGGGGGTCGCGATCAGCAATACATCACGGACTTTAAATAAAGGAAACACGCACAACTGTATCGCTTTGTCTTTTTTAATAATCGCTAAAACGGCCGGATCATAAAGTTGCGCGTTCAGTTTTGCATACGGCACCTGTAACAACTGGGCCAGCACCGGCAATAAATCGGGTTCTTTTATCCAGCCCTGCTCTACCAGTATCTGTCCCAGCCGTTTACCGCTGGCACTCTGCATTGAAAGCGCTTCGCCAAGATGCTCCTGCGTAATTAAATTTTGCGAGATAAGTTCATCACCCAGTCGCCGCTTTTGCAGAATTGCACGCGGCATAAACACACTGCTTGACTCTCTGTCCGGTGGATTTAATTGCGTTACATAATCAGACACCCCGGTCATGTCCAGTATGTCGCGAATTAGCGGATTGATATTGGCCAGTTTTAGCCAGCCGCCACTACGAATAATCTTTTCTGCACCATCAATGATCTCAGCAAGGCTTAAACTGTTCAGCGTGTTAACTTTAGTCAGGTCAATAACGATTCGTTTTTCATGTTCCTGCAAACAGTGCTCAAATACTTCTCTGAGTTGTTTACAGGCCACCTTATCAAGCACGCTAAACTGCGGTGTCAGATAAGTCATCACACCGATACGTGTGAGCAAAATACCCGGCCAGGCTGTCGCTATGCTGCCTGTTACATTAACCTCATTATCCAGCTGTGACATGCATTTCTCGTTTGAATAAAAAAATTAATTGCCTGAAGACAACTTGTATTGCGAATATTCAGCCAGGCTTTTTAACTCTTGCGTAACAGGTTTTGGTTTCATGATTTCATAACCTTGCGCGAAATCAATATTCATTTTTATCAGCATTTCCAGAATCGATGCATTCTCGACATACTCGGCAATGGTTTTAACATTCAGCTCTTTTGCAATATCGGCGATCGACGAAACCATTACCTGGTCGAGGCGACTACTGACGATATCCCTGATCAGGCTACCATCTATTTTCAGGTAATCTATGGAAAGATTTTTAAGGTAACTGAAGGAACTTAAGCCACTACCAAAATCGTCCAGCGCAAACTGTACACCCAGTGAATGAATTTTATTCATAAAGGAAACGCAGCTCTGAAAATTCTTGATTGCCGCCGTTTCTGTAATTTCAAAATATAGATTAGTCGGCTCAAATTGATATTGATGAAGGCACTGGGAGACAAAATCATGAAAATCAGGATCGCTGATGGTCATCCCGGAAAGATTAATCCCCCATTTAAATTTAGCGGAAATATCTCGGTATTCTTCTCTGCCAAGCAACTCAAAAGTATGTTCTATAATCCAGCGGTCGACCATATTCATCAAGTTGTATCTTTCCGCGACTGGAATAAAATCATCGGGAAATACGAGCTCACCATTCTCGTCAATCATTCTGACCAGAATTTCATAATGTGTCTGGTTACCTGACAGGGGCTCTATACTTTGGCAGTAGAGCTCGAACCGGTCTTCCTCTAACGCATTTTTTATATTCTCTACCTGCGTTAACTGATTTTTTCGTTTTAATAATGACGTATTCCCCGGTTTATAAACAATTACCTGAGTGGAATCTTCTTTCGCACTAAGTAATGCCATTTCCGCCGCATAAATATGATCGGCAAGCGCGGTTTCTTTTGAATTCAAAGCGATAACACCTGCCCTGGATTCAACTGACAATGCCTTGCCATTTACCGTCGTTTTCATGGTATTAATATCATTGCAAATGATATTGACCATGGCTTCAACCTCATCTTTCGAAACCTCAAGTAGCGCGGCAAATACATCGGCATCAAGACGTGCAGTAAACCTGAGCTGGTGCGCCGCTTTTGAGAGTACTTTTGCCAGCGCGGCAAGCACCATATCGCCCGTGGTAATGCCATACGCTGCATTGATGACCTTAAACTGATTAATATTGAACAGCACTAAATGTCGTTGACTGTCAGTTTGTGAGATTTCCCGCCATACAGACTCCTCGAAACCTTTTCTATTCAATAAACCGGTTAATTCATCCTGGGTACTTAACAGGTATTTGTAAGTCTTACGTGATACTGCTTCCAGCGTCGATTTATCACTATTATTAAAATCTTTATCAGTCGACTCATTCAAGCAGCTTAATACGCCGCATGGTTTAGCCTCCGCATCAAGTATAGGCACTATTAATACTTTCATGTTTGCCGGTAATTGAATCTGATCTCTTAAAGCTTTATCTTTATCGTTTATGCCAAAACCGTCACTTCCTTTTTGGAACATGGCATAGGACACCACTGATAAAGATTCAAGCAGGGATAATATTTCCGTGGAATCATGCTCATAGGCTAAACCACCCGGATAGATTGTATGTCTTTCCGGAATCCATATCGCTGCATATTTAACGTTCAAATGTTCGGAACAACTTCTTATGTAAGTGCTTAATATATGGCGCGACTCGCGATATTCAGTAAGCGCAAGATCAGATGCCCGCAACATGGATAGTTCATCATAACGTTCACCCAATTCACTGGCCATTGCGTTCACTTCGTATAAATAGCCCAGTTCTGCTTTGACTATTTCTGCAATGCTGTGCAGGGCAGACACTATTTCTTCTGAGACACTTTGCGCTATACCATAAAACACCAGCTGACCGGCAGGCAGACCTGATAACTCACCCAGGTTGCAATTAATAACCGTTTCACTATTGACCCTTTGCTCACCGTCACTTGCCAGGTCAGTACATTGCTGTTGATGGCAATGAACAATAAGCTCTGCCTGTTTTTTTTTGCCGTTGCTCGCCCAGATGATCTGCCCACTGTCATCACACAAAGCAGTCTTCACCTTACTATCAGGCAGTAAATTTGCAGCCAGGCCTGCGTAACGCTGCATATCAAGTTCTTCATATAGGCTGGGGAATATCATATTCATTTCTCTTTGATTCAAGATGCTTTACTGCATGAAAAGTAACTGTTAACCATTCTTACCAGCTCACGGGGACTAACCGGCTTGCCAACAAACGAGACACCACCTACTCCGCCCACCCAGTCCCGGTTTTCGCTTTCCAGGGTAGACGTCATAACGATGATCGGGATATCACTGTCGCGATCTGAGCTCCTGATGGTTTCTACCAGTTCCCGGCCTGTCATATGCGGCATTTTGACGTCGGTGACAATAATGTCTGGCCGCGTTTCTCTGTAGCAATCCAGTGCCTGTTTACCGTTATTGACACAGGTAACCTCATAACCTTCTTTCAGTAACACCAGCTTCAACACGCGTGCTACGTAGGGTTCATCATCAGCTATTAATATTCTTCTTGCTTTCATACCGCACTCTTCAACATGTTGCTTTCTTTAGTGAAGCTGATTACAAATTCAGAGCCTTCACCCGGCGTACTGTGTAACTGTATTTTCCCGTGATGCAGCTTGACTGCTTCATGCACGAGCGACAGACCCAGTCCATGGCCGCTGCGCTGGCGCACCTCGTCATCTTCTGATCTAAAAAACTTGTTATAAATACTACGCTGGTCCTGTTCTGCTATACCAATACCGGTGTCGCGAACACGAATAATGATTTCCTGCTCATTTTCTTCAGCGCTCAACTCAACTTTTCCACCGGGCCGGTTATATTTAATTGCATTACTAATAAGATTATTTATGGAAATGCGGACCAGGTCTTTGTCCAGTGACAGCACACCAAGGTCATGAGGAACATTCAGCTCAAACTCAATATCGTCAATCTGCTGATTGCGTGACATGGCCTGGTAAATATCTTTCAGCAAATCGCCTACTTTTACCCGTTGCCGGTGTATTGGCACTGTACCCATTTCTATCATCGCCAGGTTAAGCAGGTTGTCGATCATTTGCGATATGCGGCCTGCTTCGTCGTGTATTACATTTGCCGCTTCAATCATCAGCTCTATTGAACCGTCAGCGTTGTTCAGCAAGGTATCGCTGTACATAAAAATAATATTTAATGGCGACTTGAGTTCATGTGCGACATGGGCAACAAATTCGCCGCTATTCTTGTGTGTGGTATCTTCATTTGTGGTATCACGGAAAACAATGACGGTACCAAGCAGCTGGTTTTCATTTTTATGAGAGTACAGCGGGTAAGGGCAGACCATTACCCGTTTATCTGTTTCAGCAATAAAAATCTCCGTCTCATCATGCTGATAGACATTGACTGCATTCCCGCCCTGGCAATTGACCAGGTATTCTGACAGCTCTCTGTTTGCAGAAAAATCGCTAAGGCTGCTACCCAGAACCTCCCCTTCTTGCGTGCCCAGCAGGTGATGTATGTTATTACTTGTATAGGTTATCTGACCACTTTCATCAGCAACAAGGATGGCATAAGGCAGTGCATTTAGCGCGGATTCCAGTCGTGCTTTCTGATAAGCCAGCAATTTACAGGAGACCACCGAATTTGTTTGTTTATCTTCCAGTGCGCCAATATGGTTATAAGCGGCTTCTACCACGGTACCGAATTTTTGCATGAAGTCCTGCGTACTTTTGTTGGTTGTAACGTCAGTATCAACGGATTCGGTTTTTTTAATTAATGCCTGTAACTGGCTACTGATACTGGTTAACGGCCTTATTTCTTTTTTCAACAAAAAATAAAAAATTGGCGTTAACATAAAAATCGCCATTGCCAGAATGGCCAGTAAGCGCACCTGAGAGGCATTGAGGTAATATGCCGGCTCCAGGTAACCCAGTCGTATAAAGGCTTGCAACTCGCCTTTGCTCATGATGGGCGCAAAATACTCATTGATTGTTATACCCGATGCCAGCTTATATTCACCTTCACCAATCCACTGACTGGGCTGACGGGGGATGATCATCGGCGACACACTTATTCCCGGGGTTATAACCTCGGCCAGTGCCAGGCCTTCAATATTTACCACTGAAGCATAGGCAAAATGCTGGTTCACCTGCGCCTCCTGAAGCAGGCGCAGTGAGCCGGCGGTATTGCCCTCGCCGGTTAACTGCGCGACTGACATGCTGCCCAGCAACCTGACCAGGCCAGTTCCCTGGCGTTGTACCTGGTTTATATCTTCACTTTTTTGCTGATGAAGAAAGATGCCCACAGTAAAAATAATGACAGACAATGATGCTGCAATCATGCCTATACCGATCTTTTCATTGCCTATATTTATTCGGTTTTTTAGTCTTGGTTTCATATAAATCGAGTTATCGGCAGCAATAATGCAAAGGTTTAATCAATTAACATTAAAATTAATCAATGGACTGGTCTGCCCGGGTGGCGAAAGATCCACAGGGCAGTAAATAGATAACGCATCCGGGGCAGGCTCAACAGTGTTGATCACACCCCCAACAAGCGCAGTGACCAGATCTTAGATAAATCTGTGATTTTTTGACAATTATCTAGGAGTGTAGACAAAATCCATCGGAAATCACTATGGTAACGGCAATTCAATAAGATCCTGTTCGCGAGTATTCTGCAAGCGCAGCAATAACATCGGTGCGCGCGGCGCACCCTACGGTGCTGAATGATAGTAATCAATGTACGAATGCAGGCTTAAGGTGGAGGGTGCGTCGCGCGCGCTGTGAAGCAAGTATTTCTGGGGTGCACCGTGAACTAACCGTTTGTGACGCTAGTTCTTTAAAAGATGAAGAAACCGCAGAGGCGTGGAGACACAGAGTATTTTATTGATAATGACGTCTTCGACGCATATATCAATATTATGCTTTTCTCTGCGCCTCCGCGCCTCGGCGGTGAATAATTTTTTTAGCTTTTTGCCAGTATGCTTCGAGCTGTTCAACACTGCAATCTTCCATCTGCTTGCTATCTTCCTGCAGTAACTGCTCAACGATAGTGAAACGTGATATAAATCTCCGGTTGCAATCACGTAATGCCTGCTCCGGATTGACGCCCAGGTGGCGGGAGAGATTGACACTGGCAAACAGGATATCGCCCATTTCATCCGCTATTCTTTGCTGATTATCCTTAATAACAATTTCCGCTTTCAGCTCAGCGATTTCTTCATTGAGTTTATCGAACACCGGTTGAATATTTTCCCAGTCAAAACCATGATGCGCGGCGCGTTTCTGCAGTTTTTCTGACCAGCGCAAAGCCGGCATGGCACTGGCGATACCGTCGAGGTAACTGTCACCCTGCTTTTCGTTCTGTTTTTCAGCGGACAGGCCTTTCTGGCTACGCTCTTTTTTCTTGTGTTTTTCCCAGTCGCTATACAGCTTTGCTGCATCCCTGGTTTTATCATCACCAAAAACATGAGGATGACGGCGAACAAGCTTGTTGTTTATCTCGTTCACCACATCAACAAAATCGAACTGCTTATTTTCTGCTGCCATCTGAGCATGGAACACGACCTGGAACAATAAGTCGCCCAGTTCGTTTTTAAGATCATCCATATCTTTACGCTCAATAGCATCCGCAACCTCATAGGCTTCTTCCACGGTGTATGCAGCAATTGAGTCGAATGACTGTGCCACATCCCAGGGGCAGCCATTCTCCGGATCACGTAAATCCGCCATGATTTTCAATAATTTATGAATTTCCTGCATAGCGAAATAGCTCAGAGTCAAAAACATTGAACCGCAGAGGCGCAGAGAAAAAATTTACATTGTTAACAGCGCCGCAGGCGCTATTAACAAAATATAACTCTGCGTCTCCGCGCCTCTGCGGTAAAAAGCTTTTAAAATTTTTGACTATTAAAATTCAAAACGCACGCCGATATTGGCCGAGTCATCAACTTCATAATCCACATTTCTACCGGAACTATCAAAATCAACCTCAAGCATGCGATAACCAATATAAGCACGCGCACTTGGTGTCACTTCCAGTTCAAGTGCAACACGATATTCCAGTAGGCGATCAAATTCTGAAATACTGGTAACTTCAGGCGCGAAAAAAGCTTCACCCAGTATTGCCAAAGGTGTATTGCCCGGGAACACGTATCGTATCTGAGCACCGATGGCGACCGCACCACCCTGAATATCGACAGGTGAACGGTCCGGACCATTGATGTCGCCTGCGTACAGTTTTGCGCCGACACCAAAATGCAGCGCTTTAACATCACCCCTGCTGGTGCCGCTAACCAGGATAGAAGCATTTGCAATAACGTCGTTATGTTCGTTAAACAGGATACCAAAGCCAATATCTGCACCGCCATAACCAAAAGAAGCATTTTGCGTGAAAAAGGTGAGTTCAGCCATATCCTGACCAATACGAAAATCAATTGCGCCGGCTGACACGTTATTAAATGGAATAAGTAATGTTGTTACTAATAATGCTTTACGTAGCATATGGAGATGTACCTCTTATTTTATGCCCGGGTTGCGGGTTAATATTTTGCATCGAATTCTAACATGCTCTGTTACTTCACAATGACAGAATAAAGCTGCCTGCTGAAACAAATAGCGCAGTCAGTGTAGACGGCAGTTATACTAATCAGTTCATTCTATGCTGTAATTATGCGCCAAGCCGTTCCGATATTTTTTTACCAGCGTCTATCACCAGTTTCACCCATTGTTCTTTACGGCGTTCAATCGGTGCGGATATCGATAAACCGGCGACAACGTTTTTGCTGTCGTCATAAATCAGCACGCCAATACAACCAACCCCTTCTTCAGCCTCCTCGTTGTCGTAAGCAAAACCCTGAGCATGCACCTGATTAACAATGTTAAGCAGATCCTGCTCCGTACTGATGGTGTGCGAGGTATAAGGTTTCAGACCGGTACGACTGGCATAGGCGTGAATAAAATGTTCGCCCAGTTCAGCGAGCATCAATTTACCGACCGCTGTGACATGCAATGGTGCACGACTGCCAATCACCTGTTCAACCCGCATCATGCGATTTGATGTAACACGTTCAATATAGATAACTTCGTCACCTTCACGCACGGTGAGATTGACGGTTTCGCCGATAGCATCACGCAATACTTCCATAATATCCAGTGCCTGCTCCCTCAGGTCGACGCCACGCCTGACTTTACCCGCCAGCCGCACCAGTTTTTTACCTAACATATAATGGCCGGCGCTATCTTTTTCGACAAACCCGGCCTCCATCAAGGCGCCGAGAATTCGAAAAGCGGTGGAAGGATGAAGGCCGGTATCAGCAGAGAGTATTTTCAGGCTGACAGGGTTTTCATTCTGACCAATGGCGTCCAGCAGGCTGGCGGCGCGATCAATAACTTGGATAGCTGACATATAAATATTTCATATTGTGAAAACGATTATGTATTGCAAAATTATAAAGTCTAAGCTAAGGTAAACACAAGCAATAAATGCAGGCGGTGTTAACAAAAATACACCGCCTTTCATTTAGCGAAGAATTTTCACATTGTGAAATATTGATTACAATGTGAAAAATAGAGATCAATATAGCCACGAGGGCAGCCCTATGAGCAGCACAAATAATTCCACTATCCCGGCTTTTTGCCAGGGCATTCAACACTTTGGTGAAAAATGGCCTGATTTTGACCAGCATGCGAGCGAAGCAGCCATTGCTGAAGGCCAGATCGCCATAGAGAACAGCAATAATGACAGCAGTGTCTACCAGACATTACTGGCGGCAGATGCATTGCGTTATCTCACACTGCAGGTAACCGGTGCCAAGGGCAGCGGTCATCCCGGCGGTTTTGCCTCCAGCGCTGAAGCGCATGCCTCGTTAATGATGCTGGGACACACCAATATTGTCACCGAAGTGGGACACCATGCGCCCGGTTTCTATTCTTCCATGTTCCTCGACAGCTCACTGGAAGAAATGGGCATTAACACGATGGATGACATGATGCAGCGATTCCGTGAAAAACACGGTCTGCTGGGTCATCTCTCCGGTGCTATTCCCGGCCTGCTGGCACCGGCCGGTCCACTGGGCCAGGGTCAGCACTTTGCCATGGCCGGAGCCTACCTGCACCGTGATAAATTATTTCCGGTCACCATCGGTGATGGCGGCATGGGCGAGCCCTACGTGCTGAATTCAATGATGCACTTCCATACAGCCTACCCGGAAATCACCAATTTTCTACCGGTGCTGATCTGGAACGGTTACTCACAGGAGCATCATTCCATGGTATCACTGCATGATAATGAGCAGATGACCGCCTACTGGAAAGGCCACGGCTTTGAACAGGTGGTCCTGATCGACGCCAAAGATTTTGATGACAGTGATCAGGACGGCGCTTATGTCGACAGCAGCCGATTCTCACTCAAACAGCGCCTGGCCTTTACCAAAGCCGTGTTGCAGGGCATTGATGCGGCCGCAAAATCGGCCATGAGTGGCAAGCTGACTGCCTTTATTATCAAGCAGTTGAAAGGTAGCGGCGTGCACACGGTTGGTGCAAAATCACACAATTTATACCCGGCGGATACGCTGGATCAGCCACATATTATCGACGGCCTGCAACGCCGCGCCCTGCCCGCTGAAGCCTGGCAACTGGTGCGTGATAATTTACGCCGTGCCGGTGGCGGCCCAGCAGCCAAAACCGTGGTTACCGAAGGCGAACTCGAATTCACCCCGTTACCCAAACTGGAGATGAACGAGTTCAGTAAAAATGAAAAGGCGGTACCTGCAACGGCCATGGGCGCCCTGGTTGCACAGATGGGACAATCGGATGCTCGTTATGTGGTGACCAATGCCGATGGTAATGAAGCCTCTGCAATGAAAAACATCAATGATGCGTTGAAGATTCGCCACCCGACCCAGGACCCGCTATATAACCAGGAACCCAATGGCCAGGTTTACGAGCCGTTGAATGAAGATGCCTGCGCCGGTTTTGCCGCTGGTCTGGCACTGTTTGGTTCACGCTCTATCTGGTTATCATACGAGTCTTTCGCCATAAACGGCTGGCCCATTATGCAGACCGTTGCCCAGGCGATGGCCGAGCTACGCCGTAAAACCCCGTCGACGGTGTGCATGTTTACCGCCGGTGCACTGGAACAGGGCCGTAATGGCTGGACCCACCAGCGCCCGGAAATTGAAAACTATTTTGCCGCGATGATGCGTAACGGTAACAGCTACCCGCTGTTCCCCTGCGATGCCAACTCGATCCAGGTCGCGTACGAATATGCCACTGCCAGTTATAACAAGAGCATGGTGATCATCGCTTCGAAGAGCCCGCTGCCGGTCTACATGTCACTTGAGGAATCTCGTCATGCCATCGAAGAAGGTGCAGCAACCATCTACGAATCCGACGCTGCAGAATTTAAGGCGGGCAGTAAAGGCACCGTGGTATTTGCCGTCACCGGCGACATGATCTTCCTGCCGGTATATGAAGCGAAAGATAAACTCGAAAACGAAGGTTATAAAGTGCGCATTGTGGCCGTGCTCAATCCACGTCGCCTGTATCGTCCGAGTGACATCGCATGGGATACCGTTTCAGAACCGGACAACAAGTTCATGGATGACGACCACTTTAATGCGCTGTTTGACGGTGATGCCTTGCTGGCGGTCAGTGGTGGTCCAAGTGCGGCGCTGGAGCCGGTACTGTTACGTACCCGTGCACCAAGACGTGACACCTTCTGCTGGAAACGCGGCGAAACCACAGCCTCACCTGCAGAAATCATGGACTTCAATGGCATCACTGCCGCTGCCATGCTGGCATCGATCGAAGGCTTTTTTGCCAGCGAAAAAGCGGCCTGATCGTTCATGCCAGCTGAAATTACTGGAGAAAAAGTCAATGACTGATACCAAAATCATCGTGCTCGATGATGACCCAACGGGTTCGCAGACGGTTCACAGCTGCCTGCTACTGACTCGCTGGGATGTGGGAGACATTGAAACAGGGCCTGCAGGATGCAGCGCCACTGTTTTTTGTGCTCACCAACACTCGCGGCATGAACGCAGCAGAGGCAGCTGCGCTGACACGCACAGTCTGCATCAACCTGCGTGCGGCGCTGGAGGAACTGTCAGCAGACGGGCGTATCGCATTAATCCGCTGCTAGTCAGCCGTTCCGATTCGACGCTGCGCGGTCACTACCCGGTGGAAACCGATGTTATCGCCGAGGAACTGGGGCCATTTGATGCGCATTTTATGGTGCCGGCATTTTTTGAAGGCGGCCGTAAAACCATCAACAGCATCCACTACCTGGTGGTTGATGGTGTAGACGTTCCGGTACATGAAACGGAATTTGCCAACGACTCTGTATTTGGCTATTCACACAGTTACCTGCCGGATTACGTGGAAGAAAAAACCGCTGGCCGTATCAAGGCAGATCAGGTCGAATGTTTTCAGCTACAGGATGTACGTGGTGATTCTTTGTCCCGCCTGATGGCACTGCAGGGCAATGTTTGTTGCGCGGTAGACGCTGAAACACAGGATGACCTGAATCATTTTTGCCGGCAGTTAATGCAGGCAGCGCAACAGGGAAAACGTTTCCTGTTTCGCAGTGCAGCAAGTTTGCTTACCGCGCTGGCAGAATTGCCGCCGCAACCGGTGGCGGCAGAAAAAATGCGTGAGTATGTGCGCGATGACAAGGCTGGCGCAGTGATCGTCGGCTCGCACGTGAAGAAAACCACCTTACAGTTAAATCAGCTGTTACAGCAGGATGGTATAACCGGTATTGAAATTGATGTATCAAAAATCACCGAACAGCGCTCGCAATTGCTGGCCGATATTATTTCTGCCGCCGACGACTGTCATGCAAAAAATAGTACGCCGGTGATATATACTAGCCGCACTGAATTGCAATTTGATGACCAGAAATCACGCCTTGCCTTTGGTGAGCAGGTATCTGCATTTTTGATGGACGTGGTCAGAAACCTGCCCGTGACCACTGGTTTTTTAATCAGTAAAGGCGGCATCACCTCCAACGATGTATTGAGTGATGGCCTGGCATTACGCACCTCGCGGGTTGTCGGGCAGATTCACGCGGGTTGTTCGGTGGTGCGTTGCCCGGACGATCATCCGCGTTACCCCGGCATGCCAGTGGTAATTTTCCCCGGTAATGTGGGTGATGAGCATGCACTGGCAACGGTTTATCAGCGATTAAAACCAACGATTAATGCCGATTAAATGAATTCAGTTATTTAAATAACATTCCAGCGATAATATTGATGTGATATAAAAATGTATAATTCCGAAAAAGCTGAATCAAATATAAGCAGTGCCGCACTTATCAATGCGTTGCGACAATTTCTTCCTGATGAGTCGGTTTTATTTGAACAGGAAGACCTCAAACCTTACGAATGTGACGGCTTGTCAGCCTACCAGGCAGTACCTCTGGCGGTGGCCATTCCCGACAGCATAAAACAGCTTAAAGCCATTCTTTCTGTTTGTTATGAAAATGATGTGCCCGTGGTTGCCCGCGGTGCCGGCACCGGTCTGTCAGGCGGCGCCTTGCCGCATGAAAACGGCTTGTTACTCAGCCTGGCCAAATTCAATAAAATTCTGTCGATTGATGAAGATAATATGTGCGCCGTGGTGCAACCCGGAGTAAGAAACCTGGCCATCTCGGAAGCCGTGCAGGACTATGGCCTGTATTATGCTCCCGACCCTTCATCACAGATTGCCTGTTCTATCGGTGGCAACGTGGCAGAAAATGCCGGTGGGGTACACTGCCTGAAATACGGCCTGACCGTGCACAATATTATTAAATTACAGGTAATAACTATCGACGGCGATGAACTCACTATTGGCTGCGATGCCTTCGATTCACCGGGTTATGATCTACTCGCCCTGCTCACTGGCTCGGAAGGCATGCTCGCTATCATCACTGAAATCACCGTCAAACTTTTGCCGGTGCCGGCACTGGCTAAAGTAATGATGGCATCGTTCGACGACATTGCCGTGGCTGGCCAGGCGGTCAGTGATGTGATTGCCAGGGGAATAATTCCTGCCGGCCTGGAATTAATGGATAATGCCGCCTTAAGAGCCGCCGATGATTTTATTCAGGCAGGTTACCCACAGGATGCCGCCGCTATTTTATTGTGCGAAATTGATGGTTCTATCGAAGAAGTCGATGATCAGCTACAGCTGGCAGAAAAAATATTAAAACAGGCCGGTGCTACTGAAATCCAGATCGCCAAAGATGAAGCGCAACGCATGCAGTTCTGGGCCGGGCGCAAAGCCGCGTTCCCCGCGGTGGGGCGTTTATCACCGGATTATTACTGTATGGATGGCACCATACCACGCCATCAGATTGCCAACGTGCTCAATCGCATCAGTGAATTATCCAATGAGTACGGGCAGACCGTGGTCAATGTTTTTCATGCCGGCGATGGCAATTTGCACCCGTTAATACTGTTTGATGCCAATAACGAAGGCGAACTGGAACGCACCGAAGAACTGGGCGGAAAAATTCTCGACTACTGCGTTGCAGTTGGCGGCACCATTACCGGTGAGCATGGCGTTGGCATCGAAAAGATAAACCAGATGTGCGGCCAGTTCAACAGCAGTGAAATCACGCAATTTCATAATATCAAGATTGCTTTTGACGAAAAACAGTTGCTTAACCCGGGGAAAAATATTCCCACACTACAACGTTGCGCTGAATTTGGCGCCATGCATGTGCATCATGGCAAACTACCACACCCTGAGCTTGAACGGTTTTAATGTAAAAAAACAAAAATGAACAATAGCTATACAATGTCATCTCGACCGGGAGAGACAAATATCGAGATGACAAAATAAATATATGAGTAACGATTTAACCAACGACCTGCGCGAGCAAGTTGCAGACGCAGTTGCACAAAAAACCGCCCTGCATATTACGGCGGGCAACTCTAAAGCCTTTTATGGCAATAAAGTAAACGCAGAAAAACTCAGCCTGCATGAACATAAGGGCATTATTGAGTACCAGCCCAGTGAACTGGTTGTGACGGTGCGCAGCGGCACGCTGCTTAGCGAGCTGGAAGCGGAACTGCAGGCGAATAATCAAATGCTGGCTTTTGAACCCCCGCAACACAACGAAAGTACAACCATCGGTGGCGTGATTGCCTGCGGGCTTTCCGGTCCGCGGCGTGCTGCCTGCGGCGCTGCACGTGACTTTACTCTGGGAGCTACAGTGATTAACGGCAAGGCTGAAAAATGCCGTTTCGGTGGCCAGGTGATGAAAAACGTGGCCGGTTATGATGCCTCTCGACTGATGGTGGGCGCACAGGGAACCCTGGGTGTATTACTGGATATTTCATTAAAAGTGCTGCCGCTCAATGAAACCGAGATAAGCCTGAAATTAAATACCGAACTTATAAACGCGGTCAATCAGCTGCAGCAATGGGTAAAACAGGGACTGCCGATAACTGCCAGCTGTTATTTAAAAGACACCTTATATATACGACTGGGCAGCACGCATTCAGCGGTCAAGCAGTCGCTTAATGTCATCAACAGCCGTTTCAGCACGCAGGAGATCGAACAGGATTTCTGGCTAAGCATCAAAAATCAGAGCCATGAGTTTTTCGCGGATACTGAAAAGCTCTGGCGCTGCTCACACCAGCCGGCGACAAAATTTTATGACCAGGTTGAACGGCAGATGGTTGAATGGAATGGCGCACTGCGCTGGATAAACAGTGATATAGACGTACGTGCGATAGCGCAACATCATCATGGTCATGCCACACGTTACCCGCTCCATCGTACCGGCGACAGCTATCATAACAAACAAAAAACCAATATATTTCAACCGCTGCAGCCAGGCTTAGTTAAAATACATCAACGCTTAAAACAGGCATTTGATCCCGATAAGCTGTTAAATCCCGGTCGACTGTATACCGATTTATAATGCCGATGACACCGCAGCCGCCAGTTAAAGCACAATGAAAACAAATTTAATTAACGATTTTTTAGCCACGCCTGAAGGCATCGCTGCCAATAAAATTTTGCGCAGCTGTGTGCACTGCGGATTCTGTAATGCCACCTGCCCTACCTATCAATTGCTGGGTGATGAGCTTGATGGCCCGAGAGGCCGGATTTATTTAATCAAACAGACGCTTGAAGGAAAAGCGCCGGGGCGAAAGACACAACTGCACCTTGATCGCTGCCTGACCTGCAGAAACTGTGAAAGCACCTGTCCTTCGGGCGTTAAATACAGTCATTTATTAAACATTGGCCGTGCAGTGATTAATAAAAAAGTAGCACGGCCCGTGCATCAGCGAATACTGCATTACCTGCTGAGAAAAATCTTTTTGACCCCGGCCGCTTTTTCAACACTGCTGGCCGGTGGACAGTTAATAAAACCGATACTGCCGGCGGCTTTAAAAAAATCCGTGCCGCAGAAACATAAAATGATTCATTTCCACAGGCATACCCATAGAAGAAAAATATTGCTGGTACCCGGTTGTGTGCAATCCAGCCTGAACCCGAATATTGACCAGGCAGCAAAAATCGTTTTTGACAAACTGAACATTGAATGTATTGAAACCCCCTCTGCTGGCTGCTGCGGTTCATTAAGCCATCACCTCAACGCAGAAGAGGAAGCCATCAGCATCATAAAAACCAATATCGACAGCTGGTGGCCGCTGATAAAAAACAAAAGCATCGAAGCGATTTGCATGACCGCCAGTGGCTGCGGTGTCGCCATCAAGGAATATGAACAGTTACTGGCGAACGATAAAGATTATGCGCTAAAAGCCAAAGTGGTCAGCGCTTTATACAAGGACCCCGCAGAAATTGTGGCCGACGGCAGTTACGCCGAAAAACAGGCGGCAATAAAACAGCTCAATAAAAATCGGGCTATCCCTGAAGGCAAGAAAACCGTCGCCTTTCACCCGCCCTGCACATTACAGCACGGCATGCAGTTGAAAAATATCATCGAGCCGCTACTGGACAACTGCGGTTATAGCCTTCAGGTCTTTAAAGACAAACACCTGTGCTGCGGCTCGGCCGGCACCTACTCCATCACCCAGAAAAGCCTGTCTCAGCAATTATTATCAAACAAGCTGAAGAATATAAACGCCACTGCCCCCGACATTATTGCCACTGCCAATATCGGCTGCCAGTTACACCTGCAAAGCGGTACTAGCACCCCGGTGAAACACTGGTTAGAATTACTGGTTTAATCATACCAATATGGGGACAGGCTTTAGCTCCACCCCCACAATACCATTGTCACCCCTCCGTTCGAGATGAGATAAATAATACCAGGGCACCTCTGATTATAACTTTATGCCAAATAGGTAGTTGAAACTTTCCATTTCTGGCAGAATACGTCCCCATTCGAATCTATCAAGTTAAAAGGCCAACTACATGAGCATCACTTCATTCAATCCACCCGTACGCACATTAATGGGACCTGGTCCTTCCGACGTACACCCTCGCGTCACCGGTGCCATGGCGCGCCCGTGCATCGGCCATCTTGACCCGGCTTTTGTTGGCATGATGGACGAAGTGAAGCAAATGCTGCAATATGCTTTTCAGACCAAAAACCAGCTGACCATCCCTGTTTCTGCACCCGGCTCTGCCGGTATGGAAGCCACTTTCCAGAATCTTCTTGAACACGGTGACAAAGCCATTGTCTGCCAGAACGGTGTCTTCGGCGGCCGCATGAAAGAAGTCGTCGAGCGCTGTGGTGCTATACCCATCATGGTAGAAGACGACTGGGGCAAACCCGTCGACCCGCAAAAAGTGGAAGAGGCACTCAAAGCCAACCCGGATGCAAAACTGGTGGCTTTTGTTCACGCAGAAACATCAACCGGAGCACGTTCTGATGCCGAAACTTTGAGCGCCATTGCACACCATCATGGCGCTATGATACTGGTTGATGCAGTGACCTCATTAGGTGGCAGTGAATTAAAAGTCGATGACTGGGAAATCGACGCGATTTATTCCGGCACACAAAAATGCCTTTCATGCACGCCAGGCCTGTCACCGGTAAGCTTCAGTCAACGTGCTGTCGAGGTTATCACCAGTCGTAAAAGCAAAGTCCAAAGCTGGTTCCTGGATACCAATTTGGTCATGGGATACTGGGGCCCCAATGCAAAACGCGCCTATCACCATACTGCGCCGGTTAATGCTTTATATGCCCTGCACGAATCTCTGGTGATGTTACAGGATGAAGGCCTGGAAAATTCCTGGGCACGCCACTATAACAATCACCTGGCCTTACGGGCCGGTCTTGAAGCAATGGGGCTTGCCTTCATTGTTGATGAAGCATATCGCCTGCCGCAGTTAAATTCAGTAACCATCCCGGATGGTATTGATGAAGCCGCTGTCCGCTCTCGCCTGTTAAATGAATTTAACCTGGAAATTGGTGCCGGCCTGGGTGCACTGGCGGGTAAAGTCTGGCGCATTGGTTTAATGGGTCACAGCTCACGCGCGGAGAACATTTTCCTTTGTTTATCTTCACTCGAGGCGGTAATGGCTGAGATGGGTGCTAACATCAATACCGGTGTTGCCTTGTCAGCGGCGCAGGCTGCAATGAAATAACTACTGTAAAATAAAGCTCACATGCTAAAGGCTTCCCTGCTAAATCGATTATGGGAAGCCTTTTTTATTGAATATCACAAAAAAAGTCTGTAACAATTCTATAATCAATTAAGATCAGTAGAACTCTGGACAATAAAGAACCAAAGCCTCGCGGCCTCATGCCAACAATAAATATGGCCTTCAATTGACTGCTCAGCTGGCGAAAGCACCAGCATCAGCACCAAAAAAAACATTGATCACCTATATAGAAACATTATCTGCAAACAAACATTCTGCACTGCTCTGGTCCCGACTACTAGCGCAAGGGGTTAATTCTAATGGCTGACAGCAGGTACACAACTGGCGTACTGGTGGTCGACGATGAGCCACAAAATTTAAAGCTGTTAAAAACACACCTGGAAAGTGAAGACTACACTGTTTTCACAGCAGATAATGGTGAGCAGGGTTTTGAGGTTTTACAGCAGCATAAAAATGACATTCATGTAATTCTACTTGATCGAATGATGCCAAGATTGAACGGCATACAGTTTCTTAAAAAACTCAAAGCAGATGAGTCAGTAACAAACATCCCCGTTATCATGCAAACAGCTGCATCATTGCAGTCACAAATAGCGCAAGGCATTGCCGCTGGTGCCTACTACTACTTAACCAAGCCATATACAAAAGAAACTTTACTGTCTATTACGCGCTCGGCCATATCCAGTTACGATGAAATAAATGCACTACGCAAAGATTTATTGACATATAAAACACGACTGCATCTGGTCAAAGAAAGTTTCTTTGAAGTAAGTACACTGGATGATATACGATACCTTGCTACTTTCCTGGCTAATTTCTACCCGCAATCAGAACGCGTTGTGCACGGCCTTTCCGAGTTATTACTAAATGCCGTCGAGCACGGTAATTTAGGCATTAGCTACGCAGAAAAATCACAACTCATGTTGAAAAACTCCTGGCTAGCTGAAGTACAACGCAGATTGTCATTACCTGAAAATAAAAATAAAAAAGTACTAGTGCATTACAAACGTCATCCAGAAAAAATCACGCTGCAAATAAAAGATGAAGGAAATGGTTTTGACTGGCCCAATTATATGGAAATCCAGTCAGATCGAGTCACTCATAACCACGGCAGGGGAATTGCTCTTGCCAAAATGATGAGTTTTGATGATATACAATACCGGGGCAACGGCAATGAACTGGTTTGCACCGTATTATTATAGAAACATAGCAGTATTGCAAAAAAGTACAACAACATTATCTACTTAAATTTATCACATCAGCTTATTGATGATTATAAATAATCAGGCCGGCACCAAGCAGTATCATCAGACCACCGAAAAACACACTGGGTGTTACATGCATTTGCCGGTAAAAAACATAGGCGAAAAAAACAACAAAAACCGGGTATGTCACTTCTATCAAACTGGCCAGAGTGGCATTTTTATTATTAATCGATGAATAAAGTAGCACGGCGCCAGCTGTACTGGTAATAGAGATCGCCAGTATAAGCAACTGCTCTTTGCCGGGTAATAGTTTAAAGGTAATAATGTCATTTTCTAACTCACGCATAAAAAATGGCATCAATAAAAAAACCGGAATAACAGTTAGCAGCAATACGCTATATATTGATAAGCGCTTCAAGGCAAAATCAACCATAGGGTAATGCATACCCCATGTTACGGCTGCACCAATGGCTAAGACATACCAGGGTAAATGCATAATATCCTCCCGCTTACAGGTTTTACTTAATCGACAAATATTACTTTTGCGCCAGCCAGTGAATTAAAACGTGTTGCTGTTGCATGCGTGTACGCGCCCATCATATGGCCTATCACCAGGTCACCCTCAGCTAACGCAGGCAAGGCGATATCTTCTGCGATGATATCGATACTGTCACAGGTAGGCCCGGCTAAAATGGAAGCGGCACGCTCCTCGTTACTGTTCAGGATCTGCAACGGGTAAGTAACATGGTCAAATAACTGGCCGCTATAGGATCCATAAATACCATCATCAAGGTAGTACCATTGATAATCACCACGCCTGGCTTTACCGCTAATCGAGGCAATGCCGGTAACGGCTGGTGCCACCAGAAAACGGCCCGGTTCGGCAATAATATTTATATCCGCGGACAACTGGGTTAATGCCCGGGTAAGCGGGTTAAAAAACGCATCCAGATCAATATCATCACCGCTGTAATTCACCGGAAATCCACCGCCGATATCAAGCACGTTCATTGGATTGTTTTGCTGCAGGTTACACTCTGCCATTAATTGCGCGCATTGTTTAATTGCCGAGACATGCATATTTGAGTTTGCACACTGCGAGCCCACGTGAAAAGAAAGACCGCGGATATGCACACCAAGCGATTGCGCCTGTGCCACCAGCGGTAAAACCTGGTCCGGTGCACAGCCAAATTTTCTGGATAAGTCAACAATTGCTGAATCACTGCGAAAGCTGACGCGCAGTAACAGGCCGGTTCGACTACGATAAGGGATTAATTTTTTTAACTCATCAATATTGTCGACAACAAACGTGGTTGAACCACCGCGCAATGCAGCACGAATGTCACTGTCTTTTTTAATGGGATGGGTATGAATCGTGCGGCGGCCACTGACCTGCAACGGTTTAAGTAAATCTATTTCGCCCTCAGAAGCAACATCAAAATGACATCCGGCTTCTGCCAGCAGGCGCATTATTTCCGGGTGCGGAAAGGCTTTTATGGCGTAATAAAGATCGACCCCAGGCAAATACTTTTGTAATGTATGAAATTGTTCAAGTAATGATGTGCGGCTCACCACCAGCAATGGTGAACCATGCTGTTTCACCAACAACTGATAGTAGTCGCGATCAGCCTCGCTGGCACCGTATTGAATATATTGTGTCGTCACCGTACACGTACAATACTATTTTAAATAGCATCTTGCACGTATTGCGGCAAGGCAAAGCTGGCCAGGTGAATTGCCGGCGAATAATAACGGGTCTTGAATCCGGCTTGTTGATAACGCGACGACAGTTCAGTAAACGCGATTTCACGTAATGCAGTATTCTCTGTGCCCCAGGCAAAAGTCATAATACCGCCGTAATAGGTAGGCACAGCAGCACTGTAGAACGTCTGATCGGCAAAATGCGCCGACATACGCGCCCGGGTATTTTTTACTTCGTCAATCTGAAAAAAAGGCACGCCATTCTGTGTTGCCATAACACCGCCTGCATTCAGTATGCGTTTGCATTGCGCGTAAAAGTCATCGCTGAATAGTACTTCGCCGGGGCCGATAGGATCCGTGCTGTCAGAGATAATAATATCGAAATGCTCGCTGCTATCTCTGACGTAATCCATACCATCAGCAATGACTATATGGGTGCGCGTATCATCAAAGGCACCGGCTGAATGATTGGGCAGATATTCTTTTGCCATATCAATGACCGCAGAGTCTATTTCCACCATGGTCACCTGCTCGATATCTTTATGCCGTAACACTTCACGCAGCATGCCGCCATCACCACCGCCAATAATTAACACGCGTTTCGCCTGGCCATGTGCAAAAATGGGAACATGTGCCATCATTTCGTGATAGATAAACTCATCAAGTTCAGTGGTTTGTACAACTCCGTCCAGTGTCATCACTCGACCGAGCATGGCATTATGAAAAATCATTAAATGCTGATGCGCTGTCTTTTGTTCGAAGTACATTTTATCAATGCGAAAATTCTGCGAGATCGCATCGTATAAAGTTTCCTGAAATTCTTTCATGACCTGTCCTGGAGAAATGGTTGCTAAGATGTTCTAAGCGCAGCTAATTGAACACGTTTATTTATGTACAACACCGCGATGATGCTGAGAAACATTGATTCTGCCGGGCCCAAAGTAACGCTGCAAAACAGGAATAGCGTTTTCCGGCTGCGCCTCACCACACATAAACACATCAAAAGCCGCGAAATCTCTCTCCGGCCAGGTATGCACACTAATATGTGATTCGGCGAGAACCGCTACACCGGAAATGCCACCACTGGGGGTAAAGTGATGCAAATGAATATGCAGTAAAGTTGCAGCACAAACATTAACGACCTCGCGCATTGCCGCTTCCATATGAGCAAGATCATCAAGCCGAGAGGCTTCCCATAAGTCGATAATAATATGCGTACCGGCAAACTCTTTACCATCACGGATGATAAAGTGATCTTCTGTTTCAGTACCATTGGAATAACCGGTTGCTACAGTATCTGCAACTGGCAAAGGAATAACGCGGTCAAGCGCCCCGGAAGCTGTCAGCTCCATAGAGGTTACCTCACATAAAAACGGCGTCACAATGACGAATTAATAAAAATCCCGACGCCATTTTATGAAGGACGTGCGGCTAACAAATAAACATAAATCCCCGAAAGAAAATAAGCGAGGCGCGAATTATATTCAAAAAATCAAATTTGGCAAGAAATATTTACTCTATTTATGGCAACATAAGTGGATGAAAATATATCTTGTTGGTGGCGCAGTTCGTGATGAAATAATGGGCTACCCTTTCAAAGAAAAAGACTGGGTAGTTGTCGGTGCAACCGTTGCAGACATGATCGCTGCCGGTTATCAGCAGGTTGGTAAAGATTTTCCTGTTTTCCTTCACCCTGAGACCAAAGAAGAACATGCATTGGCCAGAACGGAGCGTAAAACAGCCGCTGGTTATAAAGGTTTTGCAGTGCATGCATCGCCCGATGTGACTCTTGAGGAAGACCTGATCCGGCGCGACCTGAGCATTAATGCCATTGCCAAAGATGACAAAGGCGTCTTCATTGACCCTTTTAACGGCATCGATGATATCAATAAGAAAATTCTGCGCCATGTTTCACCTGCCTTTGCCGAAGACCCGGTACGTATTTTACGCATCGCGCGTTTCATGGCGCGTTATGCGCATTTGGGTTTTTGCATTGCCGATGAAACCATGGCCCTGATGAAAACCATGGTGTCTGCCGGTGAAGTGGATGCGCTGGTACCAGAACGCGTCTGGCAGGAAATGCAAAAAGCCCTGACAGAAAAAACACCCACTGCCTTTATTACCACGCTTGCGTGACTGTGGCGCATTGCAAAGAATATTACCTGAACTGGACTGCCTGTTTGGGGTGCCACAACCTGTCGAGCATCACCCGGAAATTGATACCGGCATCCATACATTAATGGTTCTTCAACAGGCATGCCTGCTCAGTAAAGACGGCAATGTCAGGTTTGCAGCATTAATGCATGACCTGGGAAAAGGCACTACAGCCAAACAGGAATGGCCCCGTCATATCGGACATGAGGCTCGCGGTGCTGACATCGTAAAAAAAGTTTGCCAGCGATTACGCATCCCTAACGAGTACCGCGATTTAGCCGAGCGTACCGCACGTTTTCATTTGCATTATCATCGCGCACTTGAACTCAAGCCGGCAACGCTTGTGAAAACACTGGAACAACTTGATGCTTTTAGAAAACCAGAACGTTTCGAAAAATTTTTATTGGCATCAGAGGCGGACGCCCGTGGCCGTACAGGTTATGAAAATAAAGATTTTCCACAAGGTAATTATTTTCGCCAGGCATTAAGGGTAACAAAAGATATCGATATTGATGAATTACGCAGCCTGGGATTTGAGAACATGGCGCTGGCAAACAAGATAAAAGAAGCGCGAATAAAAGCAGTTAGCAGATTAAAGTCAGCGTTTAAAGGCAGCTTGAGTTAGATGAACCTCTGATCAAGTCTGCTTGATGAGGTTAGCAAACACTTTTTCTACTCCAAGTAGAATATTCTTTGCACCGGTTGATGCTATAGCAAACCCTAAAGCAACCCCTGTTAAATTCGCCACTATATCAGCAAATTCAGAATATCGATTTGCATCAAAACTTTGTAAATACTCAAGCGTTACTCCCATAAACACAAAGACGACTGCAATCATATTTCGTTGAAATTTGTCATGGTATATTTGTGAAAACCAGGCCATTAATGTGAAATAGGCAATGCCATGAAAAAACTTATCCTGGTATGGAACATCCAGCTCCAGGTCAACAGGGCTGCTTGTTAGTGACAAAAAAACAACCAGAGCCACTAGCGCATAACCAATGCTTAACCACAAAAAACGCAATTTCAAATCGGGCACAGCTTTAGTGAACATGACTTACAATCTCTACTACAGATAAAAAGACAACAAGACTATACCTAGCAACAAACGGTAAATAACAAAGGGTGTCATGCCTATTCTTTCTAATAATAGTAAAAAATAGTGAATACATAAATAGGCACTAACCGCTGAAATCAAGGCGCCAATAATTAAATCATTGGTATCATTAATACTGGCAACCTTCAGATAATCTAAAGTTTCAACCCCACCCGCCAATACAATAACCGGGATTGATAATAAAAATGAAAAACGCGCTGCTGCCGGTGCGGTTAAACCAAGCATTAAACCGGCAGTAATCGTTATACCTGAACGTGAAGTGCCCGGTATTAAGGCAATTGCCTGTGCACAACCAATAATAATTATATCCTTCCATGACAGACTGTGTTCATCACGTGACCTTTTACCTGACCAGTCTGCATACCACAGTAAAAAACCGAATATAATTGTAGTGGCTGCAATAACTAACGGTGTCCGCAGGTGCTCGCTTATTACATCCTTGAAAAGCAATCCAGCAAGGCCGACAGGAATCGTTCCAATTAATACACCCCACGCCAGCCTGCTGTCTTCGCAATGCCGGCCTTTTAATGAAGCGAGCCAGGCAAAAAACATTTTGCTGATTTCTTTTCTGAAATAAATGACCACTGCAGTGAGTGTGCCTACATGCACAGCCACATCAAAGGCCAGCCCCTGATCGGGCCAGTCGGTTAGGTATGGCACCAGGATTAAATGCGCTGAACTTGATATTGGCAGAAACTCGGTTAAGCCCTGCACTAATGCTAAAACGATAATTTGTAATATATCCACTTAAAACCTTTTATACCTTTCTGTTACCTGACAAATGATTTTTCGTGCTGAGTTTATGATGCCACTATTGTTACTCATGATTCGTCCAGTCGCTCTTTTGTCCATGCCGGGTTTTTACGGCAATCCAGCACGGCGTAAACGACAATGTCATTATTTTCTTTTGTGTAATAAACCGCAAATGGAAATCGCCTGGATAACATTCGCTGGTAGTTGTCAAAAAACACGGGATGTATCTCGTGATAGATCATCAGAGAATCAATATCAGAAAATAGTGAGTCTAGAAAATAACTGCCCAGGCCCTGTGCCTGTTGTTCGTAAAAATGGTGTCCGTTGATTAAATCTTCATTAGCAGGCGGAAGTATTTTCAAATTCATTGGGTTTTATTGAGGATGTGTTTTTTTGCCTCTGACCAGTCCATGGGCTGTTCCTGAGACGAAACACGTTTTTGTTCTCGTACTTTGAGAACGTCCTGGTGCCAGTCTGGTGATTCCAGAGTGGTATGCTGGCATAAGTCATCCCAGATCATTTCCATGGTGGAAATTTTTTCCTCGATGCTCATTTTACTAATTGATACATTGGACATGGCTCACCTCATTTCTTACCTGGCATTTCTTACATGGGTAGTACTGCTTATTTTGCCATAATTCATCATTTTATGCGGCTTTGTATATTTCATGTTCCAGTTCTGTGAGCGCATTGGGATACTGCCTTTTACCACCAAATAGCTCAATAATTTCAACGGGTGAGCCAAATTTATTCAGTGGATTGACTTGTAGTATTTTCATGTCTTCTATGTTTTCAATCCCTTCATCCGCATATTTGTCGAGCAGGACTTCCAGTACTTTGCGAGCCTGATCTTCGTACTGCTAGAAATAGTCGCGTTTTTTGACATTGTTTCCCCGTTTATCAGGTTGCCTTTGACGAGGTCTTTTTTAGAAATCATGTCCTTCTCTTGTATTTATAGAGGCACCCTTTAAATTTGTAAATCAAAACTATTAAAGTCGATTCCTCAGGTCCAGCATCGAAAAACCCATTAACGGTTCATCATAATTTTTCGTCAGGGCCATTACCTTAAAGCGGTCACCCATTTCAGATGGCAGTGTTAACGTTTTAATTTGTTGCGACAGCTTTACCTGCAGCTGAACCTCATCCGTCACCTGCGCAGCGTGCAATTCAGAAAGTCCATTAGCCAGCAGGAACGCAGCCTGCGTAGTATAGCCTGAAACTTCCATGCCTGAATCAACTGCGCAGTAGGCGACATCAGTAAAATTCACAAAAGCGGTAATATCCTGCAGTCCGGGCCACCAGAAAAAATCGTCATGCGCCCGATGCTGGTAATAACACATCAAGGTGCCATTGACCCGGTCAGGGTGATAATACTCCTTTTCATTGTAGCCATAATCAATAAGTAGAATAACCAGGTTATTTATTTTATTTTCAAGCGCAGATAACCAGCCACTAATTGCTGAATTGTATTCGGAAATATAATTTTCAGCAAAGGTGATTTCACTTCGCCGCCGAATAGCTTCAACTGTTTCTACCGTATTTTTCTCAGCAGGGATATAACGGGAAACCAGCTTGCCATTTTCAAATCCCACCATTAATGATTCAGTACCATTGTGCGTTATTCTAAAGCACTCAACCGGCATTGCATCAAGCACTTCATTAGCAACAATAATGGCACTGCTTACATCATCAGGCAGTTGATCAAGCCATTGCACGCGCTCTACCAGCTGTGCAGCTTTTTTCTTTATCGTTTGTTTTTGTCTTTGTTTTAATTCTGCACTGAGCTCAATAATAAAATACTTCTCAGGCAGGCTATCAAGCGCTTCAAGTTGCAGCAGGATGTCGACCGCCAGAACACCACTACCAGCACCAAATTCAATAACTACTATTTTTTCATCTGATATTTTCTGCCGATTTTTTATTACTTCCGATATTTGTTGTGCAAGACACTGTCCAAATAAAGCAGAAACTTCCGGGGCAGTGATAAAATCCCCTTTCTCGCCAAATTTTTGGAGTCCGCCACTGTAATAACCCAAAGCCGGTTGATACAGGGCAATATTCATATATTCGGAAAACCGGATCCAGCCATCAGCCTTATCACATGCAGCTTTGATGCTCTGCTTAAGCAATAAACTTTGCTGTTTAGCCTCTTCGTCAGGCTCTGCCAGGACTTCAGTACTGTTATTTAACAATGGTTCAACCGTATCATAATATGTGAGACTATAGGGGTGCCGGCAACTTTGCCAAAACTGATATCGTATAACAATGGATAATTCTAACGCAAATAACACTCAGACAATAAGCAACGAAGCAAAATGCGTGCTGGTCACAGGCGGCGCAAAACGCATAGGCGCGGAGACAGTCCGTTTGTTGCACCAGGCCGGATATAACACAGTGATTCATTGCCGCTCATCGCGACAGTCTGCCGATGAGCTGGCTGAACAACTGAATAATATACGAGCTGATTCTGCAAAAGTAATTCAGGCCGACCTGGATAATGAAACCATTTATAACAGCCTGATTGAACAGGCCTATTTATGCTGGAATCGCCTTGATGTTTTAGTCAATAACGCATCAAGCTTTTACCCCACGCCCGTCGGCAGCATTACACTGGATGACTGGAACAACCTGGTCAACAGTAATATGAAAGCCCCCTTATTTCTTGCCCAGGCGGCAGCGCCCCACCTGAAGAAGACGCAGGGCAATATTATCAATATGATTGATATTCATGGCCAACGCCCAATGAAAGACCATACCGTGTACTGCGCCGCCAAAGCAGGTCTTGCTATGCTCACCCTGTCCCTTGCAAAAGAGCTAGGTCCCGAGATCAGGGTGAATGGTGTTGCACCCGGCGCGATATTATGGCCTGCCAGTGATGGAGCAAATGGCGACATGCCGGAACAGACCAAAAACCTTATTTTAGAACGCACTGCTTTAAAAAAACCGGGGCAGCCCATAGATATAGCCAGAACCATTCTTTTTTTAATCAAAGATGCCGATTACATCACCGGCCAGATAATTGCTGTTGACGGGGGTCGCAGCCTTAATATTTAGATCAGAATGATTACCAGGAAAAAACAGGAAACAATATGAAGAATTACTTAAAAACATCTGCCATCGCAATGCTAGCAACATTGATGTTAAGTGCATGCTCTGACACAGATAATGATATTGAAATAGCTTTATCCGAGGTACCCGCAAACATTATCACTATTGTGCAAAATACCCTGCCCGGCATATCACTAACAGAAGCTGAAAAGGAAGTTAAAAACGATATCGTTATTTATGAGCTTGAAGGTCAATTAATTAACGGCAAGGAATATGAAATTGAAATAACCGGAAACGGTACTATTATAAAAATCGAACTAGAAGATTAATACCGGGTCTATCAATTAATAATGCAGGAAAAGGGCAAACAAGGCGATTTTATTTCACGTGCAGGAACAACGATGACCGTTGTTGCCTGGATAATCTTTTTATTTATTCTGTTTGCCGGGTTCGACTATTTAATCTCGCAACGGATTA
>CAWDMF010000057.1:0-11575 GCA_963803185.1 uncultured Gammaproteobacteria bacterium | reverse complement strand
GATACGCTACTTTAGGATTAATACTTATGGCTTAGTTGTATCAATCAATCAGGCGATTTATACTTGATAAATCTATTGGATTATGTGGCACGGGATGAGCGCAAATGAAAATACTAATCGCCGATGATCATGCTCTTTTCAGGCAGGGTATGATATACATACTAAGCGAGATGAATCCGGATGTTAGGATTCTGCAAGCTGCAACATCGAATCAGGCAATCCAGATAGCGGAAAATGATCCAAATCTTGCATTGATCTTGATGGATCTGTGGATGCCCGATATGGATGGCATTGATGCTATGCGTGTCATACAGATTAAGGTGCCTACCATACCGGTTGTCATACTGACTGCATCAGAAAGTCGACTCGATATGAAACAGGCACTGGACGCTGGTGCGATGGGTTATGTTGCAAAGAGTGTGACTGCATCAATTATGACCAGTGCGATAAAACTGGTCCTTTCGGGTGGGATTTATATCCCGCCTGCATTGGTGAATGGTAGTCGCCAGACCGGTATGAAGGAATCGGCGCATATTAAACTTACGCCTCGGCAAACAGAAGTCTTACGTTTGCTTCTGGATGGTCAATCCAACAAGCAGGCTGCTCGCTTTCTTAACCTTTCTGAGGCAACAGTCAAAGCGCATATTTCAGCCATCTTCAAAGTACTGAATGTTAACAATCGTACGCAGGCTGCTCTGGCAGCGAAAAGAGCGGGCTTTTAGAACTTATTAAACTAACCGCAGCCAAAGATAGCCGCCCTGTATAAGCAACAACACACCTGATGTTTAGGCGTTTCCCGGTGAAAAAACCGCATTACGGATGAATGCACGAATTTGTGCCGGTTGTAATGGCTTATGGAGCAACGTATAACCACTGGCCATGGCTTCACGTAATCGTTCAGGGGCGGTATCACCAGTAATTATCAATGCGGGCACTTTCCTGCCTATTTCACTGTAGACCTGATGGATAGCGTTAGCACCATTTTCGCCATCCCGCAGTCGATAGTCGGAAAGGATAACTTCGGGTTGAAGTCCCTGCGTATGAATTTGTAAAACAGCATCGTCACCTGATGTGGCGACAATCGCTTTACAACCCCAGTTATTAAGTGTTTCTCGCATGCCTTCGCGTATTTCCGCTTCATCATCAATGAACAGAACAACTGTTTCTGGAAATGCATACTGACTGATGGAAACATCTTCGGTTATCTTTGCTATTACCTGCTCGGGGTTACCTTCGGGTAAAGTGACGAAAAATTTTGAGCCTTCACCAGTAATGGATTTCAGCTTAACGTCATGTTTCAGCAGTTCGCTTATTCGTCGCACTATAGCCAGGCCTAGACCAAGGCCTTTGGCGCGATTTCTTTCCGGGTTGGTAAGTTGATGGAACTCCTGAAAGATTTCATGTTGCTTGGCTAGTGGGATACCAATGCCTGTGTCGGCTATCTCGATTCTTATTTGTGATTGCTGTAATGTGGTATCTATTTTATACACCTGAACGGTGATGCCACCTTCATTCGTGTAACGAATGGCGTTACTTAATATATTGCGCAGTATAATTTCTAGCAATGCAGGATCACTAAGAACCACGGAATCTGTGGCTATGTATCGCAAATACAGGCCTTTCTCCCTGCCTTCTGATTCAAACTCAGGGATGAGATGCTCGAGCAAGGTATTTAACTCAAAATCACACAGGCTGGTTTCCACAATGCCCGCGTCCAGTTTGGAAACGTCCAGTAACGTATTTAGCAAACTCGACAGTGCTGTCTGTGAGTGATTTATTTTGCCTATTAATTCCTGTTGTCTTTGTTTGTTGTTTTCAGAATCAAGTAGTGCAGTAAACAGACTCAATGCATGCAGCGGTTGACGCAGGTCATGACTTGCTGCTGCGAGGAATTTTGATTTTGCAAGATTGGCCTCCTCAGCCGCTTCTTTCTGTTCTTTGAGCTGTTGAATAAGATCAAGGTTATCAAAACGCAGGCGAATAGCTTCAAGCATGGCTTTATTTGTGTTTCGGGCTATTTTTATACCTAAAGCAAAAAATGCTAGCGTGACCACCGTTAATCCCTGGTACTCAATATTACCCTCAATTAAAAGTCGGCTCATAGTGCCCAGGAGTACTGGGGTGGTGACTAAAAAAAAACTCGGTAGATAATAGGAATTCACCACCAATGAGCCGACTATCATGCCAAGGGCGATAGCGAGCAGGAATACCTGGTTTGTTACCGAATCAGGGGCAAAAAACAAAAACGTGGCGGCTCCCCATATGATGCCGTTGAACAATGAGTTGGCCGCGTAATAATAGGCCCAGCGTTGCGGTGAATCGATTTCTCCCTGTTTTTTTAGATAGCTCGAAACCAGAATATATCGCCAGCTAAGTACAGTGACGCCAGCTAAAAACCAGCTGATTAACAGGCTATGGTTAGCCTGTTGCCACATAGCAATAAGGATCGCAAGTTCCATCAATAGCAGAGTGATAATGATATTGAACTGGTTGTGATAAATAAAATCAATTGCCTGGGCAAAGATCAGCTTTTCCATGTTGGAAGTCGTTGTACTGGAACCGATTTGTGATTGATCAGCTTCTGCAATGGTTGACCTGATTACATCATGTACTGGATTATCTATGGCCGTTGCCTCCTTCCCGAATTATTTCTTAATAGTGGTAATTATTGGTTTATGTGTAAAAAATTAATGGTTAACTATAAATATTCATATCCATAAAATATACAGAAGAATCTGTTATTAAAATCGATCTTAGAGTCTTATACTGATAGTTTTATTAATATTTTGTTGATAGATTTAACTGTCATCACTCTGTCATTTTTACCAGCAAAATACCAAGTCATATATAAGTATATGATTATATATTATCAGGCCGAAAAACAGTACGGCTGACCACGCTATCTCAAAATGAGGTTTCGCACACGGTTACAGTTATTAATGTTGAAGATATGCACGGTCAAATATACCTAGTCTCTGATAAGAATACCGATTTTTATGCGGCGGATAATGCAAGCTTTGCTGGTACACCCCAGGTGGTAACAGTATTATCAATTTTGATGGTGGTGGCCTGCTAGATAATGCTGTGGTGTAGACACCATCTAGCTGCCAGAATTTACGTTCTGCGTCCCAGAAACAGCCTAAACCAAAAATAATCTGCTGCATGCTTTCACAAAAGGGCGGCTTTAAAACATTACCGTTGACAAAGTGTTTGTCAGAGACGGGCATGCGAGTTTCGCGTCCGGGCAGAGCCTGTTCTTTTGTAGGCAAATCCAGTGATCCCATAAGTTTTCTCTAGTAGATAAAGTTAATTACTGTTGTGTTTAACAATTTGAGTATTTCTTGCTCACCAGGTTCATGTTAACTCTATGGTAAATAAACAGAGTGCAATACCCGTGCTGCTAGTACTGTATAGCCGAAAATAATATCCAATATACTGTCACCGGGAAATGAATGCTGTGTCACCAGCAAAGACGTGCTGTAGACCAGACATGGGGGCTCGAACCCGGGTATCTGAACACTACGGACAGTGGCAGTACAGCTTTTGTTATTGTTGATAACGTCGTTAAAGATGATAATATCTCTGCAGCTATCAGCAAAATAACTGGAGTCTGATTACTGCTTTGTTAACTGGTGATGTCTGTGAATTTTGATAATGCAGAGATGCGCCTGCTGGCAACGGTTATTGAAAGGTTCACTTTAAATGAGGTCAGTATTAATGAAATTAATTACACAACTGCTTATTGCAGGCCTGCTCACGCTTTCGTTTAATCTTTATGCCTCTGACCTGGAGAAAGAGAAACGCTGGGCTGATCAGGTGGTAGATGCCATTATCGATGGTGAAGCGGTCTGGCTTAATGACGGAAAAAATAATTTTCTTAGCATTTATACCGAAGCAGAAGAAGATAAAGGTCGCGCTGTTATCGTGATGCACGGGACTGGTATCCACCCCGACTGGCAGCAGGTGGTGCAGCCGCTACGCGTTGGCCTGACCGAACATAACTGGAACACACTGTCTATTCAGATGCCAGTATTGTCTAATGATGCTGAATATACAGATTATGCACCGCTGTATGACGAAGTTGCACCGCGCATTGATGCGGCCATTAAATACCTGAAACAGCATGGTGCAAAAGATATTGTGTTAATTGGCCACAGTCAGGGCTCAGCCATGGCGGCTTATTACCTTTCTTCCAGTGAGCAGAAGGTAAAAGGTTTTGTGGCAATTGGACTAGCTGCATTTGCTGAAGACCCGCGTATGAACAGTATCAAGTCGTTAGAAAAAATCACCGTACCTGTGCTTGATCTGTATGGCAGTGAAGACCTGGAAAATATTCTTGCTTCGGTTAAGTTGCGCGCTGCGGCGGCAACAAACAGCCGGTAATAAAAACTACACACAAATTAAAATAGAGGGAAACCATTTTTTTGATGGCCATGAGGATATGCTTGTTGAAACTGTGGCCGAGTGGCTGGAGAAGTCTTCTGCAAAATAGTTTTAGCTTCCGCTTATGCCTCCAGTTACTATTTGTCGAGCAGCAGTGCGCTTAAACCAGGTCTTTCAAGGTTTTGCTTTCTATCGTTGCCGACATGGCATTATTCAGCTCCGACAGGGTGTCTTCGACCTGCGGCGTGGTTTCAACATCATCCGGGCTAAGATGATGTGTCTCTTCTGCACTGCGTGCAGCATTTAAAACCATGGCAACGGTGATATGTTCAAGCGGCTGACTGGGCATATAGTACTGTTGCTCATCTGCCCGTTGTTGTTAACAGCTTGTTTGATAATAATGAAGGCATTATTATCATTAGTGCCTGCTCGGAAATACGGGTTTTATTTGCGAGTGTTTTTATGCTCCATTGTGTTTCATTGTTATGGAAGCTGTGGCCAATCAGCTGCATTACGGTCAAGGCAAGTTTTTCACGTAGACGGCAGCTTAAACGAATGACTTTTGATTTATTACTGATGCGATCGGGATTTTGATGATAGTAAGAAATTGATGCGCCGGTTAATATAATCAGCCAGCTAACATATATCCAGATCATAAAAATAACCAGGATGGCGAAACTCGAATAAATAGCGGTGTAATTTGTGGAGTTAACAATAAAAGCGGTAAAAAGTGTGCCAATCATTTTCCACAGAATAGTGGTAACAACTGCACCATACACGGCTGATTTCAACCTGACTTTTGTATTAGGGATGAGTAAATAAATTAATGTAAACGAGATAGTGGCGAGAATATACGGTGTGAGTTCGCCAAGAAATAGCAGTAATGTGCCAAAGGGTTCTATGGATGAAAATTTATCAATAACTCCAGAAGAGTTAAATGATGCGGTAATTCCGGCAGAAGTAAACAGTAATAGCGGTCCAATCAATATTACACTTAAATAATTACTGAAGCGCTGTATGAGGTTTCTGGTGACGGCGATATTCCAGGTGGCATTAAAAGCACTTTCGATTTTTTTTACCAGAGACAACACGGTAAATATAAGAAGTAACAGGCCCAGTGAGCCCAGCACGCCGACTTTCATATTGTCTACAAAAGAAATAATTTTATGACTTATTTGTATGCCTTTTTCACCCAGCGGTTCCAGCAGGCTTACCAGGGCAGGTTCAAGCTCGTTGTGAGCGCCAAAACCTTTTAATACGGAAAAGCTGACTGCGAGTAGCGGTACGATTGAAAGTAAGGTGGTATAAACCAGGCTCATGGCACGAAGCGACGGCAGGCCAGTTTTAAAATCCTGATATGTGCCGTAAAAAATTCTTAATGCCCGGATGCCGAAGGCCTGAAATTTATTTACCTTGTTAAGGTTAATATTCCATAATAGATGGTCAATAATTTCCTGTATATTGCTAAGCATTATTAATAAAAAATCCTATTTACTTACTTCACGCTGTTTTAAACGCCATTCCTGATAATCTTTGCTTGTTTTATAACCCTGCTGGTTTACATAGTCCAATACGCCCCATAAACGATAGAAATAAGTGACTGAATCAACGCGTATGATTTCTTTTCCATTTGTGTCAAAAAAGACAATACTTGGCGTATAAAAAAGATCCAGTGACTTCGCCCATTCTTTTGCGGTTGTTTTTTTGCCTTGCGGTGTTATAACAGCGGTATCTGCCCACATGTTGAGCTGGATAACATTCATTTGTTCGATTTCATGAATGCTTAACTCATTTGATAGCGGTCCACTATGCAACAGATCGCAGGCATGGCAGTTTCCCTGTTCAAAAAAAACAGCAGTCGGTTTGTTGTTTTTACGTAATGCAATAAGGTCATATGGTGGTTCAAGAAAAAAATCACGTTCTGTTAAGCCACCCAACAGGAAATATTCTCCCGGGTTGGCGCGGGCAAAATAATCAGAAAAAGTTTCTTCTTTATAAAATTCTTCAGTAACGTATTGTAATGCTGCACGAAATTTGTAAGGTGGATAAAAACCACGTAAACGAAATACAGGGGTGCCTTCAGCGTTGTAAAATACCAGTGATGGGGTAAAGTTGGTTTTGTAATGAATGGACAGGTCGCGTTCTGTGTATGTGGTTCCGTCAGTGTCGGTTATATCGTCTATGCCCCAGATGTCGAAAGCAATCAGGTCGAAGTGCTTTTGTAAGTAATTTTTGATATCAAGGTCTGACAGGCTGGTTTTGAAAAATTGCTCACAATAAGCACAGCGTTTTTGGCCAAAATAGGTGATGATGCCTTTTTTTCCTGCTTTTTTCGCTTCAGCGAGATCATCATTCAGGTCGCCCAGTGAAAGTTTGAACCAGTCAGGGTAAGCCAGTGTTTCTTCCAGCTGTTTATCATCAAACACAATGACTGAATCGATATTATCTGAAGTTGTCGCGCTGGCAGAGTAAACTGTTAAAGAAAGAAGGTATAACAGTATGGAAAGTGAGAACGATTTTTTATACATTTTTTCTGTTTTTGAGATTAATCAGAGTTGCCTTAACACCATGTTTTCATTATATGACAAATAAGCAGAAAAATACCGTAGCAGCCGCGAATAGTTCAGCCAGCGTTTTAATGTTAATGGGAAAACAGTGTGCTTATTGTGGACCCATGATGCAAATGCTGACTGAGCTGATGAAAGCCGGTGAGCTTGCAGAATTACGTATTGTTAATATCGAAGAAAATCCTGAGCTTGCGAGACAGCTTGGTGTGCGCAGTGTTCCCTGGTTACAGATTGGGCCTTTTGAATTGCAGGGGAACAGGTCCAGGCAGGAGATATCATTATGGCTGGAGCGTGCCGCAAATTTTGCGGGCTTGACTGAATACCTTGACGAGGTCCTGGCAGAAGGCAATATTGGCTATGCCAAAAAACTGGTTCAGCGATACCCGCAGGCACTGGAAAATGTTATTGCGTTAATGGCCGATCCGCAAGCGAAAATAAATGTGCGACTGGGTGTCGGCGTGATGATAGAAGAAATGGCAGAATCAGACGCTTTCAAAGTTGTTGTTCCACGTTTAATTGATTATTTATCAAACAAAGATGCACGTATTCGCGGTGATGCCTGTCATTATCTTTCGCTGACCAGGGACCGTGCAATTATTCCTTTTATCGAAAAACTATTAACCGATGAGAGTGAAGAGGTTCGGGAAATAGCGCAGGAAAGTCTGGATGAATTACGTTAATAAAAGTTAGCAGTCATCAGACAAAACTAAAAAAAGCTTTGTTTACGGGGCTTGATTTTATAAAATTACTGCCAACTGCCAACTTTTTTTATTCCAGCCATTCAATGAGGTAATAAATGTATTGTCCTTCTGAGGATTTAGACGGTCCACTTACCCGTGCTGCAAAACGTTTATTATCCGGCTCAGCCTGATCCAGAGCTTCTGCAGCACAGGTCTTGATTTCTACACAACTGGCGGCAAAACGGCTGCGACTGCGTTTTGGCACATACACTACTGCATACTCAAGGTTGGAAGTTTTAGATTCCGGATCCGGTGGTACCATGCCGCGCATATTAATACCGCATCATCTAATGTTTATTGATTTTATCAACATAAGCCATACCGATAGCAGATACAACAAATGTCAGATGAATGATGACAAACCACATCAGTTTGTCATTAGCAATGGACTGTACATTCATGAATTTTTGTAACAGATGGATCGATGAGATGGCAACGATAGAAGCAGCGACTTTTTGTTTCAGGGAGCCAGCATCCATTTTTCCCAGCCAGCTCAGTTTTTCATCGCCATTATCTAAATCGATGTTGGAGACAAAGTTTTCATAACCGCTGAGCATCACCATGACAATCAGGCCGCCAACCAGTGACAGGTCAATCAGGCTCAATATAATCAGTACCAGGTCAGCTTCTTTGGTCGCAAAAACCAAAGGTAGTACATGGATTATCTCCTGGAAAAATTTCAGGCCCAGTAACAGCAGGCCAAAACTGAGGCCCAGGTATATAGGTGCCAGTAACCAGCGGCTGGCATAGAGGGATTTTTCTGCGATGCTTTCTATCATGATGAATGTCTAATTTTAAAAAATACGGCGAATTATAATGTTTATTTGATTTAGATACTAAAAGATTTTTTTACCGCAATTGAGGTTATTTCTTTAAAAGATATGAAAGTCGATATTTGTCATCTCGACCAGAGGGAGAGATCTTGTGCACCGGTGTTAAAGATCTCTCCCTCTGGTCGAGATGACATTATAAAGTTAACGGGACAGCAGTGTTTAAATATATATAAATGTTCATTCGTTTAATAACCGCTGTATGTCATTTTCCAGCCTGTTCACGGCAGCGAACGATACCTGTCTAAGAATTCCTTTTTTATCAATCAGTATGCTTGATGGCGTGCCCTGTAATTGATAGCTCTCGAAGGTGAGGGCGTTATATTTTTTTGTGTTCAGGTAGGCTTCAGCCTGTTGAAAAATAGACTGTTTTTGTTTTTCACTCAATGTGCCCTGAAAGAAGTCAGGAATCTGGCTCAAAATGAACTGGTTGATATTTTCTTCATTAACCGCTGCTTTATTTTTTACCAGTTTATCCATGGCAACACTGAAGGGGATCGAGTAAGGTAGTTTATTATTTTCGAGAAAGCCTGCCTGGCCTAGCTGAAATAAGGGATCGCCCTGTAATTCGCCACTTGATAGAAGACCTTGCAGGTTATTCAATGTATTATGCTCAAAGTGTTCAAAGGCAGTGGCAATTGCAAATACTTTTAAACCTTGTGCCTTATACGTTTCGTGCAGGCGTATCACTTCAGGTAGGGCGTGAACGAAGCAACCGGGGCAATTGACCTGGATTACTTCGATGAGAACCACCTGCCCGGTTAATTCGTTAATTGGCGGTTCAAAACCCTGCGCCCAACACTCAATTTCGGGTTCTGGTGCAGTTTTGTCAATAATGGCAGTCATAGTAGTGTAAGCGTAAATGAAACAAGAACAGGAACAATCAAAAAATCAAATATTAAAGCAGGATTATACTGATTTAACCCCTGAGACTATACTGGCTGCAGTCGAGTCTTTAGGTTATGAAACCAGTGGTCGCCAGCTGGCGTTAAACAGTTATGAAAACCGCGTATACCGCTGTGAGCTGGAACAGGGTGGTGCCGTCATTGTTAAATTCTATCGCCCGAACCGATGGAGTGATCAGGCCATTGCTGAAGAGCATCAGTTCGCGCTGGAATTACTGGAATCTGAAATACCCATGGTGGCGCCAATAATAATTGACGGTGTTTCTTTATTCGAGCATGCAGGTTACCGTTTTTCACTATATCCTTTACGTGGTGGTCGCTGGCCGGACCTTGAGACACGCGATGACCTGAACTGGATGGGACGATTTATCGCACGTATTCATAATGTGGGGCGTACTGCATTGTTTGAACACCGCCACCAGATCGAGATAAACAGAATGGGGAATGAGCCTGCCAGCTATTTGCAGGAGAATGGTTTCATACCTGACTATTTGCAACTGGCTTACCAGACATTGGTTGATGATTTGCTAAAAGAAATACAGGCTGCATTTGATCGTTGCGGGCATTATCAAAGTATCCGCCTGCATGGTGACTGTCATCGCAGTAATGTTCTATGGACCGATGACGGCCCGCATTTTGTTGATCTGGATGACTGTTGTAACGGGCCGGCAATACAGGATTTGTGGATGTTACTGTCCGGTGAACGCCAGGAGATGACCGAACAGCTCTGTGATTTACTGGAAGGTTATGAAGAGTTCGCCAGCCTTGATTTAAATGAATTAAATTTAATTGAAGCACTGCGTAGTTTACGTATGATGCATTATGCCGCGTGGCTAGCACGACGTTGGGATGACTCAGCGTTTCCTTTAGCTTTTCCGTGGTTTAATACCAATCAATACTGGGAAGAGCACGTTCTTGAACTAAGAGAGCAGCTGTCGAGGTTGCATGAGCCGGTACTGGTTGTGTGAAGATCAAAAGAAAAATTGTCCACAGATGGTCGCTGCTACACATCATTGTGCTTATTACATTAGTCTATCCCTGCACGTCAACGCTAATGAACGCAAAAAAAGAAAGAATCATGGTTTGTCAGTCCTGCACATAGTGAAGGATCCTTCACTCTGTGCAATAACAGACCATGATGCATGATTTCCTTCACTATCATTAGGTTGACGTGCTGGGATAACACTAATGCGTAATATTGGTGTGTATGTGCGACCATCTGTGGACAATTTTTCTTTTAGTCTTTTCTTCGCGACCTTTGCGGATATAATAAGTTATTACAATTTACAGGTTAAAAATTATGAAAATAAGCATCATCAGCGGCAGTCACCGTAATCCATCACAAAGTGAAAAAGTTGCACGTTATCTGGAAACGACGCTTAGCAACGAATTTGATGATATCGAACCCTGGGTATATGCGCTCGCCGATAACCCGCTACCATTATGGGATCAAACTTTATGGGAAGATAATGATGAGTGGAATCAACGACTGGCCCCGATTAAACAGCAGCTGAGCGAAAGTGACGCTTTTGTTATTATCTCGCCTGAATGGCATGGCCAGGTGCCAGCTGGATTAAAAAATTTTTTCCTGATATTTAACCGTTTTGAACTAGGGCATAAGCCAGCATTAATTGTTACGGTGTCGTCTGCTGATGGCGGTGCTTATCCGGTTGCTGAATTACGCATGAGCAGTTATAAAAATAATCGCCTGTGTTATATCCCGGAACAGCTGGTTTTACGAAATATAGAAAAAATACTGAATGAAAACGCAGCTGATAATGATGAAGATGCGGATGCATATTTCAGAGAACGTATTTCGTGGGCACTGGGTATTTTGTCTGGTTATGCTGTCGCTTTAAAAGCCATGCGTGAATCCACAGAAATTCACCATGATAAATTTGGTAACGGGATGTAGGGGAATAGTTGTAAGCATTAAGTTGTAAGTTTTAAGTTGTAAGTTTAGAGTTGAAAAACTTAAAACTTAAAACTTAAAACTATCTTTCACTCTAGAATAGCAGCTGCGCACCAATATTTACAATCAAACCCCGGGGTAGGTTCGGTCGTTTACAGTGATTGTTTTCGTCGTGGTAACCCGATCCGGGTTAATAATATATAGATTATACTTTGACATTGCTGCCAGGCGTTTGAGA
>CAWDMF010000056.1:0-33005 GCA_963803185.1 uncultured Gammaproteobacteria bacterium | reverse complement strand
CTTTCAATAGCTCCGTATCATTTTTTATTACCCTCAAAAAGTCACTTTCTTTACTTCGAAGTGCAACGTCAAATACAACACTCTGCTCATCGATTTGTAATGGTTTTACTGATTCAACCGCATATAAACCCGTCAGATACTGTTCAATATGGCGATACTTTTGAATTGAATCAACCGCCTGAATATTAAGTTGAATGGTTTTCAGTTGCTTATTACTGGCTGATCCATGAATCGCAAAAACAATACCCATGGCATCGGCCGCCTTATCAATTGCCTTGTTAATCAGTAAGTTATAATTCGCGTCAACCAGGCGCCAGTGGCGGTTTTCCCACTGGGAATCATTATTGGGCATAAACAGGCTCCAGCTGCTTTGCCATTGCTTGCCACCCCAGATCAGGCTGCCGGCCAGGGCCGGTCCTCTGGAATAACGTTTAGATGCTAACGTGACCGGTTCTTTAAAACCGCCGCGGATATCGGCAATGCGTAGAATTTTTTTGTCTTTGTTGTCATATAAAGGCCAATGTCCGGGCACACCACGACGAACCAGTGCTTCGTCTACTGTCGCTTTTAATAATGACTGGTCGTTTTGTTTCAGCACATATTCATTTTTGCCGTCTCTAATTGCCAACCAGACAACCAGCTCAGGTCGATGCTCGCCCCATACTGGAAAACCATTCTGCTGCAAATATTTCCCCACCAGGCTGCCGTTATATTGCATTTTTAAGCGATGTGTTAGCAGTACACCCTGCTGGTTAGTTATTGGCTTCTCTACCGGGTCGTAACTATATTGTTTAACATAGGTTGCGGCTGCGGGGCGCTTTAACTTGTCCATGATGATGCTATCGCCGGAGAGTCGAATAAAGACCTCATCCAGACCCTGCTTAAAGGCGGCCCGGCGCACACTGACTGACTCATCGACCACCAGAATATCGACCTGATAAAGTTTAGTAGCATGAGCAGCCATGGCCGGTTTTAAAACAAAAAGCAAAATAAATGACAAAGCAACGAAAATGCATCTTTTCGTTTTAAAATTCAATATATAAGAGCATGTGATTATGACAAATTTGTGCAAATAAAAGCCAGCGTGGTGTATTAAATTGTTTTATACACCACACTACAGAGAGTGTACAATACCACATCTTTTTATCACACTGCCACACCGGTCTGAATAGCCCTTAAATTCGATGTCAAGCAAGCAATCAAAATCCTTAAGTTACCGTGATGCCGGCGTTAATATAGATGCCGGCAATGCATTTGTCGAAAAAATAAAAGCCAGTGTTGCCAGCACTAATCGCCCTGGTGTTTTGGGCAGTCTTGGCGGATTTGGCGGTTTATTTGAATTACCTGAAAATTATAAACAACCGGTGCTGGTGTCCGGCACTGATGGCGTCGGCACCAAGCTCAAGCTGGCGATTGATTTAAACAAACACGATAGCATCGGCATTGACCTGGTCGCGATGTGTGTTAATGATATTCTGGTGCTTGGCGCAGAACCCCTGTATTTCCTGGATTATTACGCCACCGGTGAATTAAATACCGAAATTGCTGCCAGTGTTGTTGCAGGAATTGCCGAAGGTTGTCGCCAGTCCAATGCCGCTTTAATCGGTGGCGAAACCGCAGAAATGCCAGGCATGTACGCCAAAGGTGATTATGACCTTGCCGGCTTTTGCGTTGGTGTAGTTGAAAAACAAAAGATCATTGACGGCTCAAAAGTTAAATCTGGCGACGCCATGATAGCCATTGGCTCAAGCGGCCCGCATTCCAATGGTTATTCACTGGTACGCAAAATAATCGAAGTAAGTGGTGCCGACATCAACGCCACATTCGGCACACAAAATCAATCCTTAGCTGATGCTCTGCTTGCCCCCACCCGGATCTATGTCAAAGCCATCCATGCTTTGCTGCCAGAATATGATATCCACGCCATGGCACATATCACCGGTGGTGGTTTACTGGAGAACATTCCTCGTGTTTTACCTGAAAATGCACAGGCGGTTATCGACACACACAACTGGCAACTACCGGCGATTTTCCAGTGGTTGCAGCAAAATGGTAATGTAGAAAACAGCGAAATGTTTCGTACTTTCAACTGTGGCGTGGGCATGGTATTAATGGTCGATACCGACGATGCGGATAACATCATATCAACACTGAATCAAAACGGTGAAAATGCGTGGTGCCTGGGCCATGTAGAAACGGATGTTATTCGCTCAGCCGATAAAGAACAGGTTATTTTCAAACCCTGATCCACAGACCAGCGTGCTTTCAACGTGATAATTTAATGGTGGCAAAAGCGTCTCTTGTTGTACTTATCTCTGGCACTGGCAGTAACCTGCAGGCCATTATTGATGCGATTAATGATAAGCAGCTTGATGCAGAAATAAAAGCCGTTATCAGCAACAAGGTTTCTGCTACCGGGCTCGATCGTGCAGCTAAAGAAAACATCACAACGCATGTGATTGAGCATAAGTCATATCCCTCACGAGAAACCTTTGACCAGGCAATGATACAGGTCATCGATACAGCCGGAGCTGATCTGGTGGTACTGGCTGGTTTCATGCGCATATTCAGCAAACCTTTCATCAATCATTATCAACACCGCCTGATCAATATCCATCCTTCATTACTGCCTAAATACAAGGGGCTTAACACTCATCAACAGGTGATAGACAATAACGACACGGTACACGGCGCCAGTGTGCATTATGTCAGCCAGGAACTCGATAGCGGTCCCATTGTCATACAGGCAGAGATTCCGGTTCTTGCTTCGGATACGGCTGAGACTTTAGCTGCGCGCGTTTTAATTGAAGAACATAAAATTTATCCTGTAGCAATAAAACTGCACATATCGAAGCGAATGCGCTTTGAAAACAACCAGCTGTTATATGATAATCAGGTCTTAACAAAACCCCTGCTCTGGAAAAATAACAAATTAATCAGAAAGCAATAAACAGCATTATTCCAGCCACATAAACAATTTTAAGCAAAATAATTATGCCAACCAATCTAAAAACAAAACCATTACAAATATCATCACAAGCGAACATTCACAGCTTAAAGCTTGTTGTTATATTTGTTACCATGCTATTCAGCTACAACCTTTTTGCCGGGCATCAATTGCCTGAATTTAACGCTCAGTACGCCGTTCAAAAATACGGTATCAAACTGGCTGAAGCACACTACCAGTTAGCTTATACCGACAAAGGTTATAAATTCACCCAGAATACAAACCTGTTTGGCATGGCTAATATGTTTGCCAGTGACTCTGTGTCTGTTGTTAGTCACGTTGATGAAACAGGTGATAATTTGTTACTTACAAAACACAGCTACAGACAAACCGGTAGAGAAAAAAACCGGGATGAAGACATCAACATACTGTGGAATACAGATAAAAAAATGCCCAGCGGAAAAATAACCGGTGTTGTCAGAAGCAAAGAAATAGAACTACAAACCAACACAGAAATCTGGGACGTCCTTTCCTTCCAGATTCCATTAATGATTGACGCCAGTGAAAACATAAAAGAGTATCCATACTGGGCAATACTCAAAGGTGAAATTGACAGTTATAACTTTCTTTTAACATCAAGCAAAAAAATAATTTTTGCCGACAAAGAATATAAAATGATACAGCTAGTTCGCACAGACCCGCATAAAAACAGGCAGTTACACATCTGGTTAATACCTGCACTACATAATATACCTGTTATTGTAGAAAACTATCGCGACGGTAAAATACACTCACGAATGCAGCTGGAAAGCGTTAGCTTTAATAATGAAGTAGCGTTAACTGACCTACAAACAGATGACAATAATGACTTCTAACTACAACGACAGCAATGAAAAAACGGATAAAGAAACGCTATATGATGGTCCGAGTAAATCACAATTAAAACGTGAAAGCCATCATCTAATTGACGTCGGTGAAGAAATATTAAAATTATCACATGATGATATAAGTTCACTACAGTTGCCAGATGAACTCGAAATCGCTGTAAACACAGCGTTAAAAATAAAATCTCGCAGCGGACTAAAAAGACAGCGTTTATATATAGGAAAATTATTACGCGCTATTGATAGTGAATCCATAGAAAGTCAGCTAAGAAAAATACAGCATCGTCATGATACCAATACTGCACATTTTAAACGACTGGAAAAATGGCGAGACAGTTTAATTGATAATGACAAATCAACGCTCAATGAAGTCATTTCACGTTACCCTGAAATTGACCGGCAGCATATCAATCAATTAATCCGTGCGGCACATCAGGAAAAACAACAAAATAAAGCACCTGCCGCTTCACGTAAATTATTTAAATACCTTCGTGAACTGGAAGACGGAAAAGAGCAGTGAATTAGAATTTCAAATTCGAAACTGAAGACTGCCTACTGATAACTGTACAACTGAAACTAAACTTTTTTAATCCATGCGGTTTTTTTCAGTATTAGAAATAGGTGTTCTATATCGAAACACCACCCAGTAGGTCGACAAAACAAAAGTAATGATAACAACCATTTGTATTAAATAGGAAGTGCGCATATCAATAATACCACTGGCTAACGCACTGTAAGCAACCAGCAATGAAAACTCACTGCCCTGACCTAACCTGACACCAAGCTCAGTTGAAAAACCCTTACTCTCTCCTATTAACTGAAAGCCCAGCTTAAAAGCAAACGGTTTAACAATCATTATTAAAAACGCAATAACAAAACCGGCCAACAGCACATGCTGTGTCACAAGAATATTAAACTGTGCGCCGATTGAAAAGAAAAAAAGAATCAGAAAAAAATCACGAAGTGGTTTCAAATATTCTGCTATCACCTGTGATGCCGGGGATGAGGCAAATGCAACACCAGCAATAAAAGCACCCATTTCATAGGACAAACCAATAAACTGTGCCACACCTGCACCAAGTAGACCCCAGCCCAATGCAAGTAAAAAAATATATTCCTGAATAGTATCGAAACGTAAAAAAAGGTTATTGACAATATATTTAACGATAGCAAACGCGACGATGGTAAGCAGCAGCAACTTTACAAATAACATAACTACGGTGAAACTTACATTATCACCCTGACCACCAGTTAAGACCACGATTAAAATAATCGCAATAACATCCTGCAGCAACAATACACTGGTCATCATCTCACCCGTATGTCGATGATGTAATGCTGTAGTAGGTATTAGTTTCAGACTGATGATGGTGCTGGAAAACATGAGTGCTGCACCAACTATTATACTTTCTACTAATTCAAAACCGAATGCTAATGTGGATAATGAAAAAACAGTAAAGAACACCAGGCTGGTAAGCAGCGTGACCATAGCTGTCTTACTGAAAAGATGATATAGACGATCAGGTTTTAAGTTGATGCCGAGAAGATACAAAAGCAGTATCACGCCTACATGAGAAAGCTCTTCTATATGATCAGGTTGTTTAATAAGCTCCAGTCCCCAGGGGCCAGCAGCAATACCAAGACCAATATAGGCGAGTATGACAGGTTGTTTAAGGTATAGAAATACAGTGGCGAAAAGTGCTGAACCAGCAAATATTAAAACAAGTTCAAAAATGATATTTTGAAAATCCATTGTTATACTCGGCAGTTACTGTCAATAAGTTGCATCTCTAATAACACTGAATAAAACAACAATAGATCCAGAACGCTTTTCCACGACTTAGTAAGGATACCCTAAAGACAAGGTCAGTTCATTGAATTAAAGGAGCACTTAAATCGTTTATGATTTAGCGCTGGAAACATTTTTCTGGTGTGTTCTAACTTTGTAACATCTACATCAGCCACAACCACACCTGTGCCATGTGGCAGACGGTTTAATACCCTGCCCCATGGGTCAACTATCATACTGTCACCATATGTTTCACGGCCACCAACATGATATCCCCCCTGGTCAGCCGCAACCACGTACGAAAGGTTCTCAATAGCACGTGAACGCAAAAGTGATTCCCAATGAACCCTTCCCGTCAGGCTGGTAAATGCGGATGGTAAAGCACATATTTCCATGCCCAGATCAGTCATTGCACGAAATAATTCGGGAAAACGAAGATCGTAACACACTGCAAGCCCCAGCCGACCAAATGGTGTATCAACCACTATAATCTTATCACCCGGAGTAATGGTTTCTGATTCTGTATAACTTTCATCACTGGCTTCAATCATGACATCAAACAAATGAATTTTATCGTAGCGTGTCACCAGTTCACCCTGCGGGTTGAATAATAAACAGGCTGCAAATACTTTGCCTGATTCACGCGAGCGTATCGGAATAGTTCCACCAACCAGCCAGATATTATTTTTCCTTGCCTGCTCTTTTAGATAGTCCTGTAATAACCCGGAGCCTATATCTTCCGCGATTTTCACCTTGTCTGTTTCATCCAGGCCCATGATGGCAAAATTTTCTGGTAACACGACAAGCTCGGCTTCCTGCTGCACAGCAATTTTTATTAACTTTTCAGCTTCAGCCAAATTAGCTTTTACATTCGGTCCTGATGCCATCTGTATCGCTGCAACTTTACTCACCACATTCTCCTGTTCGCATTTATAACAATTATTTATAAATTGAGAGCTTTATACGAAGCCCTGCCTCTAGTGTAACGTAGTGTTCACTACACTTATTTTATTAATGCCAGATTAATCACATCATCCGCGCCACTACCAGGAACAATTACTATGTGTCCAGACGGAATACCCAACGATACCAGCCAGTCAGTCAACTCATGCACCCAGAACTCGCCTTCCTCTCCACCCGGGTATTGTATTTCTATTTTTTTCTGCCGGTCACCTAACCAGGCATTAATTATCTGCTTTAATACAGGTATTGACAGAATAGACTCGCCACTTCGTGCCATTTCCCATTGTTCTGCATATAACGCCCGGTATTTTAGTCCGTTAATAGCTGTTTGCTTTGCCACTGGCTGAGCAGACTGCAGTTGATCAAATGCAGCCGGTTTTAATGAATCCTGCTGTTCCCACAACACGCTAACTACAACTTTATCATTTTTTCCAATATTATTAACTAACACTTCAGCATTTAGTGGTGTCATAAATAAAAACAGTACAACAATAAGGCTTGCTGCCAGGCTGAATCCTGACCGCCTTATGACCATGGCGGAAAATTGCTCCTTGCATTTGCTGAAAATTGCTCCTTGCATATTCCCCACTTCCCGCATCTGACCAACATGGATGGAGGAAATGCAATAGGATTGCAGGAACAATCCTTGCCCTGTAGGTCGTCCGCACTCCCCACGTCTGACCTCCATGGATGGAGGAAATACAATAGGATTGCAGGAACAATCCTTGCGCTGTGCCGAAATCAGCCGGCATCTATTTAATTTATTAAAAATCATCTTCTTCTGCGCTGTCATAGTTGGGGTTTCGCTCTATAATTTTTTCCACTTTAGGGTCATCCCAACTGCCCGTGATTGAGTAAACATTATGCCCTATAACACCAAGATCAAAAACTTTCTGAATTAATGCCAGTCCTGCACCAACAACTACACCGCCTAATAGTACGCCACCAGCGAATGTCAGACTATCTGTATGCGGTTTTACACGCATTAACAGGCCATAGTCCTGGTCTACTAAACCAATACTACCAAACATATTAATATCAGCAGCAGGTGCGATAACATCAAAGTTTTTTAATGAGCCATCACCGTTAATAAATTCAAAATCGCCTTTTATCGAGTCAAAAGCAAAACCTCTACGCGTTACGTCATCAAAATCAAATGCCAGTCGATTGGTTAGTTTAAATATATTTAATAAACCCAGTAAGCGACCACCCGCACCCGGATCAACGTCAAGTATTTCGCCATCATGCATTTCAAAAGAGACATTACCTTTCATATTAGCCCATGATAATTTATAGGGTTCTGCCGGCCAGTTCGAATCAAAATCCGCCAAAAAGTCACAGCGATCCAGACTACGCGGAAAATTCAACCCAACCAGGGTACTGCCCAGGTTACTACTGGTAATCGTTCCCTGCAAAACAGTCTCATGTAAACCGCGCCATGATGTCAACCAGGTGCCACGCGCATTAAAAGTCATTGCATCGCTAGTCAATGAAAACGTATCAATTAACATGCCCTGCTTATGCCAGTTTGTTTCTACTTTTACATTGGTAAATGCCCAGTCATCCCATAATACCTTTTTTGCCTTCAAGGTTAACGGCGGAAAATCAGCTGGATTTAATGGCTTATATTTCTTATCTTTATCGCTAGCAAACAAGGCATAAACATCAACATTTTCAAGTTCCAGTTGAATTTTCGTATCTTTGTCAAGACCTTCAGTAAAGCCACCTTTACCTGATATAAATTTTGAGTCAATATTAAAATCCCAACGATTATTTTCGTCACGCACCGCAAAAAGCTCAAAGATATCACTGGCTTTACTATCCTCCCCATCTGCTGGCACCGTTGTAACCTTTGATATCAGCTGTAAACCCTTATTCTCCAGTACATCAATTTCTGCAGAAAAACGAAGTTTGCTATCAGGCCGCTTTATAACTTGATCTGACAGCTGGAGCACAGCACCTTCGAGCAGAGAGTTTGCTTTTATATGAACCAGGTAATCTTCAGGTTTATAGGGTATTTCGATATCTACCCTCCACATCGACTCACCTGAAATCCAGTCTTTTGGCAACCAGTCATAATTTTGCAGTAAGTAATCTGCCTGCATTACACCATCTAGATAGAATATCACTTCACGGCCTGAATCACCCTTTTTAGTAATAGCATTAATGTATACGATTTCATTTTGCATTACAGCTTTCATTGAATCTATCGAAATACTGTCTTCGGTAAAATCAACAACACCATTAACTTCACTAAGCACATATCCCTGAGCTGGATAATATATTTCTGAATCAGAAAATTTTATATGACCGTCAATCTCGACATCAACTTTTTTCCGGTTAAGTGGAACCTCTAGTTTTAGATTTAAACTACTATCACCAGCAAACTGAAATAAGCGCAAGGTATTACCCAGTATTTTGTCGAGTGCACTATTCCACACATAAGACTGTACATCCCGATTTTTACCATGCGCTTCTGCGCTTACCGTTAAATGAGGATCAGTTAAATTAATAACTTCTACATAACCATTAGTCAAAAATGTGTCCTGTGTTTTAGCCTTTGCGTTAGTTACAAAAAGTGACTGATTATGGAATTTAACCATTGCTGAAGTTTCTGTTAACAAAGGCCAGTTTTTGAGGAATTGCATCTTGGAATCTTGCACGGGGAAAAAAACCTGAAAAACACCGTTATGTTGACGATACGGAAAATCATTCAAATTGCCCTGTAAAATAAAGGACCCTGCCGATACGTAACCATCAGTCACTGCCATATCCAGCCAGTCAATCAGTCCTGGCTTCATTACACCAACCGGTAAATAATGCGTTACATATTTACCATAGGCATCATAAAAATCCGTTTGCAAATCAATAAAAATATTTTCTGCAGATAACAACTGAATATTTAAACGGGAGAACGTATTGATATGACTATTTTTCAACTGCAACTGATTAGTACTTAACTGCCATTTATCGTCCTGGTAATCCACTATCAAATTGCCCCGCAGAGTCTCAGCAAATAATGGCTCTCTGAACAAACTTTTCATTTCAACTACTGCGTCTTGCGTTTCCAGGTCAATATTTGCCTGTTTTTTGTCATAATGTAATAAAGCATCAAGTCCTGACAATTTAATATTTCTTTCACTATCAAATATTGAAAAATCAATTACTGACGCATCCAGATCAAGATGCTCCATTAATTGTTGCTTTGACATTTCTTTCGGCAGTTGAAGATTAAGGTTATATATATCCGCCTGAATTTGATATGACTTCAGCCTGTCTAAATCAGGCAATTGATTTCCGCTTAAAAACACCTCAGCAATTAACTGCACATCTTGAACACGTAGAAAATCCGCGCTTAGATAAAAATTTTCATTATCATAACTTGCAATAACTGTGGCGGGCTGAGTCCAGGCAGGTTTTAATTGATTTCCGAAATAAAAGTCAGAAACCGCTACGTTACCTGTTTCACCGTCATTGGAATAACGGATTTTTGTTGATAAATAGTCTGTTTTCCATCGTTTATCTGTTAACTTATTCCTGATCGAGAAATTATCAGCAGTAAGCTGCGTTATTAATGCCTGGATGTTATTTTTATCAAGCGTGACCCATAAATCAATATCGAGAATAGCGTTAACCTGATACTCATCTGAGATAGCAAACTTTTTATTCCATTGTTCAATCTTAACCTGATGAGCCTCGATATAAATGTCTCCAGTCAGTGCATCTATATCTCCATGTAAATTTGCAACCACAGCAAGATCGTGGCCATATGCCTCAGGCAAATTTATTGAAAACTTTATATCATGGTTATTAAAATTATTTTCAACATTTATATTTACGTCTAATAGACTTAAATTTAACTTTTCTGCGGTATGGTCCTGGTAATAAATATTGCTGTCATGCAATAAATAATCAGCATTTTGCAGCATATACAAAAACTGATCAGGCAGTTCACTTGAACCTTCACTGGTGATTTTAATACCCTGAATCATCCACTCATTGGCGGAAAGTTTTTCTATCGAAATATCAGCACCGACCAGGCCGACATCATCTATAATAACTTCACGGCGTATTATTGATGCGATAACATCAAGCTCAACAAAAGCTTCTTTAAAATTAAATAAGGGAACTTTATTTTTTTCATCAAAGACAGACACACCGATTAATTTTAATCTGGGTGAAAACCCATTAATCGCTGCATCAATAGAATCGATTTCAACAGGCAGACCTATTTGCTGGCTGACTTCCTGCTGTATTTCTTTTTTATATTCTGTTGCATACGGTAGCACAGCACGTATGATACTGAATGTTACCGCAGCCGAAATCAGTACCACTGCAAGGCAAATGATAATAAAAACTCTGAAGTGTAATAGCCATCGCATAACCGTTATTAACTATTTTTTCTAATCCTGGAACAATTCATATAGTGCAAAGCACTCATAATGTCATACGATAACAACATCATATTGTTCCTGTGTAAATAATGACTCCACCTGAAACCGAATAGGAATCCCTATAAAATCTTCTAACTCAGCCAGACTGCTCGATTCTTCATCAACCAGTAAATCAACAACATTCTGCCCTGCCAGCACCAACAATTCTTTTGCATCAAACTGTCGTGCTTCACGCAATATCTCTCTAAATATTTCATAACACACGGTTTCGGCCGTTTTAATCGTACCTCGACCCTCACAGGTAGGACAAGTCTCGCATAACACATGTTCCAGACTTTCGCGTGTTCGCTTACGTGTCATTTCCACCAGCCCTAACGAGGAAACTTCAGTGATAGATGTTCGCGCGTGGTCTTTTTCCAGCGCCTTTTCCAGCGCACGCATTACCTGTCGTTTGTGCTCCTGTTCTAACATATCAATAAAGTCAAGAATGACAATGCCACCCAGGTTACGTAACCTTAATTGCCTGGCAATTCCCTGCGCTGCCTCAAGATTCGTTTTAAAAATTGTTTCCTCCAAATTGCGACTACCAACAAATGCACCAGTATTTACATCTATGGTTATCAACGCTTCGGTTTGCTCAATTATCAGATAACCACCAGATTTTAGCTGGACTTTACGTTCCAGGCCTTTTTGAATTTCATCCTCGACGCCATGCAAATCAAAAATCGGTCGTTCACCTCGATAATGTTCGACAAAGTTAGCCACATCAGGCACGTACTTTTCTGCAAACTCAAGCATACTAATAAATGTTTCACGCGAGTCCACACGTATCGCCTCAAGGTCCTCATCTACCATGTCACGCAATACGCGTAAAAACAATGGCAGATCTTTATGTATTACATTTCCCGCTTTTATTGCCGATGAATTATTAATGTTTTCCCATAATCGATTCAGGTATTTTATATCACTGGCTATCGCATCTTTATCAGCAACTTCCGCTGCTGTTCGCAGTATATATCCGGCATCTTCAATCCGGTGCTCCTGTTCGATTAAATCATTTTTCAATCTTTCACGTTCTTCCTCATTTTCAATACGAGAGGACACGCCGATATTGTCCGCATTAGGCATAAACACCAGATAACGTGATGGTATTGTTATATTTGTTGTTAACCTTGCGCCCTTGGTGCCGAGCTGCTCTTTCAGCACCTGCACCAGTATCTCCTGCCCTTCTCTTAAGACCTGCCCAATATGCGTAGTGTCGCCATTTTTTTTGATTTTTTTTTGCGCAACATCTGAAACGTGTAAAAACGCAGCTTTTTCGAGACCAATATCAACAAAGGCTGCCTCCATACCCGGCAGCACTCGTACAACTTTTCCTTTATAAACATTTCCAACCAGGTCACGGCTTCTTCGCCGTTCAATATATAAATCGTAAAGCATTCCATTCTCAAGAATCGCCACACGTATTTCCTGCGGAGTAACGTTTATTAAAATTTCCTTACTCATAGTATTTCTTCTTTTATAATATTATTCCGACATAGCATTGTTGGCACAGGAAATTAACCCGGGGCCTGGTCCAATGGCGAAATCCCACATTGCTTAAGCAACTCTGCAGTTTCAAATAATGGCAAACCCATGACACCTGAAAAACTGCCATTTATGTTCTTTATAAACTGGGCAGCTATACCCTGTATGGCGTAAGAGCCTGCTTTGTCATCTGCTTCACCAGTCGCCAGATAAAGATCAATTTCCTGATCTTTCAGTGTTTTAAATAAAACCTGGGTGCTACTGGTATCAATTAGACTTTTCCCTTCAGTAACTATAGCTACTGAAGTGTGTACTGTATGTTTTTGCGCTGAAAGTTGTTGCAGCATTTTTTTTGCCTGCTGCCTATTTTCCGGTTTACCTAAAATCAAACCGTCAATCTCAACAATGGTATCGGAGCCAAGCACCGGTAATTTATTGTCGTTTCTTATGGTATCAAAACCACGTTGCGCTTTTTCCATAGCCAGACGTTGCACATAAGCCATTACTGGCTCATTATGTTTTTGTGTCTCATCGATATCAACTGCTTGCACCATTACTCTGACACCAATCTGCGACAGTAATTCACGTCGCCTTGGTGATGCAGATGCAAGAATAATTTGAGCAGGCTCATTCATTTGTTAGCTTTAATCAGGCCCGGTGATAAGGGTGGTTATTTAAAATACTCCATGCACGGTAAATCTGCTCGAGCAAAATAACACGTACCAGCGGATGAGGAAAAGTTAACGTTGAAAGTGATATTTTTTGCCTGGCTTGTGATAACAGCTCATTGGATACACCATCCGGTCCACCGATGACGATTGAGATATCCTGCCCCTGCTGCATCCATGTATCTAACATGGAAGAAAAATTCATTGTAGTCACCGGCTTGCCCAACACATCCAATACCACCAGCAATGAATCTTTTGGCACTGCGATAAGCAGTTTTCGACTTTCATCACGAATAATTCGAGGAATATCAGGATTTTTCCCGCGTTTTATCAGGGGCAATAAAATTGAGTTGATTTTTATTTCTGCAGGCAGGCGTTTTATAAAATCATTACTCGCAATATCCACCCAGTGAGGCATTTTATGTCCAATAGCAATAAGGTTTATTTTCACTATGTCAGCCTGTTTCCTCTGCGCTAGTTTTGCGAAGATTTGTGCATCGCGGTATATGCCTCTGCAGCGCTACCAGGAAGCTGGTCATCCCAGGCATAAGACAGGTGTTCATGACTTGATCGGAACTATACTAACTAACATCCTGTTCCCTACGCCGCGCTACCGTATCAACAGACCATAAGCTTTCCAGGTCATAAAATTCGCGGACCTGCTTTTGCATAACATGCACAATAACATCACCCAGATCCACCAGAACCCACTCACCTTCATCCTCACCTTCGGCACCAAGTGGCGGTCTGTTAGCTTTTTTTGCTTCGACAATAACGTTATTTGCAATTGATTTAACATGCCGACTTGATGAACCGGTAGCGATAATAATCCAGTCGGTAACTGTTGTTTTACCTTTCACATCCAGCACCGTAATATCTTCAGCTTTCAGATCCTCAAGGGCATTGATTGCAAGCTTTTTTAGTTCATCAACTGTCATGCTGCTCATTGTTGCGCTGTTAATCGTCATGTTACTTTAAACCTCTTAATTTTCTGACTACACCTTCTGGCATCCATTCACTGACATCCTCACCTTTTAACAATTTTTCCCTGATTTTTGTAGAAGAAATATCCAGTTGTGGAACTGATTTTAACAGGATTTTACCCGTTTCTCGCGGTCTTAATGCATCCGCATCTGCAACCATCCTCGACGACAGGAACTGGTAATCCTCTGCACTCATTCGATTTACAATGGCGTTTTCGTAAAATCCAGGGCGCGTTGTCACCACCAGATGACACAACTCAAACAATGAGCGCCATTGAAACCATGTTGTGATGCCTATAAAGGCATCCATACCAATGATTAGACACAAATCTTCACCAGGGAAATCACTACGCAATGACGTCAGGGTATCAACCATAAATGACGGACCATCACGATTTAATTCACGCTCATCAATCACCACATCAGGGTAACCTTTTAGTGCAATTTTTAATAAAGACAAGCGCTGCTCGACATTCAGCCAGGGCAACTCCCGGTGCGGCGGAATACGATTAGGGATAAAACGTATCTGGGTTAAATTAAGCGCCTTTTTTATACTAAGCGCAGGTTTGATGTGCCCATAGTGAACCGGATCAAATGTGCCGCCAAAAATACCGATCATGGTAAAAATTGTGAAAAGTAAAAAATGCACTGTACAGTCACTACTGTCCTGCAATTAATATCTAGAGGCATGAACCGGAGGTGCCTTACTGAGACACGCCGTGAACCCTTCCATGGGGGCTCGACATCCTCATCCGACCACCACGGATGGTGGAAGTGCAGGTTTTGCAGGAGCAAAAAACCTGCCATGCGGCTGACGGTCTCAGCAAGGCACCTCCGGTTGATGCCGGTTGTAAACAATGGTTTCAGGCGCAGACACTGGCACCGAGACATGAATTGCGTGTCACCGCCAAAGACACGCCGTAGACCCATCCATGGGGGCTCGAACTCCGCATCCTTGCGGAATACGGTCTTTGACGGTGACACGCAATCCATGCCTCTAATATTTGTGGGACAGTAGTGACTGAACAGTACATTTTTCGTTATTCATTTTTCACTGTCTTGTATGTCCATCACCCAGCACAATATATTTCTGACTGGTTAAACCTTCCAGACCAACCGGACCGCGTGCGTGTAATTTATCGGTACTAATACCTATTTCAGCGCCTAAACCATATTCAAATCCATCAGCAAACCGTGTTGAAGCATTTACCATCACCGAGCTTGAGTCAACTTCACGCATGAACTGACGTGATCTGGTGTAATTCTCGGTAACAATGGATTCGGTGTGCTGGGAACTATACTTGTTAATATGGCTAATTGCGGCATCAATATTATCAACAATTTTGATGGATAAAATCGGTGCCAGATATTCTGTTGACCAGTCTTCTTCAACTGCTGCTATCGCATCGATATTATTGTCTTTTAATAGCGGCTGTGACTTTTCGCAAGCGCGTAACTCTACGCCGGCATCGACATACATTTTTGCTAATTCTGGCAAAACATCAGAGGCTATAGATTCCGCGACAAGCAAGGTTTCCATGGTGTTGCATGTGCCATAACGCTGTGTTTTAGAATTAAACGCCACCCTCAGCGCTTTTTCTTTATCGGCGTTTTCATCAATATAAACATGGCAAATACCATCAAGATGTTTGATCACCGGCACTTCAGACTCTTTAGTGATGCGCTCAATCAGGCTTTTACCACCACGAGGAATAATGACATCAACATCATCTTTTAAACGCAATAACTCGCCTACTGCGGCACGGTCGGTGGTTTCAATTACCTGCACCACATCCGCCGGCAGTCCGGCAACCTCAAGCCCGTGTTTGATACATGCCGCAATCGCCTGATTGGAATGGATGGCTTCAGAACCACCGCGTAATATCACCGCATTACCCGATTTAAGACAAAGCCCGGCAGCATCCGCAGTTACATTGGGACGTGATTCATAGATAATACCGATAACCCCCAAAGGCACTCGCATCTGCCCAACCTGTATCCCTGAAGGGCGATAAGCCAGATTAGTAATAACCCCGACAGGGTCTGGTAGTGTCGCTATCTGGCGCAAACCTTCTGCCATCGAAGTTATGCGTTCATCGGTTAGCTCAAGGCGATCGAGCAAAGCAGCATCAAGGCCTTTTTCCGCACCTGCTGCCAGATCGAGTTTGTTAGCCTTTTTTAGACTAGTTGTCTGCGCAGAAATTTGCTCAGCAATTGCCTCAAGTGCCTGATTTTTCTGGCTAGTTGTCGCTTTACCTATAGCTCTGGATGCCTCACGAGCAGCATGGCCAACACTGGACATATAACTACTTACATCACTAATTATGGTTTCAATATTCGCGTTCATAAATTAAATCTAACAGTCAAATAAATTTCTGGGTTAAGAAGTTCTAATTATATCCGATGCGAGACCGTGATTCCGATAATTCTAAGCTTTAGTACAGAGTCCCTTTTTAAGGGCGACGTTAGACGTCATTTTATCTTGTGAACTGGTTGACACCGCTTAAGGTGTCCATCACCGAAACATGCAAGCAATAATTAACAAACAGCAAATTGTTTTAGAGTAGCGTTGAATTCATTTATAGGGACTGGCTTGCCGAACAGATAGCCTTGAAACTGTTTGCAACCTTTATTTTTGAGACGTCTCAATTGCTCTTCTGTTTCAACACCTTCGGCAATAACATCCAGCTTCAGGCTTTTTGCCATAGCAATTATGGTGCGAATAATAGCTCTATCGTTACTATCGTACAGCAAGATCACGCACAAATGACTGATCGATTTTGAGTTGATCGAGCGGTAAACGTTTTAGATATTGCAATGATGAGTAGCCGGTACCAAAATCATCTATCGAGAAATTGAAACCCCTGTCCTTCAGTCTGGTCATTTTTTCGATAATGTCCTCCAAATTTTCCAACAATATGCTCTCTGTAATCTCCAGCTTGAGTTTCGTGGGGTCAACTCCCGAGCTGTCAATCAATGCCAGCACCTCATCGACAAAGTTAGGCATTCTTATTTGTCTTGCGCTGAGATTAATCGCCAGGGTCAGGCAGGCTGTTTCCGGTTGTTGCGCCCAGCTGGCCAGCTGCTCACAGGCATTGGCCATTACCCATTGACCCAGAGGTAAAATCAGGCCCGATTCTTCGGCAATTGGGATGAATTCGACAGGAGAAACGATACCACGCTCAGGTGAAATCCAGCGAATTAATGCTTCGGCGCCGATCACCCGGCCAAATGAGTCTACCTGCGCCTGGTAATAAAGTTGAAACTGCTCTTTCTTTGTAATAGCCTGCAGCAGTTCCGCTTCCAGATGAACACGATCCATGATGGTTTTCTGCATCTCGGGATCAAAAAAATACAGTGCCTTGCCGCCGGCTTTCTTTGCCTGGTACATTGCCATATCAGCCTGCTTCAACAGCTTATTTGCGTCTCGATCAGTGCCATCGAATAATATAGCACCTATACTGGGGTAAATATTATAACTGTGCGAAGAAAGCTGATATGACTGACTGAGAGAGGCCAATATTTTGGTGCCAATGATTTCTGTCTGGGTAGCGGTGACGATAGCTTCATCGCCCAAATTTTGCAGTATAATAACAAACTCATCACCGCTGAGCCTTGCTACGGTGTCACTTTCACGGACACAGTCACTCAAACGACGGGCGACCTGTCGCAATAGCCGGTCACCCATATCATGCCCCAATGAGTCATTTAGGGCTTTAAATTTATCCAGATCTATAAACAGCAGTGCTGATCCCTTACCACTATGCGCCATAGCTGCGGCAGCCTGTTCGAATCGGTCTAACAATAGACGTCGATTGGGCAGGTGGGTGAGTGGATCGTAAAAAGCCAGTTTCTTGATCTCACCTTCCACCTGCTTGTGTTCAATGGCGATACTGGCGAGTCGGGCAGCTTGTTCAATGATATCTATATCAGAATCGCCAGGGGTGCTGATTTCGTGATGATAGATGGCAAAGGTACCCAGTATTTGCCCTGAAGAAGAAAAAATAGGCTGTGACCAAGATGAACCCAGGCCCGCTCGCGCTGCCAGTGTTTTGAAGGAGGACCAGTAAGAATGCGTCTGGATGTTTTCGACAATGACACGCTGCCTGGTAAAGGCAGCCGTACCACAGGAGCCGACACCCATGCCAATTTCAATCCCATCAATTTCAGCATTATAAAAATCAGGCAGGCTGGGGGCTACTCCTTCACCAAGGTGCTTGCCCGCTTTATCCAGCAGTAAAATGCTGCAAAGCATTTCAGGCTTGAGTTGTTCTACGCCTTTAACAATAGCTTGAAGAATGCCAGCTAGTGGCTCATTTTTGGCAAGTAACTCTAAAACGTAACTGCGAAATTTTTCATAACGCTCGATTTGCTCCCGTTCGGCAACTTCCTGATTCAATAGTTTGTTTTGTTCATTGAGATTATTCAGTTGAATCAGAATATGCACCTGCATTTTGCCGATACTACGGGCCAGCATGCCAAGCTCATCTTTGCTTTTTACGACCACAGGGGTCAGCTGCTGCTTATCAGAAAACAGTTGCACTGAAGCCACTAATTGCTTAAGCGGGCGGACAAAAATTTTGGCTAATAATGCAGACAGAATAATAGCAAAAATGCTAAAAGCTACGACGATAAGGCTGCCATTTCTATACAGAGCATCGGTTTCAGCCAGCACAAAATTAAGCGGGGCAGTCAGGCCAAAAATAACAAAACGATTATCCTTTGCTTCACCGAAGAGTATTTGGGTAAAACCACCGATTACTTTTTTGTTTATTTCGACATCAACACCCTGAAAAGCTACCGTTTCAGACTCTTTGTTAATGATTTTAGCGGTGGATTTAAAGTTTTCCTGAAGCAGAAACTTGCGGCCAAAATCAAAGCCAAAAGTCCTGGATTTGTTGGGATGAATGAGATAATCACCGTCCTGATTAGTTAGATATAGTCGATACTCATCTGCCAGGTCAGATTTGAGTATGCTAAACATGCTATTTAACTCCACATTAATGACAATCACTCCAATGGCGACTCCATCGCTTCTGACTACGGGTGTTGCTACTTGCAGCGTGGGCTGATCGTAACCTGCATGTGCTCCTTTTTCACGGTTAATGAAAATCCTGGAAAAATAAGCTTGTCCTTTTTCCAGTTTCAGTGTTTCGTAGACATAGGGGTAATGTTGTTTTTCCTGCAAATCCCTGCCCTCTATAATGGCAAGATTTTTGCCATCACGATCTACCCGCACAAGCTCAATACCATATTGCTTTGCACTGATGAGCCGGACCTGGAAATATTCAGGACGCACCGAGAGCAGGCTTCTGAACTCATCCGCCAGTGTCTTTCTAAATAATTCTGCACCCTGCTCGATGTCAGCAGCTTTCTGAACCAGGCTTGTCTGAGCAAAAAAACGGGCATCGTCCGCCACTTTTTGCCCCATTATTGAGAACCTCTGCCCTAGCACCTGCGTCGTTGCAATCATACTCTGCGTCGCTTTTTTGGACAGGATATCGCGAGTAGTATTGAAGGTGTAGTAGCCGGTTAAGCCGCTGGCAAAAATACCAAATACAGCAAGCAATATACCCAGCTTGATGCCGATGCCAAATTTGATGTGCTCATCCTGTTTCAGGGATGATTGAATCATAGCTATAATTCATCCGGCACTTCACCGGAAATTATTTTGTCCCACATTGATTTGCGCCTGGAAATATTTTCCACCTGCTGCAACCAGATAATTTTGTCGGTTTTATGCAAGACAGGTGAATCCTCCAGGGTATTGGGCAAACCTTGCCGCAGGGTTAATGCACGGCTTACCGGTGCTTCCAGAGTAAAATTTATCCATGCTTCAGCCAGGGTTCTATTTTCAGCAAAACGTGTAATCGACCAGCAATCCAGCCACGCTAATGCGCCTTCTTGTGGAATGACATAACCGATATCTGCGTCGGCATTTTGCAACAGGGTTACCTGCTGAGAACCATAGTTTGCAAACAGCAGTGCTATTTTGTTTTGCATGAACAGCGTGCTCGCATCTTCCGGTTTTTCATAGTAGGTCAGGACATTTCTGCGAAGCGCAGTAATATGGCGGGCAACACGTTTGAAATCAGCATCGGGTATCTGAAATGGATTCTTTATACCCAGCACCAACGCAGCGAGTGAAAAATTTTGATCGCTTCCCGCATACATTAAAACCCGCCCTTGATAGCGTTTATCCCACATTAATGAAAACGAATCAGGTGGGCTCGGAAATACATTGCGATCATAGATCAACCCCATTTCCGAATAAGTATAAGGAATGGCGTATTCCTTACCATTTCGGGTCAGGCCCGGAATTGCAGAGAGGTTACGAAAACGCGGCAGCTGTTTGGCGGTATTTGGAATATTAGAGAGTGTTAGTGGAACACTAATGCCATGGTCAATGTAGTGCTGTAACTGTGCTGCATTGACTGCAAACACATCAAATTTAACGTCCTTTTTCGCTGTCATGCGATTCCACATGACATCGTCCGAGTCAATAAAGGTAACTTCAACATTAACGTTGTAACGCTGCTCAAAAGTCGCCACCAGGTCAGCATCGGCATAACCGGGCCACGCCATAACGTGCAGTGTTTCCCGAGCAAAAACAGAAGTTGAATCCAGGGCTAAAAGTATCAATGAAAAGTGGAAAAGTACGAATTTAAAGTTCTGATACATGCTCAATATCCAGGGGGTATACGCCTGGATATCGTCACCCAGCTTGCTAGAGTATAGTCGGAAAAACAGCTTTTCCAAGGTTGCCCAGGTACTTTCAGCAACTGGACCATGCAGGGAGCGGAAGCTTTGCCTACACGGATGTAGGTAAGGAGCGTGAGCAGGAGGAAAATTTATCTTAAGGTTGTTTTACTGGTACCAGCCAGACGCAGACAAAGCGTTTCAATTTCATCCCATACATTGGCATCGATCAAACCCTTGCTTACCGCATCAATATAAGCACAACGTTTTAGCATTAGCTGAAACGTTCGTGGTCTATGACGTGACAGGCAAGATTTGAATAATGCAATTCGACTTTGCCATACGCCTGAACGTTTTAGTTTGAAATCAACTGATGACAGTTCTGCCGCCACCTGCGACAACAAACGAATATCTTTTGCCAATGCCCAGTTAATAACAACAGGCACCATGCCCTCTGCTTTTAAACCTGAAATAATTTTGATCACGCGTTTACTGTTTCCCGTTAACAACATATCAACCAGCTCAAACACACTGTATCTTGACTGTGAAGTAACTGCTTGTGCAACATCCGCATAAGTGATTTTTCCTGGCCCTAATAACAGATAAAGTTTTTCAATTTCCTGATCGGCAGCGAGTAGATTACCTTCAACATGCTGGCTGATATAGGCCAGTACTTCATTATCGGCATCCATATTACGTAGACTAAAGCGTTGTTTTAACCAGAAGGGCAATTTATCTACCGGCACCGGCCAGCACTGAACGAACAGGCCACTTTTGTCGATGGCTTTAAACCAGGCAGATTTTTTTGTATTGCCATCGATTTTACCGGCATTAACAATTAACACGGTATCTTCAGGTGGTCGCGACAAATAATCTTTTAGTATCAATGAACCCTGTTTTCCGGGTTTTGCTGAAGGCAGGCGCAATTCAACAATACGGCGGCTGGCAAACAAAGACATGCTGGCGGCTTCGTCGATTAATCGCTGCCAGTCAAACTGCGCATCGACATCCAGCACTTCTCTTTCTGTAAAACCCTGCTCACGTAAAAATGAGCGGATCAAATCCAGAGATTCCATCTGTTGAAGTGGCTCATCACCACTGACCATATATACCGGACAGACTGTCCTGGCTATCATCGATTGAAGTTGATCCGGGCGAACGTTCATTCTGTCTTATTATCGCCTCGAGTCCATATTTGCATTTTGTCGCGAGCTTGCCTGCAACTTTAATAAGATCAATCGAGCAACATCACGTTGCATATCTTTGTATAAAATTTCAGATTCGTTAACCACAGCTATTACCGCCTCGGGATCAAATACCAGACTGCGCCTGACTGAAATGGTATCCTGCCTGTCCTGCTGGTTTATGCCGGTTGTTTGTTTAATTTTTATCGAAAAATTAACCGTGTAATTTAATAAATATTCTCTAACTCGGCCATTGCTATCAACAGACAGAACACGTCGGCTTCTTATCTCACTCAACAGGGCTAATTGCGCTTTTGCCTGATTTTCGTTTTCTGCGATTTGTAATTTATTAGCATTCAGTAATGACTGAATCTCCCGCCCCAGTTCGAATAAGTTATTTTGCTGCAAATAAATCGGTGATATATCCTGAGACAAGTCCAGTGCACCACGTAACTGAAATCCGCAGGCCTGTATTAAAGATATTAATAACGCCAGGGTTATATAACGCCTTAGTCCTGACATTGTCGATCTTAACATTACAGGTTTTAGTATTGTGGAACTGAACATTGTGAACCTCAACAAATCAATTGCAAACATAACTCCCTCAATAAGCAGTCAAATTAATAGTAACTGCTCAATTTGCAACAATATTAACTAACCGACCCGGCACAACAATGACTTTGCGAACCGTTTTACCCTCAATATTTGTTACAATTTTTTCATCCGCTAAAGCCATCGCTTGTATTGAATCATTATCCGCATTCGCTGCCACGTTAATTTTTGAACGTAATTTGCCGTTCACCTGAACCACCAGCTCAATCTCATCACGTTTTAACGCTGATTCATCGCACAGCGGCCATTTTATTTCGGCAAGCAGTTCATCATGGCCCAGTTCATACCAGAGTTGCTGGGTAATATGCGGCACGATGGGTGATAACATTAAAACAATATTTTCTATTGCCTCATGCATAACAGCCAAGCCCTGCGGCGACTCATCACTGAACCGGCTTAGTTCATTCATTAATTCCATCACTGCAGCAATCGCCGTATTAAAAGTAAAACGACGCTCAAAGTCATCGCTTACCTTGTTTATGGTTTCGTGCAATTTTCGACGAATATTTTTTTGCTCAACGTTTAATTTGTTTACATCCAGCTCATCAATATTGTCCTGCTGACTGTCAACATGGCTGGCTACCAGTTTCCATAATCGTTTTAGAAAACGTGCAGCACCATCAACGCCTTCATCATTCCACTCTAAAGACTGCTCCGGTGGCGCGGCAAATAAAATAAATAAACGGACCGTATCCGCACCGTACTTTTCGATCAGTTGCTGCGGGTCAACCGTGTTACCTTTGGACTTGGACATTTTACTGCCATCTTTTAGCACCATACCCTGGGTTAACAGGCGCTTGAACGGCTCATCACTGTCTAACAGACCTTCATCACGCATTAATTTGTGGAAGAAACGGGCATAGAGCAGATGCAGTACCGCATGTTCAATACCACCGATGTACTGATCGACCGGCGTCCAGTATTTGGCTCTTTCATCAAGCATCGAATCGGCATCCGGACAGGCAAAACGTGCGTAATACCAGGACGATTCAAAAAAGGTATCAAAGGTGTCGGTTTCACGCTCCGCCGCGCCGCCACATTGAGGACAGGTTGTCTGGTAAAATTCCGGCATCTTCTTAATCGGGGAACCGACATCTTCACCATATTCGATGTCTTCTGGCAACACTACCGGTAATTGATCATCCGTCACCGCAACGGTGCCGCATTTGTCACAATGGATAATCGGTATGGGTGTGCCCCAGTAACGTTGGCGCGAAACACCCCAATCACGCAGGCGATAGTGAATCTGCTTTTCACCTTTATTTATCGAGACCAGCTTATCCGCAATAGCATCAATTGCCTGCTCGGAAGATAAGCCATCCAGTTCGGCTGAATTTTTCAGCAGACCTTTTTCGACATAAGCTTCTTTATCAACGGTGACTTCACTACCGTCTGTCGGAAAAATCACCTGCTTAATCGGTAAGCCGTAAGCTTTTGCAAAAGCGTAATCGCGCGTATCATGCGCAGGTACTGACATGACGGCACCGGAACCATAATCAATCAGCACAAAATTCGCCACCCACACCGGTACCTGCTCACCGCTTAAAGGGTGTATTGCCATAAAACCGGTTGCCATACCTTTCTTTTCCATGGTCGCGACATCGGCCTCAGCAACACTGGTGGTTTTGCAGGAATCGATAAAGTCCTGTAGTTCAGCGTTATTTTTAGCCGCTTTTTTCGCTAGCGGGTGTTCAGCAGCAATCGCAACATAGGTCACCCCCATCAAAGTATCTGCACGCGTGGTGTAAACCATTACTGGCGACTCACCATCGACTTCGAATTGAAGCTCCACCCCGGTAGATCGACCAATCCAGTTACGCTGCATGGTGCGCACCTGTTCCGGCCAGTCTTCAAGCTGATCAAGATCGTCAAGCAACTGATCCGCATAGTCAGTGATTTTCATAAACCACTGTGATATCTCGCGACGCTCTACCGCGGTGTCGCAACGCCAGCATTTGCCATCAATGACCTGTTCATTCGCCAGCACGGTCAGGTCATGGGGGCACCAGTTGACGCCAGCAGTTTTTTTATAAGCCATGCCCTTTTTAAATAAACGCGTAAACAGCCATTGCTCCCAGCGATAATAATCCGGTTTACAGGTGGCAAGCTCACGGTTCCAGTCATAAGCAAACCCCAGGCGTTTCAACTGCTCGCGCATATAATCAATATTTTCGTAAGTCCATTTTGCCGGCGCCACCTTATTTTTCATCGCCGCATTTTCAGCGGGCAAACCAAAAGCATCCCACCCCATGGGCTGCATTACATTTTTGCCCAGCATGCGCTGAAAACGTGAGATTACATCGCCAATGGAGTAATTCCGAACATGGCCCATGTGCAGACGACCACTGGGGTAAGGGAACATTGCCAGGCAGTAGAACTTCTCTTTTGAGGCATCCTCTGAGACACTAAAAGTGGCTTTTTCAGCCCAGATTTTTTGAACTTTTTCTTCTATTCTCTGGGCCTGGTATTCTTCATTCATAAGCAGTTCTAATAATAATGTGCAGTTCGTCGGACAGCTTCACACAGCCCAAACTACTAAGCTATAAATCAGTTAACAAACTAGTACTCCATCAAGTATAACGCTAATTGTACTAACGAAAACAGGGGGATTAAACAGAATGGAAGGATACACCAGGATGCGGTCTGAGACTACACAAAGGAGCCGTTAAATGCTCAAACCGGTTAAATCCACATTGCTATCAGCATAATTGATAACCATAAACCATACAAAACTCTCGCACAATTAAAGACAGCATTAGCAAAGGACACCATGATTCAATTACAGAAAAAATCAGCAAGCCGCCTTATATCAGCTTACAACCAGATGATGAAAGAAATGCGAGATGCATTTGAACAGGCCACTCCCAGCGAGATGTCACTGCAAAAAGCACTGGATCTGGCTAAACATCAGGCCGTTCAAATAGACGTAGTCACCGCCGAAGAAGCATATGAAATCGGTGAATATATTAAACGTGATGTTAACGATGCTGCTGAATACATGATGGACTCAAGTGCTGAATTTTATGACTGGCTATTGCTGGATATCGAAATTATGGAACGAAAAGTGATGGACCTGTTTTTATCCGTTGCTGACCATACTCGTGTTGAACTGGAGCAATTCAAACTGACAGCCCCCCTGCCTGACCAGGTTCTGGTAGAACAGATACCAGTGTATAAAAGTGGCGAAATAACCGGGCCCGGCACCTTGATTTGTGAAAATTGCGGCAAAGTCAAACCGTTTCTGAGTAGCGATGAAATTACCAACTGCGAGCGCTGTGAACATCATCGCTTTATTCGGCGACAATCGAGTGAAAGTTAGTCCACAAATGGACGCAAATGGCCGCTCCAAATGCATCCATGCGTCCACGGCATTAGTGCTATCCTTGCAGGTCAACGCAAATAAAAACAAAAGAAACTACTGCCCACGACTAAAATGCCTGGAGCATTCTACACGCACGATAGTGTGATATGTAGAGCGTAGTGCAGGACGGTGTGAAGTAAAACGTAAAACACCTGAAAGTCTTAAAAATCCTTTTTCGCGCTCTTCGCGTGTTTGGCGGACTAAAATTTTGATCTGTTGTTATTTGCGTCCATCTGTGGACAATTTTCCTGTTTTAAAATCCTTAAACGCAAAACCCAGCAATAACAAACCACTCAAGCCAACAATCAACCAGTCACCCCATCGCACAAACGGGGTTGCTCCACTGAGCGGCTGTACTTCACCGTTCAATACACCAATTTCAAATTGCGGCAGTTGTTTGATCACCTCACCATGCGGGCCAATCAGTGAAGTAATACCGGTATTGGTTGCACGTATCATATAACGGCCTGTTTCCAGCGCACGCATACGGGCGATCGCCTGATGCTGATGCGGTTCATGTGAATCCTCAAACCAGGCATCATTACTCACATTGACCAGCAGTTTTGCCTCGGGTAAATCTTTAATCACATCACGCGCAAACGCTTCTTCAAAACAGACGGACAATCCCAGCGGCACACCAGCAGCAGTTAACAATGGCTGATTGTCGTCCCCCGAAGCAATATCCGACATGGGTATTTTTACAAACTGATTGAAAAACTCAATTAAAAAACGCAACGGGATATATTCACCCAACGGTACCAGGTGACGTTTGTGATAGACCCCGCCATTTACATTTAACACACTGTTGAGTACGCGGTTTTTCTCATTTTTAACAAATATACCCAGCAGTAAATCCGCATCATGCGACTTCATTTCTGCGCGCAATTGTCGAATATAAGGCACAACGCGATGCTGGTAATCCGGTACTGCGGTTTCCGGCCAGACAAACAAATCCACATCTTGTTGAGCCAGCGATAAATCACGATACCTGTCCAGCGTTAACTGTTTCATGTGTGATTTCCATTTATCTTTCTGTGCGATATTCCCCTGAATCACGCTGACTTTAATGGCATCGCCTGCTTTATCTGTCCAGCTTACAGTTTTTAACCCGCTACCAGCCAGCCACAGCAAAATCACCGGCAACACGACAGCTAATACAAATTTCAAATTTAATTGCCGGCGTTGTTTCACAAGTAACACCAGGGCACCTGCAGATATCGCAATTAAACCGCCTACTGCATGATTACCAAAAATCGGGGCAAAACCTGACAATGAAAAATCAATTTGCGTGTAACCTAATTGCATCCAGGCAAAGCCTGTCATCACATAACCCTGCAACCATTCAAACACTAGCCAACTGGCAGGATAGAAAAACATTAAACGTAAAACAGGCTTATTCGGTAGATAACGATTAACGGTATAGGCTGCCAATGCAGTGTAAAGGCTTAAATAACAACATAATAAAAAGATAAGCAGCACAGCAAAAAAAGCCGGCGCATTGCCATGTGTGTGCAGGCTATGATAAATCCAGCTAACGCCGGTACCCTGCAACCCTAATGAAAATAGCCAGGCACTGATTGCCGCCTTCTTTGCCGACAGTTGGTCCCAAAAATAAAAGACTACGGCAAGCGTTAAAAAGACCAACCCGCTTAAATCAAAGGGCGCAAATGCCAGTGTCGTTAAGGCACCCGCAATTAAGCTCAACAACGGCCATTGCAGCCATTGGCAACGAAGGAATACACTATGCATTATTCGTTAAAATATTTTCACCACAAAGGGCACGAAAAAAAATAAAGTTTTTTTGTTATTCATTATTCACTTTTTACTGTCATTTCGACCAGAGGGATAGCTACATTCATGTAGCTCGGGGTCGAGAATCTTGTTGCGGTTGGCAGGGCAGACTGACTTGGCCAAATTCTGGAACTTGTCCTGGCTGAACAACTTCTTGGCCAACGGGTTTCCCTTCACGTTGTAGTCGTAGGTGATGAAACCGTAGAGGCGGAGGAGCGACCATAGTGGCGAAGCGCTGCTTGATGCCACCTGGGCCGCCGCTTAGAATGAAGTGGCGACCAACATCGATACGACCGGGGAAGATGCAGAGAGTCTTCTTGGGGTTGGGGATCAGGTACTGGGGGCAGCCGACGGACTTGTTGTAGGGAGTAGCTTCACCGATGTTGTCGTTCAGAGGAGTGTAGGAGTCGTACTCGCGGGCCATTGGGGGAATGACCTTCTTGTCCCGGTTGGCCTGGAGCATCTCGTCCACTTCCTGTTCCGTGAAGAAGCTCTGCAGATCAACCAGAGGCTTGTGCATCATGTGATCGGGGATGGGGTTACGGTTAGCGGTGAGACTGACGCCGGCAATGATGGCGATAACCGCCACCCCACTCCACCAAGAAGAGTAACAGCACCCATGCTGATGATTTCCTTAACTTTTCCTTGCACATACACAGACAAGAGAGGAGTGAGTCACGAACAGGATCTTGGACGAGTGGAGGCATGGTGGACTGGAGAAAATTGAGAGCGGAGAAAATCAAAGAGATACACAACATTTTTTTTTGTACACCGATTTACAAATGCTACTAGTTTTTTTTTGCTACTTGGCTTGAAAGTTCGACGTTGGCTGTTCTCCCATTACACGAAGAGAACTCGCACATGATTCCGAGATCCAGACATAGACATGCGGTCACCACTGCTGGGAGGCCTGTGATGATGAGCAGTGGAATCTCCAGTGTACTGCAGTTGACGTGCAGTCGCAGGGGGCACTCCCTGGGGATCCTCTCGGCGCAACGAGGGTCTAATCGGGTTTCGCTGTCCATTGTTCTGTTCGTTGTCTGATCGGGGAACACAGTGCGAATACGGAACGTTGATAGTGACCCTGCTGGGTTGGCCCGTCCGCTGGTTGCTGAGGTCCTCGACCACGCCCACTGGCGGCTACCGACGATGGACGCGATGAGGGAGGAAAAGGAGCGGCGGCTAGCGTAGAGTATGGATTGTCAGCGGGCTTTTGTGGCTGAAGGCTATGCCGAGATGCACTCGCAGCGCCACCGCCGCCAACAGAGCCACGGGATTCGGGGACTCCACCCACGGATTTTGAACGTGAGGAACGGGCGGAGGTTGTTGCTCGGTTGGAGATGCTGCAGGAGCGTTTCTTGTTGGCGTCTTCAACACAAACTTCATCTTCAACAGAGAGCGGAACCCATTCTGGATAGGGATCTACCTTGGGTTTGTTGTTAAAGGACCACGAGGGTTTAGTTGATGCGGGTCCAGAATAACCATCATCTTGGTTTGCCTTCCCCTTGCTCTTGTTTTTCTTCTTCTTATTCTTCTTGCGGGTCTTCTGGACCATTTCCTCAGAATTGCAGAACGAGGTGCCTTCTTTAAGAACTCAAAGGTGCCACGTTGTTCCCGCTCCTCAAACAGCTGCTCTGGATCCTTCGTAGTCATGAAGATGGGATCGCTGAAGGTCTTGTTCTCGAATCGAGTCATGAACCTTGGCTTGGACCTGGTCAGGCTGCTGCGATTGCTACTGGCAGAGAGTGGACGACCTGCAGCGGAAGTAGAAGTAGTAGTACTGGTTGACCCTGGGCTCTCTGAAATCTGCTCTGTGTTGCCGAATTGGTTCCCCACGTCTTGGGACGCTGAAGTAGGCTTCATTGCACCTCGAGACCGAAAAAGGCGCAGAACTAATCATTATCTATTTTAAATTGTATTCTCTCCCCTTGCAGACCTTCAACTTGATAAAAGAAAAAAATATATAACGACTGAAATGAGTTGACGAATTTGGTGAGACACCCTGCATTTTCAAACAGATGACTATCTAGGTCCCCAAGAACATGGGAGAACCTAGTTCTACGATTGATCAGGCTTTTCAGTTGGAATAATGCGTAGTGCCTTCGCGACAGTCCCTCGATTTTCGGGCACAGGATCCAACCAAGCTCTGAGTAGCACACCCAGTTCTTGTGTCTGGAGCTGGAGAAGAGAAGTAGGTACTTGAAAGGATTCTTCTGCGAAGGTTCTTGCTGATGCTGCTGCTACTACTTCTTTAGAAATCTCCTCTCCTGCTAGAAGGAATACGATGGTGCACCCAAGAGACCAAAGGTCGCTCTGTGGGGAATACCTTCCAGCTTGTAATACTTCCGGGGCACAGTAGGGTTTCGATGCAGAGGGAATACTTCTCTTGTTGTAAGTGGGGATAACAGGGAGTGTCGTCTGCTTCAACAACATCAAACCTTTGCGCATTCTCTGAAAGGAGGAGAGTTTGGCGACTCCATCCTTCGTCGACAGTATGTTTTGCGGCCTAACGTCGCAGTGTAGGATACCGTTGCCTGTGAGAAGATGCTGAAGAGCCTCTAGCATCTGACGAAGAATAGTCAACATTTGAGGCTCAGATAGGCGCTCGGCTCCACTCGAGCCTGGAGAGGTCGACGATGGCGAGGGTCGTGCTAAGGGCAGCAGGTACTCCAGCACCAGTCGATTATTCCCCGCGTGGGTATCATAGTAGTGCATCTTGACTATGTTGGGATGGGGGTCTAGAGTCTTCAGGATACTCTGCCTCTAGGTCCAGGCTGGAGTCCAGACTCGTCTTGACTGCAACCTGTAAACCTCTGTGGGTCCTCGATTCGGCAAGATCCACCCGACACGATCCGTGCCCAGCGATGCGACTGACGTGGTCGGGACCCATCCCTAGAGTAGGGCACACACAGCAAACTGAACAACAAGTCTGCGTGACCAGCTGAGACTGCCACCTCACAGGGAGTCCGTCTTCGACCATTTCGAATAGTCCTAGCATCCGGTCCGAAGTCCAGAAGTAACTTGACAATATCAGGATTTCCCTTGTGTGCGGCAATGTGGAGCGCTGTATTTCCGTTGGAGCTGACGGCCCTCCAGTCTGCCCGATTCCCAAGGAGCAGTCCCGCACCATGTCCACGTGCGACCCCGACACTACTTTGTGCAACGGCGTCTCTCCACTCAGGTCACTCACTTCCAATCCCCCAGGGGACTTGTTGATTTCAGACTGGTTCTGCTCACTCGAACGCTTCCCACCATATTCGAGTAACATTTCTGTAACCTCCAAGTGTCCGTTTGCCGCTGCTCTGTGAAGGGGACACCCTCCACCCTCACCAACTTCCAGGATGAATATTAATGTTCGATTTCGGGGGGAAATACGACTCTACAACTCTAACTCCAAAGCTAAGCGCCAAGGGAGACGGCTGGCTTGCCTCAGCCAAAATCGCCCGAACTTCCTTCACATTCCCCGAGGCAGCCGCCTGATGCAACGGCCCATCCTCTTTCTGGTATCTGAATTGGCTGAAAAACTTACTGATGGAAGCATTCTCTCCTTCTCTATCGTTGTCTATCCATCCTTCACAAACTGCAGCGCAACACGCTGTCCGCTATCGGCGTATTCAAAAGCGAGGCGGCCCTCCTTATCCTTGACATTGATCTTAGCGCCAGCTCTAAAAGGAGGGTCACGATGGGTACGTGGTTCGCTAAGCAGGCTGGTGCAGGGGCGTGGTACCATCAGCAGGATGTTGATAGTTGAGCACCGTGCGATCTCCGCCGTGAACTTCCTTGCAGAGTAGCCGAACGATTTCCTCGGGACCACCACCGAGTTGGGAAAGAAGCCACCGACCAATCCGGGAGAGTCGATGTCTCTCATGTTTCCGTTGCGATGTGACGTCTTTCACTCCACCTGCCACATCACTGGTTTCAGCTATTGATTCTCCCCAACTGCGTGTCGAGGTGAGCTCGGATGGGGCTGGGCCCGGTTCCACCGAGGCAAGCATTGCTGTCTCATCAGTCACGACGTCCATGTTGGAGGCTAGTAAAGGTGTGCCGCGTGTGGTGGAGACAAGTCCTTCGGTGCGAGAAAAAGACCTACTACTCGCGAGAGTTGAGGTTTCGAATTTCCTCACTGGAGCGAGCAGGGATTTTGAGAATCCGCGTGGACGTGCGAGACCCTGGAAATAGCTTGTCTGGAGCGCCGAAGTCGCTGTCCCTCGGTCCGCAGGGTCTTTGACGAGCCACTGGGTCACGAGAGCTCGAAGCCCAGGGTCCAAGATGTGGCGCAGAAATGATATGTCAGGAAGCTCAAAGAGCATCTCCACCACCGAGCATCCTAGTGCCCACAAGTCACTCCCCTCGCTGTAGACGGAAGATGTGTGTGGCCGTCGAATCTCCGGGGCCATGTAGCGCTTTGTGCCCGACATTCCTCCTTCAACACATGTCCTACCCCTCGTTTTAATCGAGAGACCAAAATCACTTAGCTTCAGCCGACCTCGTGGGTGATCAGCATGTTGTCAGGTTTAATGTCCCTGTGGAGAACATGCTTGCCGTGAGCTTATTCAAGAGCTTCCAAGGCATCTCGCAAGAGGGGTTTTACCTCGGCTTCAGCATCGTTCTCTGGTCCGACACGCAGCCGACTGGGAGGTACTCCATGACAATACGGTAGGTACCGATCTGTTTCTTGTCTGCCTGGGCGATGTAGTCCGCCTTGACGATGTTTGGATGCTGCAGTTGGTCCATCAATAAATACTCATTCTCAAGTGTGTACAAACTGTCCTTCACGGCGACCACTCTCTTGGTGGATCGGGAGTAGGCAACTCGAACCTGGCGACTCCTCCTTTCCCTAAGAGGGGACCGTAAACCAGATCCTCATCAGTGAAGGGTTCGCAGAGGAGGTCGGCAACTTCGCGACTGTTATCCGTGAGCGACGGCACACTCACGAGGAATTCGCACCTGTGCTATTCTTCTTTTCCGAATTCATCTCCTACGAGTGAGGAATGATGATACGAATAGCCAGATCCCCAATCGTTGCCGCTTCGCGCAGCGTCTCTGCCGCGAACATTTTCCTACTGCCAAAGAGATCTGTTCTATGGAGGAGAAAATCCACCATTTTAGAACCCCCCTGCAAGATGGAAGATACAGGAGGAGGAGGAGAATGGTCGAACCAGGAAAGTGCAGACCCCCTGTTCTTGTGATGAGAAGCTCGAGG
>CAWDMF010000055.1:0-38917 GCA_963803185.1 uncultured Gammaproteobacteria bacterium | reverse complement strand
GCCATTTTTACCTGAAAATTCTCAACATCTGCTGTCTTTTGCGTTATATCCTGCTCCATGGCAATAATATTTTCACTTAAAGGCAGATAGATCAGCTGGAACCATATCGCCAGCACAACAACGATAAATATTACAAATAAAGCGATTTGGTCTCGCTTTGACAACATATCAAGTTGTTTTTCTAACTTAATTATTAACTGGTGCATGTTATCGAAGCGCTTCTTTTTCAGTGGACAGTTGCTTCAGTCGTGCCATAAACAAAGCGATAGATTTATCCTCTATTTCATTACCCGATTTCTGATTTGCAAAACCTTTAGCCTGATACTGCGTATCTAAAATAAAGTCCATCATTTTTTTGTTATCTTTTGAGCGCAGTATTTTAATTTCCTTAAACTCAAGGTCTTTATAAATTTCTTCTTCACTTAACGCCTGGATAAACTTTGGTAAAAGGTCTGGCTGATAACTGCTACCACTCAGATACAGATCATAACCACCACGACTGAATTTTATTTTTTTTAACCAGAGGTCGTTAATATTGTCACGTTTTTTGCCCAGCCCCTGCATCAGAAACGAAAAGCCTGATGTGTTGCCTGCATTATTTCCGCTAAGATAATTCAGAGCTCGACGTTTTTCCGCGTTATTACGCTTAACTCTTTCCATCTGTGCAAGCAGATTCATATCTATAGCTTTAGGTTTTGCCTTTGATTGCAGTATGGCGTAACTCTGCTCGAAACTTTTCATGGTACTTGTTTTACTTTCCAGCTCAGGACGAAGATGGTTCGTGGTATATATTTGATAACTGTTCACCAGAGCGAATACCAGCGCCAGTAACAGGATAATGCCAGCGACACCGACTCTTCGGTGGTTGTAACTGAGATGAAACTCATCCTGATAAAGGTTAACCTGTTGCATTATGCTGCCGTCTTTATTTTTCTAGCAGCTGCGGCTATTGCGAGCAAACATCTGGCCTGATTTTCATCGTTCAGCGCTGCGCTGTCGGTAAATACCTGCGCAAGATTTATAAGCTCTACGGTCAGACCAGAGTGGCTACTGGCATAATCGCAAAAACCTTGCAATACTGGATGCCTCGGTGAAACCACAAGTTTTGTAATCGCTGGTCTGGCGAATTCACTTTCATAAAAATCCAGTGATCGCTGAAGTTCCAGAATAATAGATTCATAAACCTGGTCCATAGCTGCCAAAGCAGCGCCCTGTGCCTGTATTTCTTCCAGACGGTTCAGCCCCGTGTCGATTTTTCGTGACAAATACAATGCTGAGTTACTGAACAGACTTATGGAGCCAACTAAATGGTCGAGATGCAGAACAGCAACCCCCCGCTGATGGTCATTCATTTTTTCTATGATATTACCCAGGCTGAGCTCCTTAATATCAATGGCATCTAATCTCAGCCCGGTTTTGCGAATAAAATCGACCGTTTTCTGAACCTTATCTTTTGGTGTAGCAACAACATAGATTTTTCCTTCTCGATGTTCCTGCACCGGTACTCGGAACACATCAATAACGGCATCTTCCACAGGATAATTAATCAGGTCTTTTATACTCCAGCGTACGGCTGATTTTAATTCATCATCCGCAACGGGTGGTGCGGGTAATTGAATCAGATTGTATTGTGTTTCATCGAGTACAACGACACAGGGCTGTTTCTTCAGGTTATTTTTCCCGATATATTTCACCAGTTGCGTTAACCGGTCAGTTGCTTCTGTAGCGGTAATAAAGGCACACGATTTTAATCCTGGCGGGTTATCACCGGACTGTTCAATTTCTGCCACGGCAATTCCGTCAATCGTTAGATACAGACCAAGCTGTTTTTTTTGTTGTAATTTCCTACCTAACATTACTTTACTGCCACCACTATTGTTATTGTTATTGTTATTGTTAAATGTCGCCAGGCTTAATCATCCCTATTGATTACTAGCACTGCTTATTTTCAGTCACTGCGAAACTTCAGGATTCGTCATCATTGTGACTTGTTCTGATCTTTTCGCGATAAACTACGGCTTATATTGATATTAGATAGTTGATAGAACGCTAATAGTCAATGATTCACATACTATTATTCTTATATACGACTTGTTGCCGGCATCAAAGAAAAAATGAAATAATATCCGCTACAGGCTATGCCGACGAGATAAGCAGTCCTTACTATACTGCCGTGCAGAAATTGCGCTCAAGCAAACATGTGCATTCGATACCCCTGAAATCATTGAAATTATTCCAGGTATGACAATGCAGGCAAACATTGAAACTGGCACTTAAGCAATACTTGTGTAGTTTTTAAGGCCTGTTTCACGTGTTTTTGAAAACGCCATTAGTGAGTGTAAAATCGTGCGTGCTATAACCTTCCAGCCATCACAATGTCATATTGCTCTCTTGCTACCATCTTGAATGACAGCGGAAGGTCTTGTACTGTAACCATGATAAGTCCAGACAATGGATAACAAACTTTTTAATAAATCATTTGAGCTAACAGGAAAAATTAAATCACCATGATAACTTCTCAGACAGATAACTTTGCAGACTTGTTGTTAGTAAGCATAGTATTAATTATTACCCTGTCTGCATGCAGCAAGCATAGCTGGTACCAGGGTGCACAGTCCGCCAAAGAAGCACACTGTATGAAAGGACCTGTATCCGAATATGAAGATTGCATAAAACAATCCAGTGAAAACTATGACGAATACAATAAAAACCGGGAAGCTTTAATAAAAGAAAACACGACAACGAAATAAAATAGTCAAAGGCCATACCAGCTAGTGTAGTGCTAACCGGCGATGGTTTTAATCAGGTTTTTCCGGCTGCTTCTCTCTAAATAATTCTTTGAAAAATACCATACCGGGACATATTCCAGTTACCGCAGAAAACAGAAAAAATGTTGCGGGCAGGTATAACAGCCAGTGAGCAATTTCAAAACCTGTTAACCAGATTCCAGCCCACAATAAAAGACCAAAAAAAAGAAAAAAAGCTCTCATCGAAACTTGCATCTTATCCATGTCGCTACCTCTTAAACTCAGTCTAACTACTTGTACCCATCAATATGATAAGGGTATTGAAAAAACTCAGAAAAATTATGTCAATAACTGCTGCCACCAGCGTTGGCGATTTTTCGGCGGGCTCAGTGCCGTTTCGAGCTCAACGGGTTGAAGTCTGGACAAAATCCAGCCTGGCAAGGGTGGATTATCACTAAAACCACAGCAAACACCAAGATTATTCGGGTCAAAGATTTTAATGAATTGAGGGTCCTCCATATTATCGACATAAACGATGCCGCAATAATCTTCATCATGCTCTTTATGCAGCAAATCATCGATTTTTTCGATGAAGGTTAAAAAATAGGCCTTGTCAACCGTTGATTCCGGTGGCACCTCACCCACAGCATAGATATACCACTGGTCATCTGCCAGGCCTTTTAATACTTCCCAAAAGGCCTCCAGATCATGCCAGCGCATGGTTGAAGTAAAGCTACCTTTAAACGCTGATAAATAAGCTTGCTGAACAGGCATATCCATCTAAAACACCTCTAACAAATTAATTTAATGTCTTTTCATCAATCCAGTTCTTTATTTCCAGGTGGCTGCGCTTAACATATTCAACATCTTTAAACGCGCAGGCCATTACCGTAATACCCTGTAATTTAGCCAGCAAATCCATGGCAAGGTCATCAGTATTGGTTAAGCCGGTGGCCTCAAACTGCCGTTTAACCCAGTCACGTAACAAAATAAAAATCTGTCTAGATTTTTCGTGTAAAGCAGGGTCATCTTTCGCCAACTCAGAACATAAAGAACCAATAGGACAACCTGATTCAATCACATCATCACGATTATGTTCCAGCATATTGCTAAACAACAGCAAACGTTCTCTGGCATCCTCTGTTTCTGCTTCACAACGATTTAACAAACCGTTAAATTCTTCAACACGCGTATTGACTACAGCATCTAAAATTTCATCCTTGGTTTTAAAATAATAATAAAAATTTCCCCGTGGAATCCCCGTCGCATCTGAGATGTCCTGAAATGAGGTTTGATTGTATCCACGCCGATAAAACAGTCTATCCGCCGCATCTATAATACGTTGACGATTGCCGTCACCCTTTGTTCCCATAAAATTAATACCCGTTATACTTAAACGTTTTTTTCCACATTGAAAGAAACCAATCCGTCTATATAGCAAACCACTCAAGCTAAAAAACACTGTCAAAAATCATTATCAGCGCAAATTAGACGGTCGTATTACTTATACAAACACTGTAACATCAGCACCCCTAAAATAACAAGATGAATATCCACAAATAAAGTAAAATTGAAAACCTGAAATTGAACGCACTTAACATTAAAAATCTGGTAAAAACCTATAAAAACGGTGTAACTGCGCTAAAAGGAGTCGATCTAACAGTAAAAGAAGGAGATTTTTTTGCTTTACTTGGACCCAATGGTGCCGGTAAATCAACCGTTATCGGTATAATTTCATCTCTGATCAATAAAACATCAGGACAAGTGGAAGTATTTGGCCACAGCCTGGACATAAGTTCATCTGATGTGCGAATGCAGATCGGCCTGGTCCCCCAGGAATTTAATTTCAATATATTTGAGCCCGTCGGTGAAATCCTGATTAATCAGGCCGGTTACTACGGCATAGATCGCGAGGAAGCAAAAAAACGCGCAGAAGACCATCTCAAACAGCTGGAGCTCTGGGACAAACGCTTTGGTATGGCAAAAGAACTTTCCGGTGGTATGAAACGTCGCCTGATGATTGCACGTGCCCTGATGCACCGCCCCAAACTACTTATACTGGATGAGCCCACTGCAGGCGTTGATATTGAAATACGTCATTCAATGTGGGCGTTTTTAAAAGAACAAAATGCGAAGGGCACCACTATCATTCTAACTACGCATTATCTGGAAGAAGCTGAAAGTCTGTGCAATAACATTGCAATTATTAACAAGGGCATCACTATTGAACAGACAAAAATGCGCTCTCTGCTAGACCGTCTACATGTAGAAACCTTTATTCTTTATCTCGCCGATGAAATTGAGTCTTTGCCAGATTGCGGCGACTATCCTGTAAGACGAATAGACAGCACCACACTGGAAGCAGATATTCATTCAAACACAAATAGCGGCGAGAGAAACATTACTGATCTTTTTAACCTGCTTAAAAACTGTGGCATAGAAGTCGTCAGCATGAAAAATAAAAGCAACCGGCTCGAACAATTATTTATTACCATGTTAAATAATAAAAATACTGCGCAAGAGATAAACCAGGCTAATGGAGAGGCCGGTTAAATGAACTTCAGCCAGCAATTAATTGCCTTGAAAACCATCGCAGTAAAAGAGTATTTGCGTTTTATCCGTATCTGGATACAGACTGTACTGCCACCCGCGATATCCGTTGGACTTTATTTTATTATATTTGGCGAGCTCATTGGCTCACAAATTAATGACATCGATGGTTACAAATATATGGATTATATTGTGCCCGGCCTGATTTTAATGTCGGTAATTACCAATGCCTATGCCAATGTTGTGTCATCTTTTTTTAGCGCCAAGTTTCATCACAGCATTGAAGAAATGCTGGTATCGCCGTTGCCTAACTACATTATATTAATAGGCTTTGTTTCCGGCGGACTGGCAAGAGGCATTATTGTGGGCATTACAGTAACCCTGGTATCCATGTTTTTTTCAGACTTCCAGATACACAGTTACAGCGTAACCATTGGCGTGTTTATATTAACATCCATATTGTTTGCACTGGCAGGTTTCATCAACGCAGCTTATGCCAGGAGCTTTGATGACATAACTATTATCCCTACTTTTGTATTAACACCACTGACCTACCTTGGCGGTATTTTTTATTCCATAAAAATGCTGCCGGAATTCTGGCAAAACATTTCCTTAGTAAATCCTATTCTGTATATGATCAACGCCTTTCGATATGGCCTGCTGGGTGTCAGCGACATTGATTTAACTACCGCGTTTATTATTATCATCGCGTTTATAGTTGTGCTTTATTATTTTTCTTTGCGGTTATTAAGGCTTGGTGTTGGCTTAAAACCTTAAAAAATAGTTTTAAGTTGCCAGTTTAAAGTTATATGTAAAAACGCAAACCGCCAATTTATAACTTTAAACTTTAAACTTTAAACTTATAACCATCTTTCAATCCAGCAACATTCTTTTGTAACAAATAGTAACCAGCAAAAATCACCGCAGCATAAACCACATTACCCAGCAAGGAATTTTGAAAGAAAGGAATGCCGGCAACAAAAGCCTGCATTAACCCTGCCGCCGATTTTACGTACAGGCCAGAAGTCAGCCATGCACCAAAATTTGTTAACAGGAAGAACAATACAGATGACGCTACTACAGCAAACGCCGTATTAGTGATATTGATTCTATCTTTCAACAGGAATCCAATGGCCACGGTAAAGGCAAAACCTGCATATACAAAAATCATTGAATTATGAAAACCCAGCACCAGGTCACTGATGAATAATGCAACAAACGGTATTATAAATGCCAGACGTTTATCCGCAAAATAGGCACCGCCAAACAAAGCCATCGCAGCTACTGGCGAAACATTCGGCCAATGTGGCAATAAACGAAATAATGCCAGTGCAAATATTATGGTTGAAATAGTAACTAATTGCTTGTTCAGATAGCCAAATTGCATTTCTATAACCTCACCCTACATTGTCTGCTTTTCAATAAGCCCATCTTACCACAGAGCCGCCCGAGTACAGTATTAACAAACAAAATTTAGCTTTGACAAATATTAATAGACAGAAATATAAAGACCTATATACACTGCTTTCCCGTTAACGAAAAGAAATTATTTAAACAGGCTGATGTAGCAGGCCTGAACCAGGGTTGCACAAATCCGAGACATGAACCGGACACATTATCTGCATTTCCTACTTCCGTGCAGGTCGCTTTACGGCGTGTCGATGGTAGATGTGTCCGGTTATATGTCTCTGGCAGTTAATCCGACAGCAGTGACCTATATAGTATATATTCACAAATGACAGTCGTAGTAAAGATTGAACTGACTGAACTAATTGCCGGGTGCAATCTCATAATCAGTTAGATATACAAGATAATCAACATAAAATAAAAAGGGAACTATGAAAGCATCAGATCTATTTGTAGCGTGTTTAGAAGAAGAAGGTATTGAGTATATCTTCGGTGTACCCGGCGAAGAAAATGCCGACTTTATGATTTCACTGGAGAAATCAGAGAAGATTAAATTCGTTCTCACCCGCCACGAACAGGGCGCCGCCTTCATGGCAGAGATCTACGGACGGCTCACTGGCAATGCGGCTTGCTGTCTTGGCACCCTCGGTCCCGGTGCAACTAACCTCATCACCGGTGTCGCCGATTCCAATATGGACCGCGCACCAATACTGGCACTTACCGGGCAGGGGTCTTCCCAGCGTTTACATAAAGAATCACACCAGATCATGGATGTGGTAAAAATGTTTGAACCGGTAACCAAATGGGCCACCACCGTATTACACCAGGATAATATTCCAGAAATTATACGTAAAGCAGTGCGCGTTGCTCGTAGCGAAAAACCCGGCGCGGTGCATATTGAATTACCCGAAGATATTGCCAAATTAACAACGACCACAAAACCCTTAAAACCGCAGCGATTTAGACGCCCGGTATCGGACGATAAAATTATTGACCACGCATTCGAAATTTTAAAAGATGCCAAGCGCCCGGTTATACTTGCCGGCAACGGCTGTCTTCGCCGCCGCGCAAGCAAGCAGTTACGCCTGTTTTGTGAACACACAGGTATCGGCGTGATAAATACCTTCATGGCCAAAGGCTGTGTCGATATGGATGCTGATTACTGTCTTTATACTATTGGCCTGCAGTCGCGTGATGTCGTCGCCTGCGCGCTGGAAGCCGCCGATGTAGTTCTTGCTTTAGGTTACGACATGGTGGAATACCATCCCAATCTGTGGAACGCAAAAGGTGACCACCACATCATCCACGCCGATTTTCAACCGGCAGAAATAGACTCTGACTACCACCCTGAAACCGAACTGGTCGGCGACCTGGCACACACCTTGTGGATGTTAAATGAACGTGTCGCTGCCAATGGCGGCATTAATTTTGATACTTCTCATCAGATAGCCACTCGCCGCAGCATGCAGGACGAATTAAGCATGCATAAAGATGATGATACAAAAGGCTCCATTCGACCACAAAAAGTTTTATGGGACTGCCGTCAGGTAATGGCAGCAGATGATATTTTACTGTCTGACGTCGGCGCGCATAAAATGTGGATTGCAAGGCATTATCAATGTCACCAACCAAATACCTGTTTAATACCAAATGGTTTCTGTTCAATGGGATTTGCCCTGCCCGGTGCAATCTCCGCTGCACTGATACACCCGGACAAACGCATACTTTCAATCTCGGGCGATGCTGGCTACTTAATGAACGTACAGGAAATGGAAACCGCCAAACGATTAAATGTAAATATCGTCACCATGATATGGGAAGACCATATGTACGGTTTAATTGCATGGAAACAACAAAACGAATTTGGCAAACATACCGATTTATCTTTTAATAATCCTGACTGGTTAAAACTGGCAGAGTCATTTGACTGGTTTGGGCACAAAGTATCCAATAGCAAAGACCTGGTGCACACTTTAGAAAAAGCCTTTAACGAAGAAGGGCCGAGCCTGGTTGTAATACCGATTGATTATCGTGAAAATCTGATACTCACAGAGCGACTGGGTAATATTGCCTGTCCGATTTAAAAAACAAAGAATAATTTACCGCAGAGACGCAGAGACGCGGAGGATTATTTTTAGCTTCGCCTGCAGCGTAGCCAACAAAACAAAGCTTTTCTCTGCGCCTCCGCCCTCTGCGGTTAAATAATTAAGAAAGCTGAGGTATATTATGTCAGACCATTTCAAACTCCTAGTCCCCGGCGCAACGGCTGCTGGATCTATTAATGTAACGGCACCTTACGATGGCACGTTTATTGCCAGCATTGAAACCGGTGACGCCTCAGCTGTTGAAACCGCATTAAACACTGCGCACAATTTATTCAGTAACCGGAAGAACTGGCTCAGCGCCGAACAACGTATCGACGTTCTGGAAAAGGCTGCCAGCATTATGCAGTCACGTTTTGATGAACTTGCTATTGAAGCAGCTCGTGAAGGCGGAAAACCATTACTGGATTCAAAAGTTGAAGTAATACGTGCAATTGATGGTTTGAAAAACTGTGTCGAAGTCATTCGTAGTGAACACGGCGAAGAAATCCCCATGGCTAAAAATGCCGCATCGATGAACCGGCTTGCTTTCACCACGCACGAACCTGTCGGCGTTGTTGTTGCCGTCAGTGCATTTAATCATCCACTTAACCTGGCCGTGCATCAAATTGGCCCGGCCGTTGCTGCTGGTTGCCCGGTTATCATTAAACCCGCTGAAGACACTCCGCTGTCGTGCTTTCGCTTAATTAATATATTGTACCAGGCGGGACTACCCGAAGCATGGTGCCAGGGTATCGTCACCACAGACCATGATGCCGCTACAAAACTGGTTGCAGACAGTCGCGTAGGATTCTTCAGTTTCATTGGCAGCGCGCGTGTTGGCTGGATGTTACGCTCTAAGCTTGCCGATGGCACCCGCTGTGCACTGGAACATGGCGGCGTTGCACCTGTCATCGTTTCACACGATGCAGACATGGATGATACCGTCGCACTATTATCCAAGGCCGGCTTCTATCACGCAGGCCAGGTATGCGTTTCCGTGCAACGTGTATTTGCAGACAAAACCATCGCAAGACAACTTGCAGATAGAATCGCAGAAGCCGGCAACAAAATGAAAGTCGGTGACCCCACATTAGATGATACAGAAATCGGTCCATTGATACGTCATGCTGAAACCGATCGTGTAAACGAATGGGTACAGGATGCCATCAGCAAAGGTGCCGAATGTTTATCTGGCGGCAAAAAAATATCGGACAGCTGTTATCAGGCAACCGTTTTATATAACCCGCCAGATGATGCCATCATTTCACAAAACGAGATATTCGGCCCGGTCATTTGCGTCTACGAATATGAAAATATCGATGACGCAATCGTGCAGGCAAATAGCCTGGATGTTTCTTTTCAGGCAGCTGTGTTTTCAAAAAATATAGATACCTGCATGCACGCCTTCAAACAACTCGATGCCTCAGCCGTTATGGTAAACGACCACACCGCCTTCCGCGTCGACTGGATGCCCTTCGCCGGATTAAAACATTCCGGTCACGGCGTTGGCGGCATACCGCACACATTAAAAGACATGCAAATAGAAAAAATGATGGTGATACGATCGCCGTCTTTATAAAACTAACATCTAATAGCGCCACACTATCGTTAATTTATCGTGCTTAAAGCTCGCCGAGCAGGGTAAGACTGTGCTGAATTAAAAGCAGCATTAATCGGAGGAAAACCTGGCGAGCACACCGGTGTTACTCAAATGAGCTAATCAACTTCATCAGAATTTGCATGCTCAAAAACGCACTCTAAGCACACAAAAATCCTCGTTTATTGATTTAAAAATCATATTTTAACAAAAATTAAATACTATTGATTTATTAATCAATTAATATAATTTGACTTTTAAATCAAAATAGATAATATAAAGCCATTACAATGACATTTAAATCATAATGACCGAATCCGATATAATTAACGAAATCATCAAAACGGCAAAAGCGCAGAATATCAGCCAGGGCGAGCTTGCTGCGCGTGCCGGTATTCGACAGGAAACCCTGTCTCGCGCCAGAAAAAACTCCACCCTGCGTTTTAAAACCGTGCAGCAACTGGCACAGATTGCAGGCCTCAAACTAAAACTGATAGCGGACAATCCAGTCGCTGAAAAAGTACAGGAAGGAACCCTTTTCCCATCACCAGGCTCCCATCATGAGTACTGACAGAGAAGCGGTGATCTGGACACGCCTGGGTGGACATGCCAACCGCATGGGACGGCTTTACGTGACCGATAAAGAATGCCGTTTCACCTATGATGAAAACTACCTGCAGCAGGAACTACCCGGTCTAGGTATGGTATATGCACCTGCGTTTTACGGCAAAACAACAATTAGCCGTGAGCGTAAAAAACCGTTTGATTTGTTTCCACCTGTCCAGTCACTGATACCACCGCGGCAAGCAGATAACTTTCAGCGTAATCTGGCACTGAAATATTTACGGACAAAACAAAACCAGCGATTCTCCGGTTTAGACATGGCCAGTTTTGATGCCGACTGGGAAATTTTAAAAATTTCAGGGCACGGCGGCATTGGTCATCTTGATGTTTTTGAAGACGATGCCATTGCAGAAAACTGGTATGCCAGCCCGCCCCGGCACCAGTTAATGAAAATCACTGATGAGCTGAGCTTTTCATTAAAACAGTTCATGACATGGTTCGAAGACGATATTGACGTTTTCATACAAACCGTTGGTCCAACACCCAGTGTCGGCGGTGCTATTCCCAAGCTTCTATTATCCATACCCGAATCAGGCTGGGATGGCCGTATTGGTTTACCTACCCGAGAAAGAACACCGGGCATTATTGATATAGTACTTAAGTTTGAACAAACTACACGTTACCCCGGTATTATCGAACTTGAAATGCTGGCACTGGAAATGCATCGAGAAGCGGGGTTTGATGTACCGAGATACTGGTCCTGTTTGTTTAAAGGCATGCCCGCACTTGCCATCGAACGTTTTGACCGGGATCAGAATAACACGCCATTATGCAGTGAAACACTGTACTCCATACTCGCTTCAGGCATTCCATTGAATAACCACTACGATTACACTTACGACTTAATTGCACAGGCAATCGATGTTTCACCTGTGGAATTTGTCAGTAATACAACAGATGCAAAACAGCATTTGTTCAAACGCTTGCTGATGGCTTTACTCACCGGTAATGGTGATTTACATCTGGAAAATTTATCCATCACCTGTAGCAATAATATAAAAGGCTTCTCAAAAGTATACGACCCGGCACCCATGCGCGCTTACGCACAACACGATATGTTAGGCGTCATGCCTTTTGGCGATTACGGTGAAACGCCGGATGATAGCGATAGCCCCATCACACTCAAACAGGCCGTTGAACGTTTTGCTAAAAGTTGCGGTTTAAACAAAACACAAAGTGAAACAACGATTAATGACTACCTGTCAAAAACCAGTGTGTTTAGTTCCCGTGTCAGCGAACTGAAAACGCTGCCTGACGAAAATAAAGAGCGACTGATAAAACAGACAGAAAAGGTACGCACAAAGTTACTGGAATAAGCAAAGGGTATTACTTCGATTAATAATTTAAATAAGGTGCTATAGCACTAGCTATACAGCAACCAGGTTACATTATTAGTTATTTCTTTATCTTGTTAATCAATGCCTGAATATTTCCAGAATTTGATGCGAAATCAGCAGAACCTTTGCGCGAACTTGACCGTATGTACAATGATGAGTGATCCATATCAACGAATTTCACCTGAACAAATATATCATCTTCGAATAAAAATAATCGAGTATGTGCCACCATATTTGCATTTTGATTATCACTATCCGATGCAACGATATCCCAACCTAATTCACTGCCAGCAAAAATGACGCGGTTATACAGACGCTCTGTATTTGCATTAAAAACAGGCGTACGTAATTCCTTAAATGGATGGTCATCCGCGGTAACGGCGGTGTTAGTTGATAAAAAAACAGCCAGTCGTTTAATTATCCCAGGCTCCTGAAGCAGGTTCGCATCGTTTTGATATAAAGTTAAAAATAGAGAACCAACAATTAATATAAAAACGAATATTACAAATTTGATTACCGTCATTTATTCTCATCCCTATATAGCCATAACATAACCTTCTGCATTATTATATGACTATGATTTAAAAAAACCATTATATTATAATTTATTGGTCTGTTATTAATTAAACACAGTGCCTGACTAAAGTAAGCATAACCAGTAAACCTTAACCAAATAACCATAATTCGTCCGTCACAGGAACAGCTGAAACACGAACCACTAAATTTATATAATCACGGTCACCTGGTTTTTTTCAAGTTTTCCCGGGCAACGACATAATCTCCAGCATGCTGACCGTCGGCGATTAACCAGCTCACCATATAAGTTTTTGGAATTAAATACAATAACCAGCCGAAAATAATACCTGTAACTCGAACCTATATCTAAACTTCTCATTAGTCACCTAATACCAGGCAACATAACCTTCTATAAAATAAGCAAATAGCTATTGACAGCCAGGTCAAATTAAATCACTATCAAAACATGATTAATCAAATTTACCAACTCGCGGTTCGCCCTATGATTGTACGTTTTTACTGGAAACGCACGTACTGGCCTTTGTCTATTTATCACTGAATCATAAGCAAATAGAATATTTCAAAAGGCCGCTGCAAAAACAGTGGCCTTTTTTATGCCCATGGATGGGCGGGTAGATATTTGCTCCTCGGCAATTGCTCCTGCATTGCCCTACTACCGTCCATCCGACCCACATGGATGTGGGAAGCGTGGAAAATGCAAGGAGCAATTTTCAACCTTGGACATATGCTATATCTGCACTTCCACCTTCCGTGGTGGTCGGCCGAAAGACGATGTGGCGTAATGCCACAAAACATTGTTAACGACATTCAACAGGAGGAACACAAGTGTCAGTACCCATCTCATATCTCTCGGTTATTTTAATCTGGAGTACAACACCATTAGCCATTCAATGGAGTGGCAATGATGTGGGTTTTCAGTTTGGTGTTGCAGCGCGTATGGCAATTGGATTAATTGCTTTGCTCATACTGTTACATGTGATGAAGATTGAACTTCCCTGGCACAAAAAAGCGCGACGTATATACCTCATCAGTGGATCAACACTTTATGTTGCGATGAGCTTTGTTTACTGGGCTGCACAACATATCCCAAGCGGCTGGATATCGGTGGTATTCGGTTTATCACCAATATTAACAAGTGTGCTGGCAAATGCCATTTTAAAAGATTCACATCTGTCAGGTACACGTTTGTGCGGGATGTCGATAGGTTTTCTCGGGTTAATGGTTGTCTTTATAGAAGGTATTTCGATTTCCACACTGGCCATACTAGGAATAACGGCAACAGTAATCAGCGCTGCCTCACAATCTTTTGGCTCGGTATTAATAAAACAGCAACAGCCCGACTTTCACCCGATAGCGATAACAGCAGGCAGTATTGTGGTTGCACTACCGTTGTTTTTTTTAAACTGTGTCATCATGGGCGTGTGGCCGGAAACTATTCCTGCCAGGTCAGTATTATCGATACTATATTTAGCGGTTGTTGGATCAGCAGTTGGTTTCCCCCTGTATTTTTACTTACTAAAAAACCTGTCTCCAGAAAGGGTTGCCATCATAACGCTAATAACACCCGTTACTGCTTTATTATTAGGCTCATTATTAAATAGTGAAATCATCAGCACTAAAGTCTGGTTAGGCACCGCATTGATTCTTACAGGCTTAACAATATATGAATACGGCAAGTATCTGCCACACGTAAAAAAATGGAAGATACGCTGGCTGCAACGCCCGTTGTAACTGATGAAACGAATAAGCCATCATGAAAAGTGAAAAATAACAAAGCAGAACTTTCTGATCATTAAGTAATAACACTCACACTTCACAGTTATTACGGCAGTGAAAATAGATACTTCACTGCCGTTCAGAATGAATTGAAATTTTTACAATATTCATTAGGTGATTATGCTGAAAAAAGAATACAGGTTTCTAAATATTTTTCTTTTAAAAAGTATCAACAGGTAGATATTATGCCGGCAAACACCAGCCTACGATTAGTTTAAATGCTGTAGATCAATCAACAAAATATTTTGAGCTAATCCTTTTGTAAACTAAGGTAGTGTTCAAATAACGGTAAACTAAAAAACACCAAACAGTTTATTTTCTTCCTTGTGCTTTTGTAATAATTCAATGATATTTTTGTCCTTGCTCAACTCGGCAAGATTAATAGCCTGTTCACGTTTATCATTTCTTATATCAATATCAGCGCCGGCATCCAGCAACAATTTTACTGAATCTATATTATCAGCCATCACTGAAAGAATCAGCGCGGTGTTGCCGATGTTATTCTTGCTGTTTATATCCGCACCATTGTCAATCAATATCCTCACTATCCGGGCGTGTCCGCGGCTTGCTGCCATTAATAATGGTGTATTACCGTCAGCCGCTTTCTCATCTACTGCCAGTCCTTTTTCAATCAGCAACGATACAATTGCTGCATTGTTCCTCACTGCAGCCTTGTGTAACAGCGTTACTCCTTTTTTATCTTTAGTATTTAATCTTGCATGGTTATTTAACAGGTAATTAACTGTTGGCGTTTTTGCTGAACCAAGGGCATGCCACAGAGCATCATGACCTGAAGCATCCTGTATTGTTATATCAGCACCTGCATCAACCAGTCGTTTTACAGTTGCTAAAGACATCGTTGTAACAGCCATCATTAAATCATTTTTGTCTTTATATAGCCTGTTATCGGGGCGTGCATTTTTATCCAGTAACAGAATTGTTATTGCTTCATGCTTGTACTGGATAGAAAATGACAGTGCGCTACGCTTATCTTTATCTTTTGCATTCACATTAGCACCTGCTGCTAGTAGCGCTTTTAAGGCTTTTTCTTTGCCTTGTTCACTAGCCCACATCAATGGCGTTTTTCCACTTTTGCCGGTACGGTTAACATACGCACCGCTTTTAATAAGTTGCTCGATAATTTTGTCGTGCCCCTGAAGCGCAGCACGTGTCAATGGTGTGTGGCCTTCGTGATCCAGCTGGTCTGGATCGGCGCCTTTTTTCAATAAGGCTACGGTGACATCTAACTGGCCACGCCACACCGCTATCATTAACGGATTCCAGTTTTTATAAACACCTGTTGCATTTTTATTAAGCACGGTCAGTTTCTGATTAACTGTCAGCCCGTCTTTTTTTGCCACAGGTAGCCTGGCACCCTGTTTCTTCAACAATTTCACAGTAGAGTTATGCTTGCCTTTAGCAGCTAACATAATGGCTGTTTCGCCATTTTTATTTTTTGTCTTTATTGCCGGCCTTTTTGCCAGCAAAGCGGCTACTACTGCATCATGACCCTTGGCAGCTGCCAGCATCAGTGCAGTGTTACCATTTGCATCTTTACTATTCAGCTTTGCACCCTGGCCAATAAAAGCAGACACCAGGCCGGTTTCACCTAAAGACGCGGCAACCAGTAATGGCCGATCTTTATATTTATCAGCAGCATTAACGTCAGCGCCATATTTAATAAGCAACTTGACCATAGGGCCATCTTTTTGTGCGACTGCTTCCAAAAGAACGGGACACTGATACTCATTACGTGTATCTGCACTCACCCCCTCATTAAGTAGTAATTCTGCGGCTTTAACATTACCGGTACTAACCGCATGTACTAACGCTTCTTCAGGATTACCTGCATTGTCAATCAGCACTGGTACAGAATTACCGGACAGGATACTCTTTAATCGCTTTTTAGCATTATTATGTCCCTGTTTACTCGCAATGTTGTACCAGTAAATAGCCTGGTCTCTGTTTGTTTTTACTCCGGCACCTTCTTCATAAAAAACGCCCATTGTATACTGCGCCCGCTTGTACCCCTGCCTGGCTGACTTCAGCATCCACTGAGCTGCTTTTACAGGATCTTCAGTGATGCCCTGCCCGTTACTGTACAGCACTGCCAACTGGTACTGTGCCTGCTTATCACCTTGCTTTGCCAGCGGCTTGAGTATACTCACCGCCCTGGCAAAATCCTGCGTGCGGATTGCCATATTTGCATCTGACAGCGTTGCAGCCTGCGCAGTGAATACCAGCAGAAAAGTTATACATATGATTGTTATAAACGGTTTTACCACGATTACTTCACCAGGATTATTTCTTCAGGATTGTCTTTTTATGAACACATGTTCAGGGTTTGCTGAATTTAGGCTGTGCCAAATTTGGTATCGACAGCAATACCAATGCTTTTCAAAAAACCTGTGGGTAAAATACCACCGGCACATACAATAATTGCATCATTATCGATACATATCTCTTCATCATCGGTATTAATCACTACCTTATCGGGCTCTATATGCTTTACCGTCGATTTCATCAATACACGCAAACGACCGTCCTTCTCTGCCTCAGCAATTTTAATACGATTTTTTTCCTTGGCACGCGAAAAGGCCTCACTTCGATATGAGATTGCGACTGTAGTGCCTTCCTCATCTGCAATACTGACTGCGGCTTCAAGCGCACTGTCACCACCACCAACAACCAGAACGTGCTGATTTTTATATTGCGCGGGATCGATCAAGCGATACACCACTTTTGTCTGTTCTTCGCCGGGAACGCCGAGTTTCCGTGGCGTGCCACGGCGGCCAATCGCCAGTAAAATTGCCCGGGTATGATATTCAGTGGAACCGGTTTTCACATGAAACCCTGTGTTTTCCGCTTCTACGCTTTCAACTCGCTCTCTCTCTTTAATCTCCAGCCCGGCCTTTTGTATGATTTCTTCCCAGAATTCCATTAACGCTTCTTTTGTCGTTTCCTTAAAATGCATTTTTCCAATAACTGGCAACACTACCGGTGCCGTCATAACGATTTTACCACGCGGGTAATGCGATACCGTACCACCAACTGAATCCTGCTCCAGAGTCACAAAATTCAGTTTTTTATCCTTGGCAGCGAGTGAAGCCCCTAAACCAGCAGGTCCGGCGCCGACAATAACCAGGTCGATCACGCCATTATCCTTACCCTGTTTCTTGCTATTGCGTATAGCATCGAGTTTACAAATAGAATCAACAGCCTTCACACCCTGTGTAACTGCGTTACGAATCAGGCCCATACCACCCAGCTCACCCGCAACATAAATACCCGGCACATTGGTCTGAAAACTATCATCTACGTGAGGAATATCAACACCACGTTTCTCTGTACCAAAAACCAGCTCGATAGCATCAAACGGGCAAGCTGTTTTACAGGCACCATGCCCGATACAATGCGTAGGATTAACAAGATATGCCTTGCCATTAATCACACCTAATACATTTTTGCTATTTTCCGGACAGGCTACAACGCAAGTAGCACAACCAAGACAGCGCACATGATCAATTTTCGGGTGTATCGACGCAGGTTCTGTCATACCGGATGCAGCAGCCTCAGCCTGAACAACCTTGCTTTTTTCATATTGTTTTGAACGCTTCCATATATGATAAAACCATATAAAAAGTAATGGTAGAGCGTATAGCCACATCATGGTAGACATTGTTGCCCTCCAATAACGTGATAATTACCCGGAATTTGCCTTACCGGGAAAGGAATTAAACAGACAAATTTCATGATTATTAATAATAGATGGTATATTTTTAACTAATTGAGTATAACTCTACACGATCAAATTTAAGTGAAATAGTTCGACTAATTTCATATTTTTTAAAAACTAGTTTACGATTCTCGTCTACAATCTATAGCACTGATCAAAGATTTTACTAAAATATAAACAATCACGCAGATAATGGAACCATTCTTGAGTCTGCAACGTGAATGTAAGAGTGGTAATTTTTTTGCATTTCCATAGTGGAAATTTGATTATAATCAGTTTAAGCTACTGACTCAGTCACATCAAAAATGTTACCAAAATTGTCAATCATCTATAACGGTAACACTATTCATGTCAATGCAACGGCTAATATTTACACCATTTCAGCTTCTACGTACCAACCCTGTCTTATTCGGCACCGCTATTGTGCTTCTTTATGGCTGGACACTGCGAGATAGTAATTACCTGACGGCTGAAGAAGGAGCCGGATACTGGTTAGGCATCATTGGCGGCAGCATGATGCTCATTATACTGTTATACCCCCTCAGCAAGCGGGTTGCCACCTTAAGCCGTCTTATCCCAAGTCGTTACTGGTTTGCCGTTCACATGTTTCTGGGCACCATTGGCCCTGCCATGATTATGTTTCACTCCAACTTCCAGATAGGCTCCACCAATAGTACAGTCGCTCTGGTCAGCATGCTGCTGTCGGCAGGAAGCGGGATTGTTGGCCGTTATTTTTATACCAGTATCCATCACGGCCTTTACGGCAAGCGCGTAACACTGATGGAACTCAAACAAAAAACCGAAAACGATCACTCTGAATTACTGGTGCTTTACGCAAAAGACGAGAAACTGAACAAAAAACTGATAAACATGGAGAAAGCAGCACTACAGCCATACCCAACCCTGCTGAAAAGTCTTCTGCATGTTATCTACCTGGCAGTGAATGCGCCTCATCTAAGAAGAAAAGTAGTGAAACTGCTAGAGAAAAGCTATGCTGAAGATAGCGAACACAAAACACTGCCGAGCAGCAAAACCGTATCTCAATTAGTTAAACACTATACTCTTGCACTGCGGCGAACGGCAGCATTGCAAGTATACGAACGTCTGTTTTCACTGTGGCACCTGCTTCACCTGCCGTTATTTATCATGATGATAGCCACTGCTATTATCCACATATTTGCAGTACATTTATACTAGTACCAGTCACACTGGTCTACACTTAAAATATGCATCAACTTTGCCTGGTTTTCATTCGACTTAATATATTTCTATTTCTTGTCACGGTCTCAACCGTGATTAATGCAGATTCCCTGGAATCTCTGCTTATGCCCGGTCCAGTCATCAAGGGACATGAAAAATACGAACAGGAGTGTACAAAGTGCCATGACACGTCCGACAAGGAAAAACAGGGACAGATTTGTGTCCAATGCCACGATCACGAAAACATCCTTGATGACCTGAGTAAAAAAACCGGCTTTCATGGCCGTCTTCCCAAGTCATCACAAACCGACTGCAAGCATTGCCACACGGAACACAAAGGAAGAAATGCAAACATCATAATATTCAATCCTTCAACTTTTGATCACCGCAACACAGATTTCCAGCTAAAAGGTACACATGCAAAAACAGCATGTAATGCATGCCATAAGCCTGAAAAAAAATATGCTGAGGCACCGTCTGACTGCTATAGCTGTCATAAAAAAGTAGACGTACATGAAGGCAAACAAGGCAAAAAATGCCAGGACTGCCATAAATCAACCAGCTGGAAAGAAACAGGATTTGACCACGATAAAACGGATTTCCCGTTAAAAGGCACCCATAAAGACACCAGTTGCGCTGCTTGCCACATCAGCCAGAAATACAAAGATACCCCTAAAACCTGCTTTGACTGCCACCAGATTAACGATGCGCACCGCGGTGACCTTGGTAAAAAGTGTGAGAACTGCCACAATCCAAAGAAGTGGGATGAAATTCATTTCGACCACAATAAAAAAACAGACTTCCCATTATATGGAAAACACAAAAAGGCATCTTGTAAAAGCTGTCACACATCAGGGGATTTAAAATCCGAAAAAAACAGGAAAAAGCTGCCAAAAAAATGTTACGGCTGCCATAAAAATGACGACAGCCATAAAGGCCAATACGGTAAAAAATGCGAAACTTGCCACAAGTCAGAATCATGGCAGAAGCAGATATTTGATCACGATAAAAAAACCGATTTTCCATTACATGGCAAACACAAAAAGGTAACCTGCAGCCAATGTCACAAAGACAGTCTTTTCAAGGACAAAGCAACTAAAGATAAAAAAACGGCCAGCTGCATTGACTGCCACAAAAATGATGATGTCCACAAAGGCAAGCAGGGAGACAAGTGCGACAATTGCCATAATGAAGAAGGCTGGATCAGCAATGTGTTATTCGATCATGATCTAACCAGCTTTCCACTCATCGGCATGCACGCTGCCACCCAGTGTGAAGAATGTCACCTCAGTAATGAATACGGTGCAACTAAATCAGAATGCAATGTCTGTCATGCAGGTGATGATGTCCACAAAACCCGGTTAGGAACTGACTGCGAAACCTGTCATACGCCCAATTCATGGATGATATGGTTTTTCGATCATGACAAAGACACAAAATTTAAAATCGATGGCGCTCATAAAGAGCTGGGCTGCTACGACTGCCACCGGACAAAATCAAAAGGAAAACTGAACGCATCAAAGGACTGTATATACTGCCACCGCAGCCAGGATATACACAATCGCCAATTTGGCCGACATTGTGGAGACTGCCACAGCACCAAAACTTTTAAAGACGTCAACATCAAACAATATTAGTTTACACCATGGCAAACAAAAAGAACCTGGAATTCACACCGTTAATAACGTTACTTCGCCTGTTTTTAATGTTGATATTGCTGACCCTGCTTATCCCTGCTCAGGCAGCAGAAGCAGAAGCAGAATCAGGATTTGATCATTTTTCAACCGGTTTCCCATTAATCGGAAGACACGAATTTATCGATTGCGCCGAATGCCACATAGCCGGGCAATTCAAAGGTACACCCATGGAATGCGGTTTTTGTCACAATGATATCCGTGCACCCGGCAAACACCCGCAACATGTTCCCAGCGATAATTTCTGCGATAACTGCCATACGGAGCGTACCTGGTTAGGCGCAAAATTTGACCATATCGGCATTCAGGAGGACTGCCAGACCTGTCACAACAACGTCATTGCTATTGGCAAATCAGCATCACATATACTTAGCCTTGAAACATGTGAAGATTGCCATAACACCATCACATTTGATCGTGTGGCCAGGGTTGATCATAATTCCGTTATTGGCATATGCAGCAGTTGCCATAATGGTGTCATCGCAACCGGTATGGATCCGAGCCATATACTACAAACATTTATACCAACAACATACGAATGTGACGACTGCCATACTACAATTACCTGGTTTACTCGCTTTGACCATACAATAGCAAGCGGTGTCGGAGCCTGCTCTGATTGCCATAATGGAGTTGATGCAACCGGCCAAAATGCAGACCATACTGATGATTTAGGTCTGGACTGTGGCAATTGTCATACGACTACAGGCTGGTTACCAGCAACAGAGCCTTAAGCAAACACCATTGACTATCTATAAGATTATGCTCACCATGACGCCAGCACTATTGCGCCAACTGTCCCTTACATCGGTTTGTTGTACGCTGTTGTTCATCTGCCTGTTGCTGGCAGCCGGAAATGCTGCTGCCGCCAGCAGCTACTCAATCGTGCTGTCATCATCGCCAGGGAAAAACCTGAAATGGGAGCTGCAGGAAAGTCAGTTATTCAAAAGCCACACGGTTTATGTTGAACAAACAATTATAAAAGGTGAACCGTGGGAAAGATTATGCGTGGGGTTTTTTAAGCAGCGGAAACAGGCTGTTTCCCTGCGAGACAAAATACAAAAAACCTATCCCGGTGCATGGCTGCAAAAGGCCTCTGCAGAAAACATTGCATTTACCATCAGCAGACCGACAGGTGTTAGCAAGCCCGTTAGCGCTGCAGCTATAACGGCTTCGATTCCGAAACAGGAGCCATTACTCAGCAGCACCTCATTGACTGAAAAGCAGCTTGATAGTTTGATGCAAAGGGCTAAAACCGATTTCAAACACAAAAAATATGCCAGCAGTATTCGTTATCTAAACGCCTTAACAGCTATTGGCGAAAACAAATATTCTCGCGAAGCGCTTGAACTTTTGGGGCTGGTCAGGCAACGCAAGGGGCAGACAGCGCATGCCGTTGATACTTACGAAAAATACCTGGTACTTTATCCGGATGCTGAAGGTTCCGACAGGGTCAGGCAGCGTCTTGACGGACTGTTGACAGCAAGCAAAGCGCCCAGAAAAAATATTCGTATGTCCGCGGAAGAAGAAAGAGGTGAAGTCACCACCTTCGGCAGCCTTGCACAATATTATCAAGCTAATAGAACGTCAAACAACGATATCGGCACCATAACAACACTGTCACAATTAGTCACGTTTTTTGATCTGACGGCCTTACACAAAACAGTTGCGCTTGATCATCGTTTTCAATTTACTGCCGACCATGTTTATGACTTCATTGATGACAGTGACGACAGTGTGTTTCGCTTTATAGAAGCCTACTACGAATTAAATTACCGAAAAACAGGTGCCTCTGGCCGGCTTGGTCGACAAAGACTTAGAACAGGTGGCATCCTGAGAAGGTTTGACGGCCTTACCGCAGGTTACCAGTTTACTCCGGATATGCGATTGAATGTTGTTGGCGGTTTCCCGGTTGATATCGATAATAAATCCTCGATCAATGAACACAAAACATTTTATGGCTTCACCTTTGAAACCGGAACCTTTCTCGAACACTGGAGCATGAACCTGTTTTATTTTGATCAGCAAAATGATGGTTTGACAGAAAATAATACTGTAGGTGCCGATGTACGTTATCGTGATAAGAGAGCATTAGTATTCGGTATGTTTGACTACGATCTGTTCTACGATGAATTGAGCATCCTGCAGTTAAATACCAACATCACGTTTAATCATGGCCGCACCGTCTACGTGAACGCCTTAATGCGCAAGTCTCCACTGCTGGCCACCAGCAATGCTTTGATTGGCAGGCAGGAGCAAACCCTGGAAGAGTTAAAAAATGTTTTGAATATTGAACAGATATACCAGCTTGCACGGGACAGGACAAGTAATCGCGAAACGCTAACCCTTGGCGGATCGCAACAGATCAACGAAACCTACCAGGTAACAGCTGACATTACTTTTACTCATATGGGTGATACGGTTGCTTCAGATGGCGTCGCGGCAACACCTGACACGGGGACGGATTTCTTTATTAATACACAACTGATCGCTAACAGTCTGCTAATGAAAAATGACACCAACGTATTCGGTGTACGTTACTACAATACCAATTCATCGGACACCACTTCATTCATCGTAAACTCAAGGTTCCCTGTTTCTCGAAAATGGCGGATAAACCCTCGTTTGCAATTTGATTTTTATAAATTAAGTAATGGACGATCGCAGCAAAGACTGCGTGCTTTACTCAGAACAGACTACCGATATTTGAAAAAGGTACTCTTCGATTTTGATATTGGTTATGGTGAAACCTTTGAAACTTACAATGAACAGGACCTGGGTAATGGCAATTTATTTTTCACCCTGGGCTATCGCTGGGATTTTTAAACTGCTGATGCTGGCAAACATTAACTCACTATTGTTGCCAATGCTACAGGTCAGATAACTAAACCTTTAAGCTGAATCTACAAAAAATTACAAACATTTTTATCCACAGATGAACACAGATAAAAACATTTTGATTTTCTGAACATCTGCGTTTATCTGCGTCCATCTGTGGAAGCTATTTCTTTTGCTTTTTTCCTGCTTTTTTCCTGCTTTTTCCAACTTTTCCTGCTTTTTTCGTGTCTTTTGCGGAATTTTCGTTCCTTTCGACAAAAGTTTTTTCCTGCCTCTTCACACATATATTTATTTTTACTGCTAACCCAAAAGTTTTCTATATGGGTAAATTCTTATGTTCTAACAGTCTTTTTTACTAAAATTATTAAGTCACGGAAATCATTAGCAAAAGCCAACTTATCCACAGTTTTTCCTAATTCTCTCCACCGTGATATACACAACATATAGTGCTTGACTTCATCCCTAACCACACCCTATAGTATCTGCACTCCAACTGTGGAGTGCGAACATAAAAACAGCAAGACCATAAAAACAGCTAAATCATCGCAGGAAGGACAATGCAAGCAAATATACCAAACCAAAACATCAACACTGCTGAATCAACTCAAACCAAAGCAGACGTAACAGCAACAGATACCGCCAGCATCGCAGTCAATATCGCAGCAACAGCACCGGGGCAGTTCCGTGTTATTAGACGTAATGGCAAAGTCACTGCATTTGATAGTGAGAAAATTTCCATTGCCATGACTAAAGCCTTTCTCGCCGTTGAAGGCGGTAATGCAGCGGCCAGTAATCGTATACATGAAATCGTTAAGGACCTCTCTGCACAGGTAACCCAAGCCTTAACCCGACGTATTCCCGATGGCGGCACTTTCCATATTGAAGATATACAGGATCAGGTTGAACTTGCTTTGATGCGTGGTGGACACCAGCAGATATCACGCGCTTACGTCATCTATCGTGATCAGCACGCCCGTGCACGCGCACAGGAACAGGCTCTTGCAGCAGAGCAAAACGAAGCCACAAGCAGCAACATCAACGTTACCCTGGAAGACGGCAGCATACAGCCACTGAATAGCAAGCGGTTACATGCCATCGTAACGGAAGCCTGTGAAGGTCTTGAAAGTGTTGATGCACAGGCAATTCTAGATGAAACGGAACGCAACCTGTTTGATGGTGTACCCAATAAAGATGTCGCGCGCATGCTGGTAATGAGCGCACGCACCTTAATCGAAAAGCAGCCTGATTACGGCTACGCTGCATCACGTTTATTGCTTGACGATCTGCGCACCGAAGCGCTTAGTTTTGTTTATAACAAACCTTGTAACGCCACGCAGACAGAAATAAAAACACAGTATGCCGGTTATTTCGATGCTTACATTAAACGCGCCATTGATGAGGAATTGCTCGACCCGCGCCTTGCCGAATATGACCTTGAGTACCTGGGCAAACAACTGGATGCCTCGCGTGATCTGCAGTTCACTTACCTGGGCCTGCAAACACTGTATGACCGTTACTTCATCCATTATGAGGACACCCGTTTTGAACTACCCCAGGCATTTTTCATGCGCGTAGCAATGGGCCTGGCGCTGAATGAAATCAACCGTGAACAAAGTGCTGTTGAGTTCTACCGTCTGCTGTCTTCTTTTGATTTCATGAGCTCAACACCCACATTATTTAATTCTGGCACCTTGCGTCCACAGCTATCAAGCTGTTACCTGACGACCATACCCGATGACCTGGACGGTATATTTGGTTCAATCAAAGATGATGCCCTGCTCTCCAAATATGCCGGTGGTCTGGGTAATGACTGGACACGCGTACGTGGCATGGGCGCGCACATCAAAGGCACCAACGGTAAATCACAGGGTGTTGTGCCATTCCTGAAAGTTGCTAACGATACTGCGGTTGCAGTTAACCAGGGCGGCAAACGAAAAGGCGCAATGTGTGCTTACCTGGAATCATGGCACATTGATATTGAAGAATTCCTCGACCTTCGTAAAAATACCGGTGATGACCGTCGTCGTACCCACGACATGAACACAGCAAACTGGATTCCTGACCTGTTCATGAAACGTGTTGCTGAAGATAAACAATGGACATTATTCAGCCCAAATGAAGTGCCTGATTTACATGAACTATGCGGCAAAAAATTTGATAAAGCCTATGCCGCTTATGAAAAGAAAGCCGCTAATGGTGAGATACGTGTTTATAAAACCATTAAAGCTGCAAAATTATGGCGAAAAATGATTAGCATGCTGTTTGAGACAGGTCATCCCTGGGTTACCTTTAAAGACCCATGTAACCTGCGTTACAGCAATCAGCATGTCGGTGTCGTACACAGCTCAAACCTGTGTACAGAAATTATGCTGCACACCAACGATCAGGAAATAGCCGTTTGTAATTTAGGCTCAGTCAATCTGCCGGCCCATATTAACGACAAAGGTCTGGATACCGAAAAGTTAGAAAACACCATCAACACCGCGATGCGCATGCTGGATAACGTGATTGACTACAACTTCTACAGCGTACCGGAAGCACGTGATTCCAACTTGCGCCATAGACCGGTTGGTATGGGCGTTATGGGTTTCCAGGATGCACTGTATAAACAACGTACCCCTTACGCTTCAGAAGAAGCTGTTGAGTTTGCTGATCGCACCATGGAAGCCATCAGTTACTATGCGATTAAGGCCTCAACCAACCTGTCTGAAGAACGTGGTCGATATTCCACTTTTGATGGTTCATTATGGAGCAAAGGTATTTTACCTATTGACTCTATCGACTACCTTGCAGAAGGTCGTGGTAGTTACCTCGACGTTGATCGCAGCCATACCTTTGACTGGGACTCATTGCGTGACCGTGTACAAAAAGTTGGTATGCGCAATTCCAACACCATGGCAATTGCACCTACCGCAACCATTTCTAATATCTGCGGCGTCAGTCAATCTATTGAACCGACTTACCAGAACCTGTTTGTTAAGTCCAACCTGTCAGGTGAATTTACCGTGGTAAACCCCTATCTGATCAGCGATTTACGTGAGCGCGGATTGTGGGATGAAGTGATGGCAAATGATCTTAAATATTACGACGGCAGTGTGCAGCAAATTGACCGTGTACCTGAAGACCTGAAAGCGCAGTACCAAACAGCTTTTGAAATAGATGCACGCTGGTTAGTAGAAGCCGCTTCACGTCGACAGAAATGGATTGATCAGGGCCAGTCTTTAAACCTGTATATGTCTGAGCCAAATGGACAGAAACTGGATGCACTGTACAAACTTGCCTGGGTACGTGGCCTGAAAACCACATATTACCTGCGCTCAATGGGTGCAACCCATGTTGAAAAATCAACCATGGATACTAGCCGTAGCAGCGGACTGAATGCGGTGGGCAATACTGGCGCAACTGAAACCGCTGGATCCCTGGCGCCAAAGGCATGCTCTATTTTGGATCCGGATTGCGATGCTTGCCAATAGTCGACAAGATAACAATACAAAAAAATAACAGATACAGAGATATGAGGAAAAAAATTATGCTTAACAACTGGGACGATCCTTTCGCAAAATTTAGCAACACAAAAAACAGCGCTACTGACGCTGCAGCTGATCAGGCTAATACTGAAGTTATAAATAGCCAGACATTAGAAAGTATTGAACCTGCAGCTAGCACACAAACAACATCACCAGCACTAACCAGCACTGCAGCAGGCAGGCATGAAGACACAGCCAAAGCTTCCGCTCCTGCTCACGCCCCTTACCTACCTCCTGTAGGCAAAGCTTCCGCTCCTGCCCAAACCCCTCACCTGCCTGCTGCAGGTAAAACACCACATGCTGGTGATGGCATCGTATCCAATGAACAACTGATGGCAACCGCTGGTGCCGCACCACAGGTTAACCCGATTATCGAAGAGACCAATACAGCATCAGACTTAAGCGGTACCGGTTTAGAAGAAATTGAAATGGGCGCCTCACGCATTCAGGTTGATGATAAAAAAATCATCAACTGTCGTGCCGATTTAAATCAACTGGTGCCTTTTAAATATGACTGGGCATGGCAGAAATATTTAGACGGTTGCGCCAACCACTGGATGCCACAGGAAATCAACATGACTGCCGACCTTGCCTTATGGCGCGATCCTGAAGGCCTGACTGAAGATGAACGCACAGTAATCAAACGCAACCTTGGCTTTTTTGCCAGCGCAGATTCCCTTGTGGCAAATAATTTAGTACTTGCAGTGTACAGACACATTACCAACCCGGAATGTCGCCAGTATTTATTACGCCAGTCTTTTGAAGAAGCAGTACATACTCATGCCTATCAATACTGCGTTGAGTCACTGGGCCTGGATGAAGGTGAAATATTCAATATGTACCGTGAACTGCCTGCCGTTGCGCGTAAAGCCGAATGGGCATTACCTTTCACACAACATCTGGCTGATCCCAACTTTCACACTGGCACAGCAGAAAATGATCAGAAATTGCTGCGTGAATTAATTGCCTTTTATGTAGTGTTTGAAGGCATCTTCTTCTACGTTGGCTTTACCCAGATTCTTTCCATGGGCCGCCGTAATAAAATGACCGGCGTTGCCGAACAGTTCCAGTACATCATGCGTGATGAATCCATGCACATGAACTTTGGCATTGATGTCATCAACCAGATCAAGATTGAAAATCCGCACTTATGGACGGCAGAATTCCAGCAGGAAATGGTAGAACTTATTCGTGATGCTGTTGAGATTGAAACACAATATGCACGTGATACCATGCCACGTGGTGTTCTTGGATTAAACGCACCCATGTTTGAAGAATACTTACAGTTCATTGCAAACCGGCGTTGCTCACAAATCGGTTTACCTGAACAATATAGTGGCGCCACCAACCCGTTCCCCTGGATGTCAGAAGTGCTTGACCTTAAAAAAGAGAAAAACTTTTTTGAGACCAGGGTCACAGAATATCAGACGGGTGGTGCTTTGAGCTGGGATTAATATCTTCCCCGCGTAAATGGTCACATAAAATGAGATTCTGAACCTGATAAATGAGAATCTACTTACCTAATAGATGAGAATTTTATTATAAATAGATAACTCTGATTTAGGATATAAAAATAAGCCAGGGAGGCTGGAGCAAAAGTTTAAAGGCGATGAGTGATCATCGCCTTTTTTATTTTGTGTAACTATTACATTATAAACGCTTTAAGTATGATTATAGTAAAAGCAGACACCCCAATGTTTAGATTTTACTTCTCAGTTCAATCATTAGGCGACCTTGAATGTTTTTTCTAACAAAGGGAATCTAATGAATAGCGGACATTAACGTGCGAAATAAATGGCGGAGCGTTTTTTACGGAGTCCAAGCCAGCGCCTTTTGCTGGCGAACTTGATTGATTTGTTATGCATTCTGTATATTTTTGGTAATACGATTTAAGAAAGCTTCTATGTTTTTATATGTTGTATCATTAGTTTTAAATGAAACATCAAAACTCAACCCGTTATTTAACCACAACTGCAATGCGTTTCTTGTAAGCTTATAATTTAAAATATCTGCGCCCCCACTGCATTCTCTGCCATCAAACCATTCAATGGTTGGCTCGAAAGGAGAAAATTCATAGCTTATAGATAATAACAAATATAGTGCTGTTTGATTAAATGCATCTTCATTCTCATATTCTTCAAAAATAACCTGAATGATTTCACCATCTATTGCTTCATTATATGATGTTATTTTTGATGTAAAATTTAGATGCATAATTGATTTATTTTTGTTGCATAACAGTTTAATTAACGAGACCCCGCGTCTCGTTATACATTTTTAGCACTTTGAGTTATTACTCTTGCCAATTTTGATAAAGTGACGAGAATAAGAATCTTCAAGTTTTGATTCTCCCGACTTAGAAAACCTCAGTACTATTTTTTTTGATCCTGTTTTACGTTTATAAATTGTTATTGAAGGTTTCAAGTTTAGATCATGAGCATGAAGTTGCATGAGTCTTAGAATTCTATTAGCTTTACTCAGATTACAATGAATCACTTTCTCTAAGTATGCAACTCTTCCATTTCTCCAATCTTCAACATGTTCTTTTTTGAGTACATCCATTCTTTGCATTACGTCAATTGATGATACAAAACTGGAGTTAATAAGCTCATCATTCATCGCCTTAACTACCTTTGGGTAGTATTTATCATTTTTATAATTTTCAACAGTTAATTTGATCATTCTCAGTTATAACTTTTGCTGTGCTAACAGTTGAATTAACGAGACCCCGTGTCACGTTATACATTTTTAGGCATATTTTGCTTTCTCGTGCTCAAACTGGGCTAGAAAACTCTCTTTTTTTAGAACTCCTTCTACCTCAAAGACTTTGAGATAACAAAACGCAAAACTGGCATAAGTCTCTTTTTCTGAAAGTGTACCTTTATCAAAAAGTTTGTAGAGTTTGTCTATTGGTTTATTGTAATGTTTTTTTTGATTAGGTTTTTTTGAGCCTTGGTATAAGTCTATAAATGCATATGAATGAGCAACATGACAAAGATCCTGAATACTGGTTATTGGTAAGCTTCCCAAAACCAGGTCTGCTTTTGCTCTATCATATGCTGATTGAACAACCTCTGTCATCGGAACATCTTTCATTTAATACCCTCAGTTGCATTGCCTAACGTTATAGCTGGCCGGCGATTAAGCGGAACGAAGTGACGCTTAAGCCGTCCGAGCCGAGCGACTTGTTAGCACCTCTTTTACGTACCAACATAATGCCGTTTCCTCAAATATAACCAACCCAAACAAAATAAGATAATTAAACCGTGTGGCAACGAAACATGTGGGTAAATATAAGTTGAAAGTCGGTTTGGTTCTTCTCTTAGACATATTTCACTGGTAAGTGCTTTCGTCGGATATGACCAGCTCCAATCAATTAGTGGACCTTCTATAATTTTATGTTTTTTTGTTTTGTCCTTATTTGTTGTGAAACATCCTTTTTTATCTGCAGGTTCTAAGTTTGCATAAGATATCTCTATAGCTCGCATTCTAGAATAGTATTTTGTTTGGTGATACTTGAGCTCGGCCTCCAACACCCAGAAGCTTAAAGCGCTAACAATTACCACCCACACAATACTTTTGACATTTTTTGCATTGCGACTACTAATGTTGCAAGCGTAAAAGTTACTGCCCAACCTTTTATAACTAATAAGCGTTCATCGAATGTGTTTATTGTTTCAAATATTAACTTGTATTCATCCATATTCTTGACTCATATTTTATAGTGCTAACAGTTGAATTAACGAGACCCCTTGTCACGTTATACATTTTTAGAAGTTTTTAGGCTCATTTGTGACAGTATAACTCAAATGTTTCATTATCTAATTTAGTTAATTTGAATGTTTTTAGCTCCGAATTGACGTAGAAAGGTGCCAGCTCAATTAATTTTGAATGCAAAATTAAGACAGTAAATGTTACCCACAAACCATGAATTAACTTGATAATAGCTGAGGGGCCATTGCCGCTTTTTAAATGGCTAAAGTCATGTGCAACACTTAAGAGTCGATTGCAAGCTTTCGCGTGACGTGTAGGTATATTAACTTTTACGTCGTTATGCTTATTTAACATCTCTGTTAATAGTTCCATGTCTATATCTGTATATTGAATAGGCTTTCTGTCCATGTGTTTATTTCACTTCTAACAGTTGAATTAACGAGACCCCTTGTCACGTTATACATTTTTAGGAGTCTCTAAGCTAGTTATCCGGTTCAATGCGAACATACCTCCCACCAACGAATCCGGAAAAGAAGTGTTCCAGCATGGGGTGATTGATGGGCTCTACGATATCATCAGTTTCCAAATTCTGTTCAGCTACATATGTGGAATGTTCACTCCCATGAACTAATACATGGTACCAGGGCCTATTTTTCGGGGGGCGAGACTTTGCGACCGTTTCGTACCACTCTTCTGTCCCTTGGAAATTCCGGTCGACATCTACGATTACACCACGATAGTCGAAAAGTCGATGGTGAACCAATTCACCAACGGAGAATTTAACCTTTGTAATATTCGTTATAGTTCCCATATCATCCGCAATGCAGTCGCGTGATTCATATTCCTAACGTTTGAGATAACGCGACGCGCTTTTTGCGGTCGCCGTTAATTGACTTGTTAGCTTTGGGGTTGCCACAAGTCCACCCAACACCTATCAACAAGATACCGTTCTCCATCTTGAACGAGACATAAAATTGCCAAGAACTCATCTTGCGATTTTGACATCTTTTGCTTCCATACAACATTTATATAATTATGATGCCTGGCGATACCCATTAACTCTCTGTCAGTAAAAATACCAAATTCGGCCTGATACGATTTGCACATCTCCTCTAACTGTTCTTTAGATACTGTATTTTTTGCTCTTTCAGTGTGGTTTAAAAAATGTTTGTCATAATCAATTTCTGTTGAGGCCTCCATCAGGTTATCCATGATTGGAGTCACGACCTGCATGATTTCTTCATCTGATTTATGTATTAAATCCATGCTATTCCTTATTTATAAAAGCTAACAGTTGAATTAACGAGACCCCGTGTCTCGTTATACATTTTTATAGCTAGTTAACATATGCAATGTAACCGATAAATATAAATATAGCCAATGCCCACCATGAGTAGTAAATATATAAATATTTTGTGACATCTTTATCTTTTACTTCTCTGTTAATCCTTGATGCCTCACTCCAAAATCTGGTTATATTCAGCATTGCCCATAACGTACTTGATTCCATAGTTTTGCCATGAGCAACAAAGCGTGATTTTATTTTACTGGCTAAAAATGGTGCATAAAACTGAGAAACAAATAAAGCACCTAGCATAAATAAAAAGTAATTTTCCATAATGTATATAATGCAGTTTAAAGGCTATAACAGTTGAATTAACGAGACCCCGTGTCACGTTATACATTTATATCGAGACCTCTATTTTTTACCGAATATATCAATATAATCAGTAATATACAATCTTATTAGCCGAAATCTCTTTTCAGTAAACCGTGACACTGGCAAACTTGCTGATTTGGAGCACAATTATGGGGTATTGAATCAAATCAGCCACAAAAACCACGCCTACTCGAGCAAGTTAGAATCGCTTGCCGACAGAAGCATTACAGCCCCAGGACTGAAAAAGCCTATGTTTCGTGGATACGTCAGTTCATTTTGTTTCATAACAAACAACATCCAAAAGATATGGGGCAAATGGAAATAGAAGCCTATCTCAACCACATGGCCTCTAAGCGTAACGTGTCAGCAAGCACGCAGTCCTCAGCTCTTAACGCCATTGCTTTTCTATATCGTATCGTTCTCAAAATCGATATGCCTGATCTGGATAATCTCAGGCGCATCAAGCGATACAAGACCATCCCCGTTGTGTTATCACAGCGGGAGGTTAAAGCCATAATGGAAAGAATGAAGGGGACTACTCGATTAATGGCCGAATTGATTTATGGCTCCGGTCTAAGAATCAATGAGTGCATGACTTTACGTGTCAAGGACATCGATTTTGATCTTCACTCGATCACAGTCCGGGCGGCCAAAGGGAACAAGGATCGTGCGACATTATTACCTGAAAGTCTTATACCGCTTCTGCGTGGGCATCTCCTGAAAATAGCGCAACTGCACAAAACTGACATGCTTAGTGGAAATGGCTATGCGCCCATGCCAAATGCGCTTTATAAAAAATATCCCTCAGCATCTCAATCATTGTCCTGGCAATATGTTTTCCCCTCATCCTTAGTTCGGCCCTGGCATGAGACTGGTAAAAATGTACGCTGGCATGCCTCCCCCAGCACGCTTCGTCGCGCCTTCAAGCACGCTGTTAATCAAGCCCATATTTTGAAGCATGTAGGACCTCATACACTTAGACACAGCTTTGCCAGTCACTTATTAGCAGCAGGCACTGATATCCGGACCATTCAGACTTTACTGGGACATAAGAATATTGAAACCACCATGATTTATACACATATCACACCAGATTATAAAAATGTTTCCAGTCCACTGGATCATATAAAGCCCTTATAAATGCTATATGGCCCATCGATATGCGGTGGGCCAATGTCTGCTTTAAAATTTGGCTTAAATATCCAATGTTTGGCATAAATATCTGGATGTCCGTTATGTGGTGTTTTGGGTCATACGAAAGTTACACCGCGACAGGTCACGGTAGGAATACCGGTTACCCGGTACCCCCCGCGCAGATCCCAGCGTGCGCTACTAACGCACTGGGCTCCTCCCTCGAGTACGAACGTCAAAGCGATAGCGCTGCTTGACGCACACCAGCCAATCCAATCGACGCGATTCCCCGGCGCTGTGTCCGGACCGCGGTTGTCTGACCCGTGTTCCTCTTGGGCAAAGTCCTTTCCTCCACATCCTCCGCCGAGAGCAGGCTCTCATTGTTCGGTTGCTTCTTCGGTACTATGACTTTGTCCGACTTCTCATCTGCGTACATATTTATTGCTCAGTTTATACTTTAATAAATCGACCCGATGTGCACCACCGGGTACAGATGAGACCTCCCAGGTTCCGTACAAAGGACTTTTCCACATGCATGAGGTCTACGACTGCGCGAGGTCCGATGCCATACTCGCCGTTAACGTATGACACGATTTTGCTTTCTCTTCAACGGAAGGAGATCAGCACCTCGAAGTTCGACCCATTTCGCAGCTCGATACTCAGCCTATGGCCTCCCCTGTGAACGCTTCACGATTAATCTCACGAGTAACCGCGCATCACTCGGGGCCGAGACAGTTGGCTAAACCTTATCTCGTGGGGGACTTTCACCTCCTATCCTTTGCCAGCTTGTCCTGGCGCACTCCGTTATGGGTCTCCTTCGCTCTGTCGCGTCATTATCCTGGCAGAGCATATACGGCACCTTTCGGAACCTTCAGCACAAATAAAAACGACTCCCGAAGAAGCCGCTATTGATTAACATTTAATCGTTATATTTTCTTTCGTCTAGCAATACCGATCAAGCCGATAAGACCAGAACCGAATAACCAAACGGCCGCTGGTATGGGTACGCTAGTTATCTGAACTAATTCTTGGATATAAGGCACATTCGTAGGCCATGTATAGTCTATTTGCTTTACAAAACCAACACCTGGAACGATATAATCATACCAATAAGCAGTATTGGGTAATAAGGGATCATCAGGATCAAAATATACTTGGTAAACATATGCAGTATCAAATGTTCCATATGGGACAGTAACAGACTCAATACTTATTATTTCATTGACAATGCTGCCAGAGCCCTCACTGTCTCGAAATGACGGGAAACTCCAGGTTGTTCCAATAGGAGCAATTTGCCACACCATCGAACCATCATCAGTGAACACTGCGGTTTCAGTTGACCTGAATAATAATTCAGAATAATCACCATCTCCATGTGAATTCCAAGTACCCGCTTTTATATATTGCTGATCTGCTACATCAACATACTCTAGTCCTTGTATTGTCACAGCCCACTCGTTTGGCGGAATCGCGGAATCATGCTTGTTGTATATATATAAATCATTCACATCAAGCGGCATTAACAATGCAGCAAACGTCGAATGTACAGGAACAAGTGTGAACAATATGCTAGTTATTAAGAGATATTTTTTCATTTTATTTTCCATGTTTATGGCGCAATTTGTGCTTGAGTATAAAGCTTCATTATATTCAAGGTCATGACTAGATTAGTTGACAAGGATCAATCATTTATAATGTAAATTTTACTGACTAAATGATGGGTTACCTTACAAAATTTGCAGTGTTAATACCATTTCACGAAAGTACGTTCAGGGTCGACAACAGTCGCTCAGATTGACCGTCTGTGCATATTACGCACAATTAACCTTTCACAATAGCTTATCGTTTCATTACACTATATCTTCATTTGACAGTATGATAATTGAAAAGAAAAACCTATATACATTACTTAATCATGTCTACCATCTTAAGAAAAAAGTATATCCAAAATAGCGGTCGCAGATACAGCAGCACCAACATCCTTTAAAGTATCCATCGATGCTTTTTTGGGAGAGGCCTCTCCAGATAGGACTCTATTGGCATTTATAGCAGCTGAGACTATGCCTGACATCTCAGCAGCATCTCCAATTTGACTACTCGTAGTATGACTTTCGATACCATCAAGCGCATCACTGATATCAACCTCTAAAGAAGCATTAGATACGCCTGAACTATCAATACTAGGATTGAATTCAGACACTTCAGAGGTTACGACAATTGGTATATCCGGATATCGGACAAAGTGCTCCTGTACGTATGCAATATTATCGGTTGCTTTTAGTTGGATTTCAGAAATATCCACGCCATCGTGACTCAGGATAACATCAGCACCCGGATGGTTAGTATCTGGAAACAACCGAGCATAGATATCATCACCGTCGGAATTTTCTTTCTGAACAAATACCAACTCATGATAGATACCCTTCACATTGTTGCCGAGTCCCTTTAAAGACTCTTCAGACATATCACTGAGATAGTCACCTATATCAGAAATTGATAACTCCTTAAGTTTTGGATTCGCTCTCATTAACGCTTCTAACACAAGCATATTATCACTAGAAAGCTGGAAACTTGCCTTACTGATAAGATTTGCAAAAACAGCAGCTATTGCCATTGCTTCAGGTTGAGATATTTTCATTTTACTGCATCCAAAAATGTATCGGATAATTCTTCAATTTTGCGTTTCCGTCGACCAAGTAAAATATAGTTCTTAAAATTTAGCGTATCAATAGCATTACTATCATCATAATCTGAAACTGATTTAAGTAATGGCTCCCACGCTATTTCTTTAAATGTTTTTGCATCTTTTTTAGAAATGATTACATTTGACTCTATTTGTTCTCGTATTGCCTTTATCAATGCCAGACTCGCATTAATTATTCGATTTTCTTCATCAGTTAAGTCATCGGGGTCACGTGGCGTCCCCTTCCACCACTTGAGACCATAGTAACCAGCAAGAATACCTATCCCGCCTGTGAGAATTGTACCGGCAAAGACACCACCACCAACAAGTGACCCTAACCAATACATCGTAGCGTTAGTCGAAGCAGCACCAGTCAATGTTGCTATCGCAGTTCCAGTAGATGCCGAACCAAATGTACTGACCAATCCTATAACGCCTGATGCACCGGCTAATCCAGAGGCTTTCGCAATAACCGCATTAGCCAATCTCGATGTATCCTTATGGGACGTTTGCATGATATTCGCGATGAGCTTCAAAAGAACTAATTCTGCGTCATCAAACCACTCATCTTTAGAGGACCGACTTTCTTCTACCTCTGAATAAAAGTTACTATCAGATGTTTGATTATTTTTAAGATGTTTGTATTCTTTTAAAAGTAAAAGTGCTGCGATTTCTCTATGCGTAGCACTAGAATGTGATTTCCTTTGAGCAATAGTTAATGGCGTGTTTCCCCAAGTGTCATCTCCGATTTCTTTATCTGCACCAGAAATCAATAATCTTCTAACTTCTTCATAATCTCCAGAAATTGTTGCTCTTATTAAAGGAGTGTCACCATTTTCATCATATTTATTAATTTGTACACTATCTTCCATTCAATTTACCTAGCTGATAACGCAGCATATTGGCTGAGTTTTTAATACCAAATATTTTAATTAACGAATTCACAAGTCTCATTTTAAATTGATAATGAGAGTCTAGTCAGTATTAATTCATTAGCCAGTCTGAACGTCGCAAAAGGGTCGACTTCGCTCTGTCGCGTCATTGTCCTAGCAGAGAATATGCGGCACATTTCAGACCGTCAAATAAAGAAAACCCCGCACGATGGCGGGGCTGAATTGTATAATGATTGACCGATACTAAACGCGAGTTTTACGTCTAGCCACTCCGATTAAACCGATAAGGCCAGAGCCAAATAACCATAGGGCTGGGGGTACTGGTACGATCGTCACCTCATAATTTGTAATAGTCGGATCAGGAGTTCCTGGATAGTAGCTTCCCCCACTGACAAACGTGCCTGTACTGAGACTCCAGGCTAACTCTATTTGCGAGTATTGTGTTGGCGAGTCGAAGAACGGAACATATTCGAATCTTCCGTCAATGCTCCCATCCTTTATGGATGACATATCTATATCAATCGTATTGAAGGTAGTGCCCGGGCTCCCCGACTCGACAAAAGTACAACAAATTATGCCAGGCGTTATGGTTTTCGATCCAAGCAATGTATTTCCATCGTACAACCTAGCGTCGACATAGCTAGAACCAAAAAAATCGGTGAATGATCCTCCGTAGGAAAACATGAAAAAGTCCACTTCACCTACATAACTACTAGGTGCTTGCGAAAATTCGAAATTAACTACCAATTTCTCGCCTGGCAATATTGTTGATTGTATTGTTGCCGTTGAAGCAAACGAATAATTACTTGATAAGATTAATATCATAAAAATGAAGTATCTCATTTTTTTCATAAGGTGCTCCTTTCGTTTAAGTATAGGAAATATAAACACCCATTCCAACCTAAGTCAAAGCAAATCACCCTAAATAACGCACACTTCCCCTATGCTTCTAACTAATAATTTTCGTGTTTTTGCCAACCATGGTTTTAGTTTCACCGCTTATCCTCTTGTTTCAATAAAACTGACAAATTCCATCCTGCCAACAATCTGTAGAGCAATTGTTAGGATGTAGAAAATTTTGATAGCTACTGAGCGGCCGTTGTGGGTCGATGCTGTTGAAAAACTCCCTGATTGATCATGTAAGTGAGATAATTACGCTGTGTTATCACTCATGAGGGTTCA
>CAWDMF010000054.1:0-22865 GCA_963803185.1 uncultured Gammaproteobacteria bacterium | reverse complement strand
ATATAAGACGATTATTGGATCAAATCAGCGAATGTTGCGTTTCTATATATTCAATTGTCTCCAGCATGTTGTCCCTGGTTTTAACCTGGTTTGATTTGCGCATCCTGGCTTCAACACGCGCAGCATTGATGGCTTGCTGGTTAATAACTTTTGGATAAAGTAGAAACATCTGGTCGACTAACAGGGCATAGTTTTTTGCGGCTAACTCAAGTGTTTCCCGTTGTGTGTCTCGCAAAAAGTCCAGTACCAGTAAATAAGGTGACAACCAGTTAATGAATGCTTCGATGAGTGACTCTTTTGTTTTATCCTGCCATTGCTGTTGAACCAGCATTTTGGGAAAGATACGGGCAGATAATTCACGACCAACGAATTGCTGGTCAAGGTTGATGCCTGTTAGACCTTTACCATAACTAAAGCTGTTTCGATAAAACCATTGCGCGGAAGGGTTGTTGCCAGCGCGGTTGTTAATTATCTGGTTAAGAAATTCACCGGCGCTGTTGTATTGTTCATTTGCCAATGAAAAATCTTTCATGAATTCCTGTTTACAGCGTAAACCCGCTTCCCAGGTTAAATTATCGGGATTATTGAGATCCGTTTTGTGGCAGGCGCTATCGAGTAAAGCCAGTGGTTCACTGGTTTTATTATCTAGTAGCCATAGTTCATATTTGTCTTCAAATGGAAACGGGCACAAATCGGCATATTGTAGTACTGCATCAAGCAGGGCCTGTCCAATGGCCTGAATTTCACTGTAGTGATATGAGGCGATTAATGGTGAGCGTTTTAAACCTGTATTTTTGTTCCAGTCAGCAAAACGAATATCAGGCAACTCGATCTGGAAAAATTCTTCCGGGTCATCGGTCGGGCAATCAAAATTATCGTGAATGTAGAATACCCAGTTACGACCGTCGATAGTGACTGCGTCAGCGCCACCGGTGGAAATAATGTTCATCACACCACGAAACGGGTTTAGAATTCTCTGGCTGTAGCAGTTAACAGGCATAGTTACTTTTTAGCTGAAATTGATAAAAATTCACTTGTTTTCAACCTAATAAAATCCTAAGACAATCAGCGCGATAATAAATTCTTGATTTATATCAAATAAACGTAATCGCAGAAGTGTAGCCTATGATGTTTATCTGAACAGGAAATGCATGATGTTGCAACCAGGAGATAAAGTAATTTTGACCAATATAGCAAAAGTGATTGCGGTATTGGTTGTTATAATGTTTTGTTTGATTTTTGCTGCCAGTTATATTGCTGGTGAGTTATAAAATATTGATGTTATCGAACAGCATTCGGGGTGAAATATTATTTATTATGGATAAAGTTGCACTCGCAATAACGTTTTTTGTGGTAATTGTCTGCGCTATCCTGGCCTTTCTAAGGGTTTATTTTGGTAATCAGCCATGGGGACTGTAGGGTTTAACGCGGTTAGCTGCAAATCCATAGATATCGATTAACTGAATTTATCCTTCTCGTTAAATAACGCAGCCATTCTCCTTGCGCGATAAGCGAATTTAATTCGATGCCGTGCATTCTCGCTGCTAACAGTTAAAATCCGGCAGGCACCAGTAGCTTGCACTCTCTTTTTATATGTCACATTTTCTGCTAATGTAAGCGTCCCGTTGAACAACCATTAACTCAAGTACTATGCAAATCGAACAAAACTCAGTTGTAACTTTACACTACACACTCAAAGACAATGATGGCAACATTATTGATCAGTCTGATGATGGCAGTTTTCTGTACCTGCATGGTGCAATGAATATTATTCCCGGACTGGAAAACGCGCTAGCCGGTAAGTCTGCAGGTGATGAATTTTCTGTCACCGTTTCTCCGGAAGAGGGTTATGGTGCAAAAGATCCTGGTCGTATTCAGGAAGTGCCAAAAGAGATGTTTGATAATGTGGATGAAATCAAACCCGGTGTTCAGTTTCATGCGCAAGGGCCCGATGGCCAGGCTGTTGTGGTCACGGTTATTGAAGTAAAAGATGATGCCGTGCTAATCGATGGTAATCACGCCCTGGCAGGTGTGGATTTAAATTTTTCGGTTACCGTGGTTGATGTGCGCGAAGCAACTGAAGAAGAAATCTCCCATGGTCATGTACACGGTGAGCATGGTCATCAGCACTAATCTGGTGATAAAATATTGAGCAGAGAATACTGCTTGATGCATAGATCTCTAAGAAATATTTTTGTTAGACATTTTTTGTAGATGATTATCATGGGTTGCGCATATGTTATCAGATGAAGAATTACACCGGTTGTTTTATAAAAAGGAATCAGGAATACATGGTGATGGATTATTTGCCCGAACTAAAATTAAGCAAGGCGATTACATGGGTGAATACGATGGCCCGATCGTCAACGATAATGATTCGCATGTTTTGTGGGTTGAGAAATATGAGGATGTTTGGGTAGGGCGTGACGGGAAGAATTTACTACGTTATTTAAACCATAGTACTAAGCCTCATGCTGAATTTGTCGGATTTGAGTTATATGCAGTGCGTGATATTCATCCGGATGAAGAAATCACCATTGATTATGGTGAGGAGCCATAATTTGTGTCAGTCTGAAAGTGTTCAGACGATTATCTGACAGCGTTCATATTTAATTAAAACATAAATAGAAGCTATCGGCTCGATAGGACATGCCAAATGGATGGACAACCTCCGGCAGTTTTGGACGTGTTGGTTTTATTGGTTGTCTGTTATGCCTGGTCCATGTCTGCCAGGCTATGTGAAACTTATAGTTGAAACAAGCGTGGTAAAGTTTGCGCTACTCATATAGCCTCACTTGCTTCCTGCTGGTAATTGAGAGCCTGCTTGCAGTTTTTGCAGTAATACTTATAACGCCGTTTTTTGATTTTGTTGTGCCTTATTGCGCTTAACTGATGTTCCCGGCATTGGCAGTGATAACTATATAAAGACTGCTTCTTTAATGGTATGCCTGACAGATCATAGTCGGCTGTAACGGCTGCATTAGCACCAAATGCCTGCATTATAGTCTTCCATTCATTGCCATGTGGTTTAATATTTTTTAATCCATAAAGAATATCACTTATATAGTGAGCAACCTCATGCGGTATGGTGGTACTAAAATTATCATCAAAATATTTTGAAAATATAAACGAGTTATAACGTATTTCTCTTTTCAGCTTAACAAAATGCCAGCCCTTCTGACGGCTAACGCGATACATGCCGGCAGAACGCCCTCTCAGGTTAAAGTTAATTTCTAAATCCTTATTTTTTATATTAAATAAATCCACTGCCTGTTCTATGTATACATGCGTTTGTTCAATAACCTGCTGCTGCTGCTCACTAGATAGAGGTGGGATGATGGCTATGGCTTGATTCATTTTTTTCTTGCGCAAATGCGGATAATTTAATTGTTGTGAAAAATTCAGGCTCTGGAAATAAATTCACGTGTTTCTGTGTTGATCTTGATTATTTCGCCGGGCGTTAGATACTCAGGGACCTGTATTACCAGTCCTGTGGTTAACGTTGCCGGTTTGGTCCTTGCTGAAGAAGATGCTGCTTTCATAGCAGGTGCGCATTCGCTGATTTCCAGTGCCATTGTTGTCGGCAATTCGACGCCAAGCAATTCACCTTCGCTGCTTAATGCGATTAAACCCTCCAGGCCGTCATAAAGAAAAACGGCTTCATCTGTTAAGGCATCAGTGGATAACATAAACTGTTCATAATTTTCACTGTCCATAAAAGTGTATGAGTCATTATCGTGGAACAATAATTGAACAGAATGGCGGGATACTTCAACGGGGGTAATGACCTCATCACCTTTGTAGCGACGTTCGAATTTTTGCCCGCTACTGATATCGCTACCGGTAACCTTGTATAAGGTGCTGCCACTACGAGACGAAGGAGACTGAACAATAACCTTTTTGATCAATATTTTCTTGTTGTCCTGATTGATGACCAGGCCTTTTTTAATTTCATTTGCTTTCATGGTGTTTGTTTTTATGTTGCAGGTACTCCGACAATGTTGTATTGATGGCTTCAGTGATACTGTGATGTTGCGTTACAGTACAAGTACCAGTTACAGTATCAGCTTCTGTAGATTATAATGTTTGCAATATTTATGGACATTCCAACGTTGGTTAATTATGAGTGATTTTCAATGCGGATTAAACACTTAATTATTCCTGATGATGAGATTGTGATGACAGCGGTGCGTTCACAGGGAGCTGGCGGGCAGAATGTCAATAAAGTTTCTACAGCCATACACCTGAAATTCGATATACCCTGTTCCAGCTTGCCGACAGGAGTTAAACAACGCCTGTTATCGTTAAATGATCAGCGGGTGACTAAAGATGGTGTTTTTATTATTAAGTCTCAGCAAACTCGAAGCCAGTTAAAAAATAAAGAACTGGCTTTGTTACGGTTGCAATCCTTTGTTCTGCAGGCGCTTGCTACAGAAAAAGTTAGAAAAAAAACAGGACCGACAAAAGCGTCGAAGAGAAGAAGGCTGGATGCTAAAACTAAACACGGCGCCTTGAAAAAAAATCGGCAGAAAATTTCCGAGTGATTTTGCTGTTATTAATACCGGTAAATTTAATTCCCAGTCCGCCTGGGGCAGGTTAGTTAATCAGACTTTTAAGAAACCTGAGCCCAGGTGATCGGTTTTATACAAATTAGCAGGGATTTTATCTTTAATCTTTTCATGTAATTCAGGTAAAAGTGACCAGTGCAGTCCCTGTTTGTGATGATGAGCAGTGTGGTAACCAAGATTCCCTGTTAGTCTGTTATAGATCGGTGTCATGATGTTGTAGGATGCTTCAAAATCATTATCAACATCCAGGCCGGCATGATGTGCATAGGTGACCCATGCAGTGAAAAACAGGCTGCTGATCATAGGAATAATAAAAACAAACAAGGTAGGAACGGGTTGATACCAGGTTAGTGCTGTTACAACTAAAGCAGTTGCTGTTGTTGCAATTAAAAATATTTTTAAAGGTCGAGGGTGTCTTTTACCTACCTGGTAACCACGATAATAAGCGGTCAGCATAACATCCATTGAGTATCTGAATCTGCCCATGATATGTCCCTTTTTATCTTTCCAGCGACTTTCATCTTTGCTTTGATCAAGATAATGGTGGTGGTGTCCTAACACATGATGTAATACCCACAGTTTTGAAGTCGCACCGGTTTGCAGTGCATACATCTGTTCAAGTAAGTAATTGAGAGGGGTATATTTAAAAGTGGGTAAATGCTGGTGATGATGGTTCCATGCGCAAATAATGCCCTTTGGCGCGATCATGATAAGCCAGTATGCAATTAACAGCCAGATATTGTCGACCACAAGGTAGGCAACAATATCAAGAGCAAAAAGCAGGGTAATTATTAAAACGGGTATTCGGTCTTCGCGGTATTTGAATAGTGTCATATATGAATATAAATTATCAGCAATCTACGCGGCCATGCTTGCAGGCATCACTAATATTGCTATATATGGTTTTATAGTTAATTATTCGGGCAAATTATATCAGAATCTATTTATTACTAAACAGTAATTTTATTGCTGCCATTGAAAGGTTAGTTCAGTATTAGCATTAAACCAGTTAAGCAACTGTTTTTTAACAATATTAAGTTGTTTATCATTGTATGGTATTGCGCTGATAGCGCCCCAAACAGGTGCTGGCCAGCAGGCATCGGTGGTAAATCTTGCTATATGATGAATATGTAACTGTGGCACAACATTACCCAGGGCCGCAATATTGAGTTTGTCAGCATGGAAAACCTGTTCAAGACATTGGCTGAAAAACATGGATTCAGCCATTAACTGTTGCTGATCGACTTTAGATAACTGGTGTATTTCTGTGATGCCTGTACGGTTAGGTAATAGTATAAACCAGGGGTAGTTGGCATCATTCAACAATAAAAGAGAGCATAAGTTGAACTCGCCCAGTTGGAAACAGTCTTTTTTTAATTGCGGGTGTAGCTCTATCATATGTTGAGTATGGTTAATTATGGTAATCAGCGCTTTAGTATGTAATCTAATATTAGATTATCGGTTTATGATATATCGTTTAGCGGTAAAAATGGTGAAAATATGGCTAACTGGTTAAGCAGTAAAGTAATAAAGAAGATACAGTGGAATGAGCGTTTGTTTTCCTTGCGTATTCAGTCCGGATTCAAAAATTTTGAAGCGGGACAATTTGTTCGTGTGGCGCTTGATATAGCAGGTGAGCGTGTCGCAAGGCCTTATTCTTTGGTGAATAAACCGGGTGATGACTATCTGGAAATTTATTTTAATATTGTTGCCGAAGGGCCATTATCACCAAAATTAGCTGAGCTTGAAGCGGGTGACGAGATTTTTGTTACGGATAGAGCCAATGGTTTTTTAACCGTTGATGAAGTGCCAGAGTGTCAACACCTGTGGTTGCTGGCCACAGGTACTGGTGTCGGGCCATTTCTTTCTATTATAAAAACCGAAAAGGTCTGGCAGCGTTTTGATAAAATCGTGCTGGGATATTCTGTCAGGGATATGTCAGAGCTCTCTTACCAGGATCAAATATCGGCAATTGAAAAACAATATGCCGAGCAGTTTTCTTTTATACCCTTTGTCACTCGCGAGAAAATAGCCGGTGTGATGAATCAGCGAATTCTTGCCGGTATTGACGATGGTTCTTTTGAAAAAAGAACCGGAATTAACATCAATGAAAATGATTCACATATTATGATGTGCGGCAACTCGGCGATGATCGCCAGCGTCTCGGCATGCCTGGAAAAACGCGGCTTAAGAAAACATCGCCGTCGTGAACCGGGTCATATTACGACGGAGAAATACCACTAGTAAAAACAATGCGCTAGAATTGTACCCAAAAATTCTCAGCCGACCCACATGGACGTGGGAAGTGCGGAAAATGCATGGAGCAATTTTCAGCCGACCCACATGGCAAGGATTGTTCCTACAATCCTGTTGCATTTCCTCCATCCATGGAGGTCAGATGTGGGAAGTGCGGAAAATGCATGGAGCAATTTTCAGCCGACCCACATGGCAAGGATTGTTCCTACAATCCTGTTGCATTTCCTCCATCCATGGAGGTCAGATGTGGGAAGTGCGGAAAATGCATGGAGCAATTTTCAGCCGACCCACATGGCAAGGATTGTTCCTACAATCCTGTTGCATTTCCTCCATCCATGGAGGTCAGACGTGGGAAGTGCGGAAAATGAACAATTGAAAGCAAGAAAACCTTATAATTTTTTCATTTACGAGAGCTTTACTCATCAAAATTTGTGTTGAAACTTGTCTGTCAGCAGTATTAATTGACTATAATAAGCAATACAGTGTGACAATATGATGAAATTCATGCCTGTAAAATCAAATAAAGCTGTCACAATGTTGTAACATTTTGATTTCAAAGGTTTAACTGGTTAAAAGATATTATGTATGAAGAGTTTTACGGTTTCAAGGAAAAACCGTTTTCTATGTTGCCCGACCCGGGTTTTCTATTTTTAAGCAAAAAACACCGTGCTGCACTGACCTTGCTTGAGTACGGTTTGCTCAATCATGTGGGCTTTTGTGTTATCAGTGGTGAACCGGGTGCCGGTAAAACCATCATTTTGCGTGCTCTATTGGAACGCGTTCCTGATAACGTAACGGTTGGCTTAATTACCAATACGCACCAGTCTTTTGGCGGTTTGCTCGACTGGATATTGTCAGCTTTTGATTTGCATCAGCCCAGCCTGGAACATGTCGAAATGCATCAGGTCTTCATGGACTTTTTGATCGAAGAATATGCAAACCATCGAACTGTGCTGTTGATAATTGACGAAGCGCAGAATATGACATTGGAGACATTGGAAGAACTGCGCATGTTATCCAATGTAAATTCTGAAAAAGACCAGCTGTTGCAGGTTATGCTGGCTGGTCAACCGAGCTTGAAAGATACTTTGCGCCGGCCCGAGCTGATGCAATTTGCACAACGCATCGCTGTGGACTATCACCTTGAACCACTCGGTGTAAAAGAAACCTGTGGTTATATACAGCACCGCCTGGTAACGGCTGGTGCTGAGCGAAATATTTTTACGCCTGCAGCCTGTGAACGTATTCATTGTTACAGCGGGGGTACACCGAGACTCATTAACCTGTTGTGTGAGACTGTGCTGGTTTACGGTTATGCCGATCAACAGAATATGATTGATGTCGACCTGGTCGATGAGATGGTCCAGGAGCGGATGAAAGATAGCGTCGTTCCCATTGTTAATCGTGACGCTGCAGAGAAAGATAACAAGCAGGCCAGTAAAGAGCTGGAACAGGATTTTCCCTGGATTACACCGAAAGCTCAAACGTCTGCTGTTAAAAAAAAACCGGTAATTAACGAGACGGCAAAACAGGCATCTACTGCTGTTGACAAGCCGACAGTAATTAACTCAGCAGGCAAAACTGTTGCGACTGGTGATCAATATTCCTATCTGAGCAGCGGCGAAGAGAAAGCGGTTGAGCCTGAAAACAAAACCGAAGTTGCAGAGCCGCCACTTATCCAGCCAGCAGCACAACAAACCCCGAAAAAAAGTCAGGATAATGTTGCAGCTGCATCACCTTCAGTAGTAGATCAGGTAGCAGCTGAAACAGAAAAATCACATGTTATGCACGGTATAGTTGCGGTATTTATTATTGCAGTTCTTATCGTGCTTGCGTTGTTCTCCAGTGGCAAAATCAGTACAGGCGAAGTGATAGACTGGGTTGCAAATAAACGGGCAGAAATTTTTGGAACGTTAGTGCTGCAGAAACCGCATGAAGAGGAAGAGGTACGACTAAAAAAGCTGCAAATTGAAGCGCAGGCATTAAAACAAGCGCGTGAACAGGAGGCAGCGCGTGTAAAAAAGTTACAAACTGAAGCGTTGGCTTTACAGAAAGAGCGTGACGAGGCAATAGCAAAAGCGGAAGAAGAAAAACGTGCAAAACAGCAGGCAGCAGAAAAGGCCGCCCTTGCTGTTGAAGCAGCAGAAAATAAGCGCAAACTTGAAGAAGAAAAGCGACTGGCTGAAGTTAAGCAAAGAGAACAATTAGCAAAACAAAGAGAAGCGTATGCCCGGGCTGAAGCTGACAGGTTAAAGCGTGAAGCCGCAAAGCTGGCAGAAGAAAAACGTTTATTAGAAGCGCGTCTTGAAGAAGAAAAAATAATAAAACAGCAGGAAACCGCTCGTTTAGAACGTGAGTGGCTGGAAACACAACGTCAGCAACAGTTACTTCGTGAGCAGGAAGCAAAAATACGTGCCGAGAAACTGGCTGAGGCAGAAGCCGCCGCGATAGCCGCCGCGATAGCGGCGGCTAATGCGAAAGAAGAAGAAAGTAAAACAGCTGAATGTAGCGGACCTGCGGCCCGCTATAAAGCGAGTTGTCGATAAGTGTAGTAGCTAAAAGCTTATTGGTAGGGTGCGCCATGCGCACCATGAGTCTACCGTTATATATTACTGGTGCGCACGGCGCACCCTGCAAAAAACTTGTGCTCCCGGCTCATATCCACATCCTTTGCTAACTGTCCATACCTTCCGTATGCATTGACCTGATAGCCTCTCCATGGATGCTGCTAGTGATATTGCGGCAGAAAAATCTGCCGGTATAAAACAATGTGTATCTAGCCCGGATATTTCATAGGAATACAGAATTTTGGTAGAATCTCAGCGAGCCATTTTGATCGATTCGCCTGTAACCATAGCTATAGCTATGCTTTTCGCCGAATCGATCTAACTGACTCGCTGAGATTTCCCCAAAAACTGTATAGCGATGCCTGGTACATAGTGTGTTTTGCTAATATACTAGTATTTCTTAATAGAATCATAATGTTAAGTTATATTTTTGCATTCCTATGAAATATCCGGGCTAGTTAACCGATTGTTTTTATAGTTATTAATTTGATGTAGATTTATTTTTTATGATTGAATGTTTCACCGGTATTCTCCGCTGGATTTTGCACCGTTTCTTCATCCGGAAATAATACTTTTAAATCTGCCATGGTTAAAGTATCGCCTTTTTTATCATATTGCTGCCAGATCATTTCCCAGCGTTCATCGTTAAAATAAAAACCAACAGGAAGTAAACAAACAACTCTTTGATTGAGATCGGTGATCACTTTGGGTTCGATTAGTTTTCCTGCGGACATGACGGTACCTTTATGTTAGTGAGTGACCTGAAAATGTTTATTCGATAATATAGGGCAATCTTAAAGGACTTTATCAGTATTATGTCGAGCAAACAGCCGGTTTTATTATCGATTATTGAGTTTGGTGGTTATCCGGATTTTACCGCATTATACGAGTCGCTCGGTTATAAAGTGATACAAACCGACAGTGTACGCAAGGCGGTTAAATTAATTCGCCAGTATAAACCTTCCGTTATGGTGGCTGAATTTAATTTCCAGTCAGATTTTCGTGATCGCAGCAGTAGTCTTGAAACCCTGTTATCGAGTGCCCAGGGGGTGGCTGATTGCAGCATGATCGTATTTTATGAGAAGGAGTTTGAGTCGCATTATCAGCGATTTTTACAAACGTTTGATGTCGCCGCTTCATTAACTTTCCCCGTTGATGAAGTGTTGTTAGCTACTTCGTTGCAGCGCATATCTAATAAGGGTGAGTAAATTCAGGTTTATTCCCCTGCATTTTGTCTGTTTCTATTACAGCTAAAATGCTGTAAAAAGTACCATCAAATTTAGTATTAAATGGTTTTTCTTATGTCAGTAAATAAACATCTTGATGATCTGCTAATAGACAGTTCATCACCCGATCAGTCCAAACAAGATATTCAGAAATATCTGGAGAAAAAACAGGCGGCTTATGACGCGCTTGAAGCCAGTGCTGCGCCGGTGGATCGTGCGCGTTTGCAGCTTGATGTTGCAGAAGCATTGATTGGCATGGGCCGTGCTGATGAATCCTGGGAAAAAGCACGCAGTGCACTGGATACGTTTATTGAGCTGGAGCTGTGGCAGGATGCGGTTGAGTGCTGTGACGTGTTGTACCAAAGTGCACAGCCGGCATCCCTGGTGGCACTGGCACATGGTGTCTGGTTATCGGTTAGTTATCCGGTTGATCCTACGTTAACGGTGAATATGCTGAGTTATGTTATTGATGAAACGCCAGCGAAAGCAGATGGTGCAGCCATTGCCGCTATTACTGCACATTATATTGCAGATTTGCGAGCTGCCGACGACAAGCATAAAAGCCTGACATTTTTAACCAAGCAAATGCTTGCTAATGTGGCAAAAGGGCATTCCGATGTGGACGATCAGGAAGGTTTGAGCGCATGGCTGGAGCGCCTGGAGCTACTGGATCCCGATATTTTCCTGCCACGTTTGTCGCTGGTACTGGGCGCGATTGTACCGCCCGAGCAGTGGTGGTTTGATCGTGATGCGCTAAGAGAGAAAATCCCGCAATAGGTAGCTACATGTGGTTGATGTAAGTCATTAGTGCTGGTTCACAAAATAACTTCAAAAGCATTTAACCGCCGAGGCGCGGAGACGCAGAGTTTTACTTTGTTAATCGCGCCTACGGCGCAGTTAACAAAAAAAGCTTTTCTCTGCGTCTCCGCGCCTCGGCGGTTAAGGGTTTTTAAGGTTTTAGCTGGTCGATAAAGTGCTGATGGTTATTCGTCTTAGAAGAAATTTAGGTATTGGGTTTTTCTTCATCCAGTGACAGTTCGCTGGTATCCGGTATGACTGCTTTTTCTTTCGGTTTTGGGTTTTCGATTAAGTCGGCGCCTGGTTCTGCCAGGCTGATGCCTGAAATATCATCAATTTTCTGTGGAATAACTTTCACTGGCTGATCAAGCACATCTGCACCAGCATCGGCAAGGCTAATACTGCTGATATCGTCAATCTGCTGCGCGGGCACCTCAACCGGGTGTTCGATCACATCGCTTCCTGGTTCTGCCAGGGAGATATCGCTTATGTCTTCAATTTCCTGCGCAGGGACTTTAATCGGCTGTTGCATAACATTAGCGCCGACCGGGGCCATCGTTATGTCGCCGGTATCGACCGTGGTGGTGTTGCTTTGATCAGTTTTTGCTGGTGTTGTTTGCCTGGCATCCTGATTTTTTGCCAGTTGCCCGGTTTGATTGGTTTCACAAGGCTCGATCTTGATGACCAGGCCAACGTTTTCTAAAGCGGCTTTGTATTTTTCAGCAACGTCGGCATTAATTTTGCCTTTTATGACTTTGCGGCCGCCAGCAAAATAGGGTGCAAGTTTGCTGGCATCTGTTTTAAACAGTGCTGCCATATTTTGCATCACAGTTTCTTTGTTTTTGCCGGTTTGTAAAATGCCGAAAAAAACGACATCAAACAGTTGCTTGCTCATTGCCTAACTCTGTGCTGATTGAATACATATAAGTGTAGACGAAAACTGCTTTAAGTTCTTTTTTCTGGGATGGTCTGGTTGTAGAAAAATGGGAAGAAAAAGGTTTGGTCCACAGGAGCTACCACCTGTGGACCAAATAAGATTTTAATCTTTATCTTCTGGTTTGCTGAACTGAACCACATGTGATGTTTTAGGCTCATCAGCATAACGGGGCCGTTTGTCCATGTTGCCGCCAGCTGCTTCAATAATTTCTTTTTCACGTGAGGTGATTAACATAAAACTATGTTTAATGTGCTCGATAGTTTGCGGTTTTAACGGGTGCGGACGACCGGGCGGTGGAGTGGTGTCGCGCACGACTTCAGATAACACTTTTCGCAAGGTTGCGAGTATCTGGTGTTCTTTAGAATGAAATTCTGTGCTCATAATATTATGTTTTCGTGAGTTGGGGCGACGACAGTTAAGTCCGACAGGCTCCTGGTACTTCCATCAATATAACCTGAACGGAGTACTGCTGTATAATAGGGCTTTGTGTATCCCGCGGGTTTTATTGTGCCTGGTAGGGTTAGTTTAACAAATCTGGCGATAAATTGAGACCGCATTGAGAGGTAGTCCTATGACTTATTATGTATTTAAGATGAACTCACCAGAAGGCATGGAGCTGGTGAAAAATCTGCAACTAATGGATAATTTTGAGTCGTTCCGTGAAGCGAAGAATTTCGCCAAACGTGCGCGTGCTGAGCTGGATAAAGATGAGTCAACAGTTATTAAAGTGATGTTTGCTGAGAACCAGCTCCTCGCTGAAGAGCAGTTGCTTGCTTATCGTGAAAAACCGGTTGTAATGGAACATGAAAAATAGTCCTGTATGGAAGAGGATGAATATAAGTCGACCTATAATGAACTGGTTTCGGTTCGTTGTGTATTTGAAAAAGCATTAACTAATAACCAGGCGCGGTGTTGTTTATCCCGGCATTTTTGCCTGGCTGATCGTGAAGGTTACGCCTGTAATGATGTGGAATCATCGATCAAATGTCGCAAATTTCTCGAAATATTACGTGAAAAATCAACATTTGTTTTTAAAGTGCACGAAATAAATGTGCCGCTGCCACATAATATGGAAATTCGCGTGCAGGCTGGTGGCATTACCGGCCTGGCAAAGTTGATAGAGAGGCAGGCGGATAAGCAGACAGATAGGCAGTTAAGGCAACCAGTGCTTGAAGATATTCATGGTCTTATCAACAAAACGATTGAAAATATGGGCCCTCTTGAAACGTTACCCTACAGTGAAATAATTCAGTCAGTGGTGCGGTTTAAGGGCAGGCGACGTCGTCAACATTAAAAATAGAGGTTTTTATGTTAAGTAATAATAGAATTGTGCGTGCAGCTTCAACTGATGAGTATATTGATATGATAAAGCAGGCCATCGATGAAACATTTGATTTGCGCCAGGCTATTGAATTTGATGAGGAATTCATGGCGGAAGGTCGCGAACTGGTTGACGAAATTGAAGTTACCTTGAAAGATTTATACGAATCGATGAAGGCCGGAAACTATGAATTTGCAACCGGTGATTTGCCATATATGGCTTCAATGGCAAAATATCATGAATCACTGGTACCTTTCAGGTACCTGTTAAAGCGCATTAACGAAACACACAATAAGGGCCTGGAGTTAAAAGAGACTGAATGAACTTGCCTGGTTACACACAGATTATTCAGTTGTCCTGTGGATAACTTTGTGGATTAAATTTTATTATTTTTGATTAACTTTGTTTTGTATAAGGTTCATCGCATAAACTCATGAAAAGAATTTTACTAAAATAATTTTCTTTTAAAAAATCATTAGCTTGAGAAGCACTTTCCTTAAGTCGATTTTAATGAGTGATTGTCTAACTGACTGTTTGGTATACTGTTCACTATATCTTGTGCCTTGTGTATAACTCAGGCACAAGAGAAAACTTAAAAACGATATTTTCCACTGATGGAGCGCAGGAGTAACCATCTTTGGGTAATAATTTTTATTATTTTATTGTGTTACATGCCTCTTCTTTAGAAACCGCACTGTAAGGTGTATCACGGATTTTATCGTGAACATGCATCCTGTATTTCACGAAATCAGCCGAATCATCAAAATGTAGAAATGGATTGCCCTGGCACTGTGTTTCCATTGTTGATGTCGGGGACTGTGGTGCATAATTATGTCCAGGATGCAGCAGTGTTGACTGGGGAAGTTCGGTTTTTATTCTCTTTAAGGTATGAAACATTTCTTCCGGATCGCCACCGGCAAGATCGCAGCGGCCACAGCCAAAAACAAATAAGGTGTCACCTGCTATCAGGTCACTACCAACATGGTAACAGGCTGAGCCCGGGGTATGTCCGGGTGTGTGTAGAATGTTCACCTGGCTGTCACCGATATTGATCTGCTCGCCACCGTGGTGCAAAACGGGTTTTCCCGGGGCGGCGCCCCAGAATTTTGCTTCCGGCTTTAATAAATGCACCCTGGCATCGCTGTGTTCCAGTGTTTGCTGTAAACCATTAATGTGATCATGATGGCTATGGGTAAGTAGAATATCGGTAATTTGAATGCCTTTGGCATCGGCAAAATCAAGCATCTGATCAATTTCCCATGCGGGGTCAACAATGGCTGCAGTGTCTGTAGCATGGTCATGAATAAGGTAAACGAAATTCTCCATCGGCCCCAGTTCCATGCTGTAAATGCTGTAAGGTTTTTGTTTGTTTTGCATGGTGGGAATCTCCGCTTAAGTTAATTAGATTATTTAGCAAGCCTGAAATATTTGGACTTGATTAGCTTCCACTGTGACTCCCGGGAAAAGTTACTTTTGAATCAGCAGTGAAAACATGGTTATAATCGACTGTGTAATAGTAGACATTATAGGGCACCTCGATTACACAGCAAAGTTCTGTTAAGCCTCACCAAATACCGAAGCCCGACTATTAGAAAAAGTCACTATGATCACAATTACTGCATCCCTATGAAATATTAATGGTAAAAATATCGCATCAATGTCTGCTAAAAATATTATTCGTCCAGCAATTGGTGTTGGTGTGCTGGTCTGGCGTGATAAGCAGTTGCTGCTAGGTAAGCGGCTAGCTGACCAGCAGGATATTTGCTGGCAGTTTCCGGGTGGTCACCTGGAAAATAATGAATCGGTTATTGAGTGTGCGGTTCGTGAAGTGCAGGAGGAAACCGGTTTGAAGGTAAAATCATTGCGCCATCTAGGGTTCACAAACAGCACTTTTATTATGGGCAAGCGGCAGTATATTACGCTACTGGTTTCCTGTGATTATAAAGCGGGTGTTGCGCAAACACAGGAACCGGAAAAATGTGAGCAGTGGATGTGGTTTGACTATCAGAAGTTACCGACGCCACTATTTAAGCCGATTAGCCTTTTTATGTCGCAGTGTGATGATCTGTATGAGCAACATTGTGCCTCGCATGTAATGTCAGCATAAATAAAAACCGCTGAACTAATTTTTACTAAGGCTGTAGGGTGAACGCCTTTAAAGTGAAATTTCATACAGCATACTCATTAATTCATGTTCTGCTCTGATCAAATTAACTAAAATAAATTCTGAACTGTTTTTTTTTCGTTCTTTCTACTAATAATAGGTATAAAAAACAGATAACTTCTGTGAACTGCATCTACAATTAAAATAAAATGAATAACTTGCGAAAGGTGTTAGATGGCTCAAAAAAATAATACAGGCATGACAGAACTCTGGAACAGTTCAGCCTTTTATGGTGAGAGTGCCGCCTGGCTTGAGTCGATGTATCAGACCTATATCTCTGACCCCGATAAGCTGGAACATAAGTGGCGACAGTATTTTGATGCTATGCCAGATGCAGTGCTGACGCGAGACATAAGCCAGGTTAAATCAAAGGGCAATGGCGGTAATGGTTCTGCTGTTAATCACAGGCCTGCTGGCCAGAAGGCGAGAAGGCCAGACCGTGAGATCTCACTCAAAGAAATGCATGATTATTTTGTGAATTATGCACAACATAAACATGCTCGTGGTTTTGAAGCACAGGTCGGCTTTGATCATGAGAAAAAGCAGGTTCAGGTATTGCAGCTTATCAATGCGTACCGCTTTCTCGGACACAAGGTCGCTAATGTAAACCCCCTGGGTGGACGACGTGAATCTGAAGTGGATGAGCTTAAGCTGCAATACCATGAGCTGTCTGCCAGTGATCTTGACACGGTGTTCGAAACCGGTTCACTGGCTGCGGCGGAAAGTCTGCCATTACGAAAGATTCACAAAATTCTTCAGCAGGCCTATTGTGGAACCATAGGTTCCGAATATATGCACATAATGGAAACCAAAGAAAAACGCTGGATTCAGAATAAACTGGAGATGGCGCGAGGCAGAGCCAGGCTCAATGATGTAGAAAAAATTAACATCCTGCAGCAGTTAACCGTGGCCGAAGGACTGGAGCGGTATCTGCATTCGAAATATGTAGGACAAAAACGATTCTCACTTGAAGGTGGAGAATCATTGATTCCTTTGCTGGATGAACTGGTGCAGTTTGCCGGGACAATAAAGATCAAGGAAGTGGTCATTGGTATGGCGCATCGTGGCCGACTGAATGTGCTGGTCAATATCCTTGGTAAAGCACCGCATGAACTGTTTAGTGAATTTGAAGGAACAAAAGAAATCACTGAGCTTACCGGTGATGTTAAATACCATTTAGGTTTTTCTTCTGATATGGATTCACCGGGTGGGCCGGTGCATCTCGCCCTGGCATTTAACCCGTCACATCTTGAAATAGTTGCACCGGTGGTCGATGGTGCAGTCAGGGCCAGGCAGTGGCGCCGTGGCGACAGGCATGGTAATGAAGTTATACCGGTACAGATTCATGGTGATGCCGCATTTTCCGGGCAGGGCGTGGTGATGGAAACCTTGCAGATGTCACAGTCTCGCGGTTATCTAACGCACGGTACCATTCATATCATCATCAACAACCAGATCGGTTTTACAACCAGTGCGCAGCAGGATGCGCGTTCGACTTATTATTGTACTGATATTGCAAAAATGGTTGGTGCACCGATTTTTCATGTCAATGCCGATGACCCTGAAGCGGTGGTGATGGTCACGCGCATCGCATTGCAGTATCGTAAAAAATTTAAAAAAGACGTGGTTATCGACATGGTGTGTTACCGTCGCCATGGTCATAACGAAGCAGACGAACCAGCGGCCACGCAACCGATGATGTATAAAAAGATCCGGGCACTGGAAAGCACCCGGGCAATCTATGCCAGAAAAATTGCCGAAGCTGAGGTGTTAACTGAAGAGCAGTGTGACACGATGGCGCGCAGCGTACGTAAGATCCTGGAGTCAGGTGAATGCCTGGTGCCACACAAACTTCCCGAATCTGAAGCGGATTTGTCAACCCATGTTAACTGGAGCAGGTACACTACCGATTCGATATTAAAAGATGTTGATACCTCGGTTGAGTTATCAGGTTTACGAGAAGTCGCGGAAATTATGAACACCGTGCCAAAAGGTTTCAAACTACAGTCACGTGTTGCAAAAATAATTGAAGACCGGGACAAGATGATAGCAGGCGCGTTATCTTTAGACTGGGGGTACGCTGAATTGATGGCTTATGGCACCTTGCTTAAGCAGGGTTACTCAGTAAGGTTGTCCGGGCAGGACAGTGGACGTGGTACCTTCTTTCATCGACATGCCGTTTTGCATAATCAGGATGATGGCAGTTCGTTTGTGCCATTGAGAGGGCTGGGTACGAAACACAATAATTTTCGGGTGTTTGATTCGCTGTTGTCAGAGCTTGCAGTACTTGGCTTTGAATACGGTTTTTCAACCACTGAGCCGGATACTATGGTGTTATGGGAGGCGCAATTCGGTGATTTTGCTAATGGTGCCCAGGTTGTTATCGATCAGTTTATATCTGCCGGCGAACATAAATGGGGCCGTGCAAGTGGCCTGGTCATGTTATTACCGCATGGTTATGAAGGGCAGGGTGCTGAGCATTCTTCCGCACGACTGGAACGTTATCTGCAATTATGTTCTGTGCATAATATGCAGGTTTGTGTGCCAAGTACACCGGCGCAAATGTTTCATCTATTGCGGCGTCAGATGATACGCAACTGCAGAAAACCATTAATAGTAATGACGCCAAAAAGTCTGCTGCGCCATAAACTCTGCGTCAGCACGCTGGAAGATCTGACACATGGCCAGTATAAGTGGGTGATGCCGGAACTGGATGAGATGGATCCTGAGACAGTTAAACGCGTCATCATTTGCAGTGGAAAAATTTATTATGAATTACTCGAAGCAAGACGGGTAAGTCGAATTCATGATATAGCGATATTACGAATAGAGCAGCTTTATCCATTTCCCGGTGACCAGCTGGATGCACTGCTGGCATTATACACTAACACCAATAAGCTGGTCTGGTGTCAGGAAGAGCCGAAGAACCAGGGTGGCTGGGATTTTTGTAAACTTCGCCTACCGGCATTTATTAATCCTCGATGGACGTTGTATTATGTCGGGCGTGAACCGTCATCTGCCCCTGCTGTAGGTTCGGCAAAATTACATGCCAGGCAACAGCAGGAAATAATTAACAAAGCATTACTCATTGCGGAAGAATAATAAGATGAGCATAGAAATAAAAGTACCGGAATTACCGGAATCTGTGGCAGATGCCGTTATTGCAAGCTGGTATAAACAGGTTGGCGAAGCGATAAAAGAAGATGAGGTTCTGGTTGATCTTGAAACCGATAAAGTCATCCTGGAAGTGCCAACGGTTAAACAGGGTGTAGTAAAAGAAATTCTATTTTCAACCGGTGATACGGTGACGGCTGGACAGTTGCTGGCAGTGATCGATGAATCAGCGGTTGTCTCCTCAGCTGAGGATAAAGCAAAGAATATTGAAGCAGGGAATGACACCCATCCAGCAGTGAATTCGAAAGCAGCTGCTGCAGTACCGGCAATGAGTCCATCGGTGAGAAAATTAATTGCAGAAAATCAGATTGATGCGGCACAAATAAGCGGCAGCGGTAAAAATGGTCGTATCCTGAAACAGGATGTTGAGCAATTTCTGAATGAAGATGTAACACAGTCGCAGGCTTTGATCGAAGACAGGATTGCAGAAAGGATTACGGAGATTAAACCTGATAAAACGGAGACGGCTAACAAGGTGGCTGTTAAAGCAGAGGTGCAACAAACCTTATCGGGTGAACGTTTCGAGCGGCGTGTGCCGATGACCCGGCTGCGTGCACGAATAGCAGAGCGCCTGGTTCAATCACAACAGCAGGCTGCAATCCTTACTACATTCAACGAAGTTAACATGCAGCCGGTAATGGAGTTACGTACGCGTTATAAAGATGTCTTTGAAAAAAAACACGGTGTGCGACTGGGTTTCATGTCATTTTTTGTGCAGGCCTGTGTAGAAGCGTTAAAACGCTTCCCTGAGATTAATGCTTCCATAGATGGTAATGATATTGTCTACCATGGGTACTACGATATCGGCGTTGCTGTATCAGGTCCCAATGGCCTGGTCGTGCCCATCGTGCGTGATGCCGATATTTTAACTATTGCAGAGATTGAGCAGGCCATCATTGATTACGCCAATAAGGCGCAACAAAACAGGCTGTCAATCGAAGATATCACCGGTGGCACATTCACTATATCAAACGGCGGTGTATTTGGTTCCATGCTGTCTACGCCGATTCTCAATCCACCACAGAGTGCGATTTTGGGTATGCATAATATAACCGAGCGTGCCATGGTGGTCGATGGTGTAGTGACCGTATTGCCAATGATGTATCTTGCGCTGTCTTATGATCATCGCCTGGTCGATGGTAAAAGTGCAGTGCAGTTTTTATTTACGGTAAAACAGTTGCTGGAAGATCCATCACGTATCTTGATTGGAGTATAGAGATGGCCTCAAACAATTCAAAAAAATGGGATGTAGTCGTCATTGGGGCAGGCCCTGCCGGTTATGTGGCTGCAATACGTTGTTCTCAACTGGGTTTGAAAACGCTTTGCGTGGATGAATGGAGAGATCACAAAGGTTATCCATCATTAGGCGGGACCTGTTTGAATGTCGGATGTATACCCTCTAAGGCACTGCTTGAGTCATCTCACATGTATCATCAGGCGCAGCAAGGTCTCGAGCAGCATGGCATTACGGTGCCATCCGTTGCACTGGATGTTAAAGCCATGCAGGCGCGAAAAAACAGGGTGGTCAAGGATCTGACACAGGGTGTGTTGACCTTGCTTGATGTCAACAATGTTGAGGTGATCCATGGTCGTGCAAAAATTACGGCTGTTGACACCATCGTTATATCCAGCCGCAAGACGCGCAAAGAATTAAATAAAATAAAAGCAAAAAATATCATTATTGCGACCGGTTCGTCACCTGTGCGTTTGCAACAGGTAATGCTTGAAGATGATTATATTTTAGATTCTGCTGCGGCTCTGGAGCTGGATGAAGTACCTGAACGGCTTGGTATTATTGGCGCCGGTGCCATCGGCCTGGAACTGGGCAGTGTCTGGTCGCGTCTCGGCTCTGAAGTGATTTTGCTGGAAGCCATGCAGGGTTTTCTGGCGATGGCCGATAGCAAAATTGCCAGCCTCGCAAAACGCAGCTTTACAAAACAGTCACTGGATATCCACTTAAATGCGAGGTTGATTTCAGCCAAGGTCAACAATAAAAAAGTTGAGGTTCTATACGAAGATAAAAAAGGTGAACATAAAGAGGTTTTCGATAAACTGATTATCGCCGTCGGTAGAAAACCCAACAGTGACCGCGTCTTCGGTGAAGAGCTGGGTATAGAAAGAGATGAGCGTTGTTATATTCTGGTCAATAAAAAATGCCAGACCAGTGTGCCTAATATATATGCCATTGGTGATGTCGTCGGTGGGCCAATGCTGGCACATAAAGCATCGGAAGAAGGCATCATGGTCGCTGAACTTATCGCGGGTAAGCATGCTGAAATCGATTATAACCTGATTCCATCGGTTATTTATACGCAACCGGAAATTGCCTGGGTAGGCAAGACTGAACAAGCTTGCAGAGACGCCGGGATAAAAATTAATGTTGGCAGCTTTCCATTTGTAGCCAGCGGGCGGGCACGTGCCATGGCACAGACCGAGGGCCTGGTGAAAATTATTGCTGACGCTGAAACAGATGTTGTTTTAGGTGTACATGTTTTTTCAACGCAGGCATCCGAGCTTATTTCGCAGGCTGTACTGATGATGGAGATGCAGGCTACGGCAGAAGACATGGCATTAACTGTGTTTGCACATCCGACTTTGTCCGAAGCGATGCATGAGGCTGCATTATCGGTCCATGGTCGGGCGATACATGTGAAAAATTAAATGCTTTTCACCGCCGAGGCGCAGAGTCGCAGAGGTTTATTTTTAGCTGCGCCTGTGACGCAGCTAACGTAACATGGTTTGTCTCTGCGTCTCGGCGGTTCAAAAATCTTTAGTATTTATTTTGCGAACGCAACGTTCTTCGTGATCTAATACGCTACAAGAAAAAACATTGTCTAATTGATGAGATAAAAATGAACTTACATGAATATCAGGCGAAGCAGGTATTTTCACAGTACGGTATGCCCGTGCCGAATAACCGGGTTGTTGAATCGATAGACAGTGTTTCTTCTGCGCTGGATAAACTTGATGGTGATCGCTGGGTGGTGAAGGCGCAGGTGCATGCCGGTGGCCGTGGTAAAGCCGGTGGTGTTAAATTGCTGGACTCTGCTGAAGCAGTCTCAAAAGCTGTCAGTGACATGCTTGGCACCAGGCTGGTCACCAATCAGACTAATGATCTGGGCCAGCCGATTAACCAGGTGCTTATTGAAGAGATAAGTAATATAAAACGTGAATTATATTTAGGTGCAGTTATCGACCGGGCATCACAGCGCGTGGTGATCATGGCCTCTACCGAAGGTGGCATGGAGATCGAAAAAGTTGCCGCAGAAACACCGGAGAAAATTTTAAAAACGACAATTAACCCGTTGACCGGCCTGCAGCCTTTTCAGGGGCGAGAACTGGCGTTTGGATTGGGGCTGGAAGCTGATCAGGTGAAGCAGTTTGCTGCGCTATTAACCGGTTTTGCAAAAATGTTTGTCGAAAAAGATTTGAGCCTGGTAGAGATAAATCCGCTGGTGGTCACAGAAGAAGGCCAGCTGATCTGTCTCGATGGAAAAATAAATATTGATGATAATGCGCTGTACCGTCAGCAAGAAATTCTGGCAATGCGTGATCAAACGCAGGAAGATGAACGTGAGAACCGTGCCAAAGAATGGGATTTAAATTATATCTCTCTGGATGGTGATATCGGTTGTATGGTTAATGGTGCCGGTCTGGCCATGGCAACGATGGACCTGATTAAACTGTGTGGTGGAGAGCCGGCTAACTTTTTAGATGTCGGCGGCGGTGCAACCAAAGAACGTGTCAGTGAAGCATTTAAAATCATTTTATCAGACAGTAATGTTAAAGGTATTCTGGTCAATATTTTTGGTGGTATCGTGCGATGTGATTTGATAGCCGAAGGTATTATCGGT
>CAWDMF010000053.1:0-29876 GCA_963803185.1 uncultured Gammaproteobacteria bacterium | reverse complement strand
GGTATTGTACACTCTCTGTAGTGTGGTGTATAAAACAATTTAATACACCACGCTGGCTTTTATTTGCACAAATTTGTCATAATCACATGTCTTATATATTGAATTTTAAAACGAAAAGATGCATTTTCGTTGCTTTGTCGTTTATTTTGCTTTTTGTTTTAAAACCGGCCATGGCTGCTCATGCTACTAAACTTTATCAGGTCGATATTCTGGTGGTCGATGAGTCAGTCAGTGTGCGCCGGGCCGCCTTTAAGCAGGGTCTGGATGAGGTCTTTATTCGACTCTCCGGCGATAGCATCATCATGGACAAGTTAAAGCGCCCCGCAGCCGCAACCTATGTTAAACAATATAGTTACGACCCGGTAGAGAAGCCAATAACTAACCAGCGGGGTGTACTGCTAACACATCGCTTAAAAATGCAATATAACGGCAGCCTGGTGGGGAAATATTTGCAGCAGAATGGTTTTCCAGTATGGGGCGAGCATCGACCTGAGCTGGTTGTCTGGTTGGCAATTAGAGACGGCAGAAATGAATATGTGCTGAAACAAAGCGACCAGTCATTATTAAAAGCGACAGTAGACGAAGCACTGGTTCGTCGTGGTGTGCCCGGACATTGGCCTTTATATGACAACAAAGACAAAAAAATTCTACGCATTGCCGATATCCGCGGCGGTTTTAAAGACCCGGTCACGTTAGCATCTAAACGTTATTCCACAGGGCCGGCCCTGGCCGGCAGCCTGATCTGGGATGGCAAGCAATGGCAAAGCAGCTGGAGCCTGTTAATGCCCAATAATGATTCCCAGTGGGAAAACCGCCACTGGCGCCTGGTTGACGCGGATTATAACTCGCTGATTAACCGGGCAATTGATAAGGCGGCCGATGCCCTGGGTATTGTTTTTGCGATTCATGGATCAGCCAGTAATAAGCAACTGAAAACCATTCAAGTTAATATTCAGGCGGTTGATTCAATTCAAAAGTACCGCCATATTGAACAGTATCTGACAGGTTTATATGCGGTTGAATCAGTAACACCATTACAAATCGATGAGCAGAGTGTTGTATTTGACGTTGCACTTCGAAGTAAAGAAAGTGACTTTTTGAACGTAATAAATAATGATACGGTGTTATTGAAAGTCGAGCATCAGGCTATAATGACGCCGAAGATAGAGCCTCCGGAAGTAGCAAAGGAGAAATGGCCGGCTAATCAACCATCGGTTGATCTTCAGGGCTCTACAGTCGAGACACGCAATATAGAGCTGGCGGAAAAGCAGCCTGACCCGATAACGGTTTATTATTACAGACTCCTTAAGTAGTTATTATCGCCCGCAATAAGTAATTTTAATGACCGCATTGATTCATCCTCAACTACCGCTGGGTTTCGAACCGGGCGAATTATTTACTTTCGACAGTTTTGTGATGGGTAACAATACCGTGGCAGTCGGTTTAGCTCAGCAAACGGCATTAGGCAACGGCGAGAATCAACTGTATTTTTGGGGGGAGTCGGCACGCGGCAAAAGTCATTTATTGCAGGCGTGTTGTAACCTGGCAGCGAAAAATCAACAGACAGTGTGTTATTTGACGCCGGCAGAAATAAAAAATCAGTCAACCGCTATGTTTGATGGGCTGGATCAGTTAGAACTGATTTGTCTCGATGACATTGATACCTGGTTAGTTGATGCGGCCTGGGAAACGGCGCTGTTTGATCTGATTAACCGCGTCCGTGAAAACAATAATCGTCTAATCATGGCTTCTTCACACCCGCCTGAGGAGGCCTTCGTCAAACTGCCAGATTTACGTTCACGTTTATTTTGGGGCCCGGTCTTTCAGTTACAGGAATTGTCAGACAAAGAGAAGTACCAGGCATTACGTTTCCGTGCCAGGCAAAGTGGCCTGGAATTGCCTGAAAATGTGGCGGATTATTTAATGCAACGTTACCCGCGAGATATATTCACTTTGTTTGAGCGGCTGGCGGTGCTGGATAAGGCATCGATGGCAATGCAGCGGCGGTTGACGATTCCACTTGTTAAGTCGGTGTTTGCGGAAGAATAAAGTTTTTGTTGTTCCTGTTTCTCATTTCCACGTTTCTTGTGGGGATGCTGTTTTGTTTGTCTGTTTTTGGCATTTACGGTTGATTTTTAGTTTGGCATTGCGGGTCTCGCCCCGCTGGCGAGTAACTCTTTGTATGAATAACATCCATGTTATTCACCCTGCGGGCCAAGCAAAGCTCGTTCAAATTTGTTCCAGACAAATTTAGTCAACAGCCACAAAGAGTAACCAGAAAAGGCCGCCCAATTCGTTTGCCCTGCGGGTTCCTAAATTCTCGGGTGTTGCCTACGAGCCCGTCCTGATGCGCCGTCCAGGCGCACAGGACTAACAGGCCACTCATAATAATATTGCTCTACCAACACCCGAGAATTCAGCAAACGAAAGAGGGAATAAAAACAAGAAAAAACAAAACTTGGCAAAACAACAAAAGCATTTTTTTTAAATCGTGTTTTTCGTGTGTTCAACCGTTTTTGACTTTGATTGTTAACCCACCTCAGCAAGCCATTTAGCCAGTACCATTATCATGGGTCTTCTGTGCCAGCATGTCTGAGCGGTTTTTGCGAGTTCTGGCGCAGCATGATAATGGTACTGGCTAAATGGGAACCCCTGCTTTTTAGGGGCGTAGCTGTTGTGGCGGCCTTTTCTGGTTACTCTTTTGGGCTGTAGCAAAAGAGTAACTCGCCAGCGGGGCGAGTCCCGCAATGCCTAATTAAAATCCAACCGTAAATGCTAAAAGTCAAAACTGAGAAAACAACAGGGTATTATTCGAATAAACAAAAAAACCAGCTATGCAGATGAAGAATTCTGCTCCTTCATCTGCTTCCCCATAAACCGTGTATAAAGAACCGTGCCCAAAAAAAACACCAGGCTGGTAAAGATGACATAAAGCCCAATTTTTAAATCTTCACTGTCGCCCGCATACCAGACACCTACAATAAAGTAGAAAATAGCAAGATACATCGACCAGGCGTGGGTGTATATCTTGCCTTTAAGCAGGCCAAAAAGTGGGAACATAAGCGGTCCTAGCTGAAAGAAGATGATAATTGAAATGAGATGTTTCGCGGGTGGTTCTATCAGTAAATGCCAGGCAAACAGGCCAAACAGCAGTGCGAAATAGCCAGAAAGGGTTAACCATCGGCCTAATTTTATCAATGATTTTAATTTATCGGGACTTTGGTTCATTAAATAAGTTTTTTTGCTGTAGAGGCAACACGTTTACCAATTGCCAGGCAAAGTTTACGTTCTTCGTCACTTAAAGGTGTGTTTTCCAGGTCGTTTGTTAAGCGTGTTGCGCCGTAAGGTGTGCCACCGGTTTTTGTTTGAAACAGCTCGGTTTCAGTATATGGCAGGCCAACAATTAACATGCCGTGATGCAGTAGCGGCAGCATCATGGTGAGCAGGGTGCTTTCCTGGCCGCCATGCATGCTGGTGCTGGCAGAAAAAACCGCTGCCGGTTTGCCGGCCAGTTTTCCCCCCATCCACAAAGCACTGGTATTATCGATGAAGTATTTCATTGCTGCCGGCATATTGCCAAAATGTGTGGGGCAGCCGAGTATCAGGCCTGCGCATTCGACAAGATCATCAGTGCTGGCATACAGTGGACCATCATCTGGAATTTCAGGTGCAGTCTGTTCTGAAACAACTGAAACGTCAGGTACCGTGCGCACACGTGCCTGCATGCCTTCAATTTCTTCTACACCACGGGCGATAATGTTCGCCATTTCGGCGGTGGTGCCCCCCGGGCTGTAATATAAAACTAATATTTCCTGTGTCAGTGGGTTATGTGGCATTACAATATATCCAGTACTTTCTCGGGTGGGCGGCCGATAGTAGCTTTATTGCCGCTAATAATTATCGGGCGTTCAATCAAAACAGGGTTGTCTAGCATCGCCATAATTAACTGTTCCCGGCTTAAATTGGGGTTGTCCAGGTCGTTTTGTTTATAAGGTGCTTCGTGTTTACGCATCAAATCCCGTGGTTCAAGTCCCAGCATATCAAGAACATGGCTAAGCTCTGCGCTGTCGGGTGGGTTTTTCAGGTATTCTACAATAGAAGCAGTGATGCCCTTATTTTTTAAAATGTCCATTGTCAACCGGCATTTGCTGCATTTAGGGTTGTAAAATATTCGAACCTCAGCACTCATTATTGTTTTCCTCTCGGGTTTTAATCTCGTTCCACTTAGATTTTGTTCAATTTTATCGGAATTTAACCATTTTGGCAGAAATCATTGCTTGACACTAAATGAAATGCTTACATTGTTATTTTTTTAGGGCTATAATCCGTCGCTGTTTAGGACTATAATCCACCACCAAAATTATTTGCACCAAATTATAAATAACACCTACACATCCAAATTGGAGATATTATGACTATGCGTACAACTGCCCGTCTGTTTAGCGTTGCCCTTTTAAGCTTTGGCCTGATCACAGGTTGTGCTTCAACAGAAGAAGCCGCTGATGATTCGTTATTAGCAGCACAAGCCATTGCTGATGCTAAAACAGCTAATGCTGAAGCTAAAGCGCTTAATGCTGAATGGCGTGATACTGGAAAATTAATTGAACAAGCTGAAGACAAGCTTGCAGCTGGTGATACTGCAGCTGCGATCGCACTAGCTAATCAAGCTGAAGCACAGGCAAGAGAAGCTGTTGCACAAGCGGAGGCTGAGAATAAAAGGTTCCTGAACGCCAATGCTGAAAGTTCCGCATTAGCGGATTCATCCTCTAGTAGCGCGCGCGCTGCTGCGGGTCGTGTTAGCAGCTATTCTGTAACTCGCGGCGATAATCTGTGGAACATATCGGGTAAAGATGAAGTATATGCTGATCCTTACCAGTGGCCACTGATATACAAAACAAATCGTGACAGGATTAAAGATGCTGATTTGATTTACCCTGGACAGGTTCTGGATATAGACCAGAATGCATCAGCTTCAGAAATTGATGCTGCAGTGAATCATGCAAAAACTCGCGGTGCATGGTCACTGGGCGATACTGAGCAATCAGATCGTGACTACCTGGCGAAATAAGTTAGTTATTATTGCGCTTAGCCATAAATAATTATGGCAAGAAGAAAAATGAAAAAGGTCCGCATGCGGACCTTTTTTTATGTACAGGATGTACGATTGTCGTGGTGCCATGGATGGCAAGGAGCGACGCATGTACAGGTTGCTCCTGCAATTTTCTGCACTTCCCACGTCCGTGTGGTCGGCTGAAAATTGCTCCTGCATTTTCCGCACTTCCCACGTCCATGTGGGTCGGCTGAAAATTGCTCCTGCATTTTCCGCACTTCCACCATCCGTGGTGGTCGGTTTCCGTAAAGAGCTGGGGTAGGTGGAGTGATGTTATGGTGTATCTTGTTTCTGGTAGTGTTAAATGAATGTCTGTAAGCAAATTTTTGTCAGCGGTCTGGTACAAGGTGTGTTTTTTAGAGATAGTACCAGGCAAAAAGCTAATGAATTAAACTTGAAAGGTGGCGTCAGAAATTGTCGTGATGGGCGCGTTGAAGTGCTGGTTTCAGGCCAGGATGCTGATATTCAAATATTAATTAAATGGTTGGAAATAGGACCGAAATACGCAAAAGTGTCTACTATTAACGTAGTAGATTTACCAGCGACTTATCTGCAGGGCCGTCAAAAAGAGTGTTTTGAAATTTGGCCAACACAGTAAGTGGCGCCTAGTGAGTATGTAAAGTAATGAGTGCAGTGTTTAATAATATAAAACAGAACCACCGTCTTGAAGTTCATGATATTTTGAAATGGCTTGAAGAAGACAAAATGGTTGACACTGAGAACGCACACATGCTGCGTACTCTGGCTGTGGGTGCTGCGTATAAGAAAAAAAATCCACTGGAAGTTATTGCTGAACGAAATTGGGTTAATCTTGAAACGCAACAGTTACTGACGCTGGAGACATTAACAAAGTGGTTTGCACAGCGCGTTGATTTACCTTTTGTACGTATTGATCCATTAAAAGTGGAAGTGTCTGAAGTGACTGAAGTGATGTCATACGCTTATGCCGCTAGATATAATGTGCTACCGATAAAGGTTGATAGCACCACTATAACGATGGCGACGGCACAACCTTTTGAACGTGACTGGGAAACGGAACTATCGCGTATCCACAATAAAGTATTCAAACTGGTTATTTCCAGTCCGGATGACATCCGTCGATTGTTGCTGGAATTTTATAGTATTACTAAATCGATCCATGGTGCACGCACTTCGGCCGATATGAGTGGCGGCAATATTCAAAACCTTGAACAGCTGATGGAGCTGGGTCGTAGTGGCAAACTTGATGCCAATGACCAGCATGTGGTGAATATTGTGGACTGGTTATTACAGTATGCTTTTGACCAGCGCGCCAGTGATATACATCTGGAGCCACGCCGTGAAATGTGCCCGGTACGTTTTCGTATTGATGGTGTTCTGCAGGAAGTTTATCAAATTCCAACTGCAGTAATGAAAGCGGTGACCAGTCGCATAAAAATAATCGGCCGTATGGATGTGGCGGAAAAACGCCGGCCACAGGATGGTCGACTTAAAACCCGTAGCGAAGATGGCAAAGAAGTCGAACTTCGTCTATCTACCATGCCAACTGCTTTTGGTGAAAAGCTGGTGATGCGTATTTTTGACCCGGAAGTGCTGGTGAAAAATTTCAGGCAGCTGGGTTTTAGTAAAAAAGATAATGAAATCTGGCAGTCAATGATCGGTCAGCCACACGGCATTATTCTGGTGACCGGCCCGACCGGTTCAGGTAAAACAACCACCCTGTATTCAACGCTGAAACTGCTGGCCAAACCCGAGGTAAATGTCTGCAGCATTGAAGACCCTATTGAGCTGGTAGAACCAGCATTTAATCAAATGCAGGTACAGAAAAATATCGATCTGGATTTTTCCAGTGGGGTGCGTACGCTGTTACGTCAGGACCCTGATATCATCATGATTGGTGAGATTCGTGATCAGGAAACTGCTGATATTGCTATACAGGCGGCGTTAACAGGCCATCTGGTGCTATCAACATTACATACTAACGATGCACCATCAGCGGTGACCCGAATGCTTGATATTGGCGTTCCGCCTTACTTAATCCAGTCGTCCGTACTCGGTATTATGGCGCAACGCCTGGTAAGGACCTTGTGTCCACACTGTAAACAACCAGCAGAAATAAGTGATGAAGCATGGTGTGAACTGGTTTACCCCTGGAAAGCCACAAAACCTAAAACAGTCTACCAGCCTGTCGGTTGCCTTGAATGCCGTGATACCGGTTACCAGGGGCGTAAGGGTATCTATGAAATGTTCAAGTTTTCAAATGAAACCCGGCTGATGATAAGCAAAGATACAGATATACACGATTTGCGCCGTGCAGCGATCAAGGATGGTTTGCAGCCGCTAAGGCTGAGCGGTGCCAACAAGGTGGCAAAAGGCGAAACCACCATTGAAGAAGTGCTTCGCGTTGCACCGCCACCGCTTGATAATTAAGTCATTTGTTGTTAATCATTAGTTGAAAGAGCAATGATCCGCTTTCGACTATCTCACAAGTTAGATTTCATCTGGATCATCAACCAGTTATAATGCGCGCCCATATTCCCGTTTTAATAAAACTGAGGTTTTATCCATGAGTTATTATTTTTCTAAAATTGTTGATGACAGTTTTGAAGATGCTATTGAGCGTGTCACCAGGCACCTGGCTGATGCCGGTTTTGGCGTGTTAACCACAATTGATGTGAGCGCGACATTAAAAAAGAAAATTGATGTTGATTTCAAGCGTTATACAATTTTAGGTGCATGTAACCCTCGTTTTGCATATAAAGCGTTGCAGGCAGAAGATAAAATCGGCACTATGCTGCCCTGTAATGTTATCGTTCAGGAAATGGCCGATGGTAAAGTTGAAGTAGCCGCAGTTGACCCGATGGCGTCAATGATGGCTATTCAAAATGAAGCATTAGGTAGTATTGCGTCTGAAGTACAGGGCATGCTGAAAAACGTTATCGAAGGTCTATGAGTATGTCGAAAACAAGCAAGTCACAACCAAAAATTATTGTTTATAGCGGTCGTTTTTGCGGCTATTGCACCGCGGCGGAGCGGTTATTGCAAAGCAAAAAAGCGGAATATGAATTAATTAAAGTCGATGAAGATCCTTCCAGAGTTTGATCATATGATAGAAATCACCGGTCGCCGTACTATTCCGCAAATTTTTATCGATGATTTTCATGTTGGCGGTTTTGATGATTTATCAGCGTTAAATCAAAGCGGTAAACTCGATGAACTGCTAAATCCTTAATAGATTACGCCTGATTGCGTTTTGGCAGAACCGCTCCTGCAAGTTTGCTTCTATCTCTAGCAGCGTTTTCGTGAAGCGCGATACCGCACTGCAAGAATAAACAATTTTACTTACATTCAACAAAAACTAGCTGATATGGAATACCTGCCAATATTTATTCAAGTTAAACACCGACCCTGCCTGGTTGTTGGTGGTGGTGCTATTGCTGCACGTAAAGTTGCGCTATTAAGAAAAGCGCAGGCTGATGTTCTGGTGGTTTCTCCAGAGCTTTGTCCGGAACTGCAAACACTGAAACAGGAAAAACTAATACAGCACCAGGCACGTGAATTTGAGGATAGTGATTTAGATGAATGTGTGGCAGTCATTGCAGCAACCAATCATCGCGCGGTCAATAAACATGTTTCTGCACTTGCGCATCGAACTGCGCCTGCCGGTGAATGTGATTGATAACCCCGATTTATGCAGCTTTATTGTGCCATCGATTATCGATCGCTCGCCAGTGGTTATTGCTGTCTCTACCGGTGGTGCCTCACCCGTACTGGCACGATTGATTCGCACCAGGCTCGAAGGCACTATTCCAGCCACTTACGGCCGGCTGGCAAAACTGGTGGAAGGTTTTCGCGAAAAAGTTAAAACAGCTTTTCCCAATGTGGAATCACGTCGAGGTTTTTGGGAAAAAATTCTTCAGGGTAAAGTTGCTGAACTGGTCTTCAGTGGCCATGAGGAAGAAGCACGGCAGCTACTGGATAAAGCAATTGATACACAGTCAGCCAGGCACACAACATCGCCCGCAATGCCCGGCGAAGTGTTCCTGGTAGGCGCTGGCCCCGGTGATCCTGATTTATTAACTTTCCGGGCACTACGTCTAATGCAGCAGGCAGACGTGGTGGTTTATGACCGACTGGTATCACCTGCTATTATGAAAATGGTGCGCCGTGATGCTGAAATTGTTTACGTCGGTAAAGAACGTGATAAACACACCATGCAGCAGGAAAACATAAATCAATTACTGGTACGCCTGGCAAAAGAAGGTAAACGTGTGCTGCGTTTGAAAGGCGGAGACCCTTTTATCTTTGGTCGTGGTGGTGAAGAGATTGAACAGCTCGCACAGGAAGGTATTGCCTTTCAGGTGGTGCCGGGCATTACTGCCGCAAACGGTTGTTCCTCTTATGCGGGCATACCGTTAACGCACCGTGATTATGCACAGTCCTGTGTGTTTGTAACCGGCCATTTAAAAGACGGTTCGGTTGATCTTAACTGGGATGCGCTGGCGCATCCTAATCAAACCGTGGTGTTTTACATGGGCTTGCATGGTGCACCAACCTTGTGTAAAGAAATGATAGCGCATGGTTTACCGGCAAGCACACCGGTTGCCCTGGTAGAGCAGGGCACGACCCCACAGCAACGTGTTTTGATTGCGACTTTGGATACATTGCTTGATGTAATTAATAATGAAGACATCAAACCGCCGACATTAATTATAGTGGGCGAAGTTGTGACGCTGCATGACAAACTCAAATGGGTTGAAGAACACCATGCAAATAATGTTGATGGTATTTTTGCCTATAAAGATAAATAGCATATTTTTGGGCATGTTTAATGCAGTGGTAGATGTGTAGCCGATGGCTGGAATGCCCGGGATAATAACGCTTACCAGGTTTTTAATGGCGAAGTGAAATAGCGTGTTTTCTGCAGAATTTTTAATATTTAAATTCACTGCTGACCCGTTAACTATTTTATAATCTACCCAAAAGCCTGTGCATATGGGAATTTGTTGAGGTTATTTCTTTATAGGACATGAAAGTCAACAAAGTCGATTTTTGTTATCTCGACCAGAGGGAGAGATCTTGTGCATCGGTATTAAAGATCTCTCCCTCTGGTCGAGATAACATAATAAAGTTAACGAGAGTGCAGTGATTTAAATTAGAAGTGACGGAAGCAGTCGATTTAGTCATAATACGGGATTATTTTTAACAAGTTTTGCCTGATGGTGCAGATTTTCCTGCTTTTTTGTTTTTTTAAAGTAACAGAGAATATACGTGATAGAAAATAAAGAGAGTATCAACCGAATTCAGTTTTTCAGTTATCTAGCCCTTTCAGGAGTTATTTTACTTAGCTTTTTAATAAGTGAACCTGTTTTCGCGAAAACAGTACGTTATGTTAGTGATGAGCTGAAAATCCCTTTGCGCTCAGGTGCATCTAACAAACACCGCATTATTAAATTTCTTCGCAGTGGTACAGCGCTGACCGTGCTGAGCAATGAGGACAAATTCACCGAGGTTGAAATGCGTGACGGTAAATCCGGCTGGGTGTTAACTACGACCTGATGAATGTCCCCAGTGGCCGTGATCGTCTGGCCGCTGCCCAAAAACAGTTTTCACAATCTGATACGATTATAAAAGACCTAAAAAGCACCATCGCTGAATTAAAGTCAGAGCTTAAGCAATTGAAAAATGAGAAGGGCGCTTTACAAAATGAGCGCACCAACTTAAGTAACTCGCTTGAAGACCTGAAAATTACCGCAGCAAATCCACTGTCCTTATCGAAAAAGAACAAACAGCTTAAGAAAGAGCTGGACAAAGTTCGTGACAATGAAGCAATGTTAGAAAAAGACAACCAGCAACTTCGAAGCAACGTTATGCAGGAATGGTTTTTGATAGGTGGTGCTGTCTCGATTGGCAGTTTGCTTCTTGGCCTTATTATTACCCGTATTAACTGGCGCAAAAAACGTGATAGCTGGGGTGATAGTTTTTAAAGATTATTTTTCACCACAGAGGCACAGAGAGCACGGAGAAGCTTGTAAATATTGTTTGTGCATAGCACAAACAATATTTACAAACCTTTCTCTGTGCTACTCTGTGCCTCTGTGGTGAAAAAATGTTTTATAACGCACACGTCCTAAAACCAGCAAACACATCATTTCTGTCTGCGCCATAATAATTACGCCAGGTGTTGCGAATCATTCGTGAGCGCGTAGCCCAGGCGCCGCCACGTAATACTTTTGTTTGTCCGAACAGGGGCTGTGAATAATCCTGGTACATATCGGCAACAAAACCGGGGTAGGGGTTAAAGGTATCGGCCGTCCACTCCCAGACATTGCCTAACATCTGGCGGCAGCCAAAGGCGCTGTCTCCATCGGGTAAGGCGCCAACATCAATACTGCGCATGGCACGTGAATCCATGTTGACGTGTTTTTCTGTAGGCTGTTCATCACCCCAGGGGTAAAATTGTTTTTCGTTAATATTTTCAGGCTTGCCAGAGGCTGCCAGTTCCCACTCGGCTTCAGTTGGCAAGCGGCGATTTGCCCAGCGACACCAGGCGCTGGCTTCATACCAGCTAAGGTGGATCACTGCAGCATGCGGACACATCGCCCGCCACTGATCGAAGTGTTTGATTAACCAGTTTCCTTTGTCGTCTTTTTTCCAGCCAGCTGGTTTGGTTATTCTATTTTTTTGTAACCAGTGCCAGCCTTTTTCGTCCCACAACGATTGCTGATTATAACCGCCGTCATCAACAAATCTGGCATATTGCTGGTAGCTGGTTGCGGCCCGCGCAATAGCGAAAGGTTCAAGCTTTACCGGGTGCTGCCATTTTTCATTATCAAAGCAGAAGCCGGTATCTTTATCTGCACCGAGCAGGTAGTCACCGCCGGCAATGCACACATCACCTTCAAGTGGACCGGCATTGTAGCTCTCATCATCTACTATGCTATTGCCGAATACTGGGGCCGGGTAGCCCAGAGTGCGACGGCTATAGGTAAAGGCTTCAGTATGCATGTCTTCATGGAATATAGCGTAGCGGGTGAGATAAATATCCTGTGGCTTTGTTTTGCCAGTTTGTAAACGATTAATAACAGCATCCAGCACCTGTTGCATATAAGATTTGGTTTCATGCAGTGGCAGTAGCGGTAAATTCCAGCGATCATCATGGGCTATATTGATCGAGTCATAAAGTTTATCCGCATTACTTAAAAAAGAGTTTGCGCCGTCCAGGTGACGCAAGGTCCACAGTTCATAAAAATAGGCAACATGGCCGATTTCCCATAATAGCGGGTTAACGGTATCAAGTTGTGGGCCAATAATTTGCTGCTGGTCGAGGCCATCGACAAGTTCAAGCGTACGTTTGCGTGCATCTTTTAAATCATCGATTAACGCGTTTATGGCTTGCTCTGTGATGTTTTTGTCTTGCATGTATGGTTGGCTTTATTTTTGGTTTATTATAGCGATATGCATATAGGAATAATAACACCTGCAGCAGCAAAATCACTAAATGGAAATCGAGCTACGGCTTTACGCTGGGCAGATTTCTTACGCCAGTTGGGTCATCGGGTAAGTATCAGTGTCGACTGGGATGGTACCGCTTATGATTTAGTGATTGCTTTACACGCCTGGCGCAGCGCACAGTCTATTGCTGCATTCAAACAACAATATCCGCAACACCCGCTGGTATTGGCAATGACAGGCACGGATTTATACCGCTTTATTTTAACTCATCCTGAACCAACCTTAGCATCCATCAAGTCTGCTGACCGCCTGGTGACCTTGCATCGATTAGCAATTCGCGTGTTGCCAGAGTCCTGCCATCATAAAGTCCATGTTATTCATCAGTCTGCCATTCCCTTGGCAAAACCGCCTAAGCGCTCAGTTAAACATTTTGATGTTTGTGTTGTGGGCCATTTACGTGAAGAAAAAGATTCCATGCGAGTGGCTTACGCGGTGAGAGAGCTACCGGCTACTAGCCGAATACGTCTGTTGCATTATGGCAAGGCACATAATGAAAAATGGGCGGCCTATGCTGAAGCAGAGATGAAAATTAATCCACGCTATCACTGGTATGGTGAAGTACCACACTGGAAAATACGGCGGGCGTACCGTTCATGTCATCTGATGGTATTACCGTCGGTAATGGAAGGCGGCGCGAATGTGATTTCTGAGGCAGTAGTGGCCGGTTTGCCGGTGATTGCTTCTGATATCGATGGTTCGGTGGGATTACTGGGTGACGATTATGCGGGTTATTTTCCGGTACAGGATACCAATGCTTTACGTGAGTTGCTGTTAAAGGCTGAAACAGAGACTGATTATGTGCAATTGCTGGAGAAACAGTGCAAGGCCAAAGCGGGGCTGTTTACCCGTGAAGCGGAGAAACAGGGCTGGGCGGATTTATTGAAGGATATGGGCTTGTGAACTTTTAATGCTTTACGCAAATAAATGCGAATAAAAAATATTTTATTAGATCACGGGGTCAGGCCTTAATGCCGCTTACTTAAGCCGAAAATGCACATTATCTTAGTAAACCCGTGATTGCGAGCGGAGCGCGGCACTAATTTTTCCAGGAGAAAAATTGAACGCGCTTTTTGCGACCCGCAGGGTGAATTACAAGGATGTAATTCATAACCTCCTGACCTCATCACCGTTGCCTGAGATTGCTTCGTGCCTCGCAATGACAGGGATTTCGGCTTATGTAAGTGCCTTTCGTAGTGCCATTCGGGTCAAGTGCCATTCGGGTCAGGCCTTACAATTTACATTTCTGCTAAGTGTAGAATCAATAATTTGTAAAAAGTAAGGCCAGAGCCTTTGATTTCTGTTTAATAGAAACAAGAGGATAAGCTCTAAATACTGATGGTGGGATTTGATAATAACGTGAAACTTATCGGGTAGCAGCAGAGGGAAAGGGCTTATCCTTAGAATTCTTTGGTTTGACTTGGCTTAGAAAGGGTGTTTATAATTTCTATACATTGATATAGGTAAACGTAAGGAAAGCGGGTTGACGGATGTGATCGCCATACTTACTTGTCGTTGAAAAACTAAACGGCCCACGTATAACCATGGAAAAATGGAGCCAGGTTTATGACAAGACCATCGTTGCATCAGCGGTCGACCATCGTGCAATCCGCCGTTCTTGCTGACACGGCAAACTCACCAGACATCAACGACCCGCCTGTTGCCAGGGTATATTCTGGATTAGATACTACCCAGAAGATCACCTCGGCTTTCAGGCGAACCCTCTCTTTGTTATCGAATCTGTATCCTTGCCTACCAGAGTTCAGGGAGTCACAGGCGGCAGCACTCGTTCTACCTGCTGGCAAAACTAACCATTCTAAGTATCGACTCGCCCTACCAGGCATGCTTGCTATTAGGGCGTTCCTTTCTGTCACAATCACATTACTGGGGAAATCAAATCATGATCAATTACTTTAAACGTTGTTTGAATTCGTTCATCTACCTGCCGGTCCTGGTCGGCGTGTTGTTCACAATTTTTCAGGTAGCGCCTGCACAAGCTGCGCTTACCCTGTCGGTGCAGGCTAACCCGAATCCGGTGGAACCTGGTGAAGTAGTCAACATTGAGATCACCATCACCAATCCCGACGGTTTCGATCGCACCGGCGTTGCCCTCGAAATGGATTATCCGGTGGGTCTGGCGAATCTCGGCCATGGCCTGATTACGAATGGGGGATTCTGTACCGGCGGCAGCCTAAGCACAAGCTGTGTGGCGAACGAGCTGCTGAACTGGAACCTGGGCACCATTCCTGCCGGCACCGGTATCACTGTTAGCCTTCCCCCCACAGTGGATGGTGCGACGGCTGCTGGAACAGTGATTCCTTTTGCAACCAGGGTTACAGACAGCACGGCAGTGACGACTTCGACTACCGAAAGCGTCGAAGTCGTCACGGATCGCACGCTGGAGCTGGCAGTGGTCGAGGCGGTATACGATCCGGTGGTGCCCGGCTCCGAGCTGAGCTATGTATTGAGCTACGGTCACAGTGCACTATCGGCAGTTGCCTTGAACACGGTGCTGGAGCTGCCGGTACCGCCCGGCCTGACCTTTGTCTCGGCCACAGACGGCGGCGCACTGAGTGGTGATGTGGTGCAGTGGACCTTGGGCACACTCAACCCGGGCGCAGGCGGCGAACGCCGCGCCACCTTCAGTGTGGATCCAGCGCTGGCGCTGGGTACTGCGATCAAAGCCGAGGCGACACTGGTTGACGTCGGTGGTGATGTGACCCGCACCGACGAAGTGACACGGGTAGAAGCCGCGGTGCCGCTGACAGTGACCATCGACGCCAACGCGAATCCGGCCGAGCCGGGCGAGATATTAAACCTGGAGCTGACGGTGACCAACACCAGTGGCTTCGATCGCTCCGGTGTGGCGCTGCAGATGCGCTACCCGGTCGGTCTGCAGAATCTGGCCCACGGTCTGATCACGGACGGTGGCGTCTGTACCGGTGGCAGCATTAGCACGACCTGTGTGGCGAACGAGCTGCTGAACTGGGACCTGGGCACCATCGCGGCCGGCACCGGTGTAACGGTGAATCTGCCGCCGGCGGTCGCCGCAGGCATCACAGCGGGCAGTATCATCGAGTTTGTCGCCGAGGTGAAGGACGACTTCGGCGATGTCAGCTCCGCAGGCAGCGAGGCGGTTAGGATTACGAGCGACCGTACACTGGAGCTGGCAGTGGTCGAGGCGGTATACGATCCGGTGGTGCCCGGCTCCGAGCTGAGCTATGTATTGAGCTACGGTCACAGTGCACTATCGGCAGTTGCCTTGAACACGGTGCTGGAGCTGCCGGTACCGCCCGGCCTGACCTTTGTCTCGGCCACAGACGGCGGCGCACTGAGTGGTGATGTGGTGCAGTGGACCTTGGGCACACTCAACCCGGGCGCAGGCGGCGAACGCCGCGCCACCTTCAGTGTGGATCCAGCGCTGGCGCTGGGTACTGCGATCAAAGCCGAGGCGACACTGGTTGACGTCGGTGGTGATGTGACCCGCACCGACGAAGTGACACGGGTAGAAGCCGCGGTGCCGCTGACAGTGACCATCGACGCCAACGCGAATCCGGCCGAGCCGGGCGAGATATTAAACCTGGAGCTGACGGTGACCAACACCAGTGGCTTCGATCGCTCCGGTGTGGCGCTGCAGATGCGCTACCCGGTCGGTCTGCAGAATCTGGCCCACGGTCTGATCACGGACGGTGGCGTCTGTACCGGTGGCAGCATTAGCACGACCTGTGTGGCGAACGAGCTGCTGAACTGGGACCTGGGCACCATCGCGGCCGGCACCGGTGTAACGGTGAATCTGCCGCCGGCGGTCGCCGCAGGCATCACAGCGGGCAGTATCATCGAGTTTGTCGCCGAGGTGAAGGACAACTTTGCCGATATCAGCACCACGGCGAGCGAGACGCTACTAATCGCGAACGATCGCACGCTGGAGCTGGCAGTGGTCGAGGCGGTATACGATCCGGTGGTGCCCGGCTCCGAGCTGAGCTATGTATTGAGCTACGGTCACAGTGCACTATCGGCAGTTGCCTTGAACACGGTGCTGGAGCTGCCGGTACCGCCCGGCCTGACCTTTGTCTCGGCCACAGACGGCGGCGCACTGAGTGGTGATGTGGTGCAGTGGACCTTGGGCACACTCAACCCGGACGCAGGCGGCGAACGCCGCGCCACCTTCAGTGTGGATCCAGCGCTGGCGCTGGGTACTGCGATCAAAGCCGAGGCGACACTGGTTGACGTCGGTGGTGATGTGACCCGCACCGACGAAGTGACACGGGTAGAAGCCGCGGTGCCGCTGACAGTGACCATCGACGCCAACGCGAATCCGGCCGAGCCGGGCGAGATATTAAACCTGGAGCTGACGGTGACCAACACCAGTGGCTTCGATCGCTCCGGTGTGGCGCTGCAGATGCGCTACCCGGTCGGTCTGCAGAATCTGGCCCACGGTCTGATCACGGACGGTGGCGTCTGTACCGGTGGCAGCATTAGCACGACCTGTGTGGCGAACGAGCTGCTGAACTGGGACCTGGGCACCATCGCGGCCGGCACCGGTGTAACGGTGAATCTGCCGCCGGCGGTCGCCGCAGGCATCACAGCGGGCAGTATCATCGAGTTTGTCGCCGAGGTGAAGGACAACTTTGCCGATATCAGCACCACGGCCAGCGAGACGCTACTAATCGCGAACGATCGCACGCTGGAACTGGCAGTGGCCGAAGCCGGCCTTGATCCAGTGCTCCCCGGCGGTGAATTAACTTACGTGCTGACCTACGGTCACAGTGCGGCGTCGGCGACTGCCCTGAACACCGTGCTGGAACTGCCGGTGCCGCCAGGACTTATCTTTGTGTCGGCAACGGAAGGTGGAGTACTGGCCGGTGATGCGGTGCAGTGGGCACTGGGCACGCTGAATCCGGCCGCTGGCGGTGAGCGCCGCGCGACCTTCAGCGTTGATCCGTTGCTGGCGCTGGGTACCGCGATCAAGGCCGAAACGACGCTGGGTGGCAGCGAGGTGACGCGAGCCGATGCGGTCACGCGGGTGGAAGCAGCAGCGCCACTGACGTTAAGTATCGACGCCAGTCCCAACCCGGTGCAGCGGGACAATGTGCTGACCATAGATTTGACCGTGACCAATACCAGCGCGTTTGATCGCGCCGCGGTTTTGCTGCAGATGCGTTATCCAGTGGGCCTGCAGAACCTCAGTCACAGTTTGATCACGGGCGGTGGCGTCTGTACGGGAGGCAGCCTCAGCACGACCTGTGTACCGAACGAGCTGCTGAACTGGGACCTGGGCACCATTACCGCGGGTAACAGCGTCAGCGTCAGCCTGCCACCGACGGTAAGTGCCGCCATCGTGGACGGGCGTCTGATCGAGTTCTTCGCCTTTGTAGAGGATAGCACCACACGCTCGCGCGCCGCTGACGTGGTCCGTATCGGCCTAATCGACAGCGATAGAGACGGTGTCCCTGATCAGTCTGACAATTGCATCCTGGATCCGAATGGTCCGCTTATTCCGGATGCCGGTGGCAACATTCAACTGGATACGAATGGCGACGGTTACGGCAATATCTGCGACCCGGACCTGGATAACAATCTGATTGTACAGGCAGGAGACCTTGCATTATTCAAGCCACTGTTTTTTACAAGTGATCCCGATGCCGATTTCGATGGTAATGGCATTGTGCAGGCCGCTGACCTTGCGATCCTGAAGAACTTCTTCTTCAAGCCACCGGGTCCAAGTGGCCTGGTGCCCTAAGGGTGGTATGTCCGGCGTAGGTGTGAAACGCCCCGGCCCGAGCCGTGTGCTCGGGCCGGAACCCTTGACCGACGGGACATGGTCAGGCAGATGACTTTTCAACAGCAAACCGCGCTATAGATAACGCCCAACACTATGTTCGCCGAAAGCTGAATACCAGCTGGAGAGCAATGGGCATCGCAATTTGGATAAGTTTTGTCTTCTGAATCGTTAGCGAGAGAACCTATTGAAGGATATGGGGTTGTGATCTTTTTAATATTTTCCGCAAATGAACGCGAATAAACGCTAATAGTTATTAACAGTTTATTTTTCATTTGCGGAATAAATATTTTTAGCAGATCACGCAGATCACGGTGTCAGGCCTTACAATTTACATTCCTGGTAAGTGCTGAATCAATGATTGGTTATCCTTTAATTTTTATTTATATGTTTGTATTCGCGGAATAAAAAAACTTTTAATCTGCAATTAAAGTAACACTTTCCACGCTTTCGCTATCATCAGTCACTTCACCAATGACCACGCTGGCTGGATAACCTAATGCCTTTAGTTCAGTTAAACATGCCTCGGCATTCTCAGCGGGAATCGCTGCCAGTAAGCCACCGGAAGTTTGTGGATCAAACAACAGGGGAAAGTGTTTATGTCCGGTTAATTCACCGGGGTCTTTTATGGCTCGTCGCAGTCGTACATTTTGTTCCTGTAGTGAACTGAAAATACCCGTCTCTATCATTTCCAGTGCGCCATCCATAAGCGGTAAGCGGTTTAAATTCAGCTTTACACTTTTCCCGGAAGAGCGTGTCATTTCAACAAGGTGGCCGAGCAGGCCAAAGCCGGTAACATCGGTGCATGCTGTCGCACCATGGTCATGCATGCAGAAACCGGCTGCCTGATTGGATAACAGCATGCTTTGTAAAGCGGCATCAATCCAGCGACCTTTGGCTTTGAGCCGCATGTCAGCGGCAAACAGTGTGCCTGTGCCTAATGCTTTGGTCAAAATTAAAACATCACCGGTCTGCATGCCTGATTTTCGCATCACCTGCTCGCGGTCTGCCAGACCGGTTACCGATAAACCAAATGAAAGTTCCGCACCTTCACTGGAATGGCCGCCAACCAGGGCGGTATTGCTGGCATTTAAAACATTTAATGCACCGGACATGGTCTGGAACAACTGATCTTCAACCTGGCTTTCAATGCCATAGGGAATAGTGGCAATAGCCATGGCGGATTGAGATTCTGCACCCATGGCAAAAATATCACTGAGCGCATGATTGGCGGCGATTTGTCCGAAGATATAAGGGTCATCAATGAAGCTACGAAAATAATCCACACTTTGCACCACCAGTTTACCGGCGGGGACTTCAGTGACCGAGGCATCATCCGGGTCAGCTAAACCAATGACTACATCATCGCGGGTGATGGGTTGTAAACGATTGACCACTCTCGATAAAACGGTACTGCCCACTTTTGCACCGCAACCTCCGCAGCGCATGGCAATGGCTGATATTTCATGTAATGTTTTTTTATCGGCCATTGCCTGGTTAAACTGTGGCGTATTTTGCTGTTCCATTTCCGGAAGTTTATTGAAGTTGTCCATAAAACGACGGTCTATCCAGTCTTTAATTTTCCACAACCAGGCGCCTTCAAGTGACCAGTTGCCGCGGGAGGCAATAGCGTATTTATCACCGGTGCTTATCAGTCCGAGAAAACTCTTCTGCGGGATAAACGGTTTTAGTGGTTCATTTTGTATAGCGCGTGCCAGGTTTCTTGCTAACGGGGGACCCTGGCGTACTGCAAACACGCCTGACTTGGGGCGAGGGTGATTAAGCACGGCTGCAATATCACCTGCGGCAAAAACATTCTTATGTGAGCTTGACTGCAGGTAAGTATTCACCGTGATAAATCCTTGTGCATCGACATCAAGACCTGAATCAGTTAACCATTGGGGTGCTGAAGCATTGGTTACCCATATGACGGCGTTCGCCGGATACTGCTTACCGTTACTGTTTATTAGAAAATTTTCCTTAACCTCGTTGATGCGGTGATTTGTGTGTATTGTTATATTTCGTTGCTGAAGAATTCGGTTAAAACGTTTTCGAACCTGTTTGTTATGGCTTGGCAGAATATCATCGCTGTTACAATACAAATCGATATTCAAAAAGTCGTTAGACCTGTTTTGTTGTGCTAATAACTGAAACAGGCGGTATTGTGTAGCCAGTGCCATTTCGACACCGCCTGCGCCACCACCTACGACAGCAAGGTGAAAGTCGTTTTTAGAGTCTGGTATTTTGTCTACAAGCTGCTGCCATTGTGTTAAGAAGCGATCGATGGGTTTAACCGGCATGGCAAAACTATCGGCACCGGGTGTATGAAAGGTGCTGGGTTTTGAGCCGATATTGATAGAAATAAAATCATAATGGATTGGCGGTCGACCGGTGCAACGGATAGTGTTATTTTCAAAATCGACATCGTTAACTTCTGCATGGTATATACGCGCCTGTGCAAACTGTGCCAACGGGCGCAAGTCGATATGGGCTTCATCGTATTGGTAATGCCCTGCAATATAGCCGGGTAACATGCCGGAATAAGGCGTGTGTAAATCACGAGTAATTAAGGTGAGCCGTAAACCCGGGACCGGGTTCATGGCAAAATATTTTACTACCGAAAGGTGGCTGTGACCGCCGCCAATGAGAACGAGATCTTTAATAACCGGTATATTGTTAGCGTTATTCATGCAGGCAAGGTGGTTAATTTTGTTTTTGAATTATTACGAAGCAAGTAGCTTACACGTTGTGAAGCCTGTATTACAGTGAAGGTGTCATAATTAACCGGAGTTGTTCTGTGGGTAATAACGATTGTGTTGCGGTGTAATCCAGATTGCGCTAGGGTTGTTGATCACAGGTCTGATATTCGCCACGTGGGAAGCGCGACAGCATAATGACTGAGTCATCTTCAAAACGTTATCAATTTTTTGACCAGCATCCGAAAATTGCAGATTTTCGGACCGATGTTATGCAAGGCCTGGCAGCGGCTAAACCCTATATTCCGCCAAAATATTTTTATGACGAGGCAGGTTCTCGTTTATTTGAAGCGATCTGTAATAGCGAAGAATATTATCCAACACGGACTGAAGTTAATATCATCCGCGATAATATTGATGATATCGTCGACGTGCTAGGTAAGGACTGTCTGCTTATTGAGCCGGGTAGTGGTGACAGTTACAAAGTACGTCTTTTGCTTGATGCGCTCAGGCCGATCGCTTATTTGCCTATCGATATTTCAAAGCGTTATTTACAGGATGAAGCAGAAAAACTGGCAGCGGAATTTACCTGGTTAAATGTGCATGCTATATGTGCTGACTTTACCGGTAAACTGGAACTTCCGTATCATGTTGAGTCAACAAACAAGGTCGCCTTTTTCCCCGGTTCAACCATTGGTAATTTTATTCCTGAGCAGGCAATAAAAGTGCTTGAAGAAATAAAAGTAATGGTCGGTGAGGGTGGCGGCCTGTTAATCGGTGTTGATTTGCAGAAAGATATCGATATTTTAAACGCTGCCTATAATGACAAAAAAGGTTATACCGCAGCATTTAATAAAAACCTGTTAAAACGAATTAATGCTGAACTGGGTGCGGATTTTAATCTTGAAAAATTTGATCATCACGCATTTTTTAATAAAAAGAAACATCGCATAGAGATGCACCTGGTCAGCACGCAGCAGCAACAGGTAAGCATCGACGGCCAGCTTTTTTACTTTAAAAAAGATCAATCCATTGTTACCGAGTACTCACATAAATACACGGTTGAGCATTTTGAACGTCTGGCATCACAGGCAGGTTTTCAACGAATAAAAACATGGCTGGATGATAAACAGCTTTTTAGTGTGCATTATCTAACCACCAAATAACGATGTGTCCTCAAAAGAAACCAAAGGGAGATTTTTTATGTCAATGTTAAAAATTATTTTATTTCTGCTTGTATGCACTACTTCATTTGCGGTGCATGCTAAAGAGTTTGTCTTTACTGCGATACCCGATCAGGATGAAACAAAGTTACAGCAGCGTTTTGGCAGGGTGGCAGATTATTTAACTGAACAATTAGGCGTAGAGGTAAAATACATCCCGGTTAAATCATATGCTGCAGCGGTAACAGCGTTTCGTAATAACCAGGTGCAACTGGCCTGGTTTGGTGGTCTGTCCGGGGTAAAAGCACGTGCACTGGTCGCCGGTTCCGAAGCGCTGGCACAGGGAGTTGAAGACAAACAGTTTGAAACCTACTTTATTGCCAACAAGGCAACCGGTTTGCAGCTTTCAGAAGAATTTCCCAAGGGCATTAAAGGTAAGGTGTTTACCTTTGGTTCTAAAGGCTCCACATCCGGTCGTTTAATGCCAGAGTATTACGTGCGTGAATATTTTAAAGCTTCACCAGAAGCTGTTTTTAAACGTGTTGGTTTTAGTGGTGATCATAGTCGTACTATTGCCCTGGTTCAATCAGGTGCTTATGAAGTTGGTGCGGTTAATTTCAAAGTATGGGAAAGTGAAAAGGCACAGGGGAAAATAGATACGGAGCAGGTATCTGTCATCTGGAAAACCCCTGCATACCCAGACTATCAGTGGAGTGTTCGTGGTGATGTTGATAAAACCTGGGGCAGGGGATTTAAAGAAAAAATCCGGCATGTTTTGTTAAAGATGAATGCCCCTGACTTACTGGCTGCGTTCCCGCGTAGTGGTTTTATTCCTGCTAGCAATGCGGATTATAAACCAATTGAAAATGTCGCAAAACAGATCGGCTTGATAGATTAATCGCCGCTAGATTCATATAAGTAGCTTTATCTAAAGGCGGTACTACAGAATGGCGTTTGTATTTGAACTGATTTCTGCCAGCCTTGGCTATAAAGAAGTAGATGTATTAAGCAAGGTAAACCTGTCCATTAAAGACGGTGAGCATGTTGCGCTGCTGGGCAAAAGCGGGGCCGGTAAATCCACATTGCTGAATTTTTTATATCAACAACAGCAGGAACGTTGTGTTGTAATACCGCAAAACATTGCCCTGGTTGAATCCTTAAGTGTTTTTCATAATGTTTATATGGGGCAGCTAAATAAGCACAATACATTTTATAATCTGCTTAATCTTCTCTGGCCGCAACGTCAACCGGTCAAAAAAATAAAAAAGCTGTTAACACCGCTCGCCTTGGATGATTGTTTATTTAACAGCACGGGGGAGCTATCCGGCGGGCAAAAGCAGCGAGTAGCCATTGCGCGTGCCCTGTTTCAGGAAAATCAGGTGTTGCTTGGTGATGAGCCTATTTCTGCACTGGATATAGTCATGTCTAAAAAAGTTATGCAGTTGCTGCATCAGCGGCATGAAACAGTGGTGCTGGCGATGCACGATGTCGAGATGGCACTGGATTTTGCTGACCGTATTATTGGTATAAAAAATGGTGTTATCGCCTTAGACCGGTCAGCAAAAGACTTATCGGCAGTTGATTTGCAGTTTCTCTACCAGTCTTAGCTGTAGGCAGGGGCATGAGCGTCGGCACACTATTTGTTTATCCTCGATCTCGCGCAGTTAAAACCAGCCTGCTGTTTATTATCATTGCCCTGTTTTGCCTGCTGTATTCAGATATTTCTATTTCAACATTGCATCCCTGGCAGGAAATGGCACGCCTTGCCGAAGGTTTTATCACACCGGATTTTAGTGATTACAGGGATATTGCTAATGCCTTAATACAAACCCTGGCGTTTGCATTGATCGGTGTTTCACTGGGCGCACTGGGTGGTTTTTTACTTGCGCTGATTTTTGATAATCGTTTGGTGCACATGGGCTGCGCTGTTTTGCGTTCCATCCACGAATTGTTCTGGGCATTAATCTTCTTACAGTTTTTTGGCCTGCACCCGTTAACCGGTGTGCTTGCAATCGCCATTCCCTTTTCAGCCATCTGCGCCAAAGTTTATGCCGAAATTCTGGAAGAGGCGGATCCTTCACCCTATAATGTTTTGCCTTCAGGCAGCAGTTCTATTAGCCGTTTTTTTTATGCGCGGCTGCCACTGGTGTGGGTACATTTTAAAACTTACACCTCGTACCGCCTTGAATGCGGTTTGCGGACCAGCACAGTGCTGGGTTTTATCGGGCTGCCAACCCTCGGGTTTTACCTTGAAGTGTTCTTCAAGCAGGGTTTATATTCACAGGCGGCAGCGTTACTGATTACCTTTTATATTTTAATCGCGACAATACGCTGGTGGTTGCGTCCGCAGTTACTGCCGGTTTATCTGATTGCCGCCATTTATCTATTACTGCCCGATGCAGCTGAGATTGACTGGGATAATGTTAAACGCTTCTTTAGTGAAGATATTGTGCCTTACCCTGTTCGTATGGCAGGTGATGGCCCTGGTGCTATTCTGGCGAGTTTACGGGGGCTACTTGCCTGGTTAGATGAACTGTTCTGGACGCAGGCATACGGTGGCATCATCAATACCCTGATATTAACCCAGATGTCGCTGGTGTTGAGCGGCATGCTGGCACTATTTTTGTTTCCTCTCATCTCCAGTCATTTTCAGGGTTTTGTCGGACAAAAGCTTGGCCACGTTATCCTGGTGGTATTACGCTCAACGCCTGAGTATTTGCTGGCCTATATATTTCTACAGTTATGGGGCCCCTCAATGCTGCCAGCGGTGATTGCGTTGATGTTGCATAATGGCGCAATCATTGGTCATCTATGTGGTCGTTATGCGAATGAGCTTGTGCTTCCGGTTAACCCTGTTAAAGGCTTAAACCTCTATGCATGGGAAATCGTGCCGCGTATTTATCCACAGTTTTTAGCATTTCTGTTTTATCGTTGGGAGATTATCTTTAGAGAAACAGCAATATTGGGTATGCTGGGCATATATACATTGGGTTTCTATGTCGACAGCGCTTTCGAGGAAATACGTTTTGACCGGGCAATGGTGTTAATAGCGATTACCGCGTTACTGAATATCGTTATCGATAGCCTTTCTCGCCGTATTCGGCGTTACCTGAGATTGAAAACAACAGTGCAGTGCGGCTGATATAAGTAACTTATAACACACTAATTTGTTGTTGCTGGCTGTATGTCGCGTGTAAAGTCGTTCATTGATAGTTCATTAGACTGTGTACGCTGTTGATAAATCAGTGCATAAGCTAGCACGTTGGTAACATATTCACGGGTTTCGTGAAACGGGATGGTTTCAATCCAGATATCGGCGGGTAATGCCTCTGTTTCAGGCAGCCATTTTTTTACTCGATGAGGACCGGCATTATAGGCGGCCAGCGCAAGTGCGTAATGGCCATCAAACTGGGTTAATAGTTTCTGATAATAATACGAGCCGTATTTTAAATTGGTGACCGGGTTGTACAGGCTGTTTTTGCCACGCCAGCGTTCCTTTAAATTCTTCGCAATGTCACGTCCTGTACGTGGCATGATCTGCATCAGGCCACGTGCGCCGGTAGGCGAAGTAGCTTTTTCATTGAAAGCACTTTCGCGACGTATTAAGCCATAAATAATGACCGGGTTAAGGTTGTGCTGTACTGAATTTTCCAGGACTTTATCGCTATAACTAATCGGAAAACGGACCTCGATGTCATCCCAGTATTTTGCTTTGGCAATAGTAAAGATTGCGATTTCATCCCACTGCCATTGTTGAGCCAGTTTTGCAGCAACTAAAATTTGTTTTTTACTTAATGGCCGCGCTGCATGCCACCATTGCAGTTTTGCCTCATTTTTTCTGTCAAGCACCATCAGTTCAAATGCAACGCGAAATTCTTTACTGTTTTTAAGTGCTGCTATTTCTTCAGCAGAGACATCAACAGGATTATCTGAAAGCTGGTACATGCTGTTTACTTTGTCAGCAGCAAGGTAACCATAAAAACTCCGGTTGTTCGCCAGGTCGGTTAATAAACTTTCCGCCTGTTCTATTTTACCTGTTTCCAGGTAAGCCCTGGACAGCCAGTACTGCCATCTTTCCTCTTCTTTTTCCTCTTCACTAAGGTCCTGTATTGCTGCTATTACGTTTTGCCAGTTTTGTTCTAATAAAGCGACACGTATACGCCGTGTTCTACTGCTATTATCGGTTACGTCTAACTGGCTGAGTCGTTCGTATGCGGCAGAATCTTTTTTGTATGCCAGTTTAGATGCCAACCGCCTTTCTATTTTATCTCTGGCCAGTTTATTTACTGGTGACTCTTCAGCATTAAATTGCTGTTTGTTCGCATCCCAAATTTTAATTGCTGCAGCCAAATCTTTGCTGGCGAGGCGATTTATTGCATGATTGAACATTGAAGGGGACTGTGCTGTTTTTTCTCGGCTTAACAACTTCGGCATGTGACGCGATGGATTTTTATGAAGGTTTAACCATAACTGTGCAGTTGACTGGTGCTTACCCGACATAAGTTTTTTTACATAAGTGGCAAGTTTGACCTTGTTGTTTTGTAATGCCGCATCAAAGCGCTGCCACAGTAGATCCTGGGTAAACAGACTGGATTTTTTCAACTGTGCGAATAATGGGTCACATACCCGTGGCTGGGAGCGTCCAACGGCCCATAAATCTTTAGCGCCTTCCAGTGCTTCCTGTTTATTGCCGGTATTAAACTGTGCGATATGGTAGTAGCAGTTCAAGCTGGTATTACTGCCTTTAGTGTAATACTGCAAAAAAAGTGGCCACTGCTTGTGTTTTGCCAGGTGGTTTAGCCATTTGCGTTTTAAAAAGCTGGCATAACGTGAAGATTGATGCTGCTCCAGGAAATGTTTTACCTGTTTTTCTTGATCCAGGTGGTTTTTTAGCCACTGGTATTGAAGGTAGGGATACAGCGGGTATTCTGTTAACTGCTCGGCAAGCAGAAAATACTCTGCCTCTTTTTTGTCCTTAAGCGCTTGTTCAGCCTGCAAAAATAGTTGTCGCAAATGCGCTATTTCTTCATCAGAAAAATATTCTGCGCCGGTTGTTTCTATATTGACAACATCGGTTTCATTGATATCAATGTTTATCGTTAATGGTTTGCTGTTTTGACTGTCCAGCATGGCATTGTTTATAAAGACAGGTTCAATGTTAGCATTCGCCAGTATCAGGCCATTTTTTTTGCTTACATTGAGAGCTGGCTCGGTGGCCAGATAATCATCTGTCGAAGAGGTAAACGTTACTGCCGCGCTTTTTTTGTCCGTGGTCTGGCTGGATATGCCGGATGAGACTAGCAACAGGACAGAAAATGATACTATCAGAAGATTTTTTTTCATATTTATTATGTCTTGGACAATGTGATTTTGAACAAAAACCAGGGAGCCGGAGCCAAATTACAGTAAGTACAATTGCTAAAGTGAAGCTTAGCTCAAACTATTGAATGATTGTGTTTATTTAGTGAAATTAATCAAAAATTTTTAGCCGATATACAGCAGAAATTTTTGTATGCGTGTAAATCGATAAAAGCTGATAGTTGCGTTGAACTAAACTCCGCAAAAGCTAAAATTTGTTCCGCCCCTCAAGATTGAAATTGGTCGAGTGCTGGTGCTCTCACTCGTGGTATTGTGAAATTGGTCGAGTGCCTGCTGCCAACGTGTGTGATGTGCTGTTATGCTGTAAGGATTGCTCAGCGTATCGTTAAATAAGCCTGCGTTATAATTTTTTGTCGAAATTTCTAACTCTAGATGTTTATTGTATCTACATGATATTAATAAATAAAATTATATCTTCTGACTTTTTTAGGAGTTAGGATTAATATATAGAAGAAATTTTGACATTTCTAAATAAACATATTTAGGTATTTCTATTAATTCTGGGTTGAGGAAATTGAGGGTTCAGAATTGTCAAAAGTAAGGTGCTAAGTGATTGTAATCGTTATTCTATTGCGAGCGCCTGGTAGCGCAGCTATGGTAACTTCTGTGCTCAAGATGCCAATTCATGAATGAATAGAAGTACCCATAATCAATTAAGTCAGTTATTTTGGAAGCTACGTAGACGGAAAACCTTACAGTTTAGTTGCAGGTGGGTCATTGGCAGTTACCAGTATCAGGTTAACAAATTGAAAATATAGCTAAAATTATTTTTGGCGCACTATTTGCATTACCATTCTGAGATAACACTGAAACAAAATCAGGTTATACAGGTTATAAAAAAATTTAAATACAAATAAATACAATAAATACATAATGAGGAGACGAAATTATGAAAGTTGGAAAATTACAGAAAGCAGCTCTTGCATTGCTGCTTTCAGTGGTAGCGGGAGTTGCGAACGCCAGCATCGTACGCACATATGCTGACCCCGATGGCTCTGGCGTGGTCACATACACCGATATTAGTAGTCTTTATAATTATGTGCTGCAAATCGAGATTGACAATACATCGGCTGCAAATATGAGCTCGATCATTACCGGACTTGTGTTTGATATTGATCAAGACATTAATGCTATGACCGTAACTTCGTTTGTCGATGGTGACGGCATGGATCTGTCGAGTGCTTATAACGTCGAACTGAATCTCAATAACAACATCACACCAAACAAAATGGTCGCCGACCTGGCTATCACGACAACCAATGGCATAAACGGAGGCATCTATAATGCTGCAGGTAATAGCGGAAATCTTGCCAACACGTTTCCCGACAACGCAATATTGACACTAAGTATTATCACCGACCCTAATTCCTGGACTCTCAATGCAATCAGTAATGACATCCTCAGAATGCAGCGGACGGGTGTTGATGGTCAAGGCAGTTTAAAGATTCCAGGCGTCCCCATTCCCGCAGCTGTCTGGCTGTTCGGTTCAGGTCTGTTAGGTCTGGTAGGCGTAGCTCGTAGAAAACGCGCTTAAGCAAAACCGCTTAACATGGCATAAAAAAACGGTCTTCAGGGCCGTTTTTTTATGCCTGTAAACATTTTTATGCTCAAAGCCCTGTTTTTGCTATGTTGGCAGTAATGAGGTTATTTGTCGGAAGAATTATTTACAAGTGTTTATATTTCTTTATGCGCATACTTTCCTTCAACATAAACCCATCGTCCGTCAAATCGGCAAAACTGACTTGTCTCATGCAATCGACTAGCTTTCCCGTTATTTTTTGAACGCGCAACAAATTCAACTTCACCGGTGTCGTCATTTACCTCTCCTGCTACCGTGTTTTTAATTTTAAGGCCCAGCCATTGCGTGTTTTCGTTTAAACGGATATGTTTCGGGCAGGTGTCCGGGTGCCAGCTGTAACGTAAATAATCTGCGTTCAGTAAAACAAAAGCGGTGTAACGTGAACGCATCAATGCTTCTGCAGTTGGCGCATTGCTGGTCTGTTCAACATAAGGCTGACAGCATTGATTATACGTGTTGCCGCTTTCACACGAGCATAAAGTAGTGTTGTTTTCTTTTTTATGTTTCATGTTTTTGTTATTGCAGTATTCTGGATAAACGATTAACCGCAGAGGTACTGAGTTCTTATTAACTGCGCCTGCGGCGCAATTGAACATCAAAAGTTTTTCTCTGTGTCTCAGCGGTTAAATCAATGTTATGGTTTGTATCGACAAAATCAAAATTAGTCATAAAATAATTT
>CAWDMF010000052.1:0-35129 GCA_963803185.1 uncultured Gammaproteobacteria bacterium | reverse complement strand
TGCGGGTGATGGTCGTTGCCAACTGTGCCCGGTTCATGTCCCGGATTCATGCAAATATAGCTTAACTTAGTGCCATTCACTACTATCCCACAAATAATATCTAGAGGCATGGATTGTCTGATTAGTTTTGTCTGTTGTCCCGGTTGTACTTAGCTGCCTGCCATACTGTCCTGACATCAACATGCTCATGATGCATCAACAGGGTTATAGCAATTTCTTCAATAGCTGCGTACGCACAGAACAGGGCGGCTATGCGGAAAGGCCAGTCGAGCAGGCCGGAAAAAAGTAAAATATAACTTATAATGGTAATACCAACAGCAAGCTTTACGCTCCAGGTGTGGTAGCTGGTGAAGCGATGGAATTTGATAAAGCCGATCACTGCTGGCAGGGTGAAACTAAGCACAATGATAATAAAATAGAGGCTCTCGCGTTGCGAGATATCAGGCCATAATATCCAGGCACAAACCGCAATCGTAGAATAGATCACAAAATCACCCCAGCTATCGAGGCGTGAACCCATCTCTGTTATCTGGTTCAAGGCTCTGGCCAGAAGTCCATCAAGCACATCGGTGAATGCTGCAAACAGTAATGTCCCGATAAACCAGTACGGCTGCTGTGTGAGCGCAAAGTAAAACAGTACTGGCGCCATCAATATTCTTATGAAACTAACCAGGTTTGGAAGATTAACTATTTCCTCTTTTGTCTGAAGCATAAATCGTAACCTTAGTAATTATTAATAGGGTCTATTACGTACACCCCATTTATAAAGTATATGGGAAAGAAACAACTCCGTAATGACAAAAATCAATACCAGTAGTATTACTGAATAAATATCAAGATTAAATGCTTGTTTTAACATCAATGCGGGAAATAGCGACTCCGGCACCTGGTCCAGCAAAGGCGCCATACTGCTGGGCTGCATCGACAATCTGCGTTTTATAAAACTGGAGCCCAGGTCGCCAAGAGTTGCATAGCTGGCAACCAGCAAACCTGTTTCAGGAGAGTAGCCAAATAACCAGGCAGCCGCCGTTGTGGCAAGCAGTGCAGCTAAAATCCCGCGCCATGTTTTTGAAGGACCAAATAGTCGATTTTTATCTGGTAGTTTTTGACCGAAATCAACAGCAAGCTTAAAATTATCATTTAATAGCAGCTGAATTAATATTGGCGCACCATTTGCGATTATAATTAACAGCAGAAGCAGAAATAATTCAACGGTCACTATGCGATTCAAGAGTTGGCTTATATGAAGCTTCTATTTTACATAGATAAATGGAAAACAGAATAATTCAGCAAGCCCATGCCCGACACATCAATTAAAGTTCTGACTTACAATATTCATAAAGGATTCAGTACTGGTAATCGTCGTTTTATCTTGCATGATATAAAAGAATCATTGCGTCTTGTTGATGCCGATGTAGTGCTATTGCAGGAAATACATGGTGAGCGCGCCATATCCAACAACCGCTTTGATGACTGGCCAAATAACAGGCAGTTTGAATTTCTTGCAGATCAGGTTTGGTCGCATCACGCCTACGGTAAAAATGCTATCTATAAGTCCGGCCACCATGGTAATGCTATTTTAAGTAAATATCCGTTTATCAAATGGGAAAATATAGATGTTTCTTTCATGCGTTCAGCCAGCCGCAGTTTGTTGCATGGCATTATTCGACTACCAGGTATTGAACAAAAAATTCATATTATTTGTGTTCACCTGGGTCTGTTTGGGCCCGAAAGGGCGTCTCAGCTTTCAACCCTGGCTGAACGTATTAGTTCCCATGTGCCGGCGGATGAGCCACTGGTTATTGCCGGTGACTTTAATGACTGGCGTGGACTAGCAGAACGTTACTTACATCAGGGCCTGGGTGTTACGGAGGTTTTCAAAAGCACACGAGGTTCCTATGCACGCACCTTTCCTGCTGTGTTACCCGTATTATCAATGGATCGTATTTATTATCGCGGCTTTGATGTTGTTCATTGCCAGCGCCTGCATGATCAGCCATGGGACCGCCTGTCTGACCATACACCGTTACTGGCTGAATTTATATTAGCTTAATTTATTATGAACAACGCTGTGTATTACCTGAGAAATAGTCAGGCACCAAGACTGCGAACTAGTGGATAGAGATGTTCGGTTTCATCCTGTACGCGATCTAACACGATATCAAATAGTTCATCCATAGCATCTAAAAACTTTTCATGGTCTTTAATTTTAAAGTCACCGGTAACATTGTTTTTTGATGGACACCATTGCTTGTTAAATTTTTGCAGTATTTTTTTTACTTCCACCGAGCCTGACATAAAATTCTTGGCTACATTGTTAACTTTTTCATCGCGGCTTGCCAGCAGGTCGCTGTACATGCTCTTGTCGACGAGTTCTATGTGTTCATTTACCTTTGTCATGTAATTGCCGAAAAGGTCACAGCAGGTTTTTGTGTCACACATGGAACGATCTCTTAAGAGATAGCGAAGCACATTGGATAATTCTGTAATATGATGATTCTGTTCGTTAAGTTCTTTGTATGTAATCATTGTTAACTCCCGCTCCCAGGGTGAATTTATGGTGATATCAGCTTATTATTATGTCAGTTATTCGAAACTGACTCTACGCCTATTATACTAAAAAAAATATGATATAAATCAATGATGCGATGAGAGTTACTCGACACACACTGAATACGGTCTGTTCCGTGTATGACATTAACTGATCTTTAAACCAGCATTTATGCCACTCGTCTAGCACAATTCTACATAGCGCAAGCAGATGTAACTGTCCCCGCTGCCAGCAGAGCCACTCAGGACAGGAGGAGGCACTGAACTTCTCCAGATGCCGAAGGTGAGGCATCAGTTAGTCGAACCTGGATCGTCGAAACTCGGAACTATGTCCCGATCTCCCAAAGCGGGTAGCCTTTCTCATCCTGACTGTGAGGTTGCCCCCAGACTTGTATTAGCCCGGATTTGGCTTCGTCACCTGTTGCAATAACCTGTTTTACGCCGCCACTCACGCGAAAGTAGAGTGATGAACGATCAGCAACATCAACACGAAAATAGTCGTCTGCCAGTGTGTATCCCATCTTATGCTCCTACGGCTCAAGTTACGTTTTAAACTGTTATTGTACCTTTGTTTAAGGCGGAGTGAACCCTGTTTGCACAATACACGCGATGTTAGTTAGCCTGGAGTTAGGTTTTGTTATATGCGGCAGACAGGGTCGAATAAAAATCAACGAGTAGCGCGTGATTTAATGTTTTCTCCTTAAATCCTGATTTTTTGCCATAAAAGAGGGGGCATAAGCGAATGGCACTTACTTAAGCCGAAAAATGCACATTATCAAACAGTAAATGATGAAAAAGCATACATTTACACAACGAGGACTGGAAAATGCAAAGGACAGTTAAAATATGGCCTAAGGTGTCCCCGTTACTGTTGTTTTTAAGGCGTAGTAAAATAGCTACCCCTTAAAAAATAATATCTTGATCCAGGTCAAGTTAATTTGTCTTTCATCTCTTAATATGTACAATATATAGTATCCGATAATAACAATAACACTATATATGGCATTTCTAATATGCTGTAGTAGTTCAGGAGATTGCCCTAAATGAGTAGCGTTACAGTGCCCACCACAAAAGAAACCAATGATCGTATCGAGATCCCGTTACAGCCCGCTTCAGAAGATATCTGGCAACGTAAGTATCAGCTTAAAAATAACCAGGGTGAAGCCGTTGATCTGTGCGTAGAAGGTACTTTTACACGTGTTGCCCGTGCGCTTGCAGATATCGAAAATACACCTGAAAAACAACAGCACTGGTATGAAAAATTTCTCTGGGCGTTAAAGCAGGGCGCAGTGCCCGCCGGTCGGATCATATCTAACGCCGGTGCGCAGCAATATAAACCGGCAACCTCAACCATTAACTGCACGGTTTCCGGAAAGATTCACGATTCCATGGACGATATTTTGCAGAAGGTACATGAAGCCGGTATGACGTTGAAATCCGGTGCGGGTATTGGTTATGAATTTTCAACGCTGAGACCTAATGATGCCTATGTGTCCGGTTCTGGTGCTCTGACATCCGGGCCACTGTCCTTCATGGATATCTATGACAAGGTCTGTTTCACTATTTCATCCGCCGGCGGTCGAAGAGGAGCGCAAATGGCAACCTTTGATGTAGGTCATCCGGATGTGCTTAATTTTATCCGCGCCAAACGTGAAGATGGGCGTTTGCGCCAGTTCAACCTGTCTCTGCTGATTACCAGTGAGTTTATGGAAGCAGTAAAAAATGACTCGCCCTGGCCGCTGGCTTTTCCTGTTACCGAAGAAGAGCTTAGAACACACAGCATCGATTTGCACGATAGCGATCAGGTGATCTGGCGTGACTGGCCCATAAAAGGCGGAGAGAAAGATAACTATATCGAAAATGAAACAGGCAAGGTGGCTTGCCGAATTTATCGAACCATCGATGCCGGTAAGTTGTGGAATGTCATTATGAATTCAACTTACGAGTATGCGGAGCCGGGTTTTATTCTTATCGATCAGTATAACGAAATGAATAATAACTGGTTCTGTGAAAATATCAGAACGACGAATCCATGTGTCACCGCAGATACCTGGGTACAGACATCTGCAGGACCACGCCAGGTTTCAGAGCTTATTGGCGGCTCATTTAATGCTCGAGTGGATGGCGTTGACTTTATCAGTGGTGAAAACGGTTTTTTCAAAACAGCGACAAAAGAAATTGTGCATCTGCAAACAGCTGAAGGTTACAGCCTGAAACTGACGGTGGACCATCGCGTACGGCGCGTAACAGGTTTTACCGGTTACCATACAGACACCGAATGGTGTGAAGCAGGCAAACTTCGCGCCGGTGATCGTGTATTGCTTAACGATCATCGTAAAAATGCAGAATGGCAGGGAAAATACAGCAGCCATGAAGGTTATCTGATGGGGCTTTTATTGGCTGATGGCACCTTGAAAAAAGACGAAGCTGTACTTTCGGTGTGGCAAACTCCGGCTATGGTTAATGGCGCATCAGCAGGATATGCTGCTGGAACAGCAGCCGTTATGCAGGCAGCATTGTTCGCAGCACATCAGTTGCCACATCGTGCTGATTTCAAAGGATGGTCAGAAATTTCCGGTCGCTATGAATACAGATTATCAACTGCAGCCATTCGGGATGTTGCGTTTGATCTTGGTATGTCATCAGACAACAAAAAAATCACTTCTCAAATAGAGCAAACATCCAGTGATTTCTATAAAGGTTTTCTTAAAGGTTTATTTGATGCTGATGGTTCTGTGCAAGGCTCCCAATCTAAGGGTGTCTCCATACGCCTTGCACAGTCAGACGAAAGTTGTCTACAGGCAACACAAAGAATGTTACTGCGCCTGGGAATTGCATCGGTCATTTATCGCAATCATCGTCAGGCGGGGACATCGGTGCTGGCTGACGGTAAGGGCGGCAAGGCAGAATACAATACATTGGCGCAAGCAAGAACTGGTAATCAGTGGAGAAAATCTGCGTCGTTATTATGATCTGGTTGGCTTTGCGGATAGCGACAAACTTGAAAAACTTGAACAATGCCTGTCTTCATATAAACGCACACTTAACAGGGAGCGTTTTACAGCAAGAGTATCTTCAATCACAAATGCAGGTGTTGAAGATGTTTATGATGTGCAGGTGCCAGGCATCAATACCTTTGATGCAAATGGTCTGCATGCACACAATTGCGGTGAACAGGGCCTGCCTGAATACGGTGCCTGCCTGTTAGGTTCTATCAATTTAACGCACCTGGTTAAACAACCCTTTACCGACAAAGCCAGTTTCGACTGGGAGACTTACCGTGAAGTGGTGAAGGTCTTTACCCGTATGCTGGATAACGTGGTAGAAATTAATGGCCTGCCGCTGGAGCAGCAGCGAAATGAAATTGAAAAAAAACGCCGTCATGGCATGGGTTACCTGGGACTGGGTTCCGCCTTAACCATGATGGGTGTTCGCTACGGTTCTGATGAGTCACTGGCGTTTACCGAAAAAGTAACACGTGAACTGGCGATGGCAGGCTGGGAGTCAGCACTTGAACTGGCCAGGGAAAAAGGTCCGGCACCCATTCTCCAGCAGGACTTTGAAGTCACCTCAGAAATGCTGAGCCGCCGGCCGGAAATGAAAAAAGATGGCTGGCAGGTTGGCGATACCATTAAAGGTAAAGTATTACATGCTAAATACAGCCGTTATATGCAGAGGATTGCTGAAGTGAATCCTGAACTGGTCGCCGAGCTGGCAAAAACCGGTGCACGTTTTACTCATCACAGTTCCATTGCACCAACGGGCACCATTGCATTGTCTATCGGCAACAATGCAAGCAATGGCATCGAGCCCAGTTTTGCGCATCATTATTCGCGCAATATTATCCGTGAAGGCAAAAAGACCAAAGAGAAAGTTGATGTCTGGTCGTTTGAACTTTTGGCCTATCGTGAATTGATTAATCAGCAGGCAATGCCATTTTCAGAAAAAGAGGGTGAACAATTGCCAGAGTATTTCATCAGTGCTGATGATGTGACACCAAAACAGCATGTTGATATTCAGGCGGCCGCGCAAAAATGGATTGATTCATCGATATCGAAAACGGCAAATATTCCAACAGATTTTCCTTATGATAAATTCAAGGATATTTATCTTTACGCGTATGAGAAAAAACTGAAAGGCTGCACTACATTTCGATTCAATCCGGAAGTGTTTCAGGGTGTGCTGGTTAAAGAATCGGACCTGGAAAATACAATCTACCGTTTTACACTAGACGATGGCAGTGTCATCGAAGCTAAAGGCAATGAAGAAATTGATTACGATGGTGAAATGCATACTGCGGCAAATTTATATGATGCCCTAAAAGAAGGTTACTACGGCAAGTTTTAGTTAAACCGTCATTGCGATCCCTACATTCATGTAGGGATGCAATGACGTGAATAAATAAATTGCTTTAATTAAAGATAAAATAATAATTATAAATGGTGAAAAAAATGACAATAAAAATAAAAAATAAAATTATCGGCTACGAAGTACTTAACAATGAAACTGCAGTAGCTGATGAAAAAATACAGGAGAAAACCAAAAAAGTCGCAGCTGAAAAAGTAGCATCTGAAAAAGATCCGGTAAAGGCAGAAATTATTCACATGCATGAAAAAATCGAACGTCCCGAGATGCTGCTTGGTTCGACTTATAAAATTAAAACACCACAATCAGAACACGCGCTTTATGTCACCATAAACGATGTGTTGTTAAACCCGGGCACCGAACATGAAATGCGTCGCCCTTATGAAATATTTATTAACTCAAAAAACATGGACCACTTTCAATGGATTGTTGCTTTAACGCGAATCATCTCGGCGGTGTTTAGAAAAGGGGGTGATGTAACCTTTCTGGTTGATGAGTTACGCAGTGTCTTTGATCCGCGCGGGGGATACTTTAAGAAAGGTGGTAAATACAAACCGTCACTGGTCTGTGAAATTGGTGATGCTATTGAATGCCACATGAAAATGATTGGCATGATTGAAGACAATGGCATGGACAATTGCCAAAAACAAATGCTGGATGCAAAAAGAAAAGAATATGAAGCAATTCACGCCAAGGACAGTAAAGTTTCGAGCAGTAATAAACTAGATAATGGTGCCGTCGATAACGAGAGCGGTAATGACGCCAGTACCAAAGAAGTAAGTGATTTCCCACCCAGTTCTCTGTTATGTAAAAAATGTAATACCAAAGCCGTTATCAGTATGGATGGTTGTATGACCTGTCTGAGTTGCGGTGATTCTAAATGTTCATGAGAACCTAATAAGTTACATCTGACTTCCATGGATGGAGGAAATGCAATAGGATTGTAGAAACAATCCTTCCCATGTAACAGTGCAATATCTGTATTTCCACCATCCGTGATGGTCGTAGTAGGGTGAAACAAGTTAAAAAAGATTAGACTTTGTCCGAAAAAATATTTGACCAGATTTGGTGTTTGTACAGGTTAACCATTGGAGTCTGCTGTCTGCGTCTTTCTGTAACAGAAAGACTGATGTGAAATGATAGAATTTTTAAGTTCGTTATTTTAGTAGTGCTTGAATTTTATTTATTATTTCCTTCGATCTCCCGGTACAGGAGTTCATAATCATTTTGTGTGCGCTTACCAAAAACAGGGTCATCTTTTCGTAGCACAGAGGATTGAATTTTCTTCCAATCTGCTTTTGTGAGTATACGTTGTGCTAAAGGGTAAATTTCTATCTCCTCGGTATAGAGGTGTTGTCGTTGCCTGATAAGAAAGGTTGATAGCTGATGTTTTAACATTTCTTTTGAAAAACTACCCTTTATATATAATTCAACAGATTCTCTTAACTTTCGTGTAACCAGTTCCAGTTCTGTATGGTCGGTTACCAGGTCATGAAGTAAGCTGACCTTCTCTTCGCGTTCTAGCAAGATCGAATAAATCACATCTTCCAATGGATGGTGTGATTGCTCCGGATATTCCTGAATATAAACCACAATGCTCCGCATCATGGACAAGTCTGGTGTTCTACCACGACACAAATCCAGAAATAACATTTCCAGCAAGTTCAGCGTTTTTCTTATGTGATCGTGTTCGATGAGTAGTTTGTTAAGCATAATCTTTAAGCATGGTTTTATCTCTCAATAATATTTTTAACATTTATCATATTCATTGTATATAACTGAATACTATTGAAAAAATGAATAGTTTCAGGTGGTGGGAAGTTTTACACATTATTCCGCATGTGTATGGATGTACGGATGTTTTTTTATTTTTTAGTAAATGAGCTGCCCTTAACTATAACCCTTAAACGAATTAATTATGTCTTTTTGATTTAGGTCATTTAGTTTTAATCATTTTTGCAGAAAAATATCTAATCTCTGATTATCCTGGGAAACCTCTTGAATTTTGCGCAAAACGCAAATATTTTTGGTCAGGTCATGCTAGCGCGTTACCAGAAAAGTGTGCATAAGGTCACCATCAACGCCGGATTCACCTGTCCAGACCGTGACGGTATCATTGGTTGTGGCGGCTGTACATTGTGCAATTGAGAGTACTGAATTGAGTAATAACTGGTGATTTTAATGATGGCATGCGTGTAAAGCTGGTAGTCAGTATTGCAGAAAAAATCACTTCAGCAAACTATAAAAACAGGTGTAAGCATAATGATTTCAACGAAGACAACAAATTATCCCAGTAAAAAATACAAATTGGGAAGTCCTTTCGAGCTGGATAATGAGACGGCGTACCACGCCTGGCTTGAAAACAAGATGGACGATTATCCGCAGAATATTGAAGACATCATTGTAGAAATTAATGATCCGAGAGAATTAAGTACAACGGAGTATAAAGTCATTCGTGACCTGGTGAAGAAAACCAATATGGCGATCTATGCGGGTAACACTGGTGATGATCCTGATAAGGAAATACCAGATAAACTGGCTCAACAGTTTGAACTATTTATGCCTGATGACAACAGGGGTGCAGACGATGGCATTACGGCACTAAGGGTTGCTAACGATGAGTGGCGTGGTGAATATATCCCTTACACAAATAAACCGATTCACTGGCATACAGATGGTTACTACAATCCTTTAGATCGTCAGATCAATGCGTTATTTTTGCACTGTGTTTCTCCGGCAGCCAGCGGTGGTGAGAATGCTTTGCTGGATCATGAAATAATGTATATACGCCTTCGCCAGCAAAACCCCGATTATATCCGTGTTTTAATGGAGCCGGACGTAATGATGATTCCGGCTAATATCAATAAACAGGGTGAAGTGATCCGCCCGGATCGATATGGCCCGGTGTTCTCTATTTCGGCTGACGGTGACCTGCATATGCGTTATACAGCCAGGACACGCAGTATCGTATGGAAACAGGATCCGCTTGTTCAGGGGGCTGTCGCATTACTACATGATTACCTGCATACAGATTCACCCTATATTTACCGGGGAACACTCCAGTCTGGTCAGGGTTTGATTTGTAATAATGTTTTACATGACCGTTCAGGGTTTGAAGAGGACGACGAACATAAACGTTTGTTGTACCGGATGCGTTATTATCAACGAGTTGCTAATACTTAGAAAATATCAGTTAATAGTTTTATGTTATAAGTTCAATATTTATACTTTCCGAGGTATGGAGTGGGGCCCGTCGCTAACAGTTAACGGGAGTGCGGCCAACAGTGAAGTTACAACATAAAATGCAAACAACTGGCCCAGGAAGCTGAACGCTATGTTCGAACTAATATTAATGCGCCACGCCAAGTCAGACTGGTCTAGTCATACTGCTGATATAGACCGGCCATTGAGTGACAGGGGTGCACAAGACGCGATCCGTATGGGTGCCCACCTGAATCAATTGCACCTGGTGCCAGACAGGATGGTTGTGTCTACCGCGCAGCGCACACAGGAAACAGCCAGCTTGTTATTAAATAACCTGGCTGTAGATGAAAAAAATATTGTACTTGATAAGGCGCTTTATCTGGCAGACATGGACACCCTGTGTGAAACCATTGCGCTTTATGCCGTTGATAATCAACGCTTACTGATCCTGGCGCACAATCCTGGCATGGATTATATGGTGAGTTATCTTGCCACTTCAGCACCGCCACTATCCAGTAGTGGTAAATTGATGACCACTTGCGCTGTGGCCTGTTTTTCTTTAGATTCACTTGAGGCAATAAAAAAACCGGGGCAGGCTGTATTGCATAACCTGATACGGCCTAAAGAGATTTTTGATAATCTCTAAAGGCCGCTGTGGCGATATCAATAGCTAATGATAAAGATCTAATCAGGACTGGAGCTTGTAGGCATCTATTGACATGCACAGGCTTACACGATCATCCACCGCCGATAAAAGAGTAAACATGCCAAATTCTGAACGCTGCACGGTGGTAGTCGCTTTAACCGTCACCACCTCTTCACCTGACGCTGTCTCTGTTTTCTTTAAATCGACATAAAATGCCACCGCTTTAGTAACACCATGCATGGTGAGGTTACCTTTGAGTACGCCTTTATTCTTGCTCATCCATTCGATGCCGGTACTAACGAATATAATGTCCGGATATTGCTCGGCATCAAAAAAGCTCTCACTTTTCAGCATTGCTTCGATAAAACCTGAATCTGTTTCCAGGCTATCGACATCAATACGCACCAATGAGGCGCCTTGCTGCATAAAATCATCTAATGCCAGTCCGCCTTTAAAATCACGAAACTCTGCTTTGACCTTACCCACTGGACTGTTAACGCAAAATCCCATTTTCGATGATCCTGGTTTGATACGGTATAAATCTCCGTCTGTAGCGGCCTGTAACATTAAAGACAGCATGTTTTGATCAATATTCGCATCTTTAAATGGGGCGCAGACACTATCATCTTCGGCATGGGCCGGTACAGATGCTGCCAGCATAAAAATGCCTATTAGAAAAACTTTTATATTGTTTGTGATAATTCTCATAAGAATATACCTCTAAATATTATATAAGCAAATTATAATATACTAATCATTAAAAGTCATTGATATATGTCAATTTGGCAGGTTTGTCCTATTTGTTGAAAAAAATACGGAATTTTTTTATTATCAGGCGTTTGCAGGAGAGATTTACTGTTTTTGCTGAATCTTTGCAGGTGATCTTGCCTGTTTAAAATTGCTTAACCAATAATTATGTATACGTGTATCGTCTGTTAATTCAGGGTGGAATGACAGCGCCAGATGATTACCCGCGCCTATCATTACAACTTTATCGTTGTATGTTGCTAATGCTTCAACTTCAGGCGAAAGTTCTTTTATACCCGGCGCGCGAATAAAAGGTGCTTTGAAAGTGATATTATCAAAACTTAGTTTTACATCTGCAGTAAAACTATGCACCTGCCGTCCGTAAAAATTACGTGTTGCTTTGAATGAAATCAAACCCAGAGGTGTTATCCGTATATCATCAACTTCGTTTGCCATTAAAATCATGCCGGCACAAACACCCATAACAGGAAAATTTTCTGCAAACGATTTAATCGGTTTATAAAGACCATATTCCTGTATCAGCAAACTTATCGTGGTTGACTCACCGCCAGGTAAGATTAGCGCGGAACAAGCATTCAGTTCAGTCGGCTTACGTATCAATCGTGATTCAACGCCAAGCCTGGAAAGACTCTCGGCATGTTTTTGATAAGCACCCTGTAAAGCCAGGATGCCAACGATTTCATTCATGCAATCTGCTCATCAGGGTTTACCAGCCTCTGACAGCCAGACGTTCATCCTCGGGAATTTCGGACATTTCTAATCCCTTCATGCCGGGTTGTAAACCACGGCTGACTTCCAGTAATACAGCTGGATCGTCGTAGTGGGTTGTTGCTTTTACAATGGCTACAGCACGAGCAGCCGGGTCATCAGATTTAAAAATACCGGAGCCGACAAATACTGCCTGCGCGCCTAATTGTCTAACCAGCGCAGCGTCAGCAGGGGTGGCAATGCCTCCTGCCGAAAAATTGGGTACCGGCAGTTTGCCGTGTTCAGCGACATAACAAACTAAATCGTAAGGCGCGCCCATGTCTTTAGCAACACTCATTAGTTGTTCTTTACCAAGTGTAGTAAGACGGCGCATTTCATCTTGCAGTGCGCGCATATGACGTACCGCTTCAACAATATTGCCGCTGCCAGCTTCACCCTTGGTGCGTATCATGGCAGCGCCTTCAGCAATACGTCGCAGTGCTTCGCCAAGATTGGTCGCACCACAGACGAAAGGCACCTTAAAGTCGTTTTTATAAATATGATTAACTTCATCGGCAGGTGTCAGTACTTCGGATTCATCAATAAAATCAACTTCTAGCGCCTGTATTATTTGCGCTTCTGCGAAATGACCAATACGGCATTTGGCCATCACCGGAATGGAAACGGTATCTTTAATTTTTTGAATCATGTCCGGGTCAGACATGCGGGCCACGCCGCCGTCACGTCGAATATCAGAGGGAATGCGTTCCAGTGCCATCACGGCACAGGCGCCGGCGTCTTCAGCAATTTTTGCCTGCTCGGCATTGGTGACATCCATGATGGCACCACCTTTGAGCATTTCGGCAAGGCCGACCTTGACTTCAAATTCGCCATAGCTTGTGTTTGTATTTTTATCGGTAGTATTCATCATTGAGGCTCTTGTGATATTGGCTTGTTTGGCTGACTTGATTTAGCGTATAAATTGAGAGTAAACAAGATTTACATGTTCATCAGTTGCCTGGTTTCTGTCCATGATGTAGATCAAAGAGTCGCGAAATAATAAGGACAATATTGAAGATCCTGATCTTAACCCGGATTAACATTTTATTTTTTTAGTTATTGATGTGTGTCATTTGCGTATTTTCATAATGTATGTACTGTTGATGTCATATTCAATGCTGGTACTGCTCAAGGATCTTTATTAACCAGCGATTTCTTAAGTCATGATAATCAGCTTCTCGGGGAGTTATAAATTTTATGTTAAACATTGACGGTGAAGTTGTTGATTCAAAACCGACGAATTTTGGTCCTCCCATTCTACGTTTAGGTTTCAGGCCTTTCTTTTTAGCGGCTGGTGTTTTTTCCATCCTGGCAATGGCGATCTGGATGGCAAATTATGTATTTTCTGTTGAGTTTGCATTCTCCGGGATGTCACCAGGTTTATGGCATGCCCATGAAATGATGTTTGGTTATGTCATGGCGGTGGTTGCGGGTTTCTTGCTAACAGCAATAAAAAACTGGACAGGGGAAGAAGTACTGCGTGGAAAAGCACTGGCGTTTTTGTTTTTGCTGTGGTTGCTTGCGCGATTATTACCGCTTAGCGGTTTTATGCTGCCTGTCGAGTTGATTGCCGTTGTTGACGTGGCCTTTTTGTTTTTTTTAACCGTCGCCTGTTTACGACCGGTGTTAAAAGTAAAACAATATAAACAGATAGGTATTATTTCAAAAATATTTTTGCTGATGCTGTGTAATGTTGTTTTTTATTTAGGTCTAATGGGGGTTGTTGCAGAGGGTGTGCAGTGGGGGTTGTATTCTGCACTGTACATAATTATTGCTTTAGTGCTGATGATGATGCGTCGTGTGATGCCGATGTTTATTCAAAATGGAATTGATGTCGATATAAAACTAAAAAATCATGCCTGGGTCGATTATTCCAGCCTGGTTTTATTAGTGGCTTTATGGTTCAGCGATGTGTTTACCGAATATGATAATTTGACTGCTATCTTCTCTGTGGTTTTAGCGTTATTACACACATTGCGATTAGCCGGCTGGTACAGCAATAAAATCTGGAGTAAGTCACTGCTGTGGATTCTGCTTGTTGCCTACGTTTCTATTATCCTGGGATTTGTTTTAAAAACATTATCGATTACTTCTGGCATTTCAGTGTTTTTGTCAGTACATGCTTTCACTGCAGGCGGCATCGGCTTACTTACTATAGGTATGATGTCGCGTGTTTCATTGGGGCATACCGGTCGTAATGTTTTTCAACCACCCGCCATTATTTTCTGGAGTTTCGCGGCACTGTTATTGGGTGTTATCGTACGAGTAATTTTCCCGTTATTTAATATGCAGTTATATGTTTACTGGATAGGCATATCACAGCTGTTTTGGATGCTGGCGTTTGCCATTTTTGTTGTTGTATATGCGCCGATGTTGTTGAGTGCGCGCCTTGATGGCAGGGATGGTTGAGTTTTTTCGATTCCGTATATATGTTCACCTGCGCAACCGGCTAGCCGGGTCTTATTTTGTCGTTTTATTGTCTATGCAGACTCCCCGTTATGCCTAGAATACGGACTGAAAACTGATGCCGCCGCCATCACCCGGGTCTTTAAAGAGGTCATCAAGATTCAGGCTGATGTTAAACTGCAGCGAATTACGACCATCCGACGATGAATACTCAAAGCCCATGCGAAATTTAGCTTGTACACCATCATTTAAAGTGTCCCTTGTATTATCTTGCAGGTAGTTTTGTTGTTCTTCGACCTGACCAGCATATACTCCAAGGTCCCAGGCCATATGTTCATTAAATGGATGATAGGCTGAGGTATAGACCTGCAATGTTTTCATGAAGTAATCAAGATTATTGCCGGCGGTAATAAAATCACGGATATCATTTGTAATGTGGTCATACTGTGTGCCCACACGAAGTTCGTATGACTTGCCCATGCCTTTCACCCAGTAAACATCGACAGAAATGTAATCAGTGAACTGTTGCTGGTTTTGACCTGTTTGTGAACTGGATTTATCCAGTGTAAAGCCATTGAGGGTTATTCCTATCACTGAGTCTGGTTTGGGCTGGTAGTCAAATATCAAAAAATAATCACTGGCTTCGTGAGTGAAAATGCCATTGTTATCCGGGTCGATAAGTTCAAGCGGTTTGTCGCGGCTAATGCTAAAGCGCAGCTTATACTGCCCAGCAAACTGGTAGGCACCTTCAAGCTTCATGGCTATCGGTTCTTTACTGTAAAAAGTGTTATCGGTGACGTTTTTCTGGTTATAAAGTGAATCAACATCGAGATACTCAAAACGTGTGTAGTTCCAGGGACGTCTTCCCCAGATGACGGCTATGCCAAGGTCCATCTCGCGTTTTTCATAGGCCGGTGTACCGAGCAATGAAAAACCAAAATCTCCTGCCCATGGATAAATTTCAGCTTCAGCAGTTGGTAATGGGAACTCTTTGTCAGCATAGAAGACTTCCTGCTCAACTTCGAGCCGGATGTTGACGTATTCTGATAGCTCATTCTGTAACTTGAGCTCTGTTTGTACGAACGCAAGGTCACTGTCGAGGCTCGCGATATTAATACGCCAGCCCGAGGTGCTATCAAACCACTTGTATTCTAGTGACTTACGATAGCGATGGGCCTTTATATCGAGAAAGTTCTCCTGGTCAAGGTTGATGTCATTAATATCAAAATCATTGTCAAAAGCCAATACGGCTGGAATAGACAATATAAGGCCAAGAGGGATAAAGAGTGTACGAAGAAAGATAGACATAGGGGTATTTTACAAAATAGCCGGTTAGATTAACGTGACAGACATCAATTAGTTTCTTCATGGCCGGTGAACAATCTTTTTTACTTTTCTTTATACCACCACCGGGGTTGTGTTAAGTGAATGGCACTAAGTTAAGCCATGTTTGCATGAATCCGGGAGATGAATCGGGCACAGCTGGCAACGACCATCACCCGCAGGGACGCGGGTGTTTAGCCACCATGGAGGGTAGATATTTGCTCCTCGGCAATTGCTCCTGCATTGCCCTACTAAGTTACATCCATGTAACGATGCAATATCTACATTTCCTACATCCTTGTTGGTCGTTTCACGGCGTGTCGTTGCCAGCTGTGCCCGATTCATCTCCCTTGCGGCTAACGAGACAGCAATCAATGTCGCCAGGTTACTGAAAGACCATGCTAAGCACTCTTAACTTAGTGCCATTCGGGGTCAGCAGTTATCCTGTACATAAAAAAAGCCCGGATGTTTTCACACCCGGGCTTTTATTTAAAACATTAGCTATTTAAGCTATTTTTGCTTTAATTGCTTCAATGACAGCATCAGAAGAAGTCGCTTTTACAGAAAGCAACAGACCTTCATTTTTGTAGAAACCAACTAATGGCGCAGTTTGCTCGTTGTATACATTAAGACGGTTGCTGATAGCTTCTTCAGTTTCGTCATCACGTTGCACAACTGGTTCACCACACTTATCACATACGCCTTCTACTTTTGGCGGATTAGACTTAACGTTGTAGATTTCACCACAGCCAGTACAGGTACGGCGAGTGGTTAAACGATCAAGAATAACGTCACGTGGTACGTCAATCTCAACGGCGCAATCTAAAGTTTCACCCATGTCAGCTAAAAGCACTTTTAGTGCTTCTGCCTGTGGTATGGTGCGTGGAAAACCGTCTAATAAGTAGCCGGCTTTGCAGTCGTCTTCTTTCAGGCGTTCACCCATAATGCCCATAATTAAATCATCAGAAACCAGGTCACCGGCTTTCATTGCAGCTTCAGCCTGTTTACCCAGTTCAGTGCCAGCAGCCACAGCACCGCGTAATATATCACCAGTAGAGATTTGAACAGAACCGTCCAGTTTAGTCAGTAATTTTGCAACAGTACCTTTACCAGCACCCGGTGCGCCTAAAAGAATTAACTTCATGGGATTTCCTCAGAAATAGTTAAAATTGTTAATAAAAGGGGCGTATGTCTTGAAATGTACATACGCTAAAATCTGGCGCGTATTCTCCTGTTTTCGGTCACTGAAATCAAATAAAACAGGCGGGATATCCACGAATAGTGCTGAATTTGTCCTGAGTCAGTAAAGTTTTCTGATTTAGTTGTAAAATAATCGGCTATCAATAATCGAATTGTATGAAGGTAAAAATGGAATATCAGGCATTTTTAGAAGAATTTGAACAGGGCGACGATGATTTCAAGCAGCAGGTATATAAACGGTATACCCGCTATCTCGATGATATGTCATTGCGGCCTTATCAGGCAGAATTGATTAAATTACAGGACAACCTGGAAAAACATCAGCAAAAGATGATTGTTCTGGTTGAAGGTCGGGATGCCGCAGGCAAAGGCGGCAGCATTCGTCGTATTACGCGTTATATGAATGAAAAACATTATCGGGTGGTTGCGCTGGGCAAACCGTCGGACGTACAGCAAAGCCAATGGTATTTTCAGCGTTATGTTGAGCAGTTCCCAAGAGGAGGGTGAGATCGTGCTGTTTGACCGGAGCTGGTATAACCGTGCCATGGTTGAACCCATCTTCGAATTTTGCACGCAGAAACAATACAGCACCTTTATGAAAACGGTGTCGCAGTTTGAGGATGATTTAGTTGAGCACGGTATTATCTTCCACAAGATTTATTTTTCGGTTTCTAAAAATGTTCAGGCTAAGCGATTTGAGGATAGAGAAACCAATCAGCTAAAAAAATGGAAGCTGTCAGAGATTGATGTGCAGATGCAGGAAAAATGGGACGAATTTACCGAGATGAAATACCAGATGATGAAGCAGACGCATAGCCATACCAGCCCGTGGTCTGTTATCCGTAGTAATGATAAACATCGAGCTCACGTGAATGCGGTGAAAAGTATTTTAAACAAGGTTGATTATGAAGGCCGTAATATGAGCCTGGACTATACAGTTGATACAGATATCTATTATTCAGGGGCACGTGAAATTGAACTGATGGAAAATCATTTGCGTGAAGAGGGTAAGTTTATTGTTTGATTTACTGCTTTTCCGTTAAAGGCTTCATGACCCTCATAGTTAACGGAAAAGCAATGTCATTTTGACTTTTGGCAAGATGTTATAATGTGCCTTTATGAAAAAGGCCCTAACAAACCAGATCGTACTAACCACACTGAATGCGCGTTACATGCATACTGCATTTGGCCTGCGATATCTGTATGCCAACCTCGGTGAGCTGCAATCTTCCGCCTGTATCGAAGAGTTCACCCTTCAACAACGCCCCATTGATATTGCAGAAAAACTTTTAAAATACCAGCCGGAAATTATTGGTTTTGGTGTATATATCTGGAATGTTACTGAAGTAACAAAAACCGTAGAAATATTAAAACAGGTATCACCAGAAACTATCATTGTTCTTGGTGGGCCTGAAGTCAGTTATTTGCCCGATAAACCGGCGGTCGTTGATGTAGCAGATTATGTTGTTATGGGCGCAGCTGAAAAAAGCTTTCATGAGCTGTGTCAGCTGATTTTATCGGGTAATAAACCATTCAATAGTGAAATTCAAAGTGATGAGTTGCCGCTGGATCGATTACAACTGCCTTATCAATTTTACAGTGATGATGATATTAAAAATCGATTGATCTATGTAGAAGCATCACGCGGCTGTCCGTTTAAGTGCGAGTTCTGCTTGTCATCACTGGACAAAACATCGAAACCATTTGAGTTAAATATGTTTCTCGATGAAATGGATAAGTTATACCAGCGCGGTGCACGTAACTTTAAATTTATTGATAGAACGTTTAATTTAAAAGTTAGCAGTAGCATAACAATTCTTGAATTTTTTCTTGAAAGAATGAGCGATGATTTATATCTGCACTTTGAAGTGGTGCCAGATAATCTTCCGGACAAGCTAAAAGCAGTCATTCAAAAGTTTCCGTATCATACCTTGCAGTTTGAAATAGGTGTGCAGACCTTTGATGAAAAAATACAGGAACTGATCAGCAGAAAACAGAACAATAAAAAAACCTGTGAAAACCTTTCGCTGGTTAAGAGAAAATACACATGCCTACATCCATGCTGATCTTATTTTTGGTTTGCCCTCAGACACCCTGACTAACTTTGCAAAAAGTTTTGACCAGTTAGTCAGTTTGAATCCACACGAAATTCAACTGGGCATTTTAAAACGCTTACGTGGTGTGCCGCTTAATCGTCACAATAAAGAATATCAATTACGCTATAACACGCAAGCACCATACAATATTTTGTGTACCCGGGATATAAATTTTGCAACCATGCAACGTGTTAATCGTTTTGCACGTTACTGGGATATGATCGCCAACTCCGGCCGTTTTAAAAATACCCTGCCATTAATTTTAAACGGTTCAGCATTTGAGGGTTTTATGCAGTTAAGCGATGGCCTGTATCAGGCCGCCGGCAGTACCTGGAAAATTTCTTTACAGCGCCTGTTTGTTTTAATATTTGAAATTTTGCAAAGCAGGGATGATATTGATAAGTCTGAATTATTTGAAACCATGCTGATAGATTATAGCCGCACTGGTGAGAAAGCGTCTTTTGAGCAATTGATCAATAATAAAAACAAAAACAAAGTCACACGAATCGGCATTGCGAATAAACGCCAGCACAAGGTGCTGCAATAATATCAGGAAGTTCTGATCATGGATGACTGCTTCAATACCATGGTATAACTCAGTTGAGTTCTTCACAGGTTGCCACTATTGCCTTCGCGGGGAAATTATCAGAGGCTTTTTTTATATAAATGCTCAGCAAAATATTTTACCGGGTACTGAAAAGTTTTGCTTTAGCGATGAAATTGCTGACTGGTAAATAAGGCAGCGGTCAGTAATATGATGGCACCCGCCTGATGCGCGGCTGCTAGTGCTACTGGAACAACCAGCAGCAAGGTGCTGATGCCAAGCGTAATCTGTAGAGCCAGTGCTGCAAGTAACAAATGGCTGGCTGTTCTGAGCAGTGGTTGCGATTTAAGCGTACCGTCAAGCTTACCGGCTTTAAGCCAGAACACAGGGATAATAAGGAATAACAGTGTCGCCAGTACTCGGTGATCAAACTGCACAGTGACTATATTTTCAAAAAAGTTTCGCCACCATGGCGACTGTTCGAACAACCCATTGGGTATCAGTTGTCCATCCATTAAAGGAAAAGTATTAAAGGCAAAACCCGCACGGGTGCCTGCAACAAACCCGCCGCTTAAGATAGTAATAAAAATGATGCCGGTAATAATTAACGACAAAGATCCGAGCCTGTGATTTGTGTTTTTGGGATTAACGCTTTTACTGGCATCATTAATTTTAGGATACAGTAAATCAAGTGCAACCCAGAACATGTAGGCATATATAACGACAGCTAAACCAAGGTGTGCAGTCAGGCGATACTGGCTGACGTGGGGATCATTGACCAGTCCACTTTTTACCATGTACCAGCCCATCAGCCCCTGCAGGCCACCGAGTACGAACATAGTGATCAGTTTCGGTGTCAGTGCTTTTTCTATTTGTCCACGAAATAAAAAAAACAAAAAAGGCAGCAGAAAAATCAAACCGATGGAACGTCCCAACAAGCGATGGCCATACTCAAACCAGAAAATAGATTTGAACTCAGTTAATGACATGTCGAAGTTTTTTAGCTGGTATTCAGGAAATTGCTGGTAAAGCAAAAATGTTTCCTGCCACTCGGCCTGATTTAACGGTGGCAAAATGCCCATGATCGGCGCCCATTCAACCATGGAAAGACCGGAGCCGGTAAGCCGGGTAACACCACCCAGGATAATCATGCCAAAAATAGTAGCGCAGCAGACCAGCAACCAGATGGCGATGGTTTTATGATTTGGGTTAGTTGAAGTTGTATTAAGTTTTAGCAAACTTGATTCCTGCGAGATAAAAGTTTTTGAATTTTAATCGGTGGCGGCAGATATGACAAACATAACTGCTGTCCAATAAATATGAGAGGCATGACTTTTGTGTTTTCACCAAAGACACGCCTCGGTGCCAGTGTATATACCTGAAACTACTGCTTACAAACGACATGAACCGGAGGTACCTTGCTGAGACACGCCGTGAATCCGTCCATGGAGGCTCGGCATCCGCATCCCTGCGGCTGACGGTCTCAGCAAGGTACCTTCGATCCATGTCTCTAGATATTTATCATTTGCGGGACAGCTGTGAATGGCACTAAGTTAAGCAGTGCTTAGCATGACCTTTCAACAACTTGGCGACATAAACTGCTGTCACGTTAACTGCAAGGGATGTGAACCGGGCACAGTTGGCAACGACCATCACCCTGCAGGGATGCATGGTGTTGAGCCAACATGGACCGGTTTCACGGCGTGTCGTTGCCAACTGTGCCCGGTTCATGTCCCGGATTCATGCAAATATTAGCATTAACTTAGTGCCATTCGGGACAGCAGTGGTGCTTTCTGAGCGACGTGCATGAATGCACTAATACTATGAAGGCATGGATTCGTATCAGCGCCCCTGAGGTGAAACCGCTGTTTTTTTTGTTTTTGGCTGTCATGGAAAATTCAGCACAGCTTACGCCTTATTCAATGACGTCTTGACTGCTTTTTTCTGTTTTACCGGGCGGGGCAAGAAGTGGCGGTTGATTGTATTTTGCGCGTAACCAGTTGATAGTTGGCAACACGTGTGGCAGTTTAATAATCCAGCCTTCCAGTGTGAATTTCCCCGGATAGTTCATAATTATCAGGCCGGCCAGTAACATGAGCAAGCCCTGGCCGGGCAGGAATAACATCAATATACCGGCAACGATAAACACGATGCCGAGTAGATTCTTGCTGCCAGCGATGAGTAACCTGGTGAAAGGGTGACGTGAGCTTGCCGACAAGCGATGCCGGTGTGAGTGAGAAAAATAGTCCACAGGTATACGGGTGATGAAAACAGGCACCAGCAATAATCCGGCAAGCAGACTAATTACTGATGCAGCCACCAGCCAAACCGCATGATCGGTCAAAAATGCTATCAATGATGAAATCATTATTTTGTTTACAGGTCGAACTCAGTTTGATTTTGCGATCCATATTGCCCGTAATACCACTTCATTTCAAATGCTCAAAGCGAGAGCCAGGCTGGAATGAAAAACTTGAGAAAATTTCAGAGAACCTGTTAATCGTGGTTATAAATTTAGCTTATAAGGTTCCTGGACAGGATATTGTCTATGCTAAAATAGGGTTTACTTAAAAGACCTCTCGCTGATTTTTGTATGACAATGAATGATATTTTTTCTCAGAACATTATTCAACTAACTGACCGTTATGCATTACCAGTAGTATTGCTGACAGCACTGGCTCTGCTGCTCGTTGGCATCATGCTTTACCTGAATCGGAGAAAAGTTAAACATCACTGGTTGAATTTAAAAACCCGTTACTGTCTTAATCGTCTGGGTTTTAAACAGATTACCAATCTTCAGTGCCCGGATGGTTTGGGACATCATTTCACCATTGACCGGCTGATTTTGCGCCACGATGGCATCACTTTACTGGTCTACAAACGTTACCCCGGTAAAATATTTTGTGCGGATAAAATTGATGACTGGACGCAGATGATAGGACAGAGAAGTTTCCGTTTTAAAAACCCGCTTTATGATCTTGACTACCAGATTAAGGCAGTCTCAGCCTGTGTCCCCAATGTACCGGTGAACGGTTTTCTGTTTTTTGACCATCAGACTGAATTTCCTAGAGGTCACCCTGAGCGTATTATTCATCTCAAAAAAATACCGGAAGAACTGAAACGCAGTAAGCTCGATAAAGTGCAAAAATCCGTCATGTCTGCCTGGAAAAAGCTTCTGCTTATGGCAAAAGGCTAAGCTGAATATTTTACCGTCTGGTTAGCGTGGGAACGAAGTAGGACTCAATCTGGTTTTTTTACTTCCTGGTATAGTAAATACCCGGTATCCAGCTTTTTTTAATTTGACTGGTTTTTTCAAAATCCGCTTCATTTTCATCAATGAAGGTAAAAACATTCCAGCCGATACGTAAACTATCGTTATGATGCAATAGCTGTTTTTCTATTTTTGTTTCATTAATAAATGAACCATTGGTGCTGCCCAGGTCTTCAAGAAAATAAGCAACTTCTCCTTTGTCACTGGTTTCACAAATAATTTGTGCATGTTCATTACTCACTGCCAGGTCATCAATTTGCACCTGGTTATTGACTGCCCGGCCGAATTTAAGAGTAGACAGCTCAATGTCAAACTTGTTTGTGACCACGCCTTCTACCGTTTGTACGATCATCGCCATTTAAAATACCCCTTAAAACATTCTTTACGCGCTTGCAGATTATTTAAGCACCGGCTTTTATTCTATGCAAAGTATAGATACTTATTTAAATGATTCTTATAAAACCGGTCAAAATTAAACAAAGCCGTCGCTATATGCCAGGTTTACAACAGGGCTAAAGCGATGAGAGAAATGGATTAAAGTCTACTGTTTCCGGCTCTTCATACCGTTCGTCAGTTAAAATAGTATTTACATAATATTAGACTATTATTATATTGTAATATAGCTAAGCATAACTGCGAGTATATATAGAATACTGGGATGTGGATTGATCTGCTCAATGCTTCCCATTAGAAATACCTCAAATGTCCCAAAATCCTTAACCATCAGACGTTCCGAGTTTGGCATACACACCCTGTTACCAGCCGTCAGTGATAATGTGAACCTGTACATGAGCATTGATGCACTGAAAAAGGACACAGCAATATCAATGATTGATTAACCCGCGTCCTGGTTAGTCACAATGAGATTTAGTTTTTAGTTGTTACCGGTTTACTCACCAGGTAGAGCCAGATATAACCGCTCACACCTGCCAGCAGGGAGGCAAAAAGAATACCGGTTTTTGCCATTAATAACAGTTCTTCATTATGCGAAAAACCAAGCTGGGCGACAAAAATAGACATGGTGAAACCAATTCCGGCCAGCAGCGAAACACCCACTATCTGGGTGAAGCGGGTATCTTTGGGCAATTCGGCGATACCCATTTTCAGTACCAGCCAGCTGGCTCCGCTAATGCCGATAAATTTCCCCAGCACCAGGCCCAGAGAAACACCCAGCATCACCGGGTGGCTGAAGGTATCAGCCAGCGATCCCAGTGCCAGTGGAATACCGGCGTTGGCCAGCGCAAATACCGGGATAATCAGATAAGCCACCGGCATATGCCAGATATGTTCCAAACGCTGTAATGGCGCTTCTACACTGTGCACGCCGTTTTCCAGCGTTTGTACCACCGAGCGTAAAGTGTCATTGGTCATGATGCTCTGGCCTGGCTGGTGGCTGTTATCAAAACGTTGCATCAGTTCCTTGACATGTTCACTGAAACGTTCCGGTTTGTACCTGGGTATCGCAGGAACCGACATTGCACCTAAGATACCCGCCAGGGTGGCATGCACGCCGGACTGCAGCAAGGCATACCATAGCAAAACCGCGACAACGAAATAGGGCAGAGTCTTGCGGATGCCGCTCATATTAAAAACTATTAATACAGCGAATAGTGCACCGGCTACTGCCAGTGGGGTAAGGGCGATAGTCTCAGTATAAAAAATGGCAATCACCAAAACCGCACCCAGATCATCAACAATCGCCAGTGCCACCAGGAAGGTGATCAGCGCCTTGGGTACCCGGCTTGACAGTAATGCCAGTGCACCAATAGCAAAGGCGATGTCGGTGGCCATAGGTACTCCCCAGCCAAGCGCTGCGTCACCCGCAGGATTGATGGCTAAATAGATCAGCGCAGGCACGACCATGCCGCCAATAGCAGCGGCAATCGGCAATGTCGCATTACGTAACTTTGCCAGCTCACCGACCAGTAATTCTCGTTTTAATTCCAGACCGACAACAAAGAAAAACAACGCCATTAATGCATCATTGATCCAGTGGTGCAGGCTCATCTCCAGTGTCCAGCTGCCAATCTTGAGGCTGATCGGGGTATGGATAACATGCAGATAAGCATCCGCCAGTGGACCGTTCGCCAGTATCAGGGCGATCACGGCCATTGCCATTAACAATAAACCACTGGTGGTTTGACGGTGAATAAACTCCTCAAACGGTGTCAGGATTTTGTCGAAACTTTTTTCCCAGGGGGCATGGTAGACATCTGTTTTTGTTTCGGATTGCGGGTTATTCTGCTGTTTATTCATAATTTGTTGATGAGTTGTTTTTGTGTTTGTATATTATGGAATAAACAAGCTCAACGCCAGCGAATGAGGTATTAAAGTAAGGCCAGACAGTTTAGAGAAAAATACAAAAAATCCTCATTTTGCCTTATTGATACAGCAGCCAGTTTATTGCTATTGTGCACGAACCCATAAGTTTGTCCGTTTGCCATCATATACTTTCAGTAGAATTATGAGTTTTCCGCATGCCGGTTAACAATTAACAACGGACCTTAAGCTGATTGAGCGGTCCACGAATTATCGGCCATGAATGGACACACAAACAAAAACGTTTTTTCCACAGATGAACGCAGATGAACACAGATAAAAGACATTAGTTATTTGATGTCCTCCTGAGCGGTAGTGAAGGGTTTTGAGACGGTTACACCATAATAGCGTGGTGAACAAGATCCTTCCATTACGCTACGCTCGACCAGTCAGGATGACAAAAATAAACATTTCTTGTTTTTATCTGTGTTCATCTGCGTTCATCCGTGGACTATTGCTGTTAAAAAATTGACTGTCTGCTCAGTGTCGATTACAATAATAACAACAACGAGGTAATGTCATCCTGAACGATAGTGAAGGATCTAGCGTCCTTTGTGGAGCCTATAAGCGTTAAGATCTTTCACTATCGTTCAAGATGACACAATAGGGTTTTTGTTTTTCCTTTGCGTCTTTTGCGTTCTTCGCGGACAAAATTCTTTTAAGCTTTTCACCATCCGCTTTGTGTCGATTATTCTCTGTCAGACAAATTAATCGAGGGTCTGCTTAGTAGGGCGGGTGCTTGAAATAAATGCACATTAACGAGTATGGCTAACTTATGGTTCATTTTTTAGGGCTAACTGTGGTCCTGTGCACCTGTCAAATAAGTTTCTTCAACCATTATTAATCCAGGAAATCCCTTATTGTGGGAATTCATTTATCAACGTTACTTAAGTAGTCTTGAAAATGTCTGAGTGGACGTGTCCAGTAGCAAGGACTTCACTGTTACTTACTCCTGGTGAATTTAAAAGCCCTTAAACGGAGTTAAACGACTTCAGCCTGATTGCTATAGAGGTTAAGTAAAAAGTTTGTTATAGGTAATTAAAAATGAAGAAATAAATTATTTTCTCTGCAGGTAAATCGCTGTTAGTAGTCTATCGTGTCAGGTAACACTGTGCTCTTTTAAAGTCTCGATATCATGAATGGTTACACTGTTTCCGTTGATGCTTAGAATTCCCTTGTTATTAAGGCTTTTAATGATGCGTGAAAAGGTTTCCGGTTTGATGGATAATCTGGCAGCAATAACATTTTTAGCCATATCCAGTTCAAATTCATTTTTGTTCTCTGTCATTTCCTGGATTAGATAGGATGCTACACGGCAGGTACCATTCTGTAATGTCAGGGTATCAATTTCTTTAATCAGCTTTCTAAGGCGAAAGCTCATATCACCCAGCAGTAGTAAGCAGGTCGCTGTCGAATCCCAAAGCATTTCCTGGAAATTTTTCGCGTTGATACTGATAACGATGGTATCTGTGAGTGCCGCTGCACTTACCGGGTAATCTGCCTGGCTTGTGAACATCAAGGCTTCAGCAAATACTTCACCGGGTCTTACAATTTCAATGATTTTTTCCTGACCATCTGGTGACAGGCGAAAAAGTTTGATTTTTCCGCTTTGTACCATGTAAAAGTCGGTGACTTTATCTGACTGATTAAACAGCAGTTGACCTTCAGTTAGCTGGTGTAGCTGACTGGACTGACAGACTCTATCGAGTTGTAAATCGGTCAGCTTTGAGAATAGAGGATTTTGTTTAAGACTTCGTTTGACAGCATCAGGATTGTTATATTTCATTACGAATAGTGTAGTTGCAATTAATAGTGCAAGTATGCCATGGATATAGCTTGTAGTTAAATAGGCTCGATTATTTATTTTTTGTTTTCCGTAGTGGCTAACGTCATTGTCTGTAAAATGGGGGATCACTTTAAAAATTTTGAGTTGTTTACATGAGACCACCACGCGTCGTTCGCAATGATGCAATACTAATTCGTCAGTCTTAAATACAACAGGGGAAGCTTGCGAGGCAGTTCTTCAGCATTACGTATCAATACATAAGACCGGCTACCAAACAGATAAGGCAGATAGTCTTCGGCCTTCTCATCAATGGTGACACAGAAAGGCCGCAGGCCTAACTTTTCAGCTTCAAGTACTGCCATACGGGTATCTTCTATACCGTAGCGACCTTCGTATTTGTCCAGATCGTTAGGTTTTCCATCGGTGAGGATGAGGAGCAGTTTCTGACTTGAGTTTTCTTTCGCCAGTAGCGCAGTGGCGTGGCGAATAGCAGTGCCCATACGGGTGTAATAGCCGGGTCGGATTGCATCGATATGACCACGGATGTTGTTGTCATAGTTATCGTCAAACGCTTTGATGTTATAGAAACGCACATGGTTACGATTACGTGAAGAGAAACCGTGCAGGGCAAAACGATCACCGGTAGCAGTCAGCGCTTCTGAGAACAGGAAGAGTGAGTCACGAATAACATCGATAACACGTGCATCATTATTAATATGGGCATCGGTAGAGAGTGAAAGATCCGCAAGCAACAAACAGGAAAGGTCGCGGCTGAGATTGCGTATGTCGCGATAAACAGGTGTGTCGCTGTTGACATGGCCGTGTTTGCGGTCGCTGAGAAAATTGATGTAATTTTCCAGGTCGAGTTCGCTGCCTTCATTTTGTCGATTAAGCCAGTGACGTTGCGGGCGCAGGGCTTCAAATTGACGACGGATTTTATGTGCTTGCGGTCGCAGTCTTTCCGGCAGATCCATCGCCTGTGCGTGTCGAGACGTCATTAGCTGAAGTCGGCAATGGTCTTTTTGCAGGCGTTGTTGTTTGTAGTCCCATTCGTCGACAGGGATACCTTCACCCAAAACAATATCATCATATTGGCTTGCTGGCAGGTCGAGATCCAGTTTGATTTTGCTGGCAGTAGTTTCACTATCCTGGGCAATGCTAATGTTATCCATGTCCTCTGCCGTTTTCATGGCATCGTCATCATCATCTTCTACACTGGTGCGGTCAACCCTGGTGTATTCTGCCCAGCTCCACAGTGTTTCAAGGCGAAAACTCATCAGACCGTCGTTACCGTCAGGCATTTCGCTGCGCTCGCCTTTTTTACGTTTCTCCTGCTTTTTCTGTTCTTTTTTGTCTTTAGCATCATCCTGTGGTGATTCAGAAATATCCGGGTCATGTGGTGCTGAGCCGGCATTAATCTCCAGAAGTGGTGGTGAGGGATGCAGCCAGAGTGGCACAGGCTGCGGTGGACGTTTGGCATATTCCAGCCTGACCGATTTTGCAGGGTTAGACAGTGCCAGGCGGATGGCTTTTTCCTGGCTGGCTTCACCGGTGTTCAGCGCCTCCGGGTTTGGGCGTTGCTGTAAATGTGCTGCCAGCAGGTTTTGATAACGACTTTGTAATCCCGGCCAGATTTCCAGTGTTTTAAAGGTACGGCTCTGATTTCTGCTAATCCAGTCATGGCCTTCACCCGCGACAACCGCCGGTATTGCGGAGAGGGCAGTAAGCCATAAATAAAGATCACGGTTGAGTTTTCTGCTAGGAAACAGGGCAATGCTTTCCGGTAGTCTCAGTGATTCCTCATCGCGCCATGCATACTGCGTTTTTTTACCCGTTCCGGCGATGCGTTGTAATATTGAGCGCCTGGCATGAATCTCGGAGTCGGTCGCGTTCTCGATACGCAGGCCACCTTCACCACCCAGTGCGCGAAAGAAAATACCGGCAGTGCGGCGAATTTCATCCAGATGTACGATTGCTTCGGGGTAGTGTCTGTTGGCACTACTGGTAATGAAGCGATCCCATATTTTTCCGACGAATTCTTCCATTGCCGATTATTTCCCGATAAACCTGGTCCAGTCAGGCGGCAACCAGATGATCATCGCAAAACAGAAAATAACAAGAGCGATAAAATACAGGATAAATTTCCTCTGTGGTGATTTCCCCAGTGTTCGGTGGTAAAGGTATGCCGCAGTTGGGACAATTTGTATCACCCGGCTCAACGCTGCCGCCACAATGTTTACAAGCTAGATTATTCATTATTTTTTAAAGTGCCGTCCATTTTGCGATCTGTTCTGGAAATAAATAGACCAGGATAATCAATGCGGGTATCACATAAAAATAAACCTGCATAAGTGTTCGTAAAACCACATGTGAATCTTTAAGCTCCATAAAATAATCTACAATAATACGTCCTTTAATGGCCAGCACCAGTGCCATAATGGCCACGCTGTTGAATCCGGGTTTTGCCTGTTCTGCCATGTAAGCACTGAATAAGGTTAATACGATTAGTATCAGCCACAAGGTATTGATGAGTTTTATATGCGTCATTTTATAATCGGATTATTTTTATCTAATCACATATAGCAGCGGAAAAATTGTTATCCAGGCAAGATCAATCATATGCCAGTAGACAGCGATATTTATCAGGCCTTCATGTTCATCCTGGCTATAAATACCGGTATTAACGCGATAAATAACCCATATTATTGCCGCACTTCCCCAGCCAACATGTAAAAAATGGTTAAAGGTTATGTAGTAGTACACGCCATAAAATATATTGGTTTCGGTTGCCAGTCCCTGTGACGTATTCCACTGGTATTCAAAAACTTTAATGACCAGGTAAAGGCCACCTGAAATGACTGCGCCCCACAACCAGCGCGTGCAAATATCTGGTTTATTTGCCCGCATGGCAATAACGGCGCGCACAACAAAAAAACTGCTGGTTAGCATGATTAATGTGTTGCCGGTACCGGCTAGCGTGCTAAGTCTTAATGGGCCTTTGGCAAAAATATCCGGGTTGTGTACTTTTGCCAGAAAATAGACGATAAACATAATGGCGAATTCACTCATTTCAGACAATATTGCTGCCCAGATAGCCAGGTTGCCAGGGATTTTCCTGGTTTTTGTGCTGAACTGAGGTATCGAATGTGCTATCTCGTTCACGAGTTTGTTCTCACTCAGCGTGGCTACTGAGTGACTGTTTTCTAACCAAGCGACCAATCAAAGGATAGGTGAAATCCAGGCCTTTTATCGCTTTGGTAAATCCCAGGATGCCGACGACTAAAAACAGTGGCAGCAGCAGCATAAAGTAAAATTCCAGCGAGAATAGTGCACCCACCGATGCATAACCACTGGTCAGCATAATAAAGATATTGATGATAATAAATATAGTTGTGCTGATGCTGCTGGCAACCAGTGCCTGCTTCAGATGATTCCTGGTAATGGGGGATGCTTTTTCATAATGCAGAAAATAAAGCAGCCACAATGCCAGGTAAAAAACACCAACAAACAGCAGGTTGCCGATGAAAAAAGCCTCTGCAAAGGCGGCAGTATGATCATTGTGGGGGGATATTTGCTTCACTTTAAATGGTCTCCATTTTTGCGTGAACCACTTCCATTAAGGCGTCGACGGTTTCTTCTTCATCACTAAGCGGTTCTATAATTGCTGCCCGGCAGGCTTCAACAGGATCAAAACCGGATTTGATCAGGGTGGCTGCATAGACCAGTAAGCGGGTTGAAGCGGATTCTTCCAGATCATGGTCTTTTAACACGCGCAGCGCATGTGCCAGTTCAATTAACTGTGTCGCCATAGCCTTGTCGATCCCGGTTTCCTGTTGAATAATCGTTGTTTCAGTGTCGATGTCAGGGTAATCAAAACGCATGGAAATGAAACGCTGGCGTGTTGACGGTTTCATGCCCTTAAGCAGATTCTGATAACCGGGGTTGTAGGATACTACCAGCATAAACTCGGGCGATGCCTGCAGCACTTCCCCGGTTCGCTCAATGGGTAGAATGCGGCGGTCATCCGATAGCGGGTGTAATACTACCGTGGTGTCTTTACGGGCTTCAACAACCTCATCCAGATAACAGATTGCACCTTCACGCACAGCTTTGGTCAGTGGGCCATCGTGCCAGTAGGTTTCACCATCACCGATCAGGTGTCTGCCCACCAGGTCTGCAGCGGTCAGGTCATCATGGCAGGCAATGGTGTATAAAGGCCGGCCCAGTCTGGCGGCCATGTGCTGGATAAAGCGAGTCTTACCACAGCCGGTTGGGCCTTTAATCAGCATTGGCAGCTGGTTGTTGTAGGCGTGTTCGAATAACTCGATTTCGTTATTCTGGCTTTGGTAATAGGGAATATCGTTTTCTGGTTTGTTCATAACTTTCTGCTTTTAAAGGCTAGTAATGTAGGCAATGGCAATGGCAGCGCAGACAGTCAGCAACCAGCCATACATAATAACGCGCCAGAGTAATGACACGCCGCGTAATTCCATAAAATCACGGATAATCAATCCTGCCTTGACGACGGCGGTTGACAGTAAAAACAGCATAACGAACGCACCGCTATAACCGAGTTTACCGATGGCATACGTGGTTAGCGTTAACAGCAACATAGCTAGCCATATAGTATGGATATTGTAGACTCTATTCATTATTGGGGCTTTCATCGGATGATATACACCAGTGGAAATAAAATAATCCATACCAGGTCAACCATGTGCCAGTAAGAAGCACCGGTTTCAATGCCGATATGGTTGTGTGCGCTATAAGCACCGCGTTGTGCTTTGATGGCGATAGCAAACAGGATGATCATGCCTAAAATAACATGCAGAAAGTGAAACATCGTCAGCGACAGGTAAAACATATAAAAGGTATTGCTGCTGAGATTGATACCGTGTGAAAACTTATCGTAATATTCCACTGACTTTAATAGCAGAAAACCACCGCCACAGCCCAGGGATGCATATAACCAGCTTATGCAGCTTTTAACATCATCAAGCCGGATAGCGTGTATTGCGCGCACAACAAAATAACTGGCAGTAATCAATAGCAGTGTATTGGCAGCACCCAGCTCACGGTTAAGCGTGAGTTGAAACTGGTTAAACATATCCACATTCTGTACCCGCACGATGGCATAAGAAATAAAAGCAATGCCAAACACCAGTAATTCGGCGAAAATAAAAAACCAGATAGCAAAATCACCGGGAAGCAGTCGCGGTTGTTCTACCATGGGTTCTGTTATTGTTGCTCTTGTATCCATTTATCCTGTGTTATTGAGTGGCCAACCAGGATATCCCCGGGCCATTAGTGTTTAATAAGCCTGCATGCACGCCTGCTGTTTTATCTCAGGCATGATGCCAGCAATCTTGTGTTGGGCAGGAGATGGCTTTATATTCTAATATTGAAGCCCTGTTAGGGCATTGATGCTTGTCAAGACGCTGGTGCAGAAGTTGCTAATTTGTCACCGGACCATGCTCGTACCAGTGCCCATAATGCAAGAACAATAAAAAGGGTGTGTACCATAGTGAAATAGGAAATCACGTAAACCCAGGTCCATGGTGAATTAAAACCACCCAGTAATATCATCAGGGCACTGACCAGAAACAGCACGGCTGCAGCAATTACATTTATTTTTATTCCTAACAGGGCATGGTAGCGATCAATCGTGTCAGGCTCTGTTTTTCGGTAAATCAATAATAAGGCAATAAAACTAATTGCAGGTAAGATCGTCAGGTTGAGCAGCGAGGCAAGTGCAGCGTTGGCGGCACGCTTGAGTTGTAACTCATCTGTTTTTTTTAATGTCATCGGCTTGCTCTATCATTATGTGATTGAATTATTTCTGTCAGTTTTATCTCAGCTGACCCTTTTTAGCTTACACCATTTTACCCGCACCATAAAAAATACCGCCTGAAGCGGCGGTATATTTTTACAGCAGTTTAAAAAAGCTTAACTACTCCTTGACCCCGGCTTCTAACATTTCGACCTCTTTGCCTTTGACAAAGAAACTAATGATATAAACCACCAGGCCTATAAGGAAGATCAGGCCAGCACCTTCACGCATCCAGTAGAATATTTCTACTTTAGCCTGTGTATCCATAAAGTTCATCGGTGCATCTGAATAGCGTTGCAGATAGACCTGCAGGATGCCCGCACCAGTCAGGAACAAGGTGATAAAGACCATCGATACGGTCATCAACCAGAATGACCACATCTCCATAACCTGTGCGTTTTCATTACCGGCTTTCTGGCCACGCATGATAGGCATTGCATAGGAAATTATAGTCAATACTACCATGACATAAGCACCGTAGAACGCCATATGGCCGTGTGCAGCGGTGATTTGTGTACCATGTGTGTAAAAATTGACCGGCGCCAGAGTGTGCAGGAAGCCCCATACACCCGCACCCAGGAAGGCCATGACGGCAGTACCTAGTGCCCATAAAGTCGCTGCTTTATTTGGATGGTCGCGACGTCTTTTATTCACTACATTAAAGGCAAACAAGGTCATCATGAAGAATGGAATAGGCTCCAGCGCCGAGAAGATAGAACCTAACCACTGCCAGTAACCCGGTGTACCAATCCAGAAGAAATGATGGCCGGTGCCGACGATGCCGGAGATTAGAGCCATGGCGATAATGATGTATAACCATTTTTCGATAACTTCACGGTCAACACCGGTTACCTTGATCAGCACATAGGCAAGTAAGGATGCCATAATTAATTCCCACACGCCTTCTACCCATAGATGAACAACAAACCACCAGAAGTATTTATCCAGTACCAGGTTTTCAGGGTTGTAGAAAGAGAACAGGAAGAACACTGCGAGGCCGACCAGGCCGGTAAGTAATACCAGTGTAATGACTGTTTTACGTCCGGTAAGAATGGTCATACCGATATTGAAGACGAACGCCAGTGCAACAATAACGATACCGATTTTGGTAATCGTGGGTTGCTCGAGGAATTCTCGTCCCATGGTCGGCAGCAGGTCATTCATAGTGACTTCAGCCAGCGTGGCATAAGGCACCAGTAAATAACCAAGAATGGTAAGCGCACCGGCAACCAGGAATATCCAGAACATGAGTTTTGCTAGCCAGGGGGCATAGAGTTCACGTTCAGATTCCTCGGGCACCAGGAAGTAGGCTGCGCCCATAAAACCAAACAATAACCAGACGATCAGTAAGTTAGTGTGCACCATGCGGGCAACGTTGAAGGGGATTTCCGGGAACAGGAAATCGCCGATAACGTATTGCAGTCCGAGGACAACGCCAAACAGGATCTGCCCCACGAAGAGGCCAATGGCTGCAATAAAATACAGCATGGCAACGGATTGTGATTCATATTTCATGTGTATTTCCCCTTAACCTTGAACGTTGGGTGGCCAGTCTCTGGCAGTTTCAATGCCATCAACGTATTTTAAGAATTGCGCAATTTCTTCCAGCTCCTGATCGCTGAAATTGAACTGCGGCATGCTGCGACGACCAGGAATACCATCGACGGGACGGCTCTTGATAAAGCCCTTGATGGCTTCAGTGCTTTCGCCATAGCGGGTATACACATTTGCAAGCTCGGGAGCAAAATAAGCGCCTTCACCCAACAGGGTATGGCAACCAAGGCAGTTATTGTGTTCCCACAATCGCTTGCCTGCAGCTACTTCTTCGGTTAGATTTTCTCTGTTGTCGGTTTTGGGCAAACCTTGAACCGTATCAACGGTCAAACCAATAAATACCAGGAAGAAGAAAACCGAACCCCCGTAGTAAATATTTCGTGCCATGCCCTTGGTAAAGGTTTCTCTCATAGCGTTCCTCACTTGATTTATTGTTAATAATTTTTGACAGATAGAACTGTGCGCTAATAATAGGCAAGAGGCAAGTTTGTTTCCTTGATGTTAATCAAGTGTGGCATGT
>CAWDMF010000051.1:0-24768 GCA_963803185.1 uncultured Gammaproteobacteria bacterium | reverse complement strand
CGCACCGCCATCCCTGGCTCTTTGCGACATACCGTCCATCCATGGACATTCGCCGCACCGCCATCCCTGGCTCTTTGCGACATACCGTCCATCCATGGACATTCGCCGCACCGCCATCCCTGGCTCTTTGCGACATACCGTCCATCCATGGACATAAAAAAACCTGCTTATGTGTCACATAAGCAGGTTTATTAAATCTTGCAATGAAAATTCTGGTGATCTATCTCGATGTTACTTTATAAACAATATCCGTATTGATAATTCTTATGTCTTCAGGAAGCTCTGGCTCAGTCAACCTGTTATTTTCAACATCATAAACATCGGTTAGCTCGCCAGTATCAACATTATATAAATGCTGATGCGGTTCAGTATTAGAATCGTAAAAAACACGCTCTCTATCAATTAACACTTCACGCACAACACCCTTACTGGAAAATAAACCCATGGTGTTGTAAACCGTCGCACGCGATACACGGTTACCCGCATTTGTTACCCCATCAAGGATCTTCTCAGCGGACAGATGCTGCGGGCGCTGGAATAAAAACTCAGCAATTTCTACACGCTGACGAGTAGGTGAAATTTTATAATGCTGTAGCATAGAAATTATCTCGCTACGCTCTAGTGGAAAACTAATATTTAAGGTATTCATGCATATATTATAGCCAAGTTATTTTAACAAGGAAACAAAACCCTGTAATTCTGTGATGAATTTCCCGAGCCCAGACAGCGCCACTAAAAAGGCTCCAGCCCTGCTGCAATAAGGGATGTCGAGCTGACAAGACAATGCCAGGCACTCCTTTTTATTGAAAATCTTCAAAAACACCTCTTTTGGCAGAGGATTCATTTGCACTGGATGTCGGTATTTTTTTCATCCAGCCATTTACTAGTTCCACTGAAATTTTTCCAACAATTTCTTGTCTATGAACTATCTGAGTTAACAGCATAATATATAAGGCAGCTATGATTAATTATCACAATTTGGCGATTCCAAACAGCAAGAATTCAGACAATTGCCGATATGTCCATGGAAGGACGGTAGTAGGGCAATGCATATGTCCATGGATGGACGGTAGTAGGACAACGCAGGAGCGGTTGTCGAGGAGCAATTGCCGATATGTCCATGGAAGGACGGTAGTAGGGCAATGCAGGAGCAATTGCCGATATGTCCATGGAAGGACGGTAGTAGGGCAATGCAGGAGCAATTGCCGAGGAGCAAACATCTGCCCATACTTCCCGTACCTATTTGAAAACATGCTCATTAGATGGTGAACAGCGATAACACAGCGGTTGTTTTTTTGTATCACCCGACATGCCAGGATTTTAAGCGCACATCTTCTGCGCTATGCTTATTATCGTGGGAACAGGCATTCATGGCGAAAACTGCCTTGCCACGAAAATAATAACCTGGCTACGCTTAAAAAGTCCGCAGAACACTATGATAATCAATCAGGGCTACCTTAAACATGAAATATGCATTATTCCCCCTAAACACAGTACTGTTTCCCGGCAGCATATTACCTTTGCAAATATTTGAGCAGCGGTATTTAAACCTGGTTAAACAATGCATGAAGCAGGACACCGGGTTTGTCACCGTGCTCATCAGCGAAGGTAAAGAAGTAGCCAGTACACCACATATTTACAGCACCGGCTGTTATGTAGACATTATAGACTGGGACACACTAAGTAATGGTTTACTGGGCATCAGCATACAGGCAAAACATCGGCTACGGCTGTCCAATAGCTCAGTCAGAGATGATGGTTTATTGTTCGCTGAAGCCAGTCTCTTTAAATCAACACTTGATAACAATCCGCCTCTGCCTGAGGCATTCAAACCGCTGTCAGAGACCTTAAAACAATTACTTAAGCACCCTTTTGCTGCACCCTATAAAGACAGGGTAGACTTTACTAACACGGCTGATATTTGCTATCGCCTGAGTGAACTATTACCCATCAGTAACAAACAGAAACAACTGCTACTGGAAACAGAAACCACAGAACAAATGCTGGACCTGCTAGCTTTGCATATTAATGCGTTACAAACATAAACAGTTGAACCGCCGAGACGCGGAGGTGCAGAGAAAAAGCTTTGATTATTAGCTGCGCCGCAGGCGCAGCTAACAAAAAACTCTGCGCCTCCGCGTCTCGGCGGTTCAAATGCTTTTTTAATGTTAAAATCAGACATTAATAATAATTGAGGAAACAGCAATGGCCTGGTGGGGTACGTTTATTGGTGGCACTTTAGGTTTTGTTTTTGGCGGACCGCTAGGCGCACTTGTTGGTGCCGTGCTTGGTGGCAATTTAGATCGCGGTATAAAAATCGGCGACCAGGCTGATATGGGTGCCCAGGAACGTGTTCAGGCCGCATTTTTTACCACCACTTTTTCTGTTATGGGCCATATTGCTAAAGCCGACGGCCATGTCAGCGCGCTGGAAATTTCTGCAGCAAAACATATTATGGCGCAGATGCAGCTATCCGAGCCGCAACGCAAAGCCGCCATTAAGTTTTTTGACCAGGGAAAATCATCAGATTTCCCCTTAGAAGAGGTATTACATCAATTTAAAAAGGAGTGCCACCGTCGTCGCAGCCTGATCCAGATGTTCGTCGAAATCCAGATTTCCACTGCGATGGCGGACGGCAAGGTCGATGCCAGTGAAAAACACATTCTTTATACCATAGGTGAGATTCTCGGTTTTTCACGCAGCCAGATCGACCACCTGTTTAATATCGTAAATGGCGCACAAGCCAGTGCAACTGATAACTTAACGCTCACTCAGGCGTATAAAATATTGGGCGTCAGCAAAGGCAGCAACGAGGCTGAAGTTAAAAAAGCGTACCGCCGCTTAATGAGCCAGCATCATCCTGATAAACTGGTGGCAAAAGGTTTACCGGATGAAATGATTGCCCTGGCAACAGAAAAAACACAGGAAATTCGCAAAGCCTACGACACTATCAAAAAGAGTTTATAAACTAGCGCCTGAACGAAAATAGCCCTGCTGCGACTGCCCCACATACGCAATCTTGACACCACAAGATAGTGTCACTTAGAATAACTAAATTCCTATATCCTGTGATGCCAATCTTGCGCATCTGGATCACCCTCACTACGAGCTATTTTCGTTCAGGCACTAGCACATGGAAATTACCGGACCACTTAATATTGGTGTATTAGATAACGACACAGGCGGTCGTGAACTGCACCTGAGCTTTAAACCAGAATTTAGAATTTTACATTTGCCGCAACAGACAGCAAGTTTTCAGGAATTCATAAAAACGCTGATTAATGAAATTCACAAACTTGATGAAACGGATAGCAACCGGCAGGGCATGACAACTATCTTACAGATCTGCGAGCAATTGCAGCCGCATATAGATGCGAATGAGTTACCGTTGGAAGAAACCATTGTAGTCAATATTCAAAGCCATAATCCCTTTGGCAATATCAAAATTACAGGATAAGGATGGTACTGATAGAAAAGCTTTAAAAACTTTTTCACCACAGAGGCACAGAGAACACAGAGAAAAATAATTATCAATGTTTATTGCGCCTGCGGCGCAATAAACATGATAAATCTCTGTGTTCTCTGTGCCTCTGTGGTGAAATCATTTGTTTTTAAAGTTAATTAATTTTAGAACCGCTTAATTCCCAGGCATAAGCGCAGTCAAGTTCAGACAAAACCGCAACTACACCAGTTTCACCGTCTTCCAGCATTGCCTGTAATGGGCACCGGTTCTGTAAGCGTACATGAGGTGCGGCCATCCAGCGCGCGCCCATCTGTAGGTTTCTTGGATAAGTAGTACGTAACGCATCAATAATACCTAATAAAAACGTCACCCGGCAAATCACCTTTTCGTCATCCGGGAACGGCGTATCTTTACGATATTTCGCCAAATGACGACTACGCTCTGTTTTTGGAAAATCAAGAACGGCAAGTATTTGCTCACCGCTGAGGCCCCATTCATCCAGCGCATTCATCACTTTCAGGGTACGCATCAACTGTTGCTCAGGACTCGGTTTTTGGTTTACTGTAGTCATACATTAATAAAATGAAGGATTTGCTTCATTAAAACAGTTAAAATGAGTCTTAATATTATCATATTTAGTCACATTCAATAACCACAAGAAAATTCATGGCAATACGACCCGTACTACATCTTGGTGACCCGCGATTATTTCAGCCTGCATCTGAAGTTAGCGAATTCAACCACCCTGAACTTGACGCTTTAATTGAAGACATGTTTGATACCATGGCCGCAGAAGATGGCGTTGGCCTGGCCGCGCCACAAATAGGCGTCGGATTACGCGTGGTTATTTTTGGTTTTGCCAGCAACCCACGTTATCCAGATAACGATGCCGTGCCCAAAACCATACTGATTAACCCACAAATAACCCCGTTATCCGGGGATAAAGAAGATGGATGGGAAGGCTGTTTGAGCGTACCCGGCATGCGTGGCGTGGTCTCACGTTATACACACATTCGTTATACCGGCCTGGATGCGACGGGTGCAGCCATTGACGTGACAGCTAGCGGCTTTCATGCACGGGTGGTACAACATGAGTGCGACCACCTTGACGGTATTATTTATACACAGCGATTGAGCGATACGCAAAAATTTGGCTTTACAGAGGAATTACTCAATAGCGGGCAGTTGGCCTCTGTTGGATGCCCTGAATAGCCGCTCACTTATCTCCAGTTTACCGTTTAACAGTTTAGCCCGAATACTGACGGCATAAAAAACGCATCATATCTGCTATATAATAAAAAAGTTGTGGATTTTTCACGATGTGAAGAAAAGAATCAGCACCGGAACATCAATACAAATAATTCTGTCAAATACCATTGTCTGCACCTGCCACTTTCGATTGTAACGAGCACATTTATGAAACCATATATTATTGCATTCAGTTTACTGTTTAATTTATGTAGTCTGTCTTCCGTATCGGCAACCAGTTTACGGCCTATCACCCTTGAACAGCTTTCTACTCGTGCCACGTTAATTTTTTACGGCGAAGTGTTAAGCAACCAGGTGAAAACGGATGCACAAAGCGGGCAAATTGCTACCTTTACCGAATTTAAAGTGATCGACTTAATTAAAGGTAATGCTGCTGACACCCACACCATCAAACAAATTGGCGGTGAACTAAAAGACCGTGATATGGCACTTCGTGTTCATGGCGTACCCAAATTTCACGTTGGCAAAAACTACGTGGTTTTTTTACCGGCAAAATCAAAACTTGGTTTTAGCAGCCCATTAGGCTTACACCAGGGCAGCTTTTCCGTATCAACCATTAATGGCGAGCAGCTTGTCAGCAATGGCAGCAACCTGAGCAGTCAACCACAGGCCACACAGTCAGGACAAACCAGTAGAGCTGTACAGGTGCCACTAGCCGTCCGTGTCGACAAGCCTTCTCAGTCCCGCCTCGATGATTTCATTAATACTGTACGCGCATATAATACACAATAAATACCCCGTAATTATTTATGAATAAAACACTCACCTTGTTCAGCATCATTATTTTACAGCTTGGCAGCAGCCTGGTTTTTGCCGGGGGACCGTATGTGCTTGAAGGACCAACTGGCAATACACCGGTAACCTATCAAAATCCCAATATTACCTTGCATGTTGAAAGTGGTGACCTGGGCACCCTGACAAATGAAGCAGCTGATGAAGTTTTGAGAGAGGCTTTCAATTTATGGAATGCCGTCAACACATCAACCATTAAGCTGAATTTTGATGAAACTTTAATCAATCTTGATATTGATTTAAGCAATTTTTTAACGTACTTACCCAACGCGGAAGGCAGCGTTTTCAATGGCGATGATGGTTTGAATCCGATTGTCTATGACAGTAATGGTGAAATCACTGATGAAATTTTGGGCACCGGCCAAAGTGATATCATTATCGGTTTTGCCGCTTCAATATATAACGTAGGCAGCAGCTATTTTAACGAAGGTTATGCCGTGATAAATGGTAAACAATTGAGCCCACCTCTGACCGACGTTGAACGTAAATTACTAATTGCCCATGAAGTCGGCCATTTATTTGGCCTTGATCATAGCCAGACCAATATTAATAGACAGGAAAACCGCGTTACCTGGCCTTTCCTTTGCACTACCGACATACCTGAAAACTACCCGGTCATGTATCCCTATGTATGCCGTGATGTGGCAAGCTTGCACGCTGATGAGGTTAGTGCGATATCTGCACTTTACCCGACAGACTCGACAGACCCAACAACATACATAAATAATAACTTTGGTATTCTCCAGGGGAATTTCGTCGATGAATCTGGTTATGCTGTTTTAGGCGCTAACATCTGGGCTGAAAACACAGCAACGGGTGAGGCTATAAGCATTGTTTCTGACTACCTGAAACAGGGCAATGGATTTTACAAAATGTATTTACCGCCGGGTAACTATACTTTACATGCCAACTCGATTAACGAGCTGTTTAACGGTCCCTCCAGTGTCGGCCCTTATGCATTCGATTTATCCGATAAGTCATTTGTTGCCCCTCACCCGATTCCAGAAGTAACTTATCAGGGAACACAGGACAACCCTGCCATCATCACCATTACCAGCAATCAAACCCTTAATATTGTTTTTTCTATTACCGGCAATGATGCTGTGTTAATCACTCCTCCTGCAGAATCTTCCGGCTCATCGGGAATATCCGGTATAACACTCCTGTTATTACTGAGTTTTTTACTTATGGCACGTTATACAGATAGATTAAATAGACGCAAATTAAAAACTATTTAAATCCACAGATGAACGCAGATAAACACAGATGTTTAAAAGCTTAAAAACGATCTTATCTGTGTTTATCTGCGTTCATCTGTGGATAATATGTTTTTTTATTTTGAAAAATTGTGTATATTTACGGAACAACCTAAAAGTTTTTTCTTTTTGCCAACAAGAACTATATGTTGTTTGTTCGCTATCGGTTCAAACCTGAATCACCACAACTAAACCGTGGTCTCTATCCACTCTGAAATAGCGATGAATTTTAGAAAATCATCATTAACCATGGGGGCACTCACATAATAACCCTGGATGATTTCAACACCGCGCTGATCTAAAAAATCGTACTGTTCTTTATTTTCTACGCCTTCAGCAATAACACTTAGACCCAGGCTGTGCGCCATGGCAATAATGGCATCACATAAAGCCCGATCATCCGGATTATCAGCAAGATCATTAATGAACGCTTTATCAATTTTCAGCACATCAAAAGGAAAACGTTTTAAATAACTTAATGAAGAATAACCGGTACCAAAATCATCTATCGACAATCGAATATCCATATCTTTAAACTGCGTCAATACAGAAACCACGTGCGGCACGTCTTTCATTAACAGGCGCTCTGTTATTTCCAGCTCCAGACATGAACCCGGTAAATCATGCCGTTTTAAACTATCAGCAATCTTTTTAACCATATCCTTGCCTCTAAATTGACGACTGGATAAATTGATAGCGATATAAAAGTCTTTATGCTCAAAATGTTCACGCCATTTTTTAACATCGGTAAGCGCGGCATCTAACACCCAGTCACCAATCTCAACAATCAAACCACTTTCTTCTGCAAGGGGTACAAAGTCTTCCGGTGAAACCATGCCTAATTCTTCATCTTTCCAGCGTATTAACGCTTCAGCAGCAACAATACATTGTCTCTTTACATCCATTAAAGGCTGATATTGTAGATAAAAATCACCATTTTCCAGTGCCCGCCGTAATTTACTGTCGATCTCAACACGTTTCATTACGACATCACCCATCTCGGGAGTAAACACTTCAAAGGTATTGCGTCCTTTGCGTTTACCTCGATACATGGCCGTATCCGCATTTCTCAGCAATACGTGCGGATCATCACCATCCTGTGGAAAAATGGCGATACCTACACTTGCTGTCACTGAAAACTCCATATCCTGAATGATGCAAGGCTCAGCAACACGCTGCAAAATATCGGCAGTTTTACGTTTTATAGCATCCTCGAAAGACAGCTGCTGATCACCATTAGCATCTTTAACCTCAAGCAGCATAATTAAGAACTCATCGCCACCTAAACGTGCCACGGTATCAAAATCACGTACACACCCTTTTAATCGGCCAGCCATGTATTTTAAAAACTCGTCACCCGCGTCATGCCCCAATGTATCATTTATATTTTTAAAATGATCAAAGTCCATGTACAACAGGGCCAGTTTTTCCTGTTCTCGAATAGCGTTAGCAATGGCCTGTTGAATACGATCGTATGCCAGTGTGCGGTTAGGCAAATTCGTTAACTTGTCGTAACTTGCCTGATATAACAAACGTTCTTCATAATCCTTCCGCCGTTCTTCATAATCTTTCCGTAGCGAAATATCTTCTTTAATAGCAAGATAATGCGTAGCTTCATTTTTACTGTTTTTAATCGCAGATATAGTGACGTTTTCCCAGAACAATGCGCCGTTTTTCTTTTTATTATAAAGCTCGCCACTCCATGACTTTCCGGAGGTAATGGCTTGCCACATGTTTTTAAACTGTATCTCTGGCGTATGCCCTGATTTCATAATGCGTGGATTCTGTCCTATTAACTCGTCCTCTTTATAACCGGTAATTTCACAAAGTTGCGGGTTAACATATTCTATGTTGCCATCCAGATCAGTAATCATCACCGACACTGGACTTTGTTCAATCGCCTGTGACAATTTATTTAAATGTTCAGCAGTGAGCTTGTGACTTCCCACTTCATCTTCTAAATCATTAATTAAATTATTAATACTTAATGTCATTTTGTTAAACGCTTTTGCCAGGCCACCGATTTCATCATCTGCTTCTACATTTGCTTTTACTTCAAGATCACCTTCGGCGATGGTTTCAACGACAGATGTCAGGCGTTTAACGGGGCCTAGTAATAATTGTGTAGCGGCCATCACAATCAATACCACCACCACAACTAAAACCACAACAAGTAATAATGCACTCTTCGTCTGCGTGACTACGGGCTCTAAAAATACATCCTGTGGCAAAGATATAATAATCTTCCAGGGTGCAGTTTCCAGTTTAAGCACAGCAGATGAGAACATTACCGTACCTAAACCATAAAACTTTGTTTCTATAATTGGATTAGTAACACTGGCCATGTTGACTTTTTCGGACCATGAGGGATGTTCAACAAAGGCACCTGTTGTATGCTTTGGTAAAAGTTTCTTGTCTATTAACTGCTTTATGATCAATTCGTCCATTTCACTTGCCAGTGTATACTTCAGGCCTTTACGACGACCATGAACCAGACGCAGATTATTTTCATCCAGCAGAACGGCAAATGAGCCACGCCCAAGCATGCCTTTGGTGCGATCAAACAATGATCTAAGTATTGACGCATTATATTTAGCCCTTAATACGCCAATAAATTTTCCCGATAGATCATTAATTACACTACTAAAAATAATATAGGATTGCTCATCTTCAAAAATTATTGGTGATCGATAACTAATCAAGCCCGGCTTGACTACGCCATCCACCTGAGCATCAGCAAAGACAGTGAAATATTCCTGCTGATTTTCATCAAGACCAATGTTTGCTGAAACCGTATCCAGTATATTTACACCCTGGGTATTTAATATGGCATAAGATTCAATGAAGTTATCTTGTCGGGACTTCAGGGCACGCAAAATTTCCAGCAAGGTATAACGATTATACGGAGGCTCGGCCTGCCGGGTAATAAAATTATTAATGGCAGGCAAATTGGCTTCTGTAATTAAAAGTTGGGCGCTCTCGCGATTAAACTGGTCAAGCCGGTCGGCATAATTCCTCGCCGCAGAGCTCAGAGCCTTATTCGCACCGTCAGTAAGGTTCTTGCCCATAACGTAGCCATCGAGCAATGCCAGGACAGTTAGCGAGGTCAATAAAATAACCATAAAAGCGGTTACAAGCTTGGCACGCAGGGTATATTGTCGCGCAATAAATATACCGATAACCAACAGCATAATACCACTGAAGATTAATAAACCTGCAATCTCTAGTAACAAGTTGTTATACCCTGCTGTCAACATAAGTTAATTTTTTATTGTGATTTGCATTAAATAACGTCTAATTTTAAGGCAACTCTGGTTAATGAAGATAAAGTTCTGCGGACTTTTCAGTATTCAGATGGTTCCGTGCATCCATGTTCTTCACCTCAACGAGATTACCGTGAAAACTTATTGCTGAAAAATCTTCAGGCATATTTTGCCATGAACAGCCTGATTCATTTACCATGATTTTTCATAATCAGCATAACGCAGAAGGTGTGCGCGTAACAGCCTGCCCTTTTGGGCGATGCCCAAAAGTCAGAATTTATGATAATTAATTAAAAATTCCCATAAATAGAATAGTCTTCTCTAGCCTTAAATTCTATTATTATCCTCAAAACTGCAAAATCAGCTGACAACACATAGATAAGAGTGTCCATGTACAAAACCAATAAGCTGATTTTGCATTTTTTCATTACGCTATCCTGACCAATCGATTACAATCTGCAGACGATTGCAGCTGATCTTTCCGGATTAATTTATCCTTTGTTTACTTAACAAGCCCTGACTATTACATGGTAACTAATAATACAGCAACTGCGCTTTATGGTAACTGGCAATCCGCCATATCATCTACACTTATTGTTGGCGATAGCATCTCCATTGATGAGCCTCAACTGACAGCAGAATCCATCTATTATATTGAACGACGACCGCAGGAAAATGGCCGTTGCGTTATCGTCAAAGTAAAAAAGGGCAAAGCGACTGATATGTTACCGCCCCCCTTTAGTGCTCGATCGCGAGTGCATGAATACGGTGGTGGTTGTTATTACATAACTGAAAAACAGCTATTTTTTATCAATGACAGTGATCAGGATATTTATTGTATAAAAAACCATCAGATACAACGCATCACAACATCCACAAACAACCGTTTTGCGGATTTTATTTATGACAAAAAGCACGACCGGCTCATCGCTGTCTGCGAAACACATAATAACGACCAGGTGACCAATACTTTGGTAAGCATAAACCTCAACACCGGTGAACTTGTTGCCATTGTACAAGGCGCTGACTTCTACGCCAGCCCCCGGTTAAATGCCAGTGGCAGCCAATTATGCTGGCAAAGCTGGAACCACCCCAATATGCCCTGGGATGGCAACAGCTTATGGCTTGCTGATATAAACAAAAGCGGTCAAATCGAAAACAAAAAACATATTGCCGGTGCCGATAATGTTTCCGTATTTCAGCCACAGTGGTCACCGGATAACATTTTACATTTTATTTCTGATGACAGCGGCTGGTGGCATTTATACCGTTACGACGATACCCGCTTCCCTGAAAACAAACACTCGTGCAAAATAACACAACTAACCAGTGGCAATAAGGAGCTTGGCTTACCACAATGGGTATTCGCACAATCAAGTTACGCTTTTGTCGATAATTCTCATATTATTTGCTGCTATCAGTCACAGGGACAGGCAACACTGGCATTACTCTCTGTTACTAAAAACGTTGCTGAAAACATTGCTGAAAAAACAACACTGACAAAAATACCCACCATATGGCAGGAATTCAGTTCAATTAGGGCAGCAAACAACAAGCTATGTTTTATTGCGGCATCCAGCGCCAGCTTTCCACAGCTTATTTCCGCCACAATCTCAGCAACATTCAGCGAGCAAAAACCAGCATTGCTGACCTGCTCTGTTATTAAATCCTCATGCCATTTACCTGTCGCGAAAGAATATTACTCAAAAGCACAAAGCAAAACATTTACTAACCGGCATAAACAGAAGGTATACGCTAATTACTACCCGCCAACCAACCCGAATTACCAGTCTCAAAATACTAACCACAGTGATAACAATGTCGATAAAGAGACGCCACCATTAATTATTATTTGTCATGGCGGTCCCACGGGTCAGGCCAGCGCTGCACTTGACCCTAAAAAACAATTCTGGACCTCTCGTGGTTTTGCTTTACTCGACGTTAACTATAGCGGCAGCACCGGTTATGGCCGGCAGTACCGTGAACGCCTGAATGGTAAATGGGGCCTGCTGGATGTGCAGGATTGTTGTGATGCTGCACTGTACGCAGTATCGCAGGGCCTGGCAAACAAAAATCAACTCATCATTCGTGGCAGTAGCGCGGGCGGTTATACTGTGCTGTCCGCACTCACTTTTGAAAATGTGTTTTCTGCGGGCGCAAGTTATTACGGCATTGCAGAACTATGCAGCCTGGCGAACGATACCCATAAATTTGAATCGCATTATCTTGACCGGCTCATAGGGCCTTACCCAGAGAGCAAATTTTTATATCAGCAGCGCTCACCCATTTACAGTAGCGAACAACTCAACTGTCCGGTGATTTTCTTTCAGGGTCTGGAAGACCGCGTCGTGCCCAAAGAGCAGGCAGAAAAAATGGTTGCGGCATTAGATAAGAAAGCATTACCCGTTGCTGTACAATATTATGCAGGCGAACAACATGGTTTTAGAAAAGCGGAAACCATCATTCAGTCACTTGAGAACGAATTAAGTTTTTATCAATTGATTTTTGGCTTAAGACCCAAAGACGAAATTAATTTTATCGGTAACATACAAATAAAAAACATTTAATAACTTTATTTGTCCACAGATGAACGCAGATAAAAGCATTAATCATTATTAATGTCATACATTGAGCGCTAACGAAGGATCTTGAACCGGCGCAGCTTGCAGGCATAGCACATAAGATTTTTCGTTACCCTTTAAGACAGTTTTTATCTGTGTTTATCTGCGTTCATCTGTGGACAATACTTCTTTTAAAAGTAATTAACAATATACGAATCATTATCCTGTTTAATAATGTCACCATAGTGTGTCTTAAAGCTGCCATGCTTTTTATCCAGATAATACCGTTTCAGGGTTTCATTAACCACCTGAAATGCAATATCCTGCCAGGGGATTTCATTCTCTGCTAATAACGCAACCTCAAGGCTCTCGTCACCTGCACTCGCCAGACCATCGACAAGATCACCTCGATACATGGTATATACCTGGTTAATATGTGCAATGCTGAACACACAAAACAGCCGCATATTTTCTACTCTGGCGTTTGCTTCTTCTGCGGTCTCTCTTGCTGCGCCCTGTATATTAGTTTCTTTATTTTCCATAAATCCTGCAGGCAATGTCCACAAACCATGCCTTGGTTCAATTGCGCGTTTACATAATAAAATTTTATCCTGCCACTGGGCAATACAGCCGGTAACAATTTTTGGATTTTCGTAATGAATCGTCTGACAACTGCTACACACATAACGTAAACGATTGTCCCCTTCAGGAACAACAAAACTGACTTTTTCACCACATGCAGAACAATAATTCACCACAACTAACCTCAAAGAACCACTGAAAAACCACTAAAAAAACATAGATTCACGGAACCGAGCCGCAAATATAACCTGACAGTCAAAAATTAAAAACATTAAAAACAATAGATATTCACCACAGAGGCACAGAGAAAACGCTTCATATTGTTTATGCGCCGCGGTGCAATAAACAAATTGAAGTTGTTTTCTCTGTGCCTCTGTGGTGAAAAGTCTTTAGTTTTATGAATGTCAGACACTATCAGGACACATACAGATCATTCTATGCAAGAATATCTGGAATTAGCTCATTTTCCAGCACCGAAATGGTATCTTTAAGCTTTAGTTTGCGCTTTTTGAATCGTTTGAGCTGCAACTCTTCGATATCGGGCGTCAATAATAAGCGATTTATCACATCATCAAGATCGCGGTGCTCCTGTTTTAATTCAAACAGCCGTTCTTCAAGCTTTTGTTTTTCTTCATCCGTTAATTGCTGTCGCATCATCGCCTTTACATTGTAAAAATTTCATAGGAGTCGGGATACCTCTAATCATAATACCGTAAAAAGAAACTTGCACTCTTTTTTCCACACTATTATAATTCGAAACATGTCGAACTATAGAAACAAAGAAACAGCTCACCTTGTTGATATATTCAAAGCACTGGCAAATGACCACCGTTTGAAAATATACAACATCCTGACCAGCTGCTGCACACCTGGCACTCACTGTGCCAGCGATGAAGTGTTCAGCTGCTGTGTTGGCGACCTTGACTCGCAACTTGATATCGCAGCATCTACCCTGTCTCATCATTTAAAAGAACTTCATCGCGCCGGGTTAATCCATATGAAACGCGACGGCAAACAGGTTTTTTGTTCGATTAATACAGACATGATGAAACAGTTACATCAACTTTTTTCCCGGGAAACCTCTGATTAAATTAATTAGAGCATCACTGACACAGATAGAGAACAGTAATGGATAAAACATTAAATCAGGCATCAAATCAAAAGCGAGCAGACGAAATACGCCAGAATGTGCGTGAAAGTTATTCCGAAGTCGCTGCAATCCAGCAATAACGGCAGCAGCTGCGGTACTGAATCGAGCTGTTGCGGTGTCTCTGATGATACCGCAATAAACACACTGGTCTCTACCCGTTTAGGTTACAGTAAAGACGATCTCGAAAACGTGCCTGAAGGTGCTGATATGGGACTAGGTTGCGGCAATCCACGCGCCATTGCCAGCATTAAAGCCGGTGAAACCATACTCGACCTTGGTAGTGGCGGTGGCTTTGACTGCTTTCTGGCAGCGGCAGAGACGGGTGAATCCGGTTTTGTTATTGGCATTGATATGACACCTAGCATGATTTCCAAAGCACGTAATAATGCAGTTACAGGCCAATACCATCATGTTGAGTTCCGACTCGGCGAAATTGAGCATATGCCAGTAGCAAATGATACGGTTGATGTCATTATTTCTAACTGCGTAATCAACCTGTCACCCGATAAACGCCAGGTGTTCAGTGAAGCCTTCAGAGTGTTAAAGCCGGGCGGACGGCTGGCAATATCCGATGTCGTCGCCAGTACTGAACTGCCTGAAGAAATGAAAAATGACCTGGCTTTATATTCAGGCTGCATGGCCGGCGCATCACAAATCGCTGAGTTACAAAGCATACTCGAAGACAGCGGTTTTGAAAAAATCAACATCGCACCCAAAGATGAATCCAAAGACTTTATCAAAGACTGGGCACCGGGACGTGGTGTCGAAGATTATGTATTATCAGCCACGATTGAAGCAGTAAAACCCGGTGGCTGCTGTAATGGTGGAAGCTGCTGTTAATTGTCCACAGATGAACACAGATAAAAGCTTTTAATTAACTAAGCGTTGTCATCCTGAACGATAGTGAAGGATCTTGGCTTACAGTGACGAGAGATTCTTCACTATCGTTCAGGATTACGAAAGTCTAATAAGAATTACATTTAAAAAATTAAGTTTTTATCTGTGTTCATCTGCGTTCATCTGTGGACTATTCAGTTTTTTCAAAATCCAGCGATGCCGAGTTAATACAATAACGCAGACCGGTAGGTTGCGGCCCATCTTCAAACACATGGCCCAGATGGGAATCACATTCAGGGCATCGAACTTCTACTCGAGTCATGCCATGACTTGAATCTTTAATTTCTTTTAAAGCAACATCATCTTTTGCTTTATAAAAACTGGGCCAGCCAGAACCTGAGTCATATTTTTCGGTAGAGACAAATAACTGCTCACCACAGCAGATGCAGCAATACACACCTTCATCTTTGTTATTATAATATTTACCAGTAAACGCCGGCTCGGTTCCAGCTTGACGCGTGATGCGATATTGCTCATCACTTAACTGTTGTTTCCACTGATCTTCGGTTTTTTTCACTATTAGTTATTCACTTTCATAAGGTGTGCGGCATGACTATTGAGCTATCAACCCTGGGGGTGAAAATAATCAGAGGTTCTTTGAATAAACAGTGATTTATCTCACCCTGTTTTTTTCTCATATACCTGCTATTGACTCAGGTCCCATGAATAAGCCTGTCAGGAAATTGAAACCATAGCGAGGATAGGCAATTATATATCCAATCTTTCAATAATTTAAGGTAAATGATCGGAAAATTGGTTTTGCAAGCACTTTTCTGCAGCAGGTTTTCCATTCCCGGACAGGTTCCAGTTATCTACGTATTGCATAAAAGGTGACAGCCGTTCAACTACTGCCGGTAAATGCTGCTGTGGAATCTGACAAAAGTTTCCTTGCAGAATATATGAAAAAGCCTGCTCAATATCCTGCTCAGTAATGAGCACTGCCGGCGTTATTATCTCTGCCTGACTTTCATAACAGACGACTGGCTCGGTCTGTGAATTAATGGCTTGTTGCAGCGCGTTATCAGCCTGTTCCAGACTATTTTTAAAATCATTCTCTTTAATTAAATCAGGCACGGTGTAACCCGCTACTAAATTCACCCTGATTTTTTCCTTGCCGGTATCAAAAACAAGTTTATTAATATTTTCACAGACACGGTTAATAACAGTTTCAGTTTTCTGTCTGCCTGTCATCGGCAACACAAGCGCATATTGTGCAACGCCCGTGCGCGCGGCAATATCCTCTTCACGCATACATTCCTGCAGGCGTTTACCAACTGTGGCAATGATATATTGCGCAACACGCTTACCGTGATGAAAAAAACATGCCTGAAAATCGGTAATTTCAAAAAGCACGATACTTACCGGCAGCTTGTGCCGACTGGCAAATGCAACCGCCTTTGCGCCCTGCTGTTCCAGCGAACTGGCATTGTATAAACCAGTAAGTTTATCGTAGCCCGTTTTCTTTTCCAGCTCAGCCACTTTACCACTTAATCGTGCATAAGCTTTAGCACGGCTGGCCAAATCGATTGATTCAAATGGTTTTGCAATAAAATCGGTTGCGCCAGCATCAAACATTTCCTGTTTCATTGCTGCAGAATCTTCGTGCCCGGTCATAATAACCACCGGCAAAGCTGCGATGTGCTCAACATCGGCATTGCGGATATAATTTAGCAACTCCATTCCACCAAGATTTGGCATACTTAAATCGGTAAACACTACTGAGATAGCATTTTCTTTCTGCAACATCTCCCAGGCGATCTGACCGTCTTCAGCAAAATGAATTTCATAATCACTACCCAGCATTTTTTTAGCTGCAAGGCGAATTACTTTTGAATCATCAACCACCAAAATTTCCGGTTTTTCAGTAACTTGTTCACTCATATACTAAATATCTCATGTCACAGTGGATTCATCCTACACGGTATTTTTCGACACAGAGCGTTATCATTCAGCTACTTAACCCTGCTATTTCAAAGCATAGTTGCATATCAGCCAGTTGCCAATGAACATACAATTTTTATTCATATAAGGTAGCCTCTGCTTTACCCGAAGTCTAAAAATTTCTTTAAGTCCCTGTATTTTCATAACAAACAGCTATAATCTGCTAACAGGTGGTCCTATTAATGCATGGACGAACATCTTGAGCTCAGGATTTCCAATAGCTGTGCCGCTAAACACTTGCAATAGAACAACGATTACAAGCACTTAGCGCCTTACTATTGATAACCCTGAATTACACTATGTGACACCCAGAACAATAGAGACTCCTGAACAGGATATAATGCTAACTTAGCTGCCGCTACCAAGAACAAATGGAAATACTTTTTCATGAGTGAAAATAACAAAAATAACGAAAATAAAATTAGCCAATATGACAAACTGGTTATCGATATACGTAATAACCTGACAACGCGCCTCGCTGACCTGATGTCGAAACTGCTAAACACAACGCAGGAAAATCTGTTTGACCTGGCAGAGGAGGCTGACAACAACGAAGACCAGACCCGTTATTTTGAGTTGAGAAATCAGCTACGCGTACTTAAACCCACAATCGCCAGCACTTTCGATAATAAAGTGAAGGAATTTCTGATACCCGCCAGGGAGTATGAAGCCAGAAAGGCCAAGCTTAAAGCCGAAAGCGAAGATGAAGACAGTGAATTAAGCCTGGTTGGGCAGGATGAAATGGAAGGTATGGTGCTGGTAAAAGGCATTGGTGAACGCGCGAGCTCTCAATACCGCGAACAGTTACAGCATCTTGAAGCACGCCTGGAGCATCTTGCACTTAAAACAGAAACCGCTTTCACTAAAGACGCACTAATGCCAACCCATTTTTGCCAGGCATTTAATGATGCATTGGGTGATGATTTTGACAGTGCCAACAAAAGATTCCTGTTTCACATGTTTGAGATGGAAATTACCAACAAACTTAACGGTTTATTCGACTCCATAAACAATCGTCTGATTGATGCTGGCGTACTTCCACAAATAAAACTGCATGCACAGAAACGAAAACCATTGCGCCCGCCTCCTAAACCTCAGGCAGACACTAATCAAGCTACGGATGAAACCCAGCTAAATGATTTTGCGGATGGCTATGCCGGTGATGCCGGTTTCACCGGAACCGGCGGCGGATACGCAGGAGGACCTGATGGTGCTGCTGGCCAGGCGGGTGGCGGATATGCCGGAGGACCTGCCGGTGCTGCTGGCCAGGCAGGTGGCGGATACGCAGGGGGACCTGCTGGTGCAGGTGCTGGTGTAGCTGGCATGGCCGGCGGTGGTCCAGGCGGCATGAGCGGAAACAACATAGGGGGTTTTGCCATGACGGCGGCGCCCGGCGGCGGCTACCACCATGCCAACCAGAACTCACTACAGTCACAATCAAGCGGTTACGGCGCAGCCGGTAATGCACAAGGTGGCCCGGCTATGCACCCTGGCGCTGGTGGTTACAATACTGGCGGTTATGGCAGTGGCGGCCCTGCAGGCAGTGGCGAAAACACGCGCAGCAGCTTTTCAGACAGGCAAAGTGGCGCTGACGGTAGCGGCGAATATCAGCACTATACTGCTGGTATGCCGGCTAATCAGGTAGGTCGCGTTTTAGGCAACTATATTGGTGGCAGGCCCTTCACTCCGCACACGGCAGATAAATCTTCTGCTAATCACGGCGAGTTTTTCCCGGAAAGTACAGCACAACATTTTGGCCACCAGGAAATCATACAGGCATTATCCGGCGTTCAACATTTACCGCAATTTACCCAGCCGCAGGAAGCCCGATTTGATGCTGAAGCCATCAAGCAGGCGGTGCTTGCAGAAATTGCTAAAACCTCAGGTGGTGCCGTTACCAAACGCATTAATCAGATTGCCGAAAAAACCATTGATTTTATTGAGCTGATCTTTGATGCCATTATTGATGATGAAGATATTTCGGACACCATTAAAACACTGCTTTTAAGATTACAAATTCCAATTATTAAAGCATCAATGGCTGATCAGGAATTCTTTATCTATGATGATCATCCAGCACGTGTATTACTCGATACCATTGCTGATGTTGGTGTTGGCATCACCGACCACTCAGACGAGATGTACATACAACTGGATAAAATTATATCCAATATATTAGCTGAATACGAGCTAACCATTGATACCTTCCAGACTGCCCTGGACAACCTCAACGTCATCATCGAAGAACAGGAAGCGATTGCGCGGGCAATCGAGGAAGAAGAACAGCTTCAAATATTACGCAAACATGCACGTGCTACCGTACTAAAAACAATACGCACAACTACAGCAGGTAAAACCTTACCGGAAGCCGTGCACCCGCTGATACTCAAGCGCTGGCCAACCTTAATGTTTAACCATTACCTGAAAGAAGGTAAAGAAAATAACCAATGGGTAAACCTGGTCTTAACCTTGCGACACATCGTCGAAAGTGTTCAGCCCATCAACTCTCCTGAGCAGCTAGCAAAACTTTTGGCTGAAAAAGAGGAGTTGTTAGAAGAAACAGAAAACTTCCTCAACATCTCAAGCAAATCAAAAAAAGATGTTCAAAATATTCTGACAGCATATAAAGAAACCTTAGAGTCGCATATTAATGATTCTAACTTTAGCGAAGAAGAAGTAACTGTTGCCAAAGAAATTGTCAGCAATGCAGAGCCGGTAGAAGAGCCCCCCATCGAGGAAGAGACTACTGAAAAACAGGATATTCCAGCTAATGTTATGCCTGGCATGTGGTTTCAGGTTTATATGGGCGAAGATAAAACAGCCAGACGCTGCAAGCTATCCGTCATTATCGTTGAAGATGCAAACTTGATGTTTGTTAATCATAAAGGTGAACTGGTAACTGAAAAATCTTTTACTGAATTTAATGAAGAAGTCGCTAATAACACAACAAAAATGATTATGGGCCACTCTGCATTTGACTATGCCTTCAAGTCGGTGATTGATCAATTGAATTAATCAGCGGCGCACTGGTAAACATTCGGTGCGAAAGACTCAAAGAACACAATTCAACAATTATGGACTTTCAGTTCATCGTTGTTTTTAGCAATTAAAAATCGCTTCACTATAAAACAGGCGCTTTCTCAATACTGACGATAGTAGTAATTACTGTCATCCTGACGCTAAAGTCTTGTACTAAAACGTATAGCTTAACTTACGCCTTAGCACAAAAAAGCGGGCATCAGCCCACTGCTGCCCCACAAATATGAGAGGCCTGGATTGTGTGTCAGTGTATGTGACTAAAACCATTGTTTGTAACCGACATAAACCGGAAGCACCTCGCTGAGACACGCCGTGAACCCGTCCGTGGAGGATCGGCATCCGCATCCATGCGGCTGACGGTCTCAGCGAGCTGCTTTCGATCCATGTCTCCAGGTATTATTGTGGGACAGCAGTGAATGGCACTAAGTTAAGAGTGCTTAGCATGACCTTTCAACAACTTGGCGACATAAACTGCTGTCACGTTAACTGCAAGGGATGTGAATCGGGCACAGCTGGCAACGACCATCACCCGCATGGATGCGGGTGTTGAGCCACCATGGATGGTTTCACGGCGTGTCGTTGCCGGCTGTGCCCGGTTCATGTCCCGGATTCATGCAAATATAGCTTAACTTAATGCCATTCGGGACAGCAGTGGGCTTTCTAATCAGCAAAAAAACAAGTTTATAAAATATAACCCCGTTCTTCATGTTGACTAATATCAAGACCTTCAGTCTCCTGCTCATCGGTTACACGTAAACCAAGCAGCGCATCGACTACTTTTAATATGACAAAAGTGGTTATAGCTGTGAATGCAATGGTAGCGATAACACCAGTCAGTTGCACACCCACTTGCGATCCCATATTCATACCTTCGGCAAAACCGATGCCACCCAAACCAGCGGAAACAAAAATACCGGCAAAAATTGTACCTAGTATGCCACCCACACCATGCACCGGAAATACATCCAGTGAATCGTCGATTTTAAGCTTCTGCTTAAGAAACGCAGTAGCAAAAAAGCATACAAAACCGGCAGTAAAGCCAATTAATAATGCGGCCATCGGGCCAACAAAACCAGAAGCCGGTGTGATAGTACCCAAACCTGCAACCATGCCTGTCACCGTACCCAGTGCACTGGGTTTACCATATTTAATCCATTCCATTAACGCCCAGGTTAAGGCTCCACACGCTGCGCTGACATGTGTCACCAGCATTGCCATGCCCGCATCACCATTAGCGGCTACCGCACTGCCGCCATTAAAACCAAACCAGCCAACCCATAACATACCGGCGCCGGTAACCGTCATGGTCATATTATGTGGCATCATCGTTGCCACCTGGAAACCATTACGATTCCCCATTACCATGGCAGCCACTAAAGCGGCAACCCCGGCGGTAATATGCACCACCGTACCACCAGCAAAATCAAGCAGCCCCATTTCTGCTAACCAGCCGCCGCCCCATACCCAGTGACACACCGGGAAATAAACAGCACTCACCCAGAGAACACTGAACAACAACATCGAGGAAAATTTCATGCGCTCTGCAAAACCACCGATAATCAATGCTGGTGTAATAATGGCAAAGGTCATCTGAAACATAACAAAAACACTTTCAGGTAAAGTGCCACTTAATGAGTCACGTGTCACATTGGCTAAAAAGGCATTATCCAGCCCCCCTATCCAGGCATTCATACTGCCACCATCACCAAAAGATAAGCTATAGCCATAAATCACCCATAGAATACTTACCACGCATGCAATGACAAAACACTGCATTAACACAGAGAGTACGTTTTTAGCCCGCACCAGGCCACCATAAAACAACGCCAGCCCGGGCAATGTCATAAACAAAACCAGCGCGGTTGAGGTGAGTATCCAGGCAGTATCGCCCGAATCCAGTGTGTCCGCCTGTGCAATAACCGGCAACAGCAACAAGCTAAACGCTGTTAAATAATTATTAAATTTTTTCATCATTATTTTTCACTATTCACTATTTACTATTCACTGCTGCTAAAGCGCGTCACTACCGGTTTCACCAGTACGAATACGCACCGCCTGCTCAACATTTAACACGAAGATTTTTCCATCACCAATTTTTCCGGTACTGGCCGCTCTACTAATTGCTTCAATGATTTTATCTACCATTTCATCATCAACAACTGTTTCAACTTTAACTTTAGGAAGAAAATCGACCACATACTCTGCCCCGCGATACAATTCGGTGTGGCCTTTTTGACGTCCAAAGCCTTTTACTTCCGATACAGTAATACCCGTTACACCGATTTCTGATAGTGCCTCGCGCACATCATCCAGCTTAAAGGGTTTGATAATCGCCTTGATTAATTTCATTTTGACTCCTGGTAATGTAGGATTTTGTTACAAATAGACTCGGCAGCCTTTTTACCACAAGTTAGGTACACTTTGCATCAATAATGGTTAGCTTTTGAGTTTTGTTGTTCGGTATTTACGGTTTATACAATTGCGGGTTTCGCCCCGCTGGCGAGAACCGCAATGCCAGAGTAGAAATCAGCCGTAAATACCAAACAACAAAACACAACAAAGTAGAACACGCCATAACATGGCGCACAATAAAAAGGCCGAGCACCGAAGTGCTCGACCAACCACAATACTAGCAGGAGTCTATTATTTGCCAGTAAATTCTGGATAGGCTTCGAGGCCACACTCGCCAATATCGACGCCTTCGTACTCTTCCTCTGCAGAGACACGGATACCCATAATCATCTTCAGGATAAACCACACTGCAAAACTGGTCACAAATACCCAGGCAAAGATTGTGCCCGCACCGATTAACTGACCAGAGAAGCTAACACCATCATTGGTTAACGGAACCAGCATCAACCCCAGGAAACCACATGTGCCGTGTACAGAAATCGCACCGACCGGGTCATCAATTTTCAGTTTGTCGAGGAACACGATTGAGAACACAACTAACACACCACCGGCAGCACCGAACAGGGTAGCTAATAATGGAGTTGGTGTAGATGGTTCAGCAGTAATCGCCACCAGGCCAGCTAATGCACCGTTTAACAGCATGGTTAAATCAGCCTTGCCAAATAATAAACGCGCTGTAATTATTGCCGCTATCGCGCCACCCGCTGCTGCGGTATTAGTATTTAAGAAAACCATGGCGACAGAGTTAGCACTGGCAATATCACCCAGTTTTAACACTGAACCACCGTTGAAACCGAACCAGCCCATCCATAAAATGAAGGTACCTAAAGTAGCTAACGGCAGGTTAGCACCTGGAATAGGTGTCACCGAGCCATCAGCAGCATATTTGCCTTTACGAGCGCCAAGCAGTAAGACACCGGCTAACGCTGCAGAAGCACCGGCCATATGGACAATGCCCGATCCTGCAAAGTCAGAGAAACCAAGGTCACCCAGGTTATACAGACCAAATACATCATCACCGTTCCAGGTCCATGAGCCTTCCATAGGGTAGATAACACCGGTCATAACAATAGCAAATACCAGGAAGCTCCAAAGCTTCATACGTTCCGCCACGGCACCGGAAACAATCGACATAGCTGTTGCCACGAAAACCACCTGGAAGAAGAAATCAGATGCGTCTGAATAAACAGAATCACCAGCAAAACCGGCTTCTTGCGACTCAGCCAGAACAGTAGCAGCTAAAGCATCGGCATTGGCGGCACCATCCAGTGCGATGCCACTTAACATATAACCACCGCCATACATGATCGCGTATCCGCAGACCATATACATGATACAAGAGATAGCGAACAGCGCCACGTTCTTGGTTAAAATTTCAGCAGTGTTTTTTGAACGAACCAGACCCGCTTCTAACATCGAGAAGCCAGCAGCCATCCACATAACTAACGCACCGCATACCAGAAAATAAAAGGTATCGAGTGCGTATTGTAATTCGAGTACTTGATCCACGTTGAGATCCTCCAAATTAAATTAAATAAAAATTACGATATCGATAGATGATAACTACAGCGCTTCAACGCCAGCTTCGCCTGTACGAATACGCACAACTTCTTCAATAGTCGAAACAAAAATTTTGCCATCACCAATTTTGCCGGTATTTGCAGCACCGCGGATGGCTTCAATTACTTTTTCAGCAACATCAGTATCAACCGCAATCTCAACTTTTACTTTAGGTAAAAAATCAACAACGTACTCAGCACCACGATACAATTCGGTATGGCCTTTCTGACGACCAAAGCCTTTTACTTCTGTTACCGTAATACCCTGCACACCAATTTCAGATAATGCTTCGCGCACATCATCCAGTTTGAAAGGTTTAATGATTGCAGTAATCATTTTCATATTAGTTACTCCTCGGAAGATGCCTGCCCCCGTTGATCGAGGACAGGCTTAAACCATTAATGGCCTGGATATTCAGACCCTCATTAATACGTCTGATCTCTTAAAGTTCGAAATCAATACCGTAGCTAGCTACAAAACGAACATTGTCGATACTACTGCCATCATCGATATCATTTTTTTCAACAGCGAAAGTAAAACCATCTTTGCCGATACTTGCGCCGTAGTGGACATAGTCAACGTC